>CAUOZE010000058.1:0-20993 GCA_963508915.1 uncultured Deefgea sp.
AGAGTGGACACATTACGAAGGGAGTCAGTTAGGGTGCTTAATCATATAGTAATTAATAATCAAAGAGTTATGTTTGTTTCTGCATCATGCCGGATGGAGATTGAAAAAACAAGCAGCGCTTAAGTTGATACGATTGGTAATCACGGCGCGAGATCGAATCGATCAGCCATTTACCAATACCGGGCCAAGAGAAAATTGTTTCAGTGAGGACTGCGCCAGCCAGCAGCGTGCCGACCTGTAAACCAATCACGGTAACCATGGGCATCAGCGCATTGCGAAGCGCGTGAACCAAAATGATGCGCGAGCGCGAAAGCCCTTTTGCGCGTGCGGTGCGGATATAGTCTTCACGCAGCACTTCAAGCATGGTTGAGCGAGTCATCCGTGCAATAACGGCCATTGGAATCGTACCGAGCACGACAGCCGGTAAAATTAAATGCATTACCGCTGATTTGAAGGCGCCTTCTTCGCCCGATAGTAAAGTATCAATCAGCATAAATCCGGTCACGGGGGTAATGTCGTATTCCAAGGAAATGCGTCCTGATACCGGCGTCCAACCGAGATGAACCGAAAACAGCATAATCAGAATCAGACCCCACCAGAAAATCGGCATTGAGTAGCCAGTGAGCGCTGCGCCCATCACCGTATGGTCGATGACCGTGCCGCGTTTCGTTGCGGCGAGCATGCCCGCGGCTAAGCCACAAACGACGGCAAACAGCATCGCACAGAGCGAAAGCTCAACGGTGGCGGGGAATAATTTGAGAAACTCAGCCATCACGGGTTCGTGCGTGACCATGGATTAACCGATATTGCCTTGCAATAGATTGCGCAGATAATCCCAATATTGCACGTACAACGGTTGATCCAAGCCAAGGCGCTGCATTGCGGCTCGATAAAACTCGGGATCAAGGCGGCGTTCGCCGACCAGCAGCAACACGGGGTCACCCGGAATCATATGAATCAGCGCAAAGGCCAGTAGCGTAATACCCAAAAAAGTAGGAATGGCCACTGAGATGCGCTTGAAGATAAAGCTAAACATAAGCACTCTCCCCGTCAAAAACAGCACGGGTTGTTAGACGATAGGGCAGAGAAAGGCCCAACCCCTGTGTGGGGTTGGGCGCTGTGGTGAATTATTTTACAGTCACGCCGTAAAATGAATTGAGACCAAACGGGCTGACTTTAAAGCCTTCGACTGACTTGCTCACGGGTTGATAGACAGTAGAATGCGCAATCGTCGTCCACGGTAATTCACGTTTGAAGACTTCTTGTGCTTTTTCGTAAAGCTTGGTGCGCTCCGCTTGGTTGGTTAAAGTGCGTGCTTTAACGACCATGTCGTCGAACTCTTTATTGCACCAGCGAGCATAGTTATTGCCGCCAACTGCTTCGCAACCCAAGTTCACACCCAACCAGTTGTCTGGATCGCCATTATCGCCAGTCCAACCGATCATCAATGAATCGTGCTCACCCGCTTTAGCACGCTTGATGTACTCGCCCCATTCATAGCTGACGATTTTCGCTTTAATGCCGACTTTGGCCCAATCCGCTTGAATCATTTCCGCCATTAATTTGGCATTTGGATTGTAAGGGCGCTGTACTGGCATCGCCCATAGCGTGATTTCAGTGCCTTCAGCAACGCCCGCTTTTTTCAGTAACGCTTTCGCTTTGACTGGATCATAGGGCGCATCTTTCAATTTTTTATTGTAAGACCATTGAGTTGGTGCCATTGGATTGGTCGCTGGCTGGCCAGCACCTTGGTACACCGCAGCTAAAATCGCAGGTTTATTAATTGCCATATCGAGTGCTTGGCGCACTTCGAGTTTATCCATTGGCTTGTGTTCAACGTTGTAGCTCAACCAGCCCACGTTAAAACCAGCTTGTTTTAAAAGATTCAATTTTGGATTGGCTTCAATTGATTTCAAATCAGCTGGACGCGGATAGGCCATCACTTGGCATTCATTTTTTTGCAGTTTTTGATAGCGAACAGAAGGATCAGTCGTTACCGCAAAAATCAATTTATCCAGTTGTACTTCGCCTTTGCGCCAGTAATCTTTATTACCGTCATAGCGAATATTCGAATCTTTTTGATAGCTACGGAAAACAAAGGGGCCAGTGCCAACCGGTTGTGTATTAATTTGGTTCGCTTTGCCTGACTTGAGTAATTGATCGGCGTATTCAGCAGAGTGAATCGATGCAAACGACATCGCCAAATTTTGTAAGAAAGCGGCATCGACGGTCTTGAGTTTAACGCGAACGGTATTGGCATCGACTTTTTCGACGCTAGCAATATTCGTATCCAAGCTCATGTCGGAAACATACGGGAAGTCAGCTGGCGCTGCTTTGTTAAACGGGTGATTTTTATCAATCATGCGTTTGAGCGTAAACACAACGTCGTCAGCGTTAAACTCACGCGTTGGTTTGAAGTACGGGGTGGTATGAAATTTAACGCCTTTGCGTAAATTGAAGGTGTACGTTAGGCCATCGGCAGACACATCCCATTTCTCAGCTAGACCTGGGCGGATTTGCGTTGAGCCGCGCTCAAATTCAGTGAGTCGGTTAAAAATCGTTTCGGCAGATGCATCAAAATCCGTACCAGTCACTTGGCGAGTAGGATCAAAACCGGAAGGACTTGCTTCGGAGCAATAGATCAATGTTTTATTGGCTGCCAGTGTGATTCCCGCCAGCAAGGCTAGCGTCGTGGCCAGCATCAGTTTGCGTAATTCAAATTGCATTGAATATTCTCCGAAGTAATAAAAAAGGCCGTCGATTGTGTTCAATCTAACGGCCATGCTAAAGGGTAAGCTCAGGCATCCAAATCGGGATTATCCCGCACGGATTCAGTTTTTCTGATTTCCGTCAAGATGCAGATGGTGTGTATTTTTACTCAATCAGTTTCTTGTCAGCGTCCCAATTCGTGTAACTGAGCTAAGAGAAAATTACGAGTAGGCCGATGAAATACGTCAGTATTTCCAGTCCCCGTCAGGATGTAGAATGCATGAATCATTACTCAAGCAGCTCCTTGTAGGCGTACCAAGTAGCATGCCCAAGTAGCGGAAAGATGACGACAAGACCAATCAAGTAGCTCGCAAAACCAATCGCAGTGAGCCCAACCAAGATAGCAGCCCACACGATCATGGCGGGAATATTTTCTGCCACTGCACGTAGGCTAGTCATCATTGCGGTAACGCTATCAACTTCACGATCAGCAAGCATCGGAATTGAAACGGCGGTTAGCGCAAATACAAAACAAGCCAGCACAAATCCTGATGCCGCCCAAATGATGGTAAACGGTAGCATTTCACCTGTGAGCGAAGCAAAAATTGAATCCGTGCTGGTAATTTGCTGCGGCACCATTAAGGCAAACAAAATTGCAGACGCGCGTTCCCACGCAATTGCGATCATGGCCAAAATCACACCCAGAAATGCCAATTGCCCACCGTTTTTATACAGATCGTGAATCGATTGCATAAATGAAGTTTCTCGTCCCTCATCACGTTTACTAGTCAATTCATAAATCCCCGCGCCACCTAAGGGCGCGAGCAGCAAAAAGCCGGTAATTGCCGTGGTAAATAAATGAAGATTTTGCTGAGAAAAAAGCAATAAACCACCACCAATCACAGCAATCAGCACCCCATACATCAAGCTAGGTGCAGGATGCTTCATCATGTCAGCCCAACCCATTTGTAACCAAACCAATGGACGATTGATGGCTATTTTTCGAGTTACCGGCATGGTGAAGTGTTGGTCGAGTTCGTTGAGATGTAAGTCCATGATGTCGTCCTCCCAGAGCAAATCACAACAATGAGTGATTAGCTTTTTTATAGTCGTAACTGAGTTTATTTTCTACGTTTTCAGATAAGCGGCCATTGTTGCTTTGCAGCAATTTTATATATTAATTCAAATACTTGCACCTTATGAAATCTCAGCTAGTGTAAAAGCACAAGTTAGCTGGAGATGGACGAATGCTCAGACGTCTATTGGGTGTAGGTGTTTTTTTCGCTGCGCATTGGGCGTGCGCGGAAGATGCGATTTGGACATTCCAAGCTCCGGTCACAGGCATCGCTCGGCAAATTGAATCCCTGCACACATGGCTGATGCTAGTGATTTTTGTGATTTTCTTTTTGGTATTTGGCTTTATGTTTTACGCCATTTTGCGCCATAGAAAATCACTCGGGCACGAGGCCAAGCCTTTTCATGAAAACACCTTGGTTGAAATTCTGTGGACCTTGATCCCCGCCATTATTTTGCTGGGCATGGCGTGGCCAGCCGCCAGTGTGATTTTGGCGCAAAAGAACACGCACGGCGCCGACTTTACGATTAAAGCGACGGGATACCAGTGGTTTTGGTCTTATGACTACTTGGATCATGGCTTTAGCTTCAAAAGTAAGCTAGCCACCCCCCGCGAGCAAATTGAAAACTTCGATGGTCGAGGTCAGGCGAAAACTGAGCACTATTTATTGGCTGTCGATGAGCCTGTCGTGGTGCCTATTGGCAAGAAGATTCGCATTCTCACCACCAGTAATGACGTGATTCATAGCTGGGGGGTACCTGCCTTTGGCGTCAAGCAAGACGCCATTCCCGGTTTTATTCGCGACACCTGGTTTAAAGCCGAAAAAATCGGCACTTACCGTGGGCAGTGTGTTGAGTTATGCGGTAAAGATCATGCATTTATGCCGATTGTGGTGCAGGTTGTTTCTGAGGATGATTTTTCTAAGTGGATCGCCACTCAACAAGCGCGCGCAAAAGCGGCCAAAGATGACCCGAATAAAGCATGGACTCGGACTGAATTGATCGCCCGCGGGCAGCAAGTATATGAGGCCAATTGCGCGTCTTGCCATAAATCGAACGGTATTGGTGGTGGCGTATATCCTGCCATCGTAGGCTCAAAAATTGCCACGGGTGCCAAAGCAGCGCATATCGATTTGGTCTTGAAGGGCAAAAATGCAATGCCAGCTTGGTCGGCATTATCGGATGTTGAGTTGGCGGCGGTATTGAGCTATCAGCGCACTAGCTGGGGCAATCAGGCCGACATCGTGATGCCTGCTGAAATTCGTGCGGCGAGAAAATAAGGATCAATGATGAGCTCAGACACTTTGCACCATGCCGATCATGGACTTGCCACTCATCACCAGCAACAAGGTGGCTGGCAACGTTGGCTGTATGCCACCAATCATAAAGACATCGGCACGCTGTATTTATGGTTTGCTTTTGCGATGTTTATTACCGGTGGCGTGATGGCGCTGGGGATACGCGCCGAGCTTTTTCAGCCCGGATTGCAATATTGGCAGCCAGAGTTTTTCAATCAACTGACCACACTGCACGGCATCATTATGGTCTTTGGCGCGATTATGCCGGCATTTACCGGCCTAGCAAACTGGATGTTGCCACTGATGATTGGTGCGCCCGATATGGCCTTCGCGCGGATGAATAACTGGAGTTTTTGGCTTTTACCGCCCGCTGCGGCGCTATTGATTATTTCTTTGTTTGTACCGGGTGGTGCGGCAGGCGGTGGCTGGACTTTATATCCGCCCCTATCGATTCAAAGTGGTATGGGGATGGACTTGGCGATCTTTAGTATTCATCTACTTGGATTGTCGTCGATTATGGGCTCAATCAACATCATCACCACGGTGCTCAATATGCGCGCACCTGGGATGACCTTACTCAAAATGCCTTTGTTTGCGTGGACTTCACTGGTTACAGCTTATTTGCTGATTGCCGTTGCGCCGGTGCTCGCAGGCGCAGTGACGATGCTACTGACGGATCGACATTTTGATACGCATTTTTTCAAAGCGGCTGGCGGTGGTGACCCAGTGCTGTTCCAGCATATTTTCTGGTTTTTCGGCCACCCCGAGGTCTACATTATGGCGCTACCCGCTTTTGGGATTGTGAGCCAGATTATACCTGTATTCTCTCGTAAGCCTTTGTTTGGCTATGTTTCAATGGTATACGCCACTTGCTCGATCGCTATTTTATCATTTATGGTCTGGGGGCACCATATGTTTGCCGTCGGCATGCCGGCGACCGCGCAACTCTTTTTTATGTTTTTGACCATGTTGATTGCCGTGCCAACCGGCGTGAAAGTATTTAATTGGATCGCCACGATGTGGCAAGGCAGTTTGACATTTGAAACCCCGATGCTGTTTGCGATTGGCTTTGTCTGTCTATTCACCGTGGGTGGTTTTTCTGGCTTGATTTTGTCGATTGCCCCAGTCGATACCCAGATGCACGACACCTATTATGTGGTGGCACATTTTCATTATGTATTGGTCGCCGGCGCTCTATTTAGCTTGTTTGCAGCCGTATACTATTGGTTGCCGAAGTGGACTGGTTATATGTACCACGAAGGCCGTGGCAAGTTTCATTTCTGGTGGTCGATGATCTGGTTCAACGTCACTTTCTTTCCGATGCACTTTTTGGGTTTGGCCGGAATGCCGCGTCGGATTCCCGATTACGCGCTGCAATTTACTGACTTTAACGCCATCGCCAGCGTCGGCGCATTCTGTTTTGGCCTTGGGCAAATTTTCTTCTTCTTTAATGTGATTCATACGATACGCGGCGGTGTTGGTCCTGCGCCAAGCAGTCCATGGGAAGGTGGCAATACCTTGGAATGGGAGGTGGCGTCACCCGCGCCACACCATACATGGGAAACACCACCCGATTTAGCAACCGTGCAGCGCGGTTTGCGCGCGCAGGCGGTGGAGTAAAGCATGAATGCCAATCAAAAAACTGCGCTAAAACTCACTATGCTCGCGGCGATATTTTTTGCGCTAGTGATTGTTAGGCAAATCGTCATTGGTGGGTAATGCGCTACATCAATTGAATTAAATGGCCCTGCTGAATATACATATCGAGATGCCTCATGACGAGCTTGGCACAACGTAATCAAAAAATGGCAGTCAAGCTGGCGGTGATTGCTTTGCTGATGTTTGGCTTTGGCTACGCTTTATCACCCTTGTATGTGGCATTTTGTAAAGCGCTAGGTATCGACCAGGCGCAAGCGTCGATTACCCAGTCGAGTGCCGCGTTAAGGCTTGAGTTCGATACGAATGTCGCCAGTGGCGTTGCGGCGACGATTCAGGCTTTGGATACAGTGCAAATGGCACAAGCGGGCGGCATTGTGAAAGCGCGATTTTTACTGGCGAATACCTCCGATCAGCCACTTAAATTACGCGCCATTCCAAGTTTCGCACCGGTACGCGCAGCAGGTTTATTGCAAAAATTGGAATGCTTTTGTTTTGATGAATTGGTGTTGCAAGCCAACGAACGACGTGAAGTAACGGTGGTGTTATTGGTCGCCGATCAGCTGCCCGCAGAGATGGGCGCGGCAACTTTATCGTATAGCTTGCAGGCGGTGGCGCAATGAGCGAAGTGCTGGCCGCATTCAAAGCGGTAATGGCCGGATTTTTTGGGGTTCGCAGCAGGAGAAATGCTGAGCAAGCGCCTATTAAGTTGCGGCACATCATCGTGTTAGGCTTGGTTTCTGCTGCAGCTTTGGTGGTGCTCATGCTGGTTGTGGCCCGCTATATCGTGATGAGTGGAGGTGGGTAATGAATGTGGAAAACGGCGTTCACGATGCACATTATTTTGTGCCCGCCCCATCACGCTGGCCGGTCGTCGGTGCGATTGCTTTGTTTTTTCTGGGCTTGGGGGCTGCATTTAGCCTCAATAAGATGAGTTTCGGTAATTGGAGTTTATTGCCGGGCTTTGCGATCTTGCTCTGGATGCTGCTGGGCTGGTTTGGCGATGTGGTTAAAGAATCAGAGGCCGGTCATTATGGGCAGCAAGTGGATTATTCATTTCGCTGGGGGATGAGCTGGTTTATTTTTTCTGAGGTGATGTTTTTTGCCGCCTTCTTTGGCGCACTCTTTTATACCCGATTGATTTCAGTGCCTGAATTGGGTTTTTTTAGTGATACCCAAAAGCTGCTTTGGCCTGCTTTTTCATCATCATGGCCGCTGGCAACGGGGCCTAAAACCAGTGATTACCAGATTATGGGCGCGATGGGATTGCCTGCAATCAATACCGCGATTTTACTCACTTCGGGGGCGACGCTGACGTGGGCGCATTGGGCCTTAATTGGGAACAAACGCGCGCAATTGAGCTGGGGCTTGGGGATCACGGTGCTGCTGGGCGCGCTATTTCTGAGTTTACAAGTTTATGAGTATCAGCATGCATGGCGCGAACTCAATCTCACGCTGGCGTCTGGCGCGTATGGTGCAACGTTTTATATGCTGACCGGCTTTCATGGCCTGCATGTGTTGGTCGGTACCCTGATTTTGGCGGTGATGTGGTTGCGGGTGCAAAAGGGGCACTTTACGCCGCAGCATCATTTTGGCTTTGAAGCAGCGGCGTGGTATTGGCATTTCGTGGATGTGGTGTGGTTGCTGCTGTTTATCTTGGTGTATTGGCTCTAAGCAAAGCTATTGTTGCTGCAGTAGGCTTTAGCCAAGCCGCTGTTTGTATTGTGTATTTAACCGTTTAGAAATTCGGTCGGATCCAGCCCATCAGGCCAGCTAGTATTAAAAAAATAAACAGCGCGATCGACAGCCCAACGCGCCATGTTAATGCCAAGAGCAGGCCGTGCGAAGCACCACGAACTAAGCGAGTTAAGGCTTGGCTCATCAACACAATGATGGCAAGGAGCACCATGATGACAACAATTTTCATAACAAACCCTCCTCTTCATCAGACTAGGCCAAGTGGCCAAGTTTTGCGCAAGCGTCAGTACGCTGCTTTGTGTTCGCTGGCGGCCTTGGTATTGTTGACCGCAGTATTGGGTATTTGGCAACTCTGGCGTGCGCAGCAAAAACAAATTTTGCTCCGTGACATTGAGGCGCAGCAAGCTTTGCCCGAATTGGCATGGTCAGCCGGTGTGCCGCCGCCATGGCGTGTACTTAAACTTGAAGGGCAATGGTTGAATCAGGCCGAAATCATGCTGGATCAGCGGGTATTGAATGGTCGTGTGGGCTATCACCTGATTACGCCGTTTCAACTCAAAGACGGCAGTATTGTGATGGTCAATCGCGGCTGGTGGTCGCCCGGTGAACGTTTACAGCCACCGGCTGCAGCAGGCGCGCCCAGCATCGTCGCGCAACCACTACCGCGTTACTTTGAGCTGAGCGAAACGCCGATTCAAGGTCGGGTCTTCCAAAATCTAGATCTGGGCCGTTTTGCCGCGTGGGCGCATTTGCCGATTCCCACGACTTATGGCATAGCCAAAGACGCGCCGCTAGGTATTCAGCCCTTGCCTAGCCATCCACCCTTACCTTATCAGCGGCATTTAGCTTATGCCTTAAGCTGGTGGTGTATGACTGGTTTTGGTGTTTTTCTATGGCTGCGTTTTTATCGGGCAACAAAGGCGGTGTATGTCTCCAAAGACTAAATCTAGATTGATCTTGCTGGCTATACTGCTGATTTGTCTTGTGCCGATTCTTTTAGCGCAATGGTTGTGGAGTCGCGGTGAGATTCAAGGGGGCAATAGCTACGGGAAACTCATCGCGCAACCCGCCATTGAGCGTGATGCGCAGTGGCGTTTATTGGCGCATGACCCCGCGGGCTGCTCGGCTCAAGTGCAAACGCTAGCGCAAAGTGCCATTCAATTGCAAACAGCACAAGGCAAAGAGCGTGATCGCATCCGTAGTGTCGCCGCTTGCGATCGCCGTTTGCCACAGCAGTTTGCGCTGGGGCTCTATCTGATTGACCCACACGGTAATGCCGTCATTTTTTATCCCCCCGAGCAACTCGCGCAAATTGAAGGGCGGCAAAAAGTCATACGCGAAATTGGCAAAATCCTAAAAAACAATCGCGGTTTAGGCTAAAGCAGGCCATCTGACGCTCACTGGATGATGATCCGATGAAAATTAAAACGCTATTTATTGTGGTGATCTGCTGGACATTGGCGTTGATCATGCTCGGCGCGTATGTGCGTTTAGCCGATGCGGGTCTCGGTTGCCCAGATTGGCCCGGCTGCTACGGGCAATTGACCGCGCCCGATGAGGCGCATGAAATACATTTTGCACAACAGCGATTTGGCGGAGAAATCGACCCATTCAAAGGCTGGGTGGAGATGAGTCACCGCTATATTGCCGGCATTTTGGGCGTATTGGTCTTGATACTTTGCACCGCTTTGCTGATGCTGAGAAAGCAGTTTGATCTGCCCGCATGGTTGATTATTTTGCCCCTGTTGGTGATTGTATTTCAGGCGCTGCTGGGCATGTGGACGGTCACTCTAAAGCTAATGCCCGCTGTAGTGACTGCGCATTTGCTAGGTGGCATGACTTTGCTGGCGGTGTTGGTGGCTTTGTTTAGCCGTTGTTTTGGACAGACAAGAACATATTTAGCCAACACACGGCCTTGGTTTCTGGCTGCCTTAGCTGCTGTGATCGTGCAAATCATCTTGGGGGGCTGGGTATCGACCAATTACGCGGGTTTGGCCTGCAACGACTTTCCGCTATGCCAAGGGCAATTGATGCCACCGGAAGGATTAATGACCGCATTACGACCTGATCGAGCATTGGGGCGTGATGTTTACGGCGAACTGTTAACCATCGATCATTTGGCTGCGATTCATTGGCTGCATCGTTTGGGCGCCGTGCTGGTGCTGCTGATCGTGGGTGGGCTTGCGATCAAATTACGTCGAGCGATGCCTTATTTCGCGTTAGTTTTAGTCGTGGCTTTGTTGCTGCAAGTGCTCTTGGGCATCTTGAATGTTTTGGCGGCTTTGCCGCTGGTTTTGGCCGTTGCGCACAACGGTGGCGCAGCAATACTCCTCTGTATATTGGTGTATGGCTATATGCTCGTGCCGCGGCTAGTGGCTGGGCGAGTCAAGGCAATATCGCCTGAAATGATAAGGAGTACGCCATGACGAGTTTGGTACTCATCGGCGCTGATCGCCGTGCTGATTTATTTCGCCTAGGCAAACCTCGCGTTGTTGCCTTGATTGTCTTTTGTGCCTTGATTGGGATGCTGCTCGCTGTGCCTGATGTGAGTCAGTGGCGATTGATGATGGCAGCGAGTATCGGCATTGGCTTGGTCGCCACCGGCGCTGCCGCGGCCAATTGTGTTTTTGAGCGAAAGCGGGATGCACTGATGGTGCGTACCCATTTGCGGCCTTTGCCGCAAGGTACGCTGTCTTGGCAGGTTGCAGCGAGCTATGCCGTTTTTTGTGCTGCGCTCGGATTGCTAATTTTGGCGCTGTTCGTTAATTTATTAACGATGTATCTCACGCTAGCCACCTTTTTTGCTTATTCAGTGGTCTATACCCAATGGTTAAAACCTAGAACCCCGCAGAATATTGTCATCGGTGGTGCGGCAGGTGCGATGCCGCCAGTGTTGGGTTGTGCGGCGATGAGCAATGCCGTTCCGCCCGAAGCGGCGGTTTTATTCTTAATCATTTATGCATGGACGCCTCCGCACTTTTGGGCTTTGGCACTCTATCGTTTGGATGATTATCGTCGGGCTGGCTTGCCAATGTTGCCGGTGACGCATGGCGCGCCATTTACCCGGTTGGCGATTTGGCTGTATTCATGGATTTTGGCTGCCACGACTTTATTACCGGTCGCCTTGGGGTTTTCATCTTGGTTCTATTTGTCGGTGGTGTTGCTGCTGAACTTTCAATTTCTTGCCCGAGCGTGGCAGCTGTATCGGCAGCCAAGTGATGATTTGGCGAAGGCTTTATTTCGATACTCAATTAACTATCTAGCTTGGCTATTTACTGCCTTACTGGTTGATCATTATGCACAGGCCATTCAGCCTTGGTTTTGATTCCTCCTTAGGGATTAATAATTATTAAGAACAACTTCATCGCGCGATCTATTTATTGCACTGATCTTCCATCATCATCAATTCTGATTTACCTTGCGCAACAAGGGTTGACCCACTTTTTAGGGGCGTGACTTGCGAAGATTATTTACTGTTGGTTTAAGCTAAAAGTCGTTATGCTGTTCAAATTAGTATTTCAATGGATTATCCCGCATGAACTTACTCAGTAGCACGCTGCTCATTGCCCTACTGATCGCAATCAGCGCTTTTTTATCAATTTCTGAAATCTCACTCGCAGCCAGTCGTAAGCTCAAATTGGAGCAAATGCGCGACGAAGGTGATGCGCGAGCTGATTTAGTGCTTGGCTTGCAAGCTCAACCCGGTCATTTCTTTACCGCCGTACAGATTGGTGTGAATGCCGTTGCAATTTTGGCTGGTGTATTGGGTGAAAGTGTTTATTCGCAGGCATTGTCACAGTTTTTATCTCGTTTTGTTGACGCAGGAACCGCAGAAAGCTTGGGTTCGATGGGCGCATTTATTGGCGTGACCGCAGCCTTTATTTTGATTGCAGACCTAATTCCTAAACGCATCGGCATGGCCGCATCTGAATCTGTCGCGGTGGTGATCGTGCGGCCTATTCTGTTTTGCGTCACTTGCCTCAAACCCTTGGTGTGGGTTTTTAATGGCATCGCCAATCTGGTCATTGATCGGCTTGGTCTACCTGCGGCACGGCTTAACGACATCACGACAGAAGATATTTTGGCCTTAGCCAACGCAGGTGCTTTGGCCGGTGTGGTGGCAAAGCAAGAGCATCAGTTAATTGAAAATGTGTTTGAACTCGAAGAGCGCACCGCGCCGTCGAGCATGACTGCGCGTGAAAATATTGTTTGGATTGATCGACTTGAAAGTGATGAGCTCATCAAAAACAAAATCCTCGCCAATCCACACGCCAAATTTCCCGTCTGTATGGGCAATATTGATCAAGTGATTGGCTATGTTGATTCGCAAGATATTTTGAGCAATGTTTTGCGGGGAGAGAGCATTTCACTGCGTGGCGATGGCTTGCTACGCAATGCGCTAATTTTGCCTGAATCACTAACCTTGGCCGAAATCATGGCGCACTTTAAAGCGGCACGCGAAGACTTTGCGCTCATCATCAATGAATATGCGCTGGTGGTTGGCCTGATTACGATGAATGACATCACCGGCATGCTGATGGGCGATCAATACATCGCACCGGATGAAGAGCAAATCGTGCAGCGCGATGCCAATTCTTGGTTGGTCGATGGCATTACCGCGATTGGTGATCTAGAGCGCGTCTTGCAAATTGATACTTTTCCCGACGACGATCAATACGAAACCATCGCGGGATTTATGATGTATGTACTGCGCAAAGTGCCAAAGCGTACCGACTGTGTGATTCATGCAGGGTTTAAATTTGAAGTGGTCGATATTGATCATTACAAAATCGACCAACTCTTGGTGACACGCATCGATCATTCAGCGCCCAGTATCTGATAAACAGCGGCGAAGCTTAGAGATAGTTATCGAGCGGCCTCTTTACTAAAAACATCACTTATTTTTTTCTACAGCCTCTTCTTCCACTTCCGGCTCGGCATGCGCTTCGAGGGAGAGGTGATCAAGCCCGCTGCTGTGTTCTTCTTTGCGGTGATGTTGGCTGTTGAGCTTAATATTTAGGCGCAGTTCATTCAGCGAATCGGCATTCTTTAGTGCTTCTTCCATGCCGATTTTTCCTGCTTCGTAGAGGTCAAACAGCGCCATATCGAAGGTTTGCATGCCCAGCTCTTTGGATTTGGCCATCACCGATTTGATGCCGCCGACGTCGCCTTTGAAAATCAAATCGGCCACCAGCGGTGTATTGAGCAGAATTTCAATCGCGGCGCTGCGGCCCTTGCCGTCGGGCGTCGGCACGAGGCGTTGCGAGATGATGCCGCGCATATTCATCGATAAATCCATGTAGAGCTGAGGATGACGCTCTTCGGGGAAGAAATTGACGATGCGCTCTAAGGCTTGATTCGAGCTATTGGCGTGCAGCGTGCCCATGCAAAGATGGCCGGTTTCGGCGAAATTCATCGCATATTCCATCGTTTCGCGGTCGCGAATTTCGCCAATCAAAATCACATCGGGCGCTTGGCGTAGCGTGTTTTTCAGCGCGGCAAACCAGCCTTTGGTGTCACGGCCGACTTCGCGGTGCGTGACAAGGCAATTTTTGTTTTTGTGAACGTATTCAATCGGGTCTTCGATGGTGATGATATGGCCGTGGCTGTGCTCGTTACGGTAATCGAGCATCGCGGCCATCGTCGTCGATTTGCCTGAACCGGTACCGCCGACCAGCAGTACGAGGCCACGTTTTTGCATCATCACTTCTTTCAGGATTTTCGGTAGGCCCATTTCATCGAAATTCGGAATCTTGCTGGTGATCGTGCGCAGCACCATGCCGACTTTTTCTTGCTGCATAAACACATTCACGCGAAATCGACCAATACCTTCGGGGCTGATCGCAAAGTTGGCTTCAAATTCGTTTTCAAATTCAGCCTGCTGATCGGGGCGCATAATGCTGTAGGCCAGCGCCTTGCTGGCAGTGCCATTGAGTTTTTGTGAGCCCACGGGCGTCATTTTGCCGTTGATTTTCATCGCCGGCGGGAAGTCATCGGCGATGAATAAGTCAGACGCTTTGTGCTGAATCATCATTTTCAGTAGGTCGTTCATCGTTTTATTGGCTTGTTCGGGGCTCATGGCGCTTCGCTTGTGATGGTCAAATGCAGACTGATATATAGATGAAATTAGTGCAACTTGCCGTATTCAAACATCAAGCGGCATCGGCCGCATTGCTAGACAGAGTAAGAAAATGCCCCAGTTGATCGTCGCCGTAGGTTTTAATCACTTGCGAAATAATCACTTGATAGCCGCCCAGCCATTGGCTGTAGCGTTGTTTGGCTTCGAGATGTTTTGGATGGCTGATTAGTTCGCGTAGGCCAATTTCGGACTCCCAATAATAGACATTGGCGATGCGTCCTGTTTTGGCATCTTCCCAAGCTTCTTCGCCGATGTAGCCGGTGGTAGCCTTGGCTGCGCTGGCGATGAGCGCATCAAGCGCATGGAATTCGGCGTTTAATTCTTTAGTGGTAAAAATGAAAGTAGCTGAATACATACTATTGCTCCGTATATGAATAGAGGCCATATAAAATATGGCCTCTATGGTAATACTCAGTTTAAACTAAATTACTTGTCGTTGCGAAACTTGCCGCCGCCAAGTAAGGCTGCAGTCGGGCGGCTGCTTGATGGACGGCCACTGCGATTTTGTTGCGGACGATCACCACGTGGTGCGCCAAAGCCATCGCTGGCATTGCGCGTTGAGCCCGTACCTGGGCCGTCGTTACGGCCGCCACCTTGGTAGCCGCGCGTTTGACCTTGACCGCTACGACCGCTGCGCATGAGTTCACCTGGCAAGGTGTTGGCATTGCTCATTGGCTGTTGTTCATCGTAATTGATGCGCTCACGGCGCGGTGCGGCAGGCGCGGCCATTACCGAGTCATTACGCGGTGCATTGCGTGGATTGCTGCTACGCGGTGCGCCATCGTTACGTGGGCGACGGTTATCACCGCCTTCTGGGCGAGGGCGGCGTGCTTCAGCCGCTACGCCTTCAGGGCGGTCAGCGCGCGGGCGGCGTTGCTCGCTACTGCCTTCTGCACGTTCAGTCCGTGGGCGACGTGCTTCTTCACCTTCTGGGCGTGGACGGCGCTCAGCGCGTGCTTCACTCTTCGCGGCCGTTTGTGCTGCTGCAGTTTCTGCCAGCGCTTTTGAGCGTGCGCCGTTTAAGCGTGCGCCACCGGCTGCCGCTGGGCCACGCGGTGCTCGTGGATTGCGGTTTGGATCACGTGGTGGGCGATCACGGCCCAAGCCACCACGAACGATAGGTTCTGGTTTGACGCGTAAATCGGCTTCAAAACCTTCTAGGCAGAATTTAGGGATATCTTGTTTGGTAATGCGTTCGATTTCTGCCAGCAGTTTCAGCTCATCAACGCAAACCAAGGATACCGCTTCACCGGTGCAACCGGCGCGGCCAGTACGGCCAATGCGGTGAACGTAATCTTCGGCGACGTTCGGCAATTCAAAGTTCACGACGTGCGGCAACTCTTCAATATCCAAGCCACGTGCGGCGATGTCGGTAGCGACCAGCACTTGCAATTCGCCGGATTTAAACTGAGCCAAAGCTGCAGTACGCGCGTTTTGGCTTTTGTTGCCGTGAATCGCCATTGCGGTAATGCCAGCCGCGTTGAGTTTTTCGGCGACTTTATTACACGCATGTTTGGTGCGCATAAACACTAAAACTTGGTGCCAATTGCCGTCTTGAATCAAGCGCGTTAGCAACGGCAATTTTTTATCGCGGTCAACCAAATGCACGCGTTGGCTAATCAATTCATTAGTAGTGTTGCGGCGAGCCACTTCGACCAAGCCTGGATTTTTTAGCAGCTTGTCAGCGAGTTCTTTGATTTCATCTGAGAACGTGGCTGAGAACAGCAGCGTTTGACGCTCTTTCGGGAAAATCGCCATCAATTTTTTGATGTCGTGGATGAAACCCATATCGAGCATACGGTCAGCTTCGTCGAGCACCAGAATTTCGATGCCAGACAAATCCACTGAGCGTTGGCCAACCAAGTCGAGCAAACGGCCTGGCGTTGCGACCAAAATATCCAGCGGATTGCGCAGGCGAGTTTGTTGTGGACGAATATTCACCCCACCAAACACGACCATGGAGCTGATTTTGACGTACTTAGAATAGGTTTGAACTGATTCTTCAACCTGAGCGGCGAGTTCACGCGTCGGGGTGAGGATCAAAACACGGGGGCGGCCTTTGCTTTCCAGTGGTTCTTTGGCGAGCAAAAGTTGCAAAATAGGTAAAGTGAAACCGGCGGTTTTACCGGTGCCCGTTTGGGCTGCGGCCAACAAATCGCCACCTTGAATAACCAGTGGAATCGCTTGGGCTTGAATCGGAGTGGGTACGGTATAGCCAGTATCGGCAACAGCACGCAAAAGTGGTTCGGCCAGCCCTAGGCTAGCAAAATTAAGTTCAGACATTCTTTATTCCTGCTGCGGCCTGTCGCAAGGTGCGACACCAATCTAGGGCAGGTGGGGGTGTGTTGGATAGGTGGCTTGCGCGCTTCGAACAGTGTGAAGAACTTGGGCAAGCAACGCGCCGATTGGTAGGGCACGATCAAGTGCGAAGTGTACCTTGGTTTTGGTTTTTTACCAATGCAATCTGTTAAACGGCGTGAGTGGCAAGTCGCTAGGCGCTTGCCACGGTACGCTGAATTGGAACTACTATGGGTATGTTTCGCTAAGCATTATTAGGCAATGTCTAGCGTTAATTACCCGTAACGTTGCTGCGCAACGACGGCTAGGCCGCAGCCTACACTGCCAAAATGATCGCCCTCGACCGCGCGCGCGGCAGGGAATTGGGCCGCGAGTGCAGCGCGCAGTGCTGGTACGGCAGATGAACCGCCAGTAAAAAACAGCGTGTCGATTTGCTTGGCGCTGATGCCCGCTTGCGTGAGCGTGGCTTCGGCGGCAGTGCAAATCCGCGCGGTTTCTTGCGCGATGGCTTCTTCAAATTGGTGACGTTCGATTTGCGCTACGAGGCCTTTTTCGGCCTCGACTAAGTCGAGCGCAAATTGCGTGCCTTCGGAGAGGGCAATTTTGGCCTCTTCGACGCGCATCGCTAAATGGTGACCTGCTTGGCTACGAATGACATTCAGCAGACGCTCAAAACGCACATTGTCGACCACGTCTCGCGATACATCCTGAAAACTGCGCCACATTTTGCGGGTGTAGGCAAAGTTGATCGTGTGCCAAGTGGCAAGATGAAAAAACACGCTATTGGGTAGCTCTGCATTATTTACGAGGCGCGTACCCATTCCGAGCTCGGGCATCACGCAAGCGAGCGAGAGGCGTTTATCAAAATCAGTACCCCCAATATGTACACCGCCACTGGCCAATAAATCAGAAGAGCGGTCGGCAATACCCCGTCTTTGTGGTGATAGGCGGACTAATGAGAAATCGGAGGTACCACCACCAATGTCGATAACGAGAACGAGTTCTTCGCGCTCAATCCGCTGCTCGTAATCATGTGCGGCAGCGATGGGCTCAAACTGGAAGCTGACTTCTTTAAAGCCTAAACCCGCCGCGATTTCAGCCAGTGTCGCTTCGGCAGCTGCATCGGCTGCATCGTCGTCATCGACAAAACGCACGGGGCGACCGAGCACGACTGCGTCAAATTGCTGGCCTGCGGATTGTTCAGCACGAGTTTTGACTTCGCCGATCAATTGGCCGATGAGGTTTTTGAATGATAAATGGCGACCGCCAATTTCGGTGCCGGCATCCATCAAACTGCTGCCCAGCAAGCTTTTCATCGAGCGCATCAAGCGGCCTTCATAACCTTCCAAATACTCTGCCAACGCCGCGCGGCCATAGGCCCAGCGTTCTTCTTCGTGATTGAAAAAGACGGCAGAAGGTAAGGTGAGTTTTTGGTCTTCAAGGGCTAATAAAATCGCCCCATCTGGGCGTACAATACCGGCCGTTGAATTGGAAGTACCGAAGTCGATGCCGCAGGCAGAATAAGTCATGTTGGTGCAGTTTGAGCCTGTAAGGGGGTCGTTAGCGTACGCTGCCTAGCCGCTAGCGTCAAACACGCTTGCTGAATGGCTGGCGCAAACTACCTAGAATGCTTTAATCTACGGGTAGTAGGAATGATTCTTATATTAAAGCGATTGCAAACTCGCATTTAGATTACAAAACAGGCATTGCAAACAGGCGAGTCAGGCGATGATTTTTTTCTGTGGGGACGTCCACGGCCAATTTGGGCATATTATTACGGCGGTGAAACAACACCGGCCGGATGCCGTTGTGCTGCTCGGCGATTTACAAGCCCCCCAACCGCTTGAGACCGTGCTGGCGGAAATCCTCGATTTAACCGAAGTCTGGTATATCCACGGCAATCATGATACTGACGGCACGCGTGATTATTGTAATTTGTGGGATTCGGGCATGAGCGACCGCAATCTGCATGGCCGTGTGGTTGAAATTGCCGGGGTGCGTGTCGCTGGCCTTGGTGGCATTTTCCGTGGCCACATCTGGATGCCGCCTGCACATCCTATTTATTCTAGTCCCGAGCATTATCTACAGCACTGCGGCAAAGCCAATCAGTGGCGCGGTGGTTTGCCACGTAAACAGCGCAGCAGCATCTTTTATGTCGATTACCAAGCCTTAACGCATGAAAGAGCTGACGTACTCGTTACCCACGAAGCACCAAGCTGTCACCCCTGGGGTTTCTCGGCGCTCGATCGCTTGGGCCAAGCGCTGCACATCAAAAAGAGTTTTCACGGCCATCAACACGATAGCCTCGATTATCGTGATCATGATGCCCGCTTGGGCTTTCAAGCCTACGGCGTAGCGCTGCGCGCCATCATGGATGAAAACGGCAATCACATCGTCGTGGGCGAATAAGCGCTTGGGTCTGTTGACGTTGTGTTAGCGTCCTTCAGCCAATGACAATCACGCTTTAATTCTAATTTCGTTGTTTTGACATCCAATTGCAATCCTGTTTGTGGATAATTTGCGCTTGTTAAAAATACCAAGCCGTAAAAAGTACCCATTTATTTTCCTGATGAAAAGGCAAACTAGGCGGACTTATTGCAATGGAATAGAAATAATGATGTCGGATGAAATACTGCGTTTTATGGCCGAGCAACTCGATGCTGGGCAAAGCTTGCCAGAAGCGATTTTGGCAGTTGAGCAAAAATTCAAAGTCAATTCAAAAGAGGTGTATCGCTCGCTAGCCTATTTTGAACGCCGCACGCTTCAAGATACGTGCTGGTAAATTAAGGGGTTGCTCTGTTTTTTGCCATACAAATCAGTAAGCCAGTTTAATTGGGTAATTTGCCAGATTCACGTTGCTGAGCCGTAAAATTACCTACAGTGACGGTGAATTCAATTGCAAAATCAATGGCATCCACTGAACGTAATGGGGGCTGCTATGAATCAAGTGATATTGGAATTTATCAATCAACATGTCGCTGCAGGCCAAACGCTGAATCAAGCGATTGCTGCTGCCGAATTGAAATTTAGTTTGAGCGCCACTTTGGTGTGCCTGTCGATTGTCTTGGCACAATCGCAGCAAGCGGGTCTTGCTGTCATTTAAAAAGAGGGGCGAAGCGGGCCGATAAGCCGGGTCCTGTCCAGATGTTGCCATCCGTGACCATCATTCCTCTAGGCGCACCATTACTGATGCGCTCAAGCAACCTACCCGTAGACTCAGCGAGCCGCTTCAACGCCTACTGCTTGGTCTTGCTCCGAATGGGGTTTACCCTGCCAGACACTGTTACCAGTGCTGCGGTGCGCTCTTACCGACCCCTGAACGGGGCTCCTCTGACGAGGACACCTTTTCACCCTTACCTTCAGGTCGATCCCAATCGCTTCAATCGACTGTTCAACTCGGCCCAATGGCGGTTCAGCTCTCTGTTGCACTTTCCGTCGGCTCACGCCGCCTGGTCGTTAACCAGCATTCTGCTCTATGGAGCCCGGACTTTCCTCCCCCGCCAGCATTACACTGGCAGCAGCGATGGTCTGTCCCGCTTCGCGGTGGCGATTATCACCGCAATGGGGGGATGGGGCAAGCGAAGATACTTGAGCTGTCGTGGATGAGTTCAATGAACACTGCATCAAATGGCTCAACATCGCCTTTTTCAGGACTAGCGGCCTTTTGCAATTGAGCTGTGTGTGAATTGTTGCTCCTTCACAGACTCAATTAATATCATTGCTTCGGCCCCAAGGCCTATCTCTTGTCGCACCATATTGATTTATTGGCTTTTTTCTCCGAATGAATGCGTGATTGCCTATTAAAAAATAACGATGTGGACTAGGCTGAAATCCGATAAGTGATAAGTAAGGAGTTTGCCCATGCCCCACTTCACAAACCATTTTTCAGCGCTAGGTATGCAAATTTTTGGCGCGTGTGCTTTAGTGCTGTTTAGCCATGCAGTTCAAGCACAGGCCTGTAAAGCAATGATTGCGAGTGGCAATCCAATCCTATCAACTTAAGCCTTCAGACCGTTGCTTTGTAAGCAATGTAATCGTGAGGTTTGGGGTGATTGGTGCGTTCTTTCCTCGCTCTGGGATTAAAATTGATCAACGATTTCCTGATCTCAGTCAGCGCAAGC
>CAUOZE010000059.1:0-20944 GCA_963508915.1 uncultured Deefgea sp.
ATAACGCACTCTATTGACACCATCAGCATATCCCGCGGTTTCCTCCCTGGAGGCTTGTCCGACGCCAGCCCGGCCATTGACGCTGCTTGCGTTGAGCTCTGCGTTCTTGGGCTGGCATCAGACAACCCTTAACCAAAGCGGGCTTTGATGTTCGAGACATCAATGTCTGTTTGTAGTTACATTGCAGACGCTAACATTCAAGGTAACCGGCGCTGCGCAGTTTCATCGCGCAGCGTCCGGTTGACCGCAGGGTTGCGGTATCAAATTGGGACCTCTGGCGTTTCTTCAAAGATATTAATCTCGGCTCGAATGGCCATTTCTTCATACTCTCGAAGCAGCCTCCAAGCTTCGGTTCTCATTTCTTCGTAGTCGGCATGTTCATTAACTTTTGCAGAAAATAGTATTCTGTTCACTTCCAAAAGTCCGTCTAGCGAGTCATAGCACTTTTCAATGTCACTAATTTCGTCATCTGAAAAATTTGATCTATTTTGACTAAAGAATGACCTAGACCACTGTTACCATTCAAGGCAAGGCATAGGACGACCACCGCGTGAACACGCCTGGTTGACCAAGCCTTTTGTGGCCTAAACCATGTTAGGCATCGGAACCACGTTAGGCCTCATTGAACGCTTGGGTATGGATCGCGCTTTACGGCGAATTTGTGGCTTTCCTGTATTTTAGAAGATCGCGACAAAGGCGACATTTTCTCGGGCTTTTGCTGAATTTTCCGAGGATATACTAGCCGATCGGGCGCATGAGGCACAGATTAAAGCAACGCTGGGCGAACAGCAGATCGGTGATCTTAGCCGCTATGGCACTACAATTGAAGTCCGCGAGAGTCCGGTGAAACCCAAGGTTGGGCTCTCAACTTACTGGATCATCCAAACTCGAAATCTATTGACCCAAACTCAGGAAGATGGAAGATATAACAACTAGCGAACGAAGTTGGATAACGTGGAGCCCACCGATAATACAGAAGCCAGAAAGAGCGTGAAGAAAGAAAATCGTCACCTCAAAATAATATTTACTGAAGAATGCCTAAACGATGATAGTTTGCGCAAGGTCATCGAAAAAAGAGCTGAGCAATCTCAGTGAGACAAGATACCAAGATTAGTGGCTAATAGAAACATACAATTCAATTCATCTATTTCAACCAAATATAAAATACTCCTCGCATGCTTAATGCCGCTCACTTAAGCCAAGTGAACGGCATCTTTCACTTTCTGGCAAAATTCAGCCTATGCATTTCGGAGATTTGATCAACAACATTAAGCTAGAAATCACACCAAGCCAGCCTGAAACTCACCAAAAGCCTAGATGTCTAGCTACTCAATCGAGGAATTTCTTTAAGTGAACGGCATTACCTCGTATACAGCCTTTAGTCAGCCGTACGCACAACAAGATATCACGTACTAAAACCATCGGAAAACTACGATAAAGAACGGCAACCTATCCTAAGCCACCGCTCATAAGCAACATCTAAGCTCTTGCAGTACAACACACTAATATCCACAAGAAGAGTGTCCATACTATTAATTAAGATACTTAGTCACCCATACCCGGTTTCACGCGCGTATCTAAGTATTCCTCGTAGCCACCTAAGAAGTGATGGAAAGTACCATCACCATTGAGCTCTAGAATTTGCGTTGCCAATGACGATACAAACACACGGTCATGCGACACAAAAATCAAAGTGCCTTTATACAAGTCCAAAGCCATATTGAGCGACTCGATTGACTCCATATCCATGTGATTGGTTGGTTCGTCCATCAACAGCACATTCGGCGTTTGCAAAATCAGTTTGCCGTACAACATGCGGCCTTTCTCACCACCAGACAAAACTTTGACTGATTTTTTTACATCATCGCCAGAGAACAAAAGACGACCAAGAATACCGCGAATCACTTGTTCTTCAACGCCAGGCTCAGACCATTGACGCATCCAATCAAACAAAGTCATGTCTTCAGCGAAATCTTCTTCGTGATCCTGAGCAAAATAACCTACATCGGCTTTTTCCGCCCACTTCACCGTACCCGCATCAGGCTTCAGCACACCCACCAACATTTTCATCAATGTTGACTTGCCAACACCGTTACCACCGATGATGGCGAGTTTATTACCCGCTTCAAAGATAAAGTTCAGACTTTGAATCAGTGGCTTGTCGAATGATTTTGACAAATTCGTCAATTCAAACGCTTGGCGATGCAGTTTTTGCTTATCTTCTACATCAAAACGAATATATGGATTTTGACGGCTCGACGGTTTTACTTCGACCATGCCATCTTTAATCTTATCAGCCAGCTTCAAACGGCTTGTAGCTTGGCGGCTTTTCGATTTATTCGCTGCAAAACGCTGCGCAAAGGCTTGCAACTCAGCAACGCGCTCTTTAGCCTTGCTATTGTCGGTCAGCGTACGCTCACGCGCTTGCGTCGAAGCCAGCATATAATCGTCGTAGGTGCCAGGATAAATACGAATTTCGCCGTAATCCACGTCAGCAATATGCGTGCACACTTGGTTCAAGAAGTGACGGTCATGGGAAATCATAATCATCGTTGAATCACGTTGATTCAGCGTATCTTCCAACCATTGAATGGTGTGAATATCCAAGTTATTGGTCGGCTCGTCGAGCAACAATACATCAGGGTTCGAGAACAAGGCCTGCGCGAGCAAAACACGCAACTTCCAACCTGGCGCCACATCCGACATCGGGCCGTTGTGCAATTCAATCGGAATGCCAGCCCCCATCAGCAGAGCACCCGCACGGGCTTCGGCAGTGTAACCATCATACTCAGCCACTTTGCCTTCAAGCTCGGCGGCGTGCATGTAGTCGTCTTCGGTCGCCTCTAAGTTAGCGTAAATCGCATCACGCTCATGAATCGCCGCCCACAATTCACCATGACCCATCATGACCACGTCAATGACACGCAGATCTTCAAAGGCAAATTGATCTTGCTTTAACTTACCCAAGCGAATGCCTGGATCAAGCGCCACATTACCAGCAGTCGGCTCTAAATCACCGCCCAGGATTTTCATGAAGGTTGATTTGCCGCAGCCATTTGCGCCAATCAAACCATAGCGATTACCATCGCCAAACTTAACAGATACCTTCTCAAATAGCGGCTTAGCGCCAAACTGCATCGTAATGCCATTCGAACTAATCATTGTCTTTTGGGCCTTCTCGCCTACATGTTAATGAAAGCAAGGTGTAAGATGTTAGGGTTAGTCCACCACTCAGAATCGAGCATGGAACTCTTCATCGCGTATTTTAACACATTGCCCCCACACAAAAATCACCTGAGTAAAAGTGCCGCCCCTACTCCAGTAAAAAATGCGGCCACCTTCACAAAAAATACAAAGAATACAACGATTTAATGCTTATTCCTTGCTCGAGAACAGGGCAACCGTTTATCTTTACACTATAAAATATTAAATAGCATACGACGTAGCCAGGAAAACCACCCCAATGTTTGATTTCAAAAGTCTCATCAGCGCCATTCTCGGCAATAGCAAGAACGAGGGTGTCTACGATTTAAAATCAGCCACAGTGATGATGAAAGAGCTGCCAGAGAGCGATATTTTGCAAGCGCAGATCGAAATCATCAAAGCATTGCAGCAAATCAACAGCAATACGCGTACCAATATCAAAGAACGCTTTAAAACCATTCCCTATCTCGATGAGAAAGCGCGTAGCCTGCAAGATCACTTAGTCGCCATCTATCAAGGAAAAGCACTGGACGACGGTGCAACTCCCAAGCAAGTACTCCCTTCTCTATTAGCGTTCTGGAATGATATGGGCGATGGCTACCGCCTTTGTATTAAACAAGCCACGCAAAATGCGCCACGCGGACTCGACAAAGAACTACAACTCTTTACGCTACGTGGATTAATGTACTTTTCCGAACAAGCGCGCTGGGCCTACCTGCGTTACATGGAAATGGACAGCCGCACTTGGCGCAATTTGAATCGCCTCTACTTATTTGCCGAACAAAAAGGCTTTGCCACACAACCGCTGCAGCCCTACCCGAATGCCGAAATCACCGACATTCGACGTGAATTTATGCAATTGCTAATGCTGTCGTTGGCTATTCCAGAAAAACTACAACCCGCACAAATCGATCTAGTCACCCAATGGCTAAAACGCTGGGCCAGTCGTGTCGATCTAGAAAGCCAAATAAAACCCAATCGCCAGCTGTTTGCGATCAATATTGCAGGCTCTACGCCACCAAAGCGCCTGCGTCGTGACATGGTTGGTGAAAATTGGCGCTATTGGTTTACTGAAACCTTAACGCTACACATCAAAGAAGCCATAGAAAAACTACAACAAGGCGAAGACCCCGTTGAACTTGGTTTACCAGCAGAATCAAATCAAGCCGCCAATATCGATTTAATGCAACACCTCATTAACCTTTGGTCGCGCGACACGCCAGCCCCAGTTCGTAAAGCAGAGCGCCACTCAACGCAAAAAACCATAAAAGTCACCTGCGGCTTAGACGATGTGATTGGACATCTTCGTGGAGAGACAACGACCGACACTCATTCACGCTGGAGCATCGACAACGAAAGCACTACCGGTATTGGTGTGAATTATCAAACCACCCGAGATGATGAACTACAAGTCGGAGAAATTATTGCTCTAGACGGCGTGGGAATGAATCCAGTGTCGGTCGGTATTATTCGCCGCATCACTAAAAAACGCGATGGCCAAGTGAATGTGGGGATCGAAACTATTTCACAAACGCCAATTATCGTTGAACTCACACCGCTACTTGGTAATCGCAGCTTTTTTGGTGTGTATTCACCAGAAAATACATCAATTAACCAAAGCCGCTTCCTAGTCCTGCCGCAGGCTTTTTTTGCCGACAATCGTGAGTTCCGCCTAGCCGCACAAGGCAAGAGCTATCGTATTCGTCTTACCCCTGCAATCGAGCACACGGCCAATGCTTCGCTAGCTAATTTTGCTGTTTTAGAAAAATTATAGGATTTATTACAAAAAAACGAGACAAGTGCGCAAAAGCTTGCTATTATGCGCACCTGTTCAGGAAACGGAAGCGTGGCTGAGTGGTTTAAGGCAGCGGTCTTGAAAACCGTCGAGGATGTGAGTCCTCCCAGAGTTCGAATCTCTGCGCTTCCGCCAAAAAATATATAAAAGTAGCTCTGACGCTGTCGGGGCTTTTTTATTCAGATGCAAAGTAAAGTACGGAAGCGTGGCTGAGTGGTTTAAGGCAGCGGTCTTGAAAACCGTCGAGGATGTGAGTCCTCCCAGAGTTCGAATCTCTGCGCTTCCGCCAAGATTAAGTAAAAAAGCCCTGATGCGTCAGGGCTTTTTTACGTCTGGCTATATCACATGGCGATACGGAACAACGATGCGCGGGATTTTTTCTCTTAACAGAGTACAATTGCTTCCCTGATGCCCAATACCCCACTCCATATCCTTGAACACACTTTTGGTTACCACGCGTTTCGTGGGCAACAAGGGGATGTGGTCGACCATCTTTGCGACGGCGGTGACGCGCTGGTTTTAATGCCAACCGGTGGCGGTAAATCGCTGTGTTACCAAATCCCTGCGCTAGTTCGGGCTGGCTGTGGTGTCGTTGTCTCGCCTTTGATTGCGCTAATGCAAGATCAAGTCGAAGCATTGCTTGAGCTCGGCATTGCCGCCGCTTTTTTGAATTCCACGCTCGATGCCAGTGAAGCGCGGGAAGTTGAACGCGCTTTTGTCGCCGGTGAACTCAAATTACTCTATGTCGCCCCAGAGCGACTCACCACAATTCGCTTTCAATCACTACTGCGCCAAGCGCACATTGCATTATTTGCAATCGATGAAGCCCACTGTGTATCGCAGTGGGGACATGATTTCCGCCCTGAATATCTCGCCTTGTCGGTGCTAGCCGATGATTTCCCACAAGTCCCGCGTATTGCACTGACCGCCACCGCCGATCACGCAACGCGCGAAGAAATGATCTTGCGTTTGCGGCTAGACGGCGCAAAAAAATATATTTCCAGCTTTGACCGCCCCAATTTACGCTACAGCATTGTTGAAAAGAAAACCGCCCGTGATCAACTTCTGACCTTTATCCGCCGCGAACATGAACGCGACTCAGGGATTGTCTATTGCTTATCACGTAAAAAAGTCGAAGACACTGCAGCGTGGTTACGCACCAAAGAAATTCGCGCCCTACCCTATCACGCGGGACTCGATGCTGAGGTTCGCGCCAAGAACCAGCAGACCTTTATCCGCGAAGAAGGCGTGGTCATGGTAGCTACGATCGCGTTTGGCATGGGTATCAATAAGCCCGATGTGCGATTTGTCGCGCATTTAGACATGCCCAAAAGCATTGAAAATTACTACCAAGAAACGGGGCGCGCAGGCCGTGATGGTCTGCCTGCCAATACTTGGCTTGCGTATGGTCTGAACGATGTGATGTTGCTGGCGCAAATGATTGAGCAAGGCGGCAGCAGCGACGAACAAAAGCGCGTTGAACGACAAAAACTCGATGCAATGCTCGGTCTAGTTGAAGCGACAGATTGCCGTCGACAGACCTTGCTGGCCTATTTTGGCGAAACCACCACCGCCTGTGGCAATTGCGATAATTGCCTCAATCCACCTAAACTCGTTGAAATGAGCGCCGCAGCACAAAAAGCCTTATCTTGCGTTTTTCGCACCGGTAATCGTTTTGGCGTAGGTCAATTGGTCGATGTCTTGCGCGGCAAGCTCACGCCCAAAGTCAAAGAACATCTACACGATAAAATTACGACATTTGGTATCGGCAAGGATGTGGATGAATCAAGCTGGCGGGCGATTTATCGCCAACTCTTAGTACGCGGTGCTTTGCAGCTCGCGCCAGAAGGCCATGGGGGATTGCAGCTCACCGATGCGGCACGCCCCTACCTGAAAGGTGAAGCACCGCTCTATTTGCGGGAACGCACTGAAAAATTCAATTACAAAGATAAAGATAGCGACTTTGCCAACCCTCAAGAAGCCGCGCTCTGGCAAGCGCTACGCCGCCTCCGCAAACAACTTGCCGATGATCAGGATGTGCCGGCCTATCATGTGTTTGGCGATGCCACACTAAAAGAAATGATCCGCCACCATCCGCGCGATCATTATGAACTTTCCAAAATCTCTGGCGTGGGCGATCGCAAACTGGACAAATATGGCTATGCGTTTTTAAAAGTACTCAATGAAAACTAAGTCAAACAAGGCGTGAAACTGCACCCCAAGTTTAAGCCTGAGCACATTCAAACATGAAAACATAAGGCAAAAAAATCCCTCAGCATTGCGAGGGATTTTTTTCAAAGCGACTTATGCAACCCAATTATGAATTAAGCAATCACCTTAGGTGCTTGTGCGAGTTTGGTTTCTAATTTTTCAATTTTTCGCCATAGCCACTCTTCATCATCCCAATGCGTTACAGCAGCGTGCTTGATGTCGTCAAACAAACTAAAAAACGCCAAACGAGTCGACAAGCCTTCATCTTGCGGCGCTTTGGCTAGGTAGGTCTGCAGCAATTTAAAATCAGGCCGCACATCAGACAGGTGAAATAAATCCAGATCACGGTGTGAAAAACGCGCATGGCACGGATCAATGACGCCGCACAATCGATGCGAATCAGGATCCACCAAGAAGTTCGCAGCATGACAATCATCGTGAATCAAGGTGGGCAAAGCCTCGGCACCAAACGGCAGTTGTTCAAAACGAGCCGCCAAAGAGATAATTCGCTCACGCAATAGCAAAGCCAAGCGCTGTGCGGCCAAACTACTTCTCAGCCAGGTAACACGACGAGCCAAAAAGGCTTGATAGCTACTAGCAAAGTCCTTGAATTCCCGGCTATCTAAATCACTAAAGCCAATCGGGCGAGTGACCGAATGCCAGCTGAGTAGTAGATCGGTGCAATCATCGGCAAAGCGATCAATCGATACCGGTGACTCCAGCGCATGACTGGCTGGAATTCCATCCACATACGTCAAGATCAAAGCTTCACCCACATCACCAGGGGTATGCATCGCAATGACTTCAGGAACAACAACCCCGTGACTATACTGCCGCAAGAAATTAAGCCCATCCGCCTCAAGCTGGGCTTGCCCTGGCATGCGATAGCATTTTAGTACGGCTCGGAGTTTGCCGACTCTTACCAAAAATACATCAGCATAAAAGCCGGTGATTTTCTCTATTTCTTGTGGTGTGCCACCCAAATACTGATGGCACAAACGAGCCACTGGCCCTTGATCGACGATTAACATTAGCCATACTCCACTGCACACGGGTCAGAGTGGAGCATGCACCAGTCAAAGTCGGCCAGTTTTGCGCTGGCGCAAACTATCGATGGGTTTAATCCTTCAGCAACACTAAGGGTGTCGTTGCGGCCAAAACCCGCAAGTGCCGCCACACGGTAAGCGCCGCCAAGAGCATGCCTGCAATCAAGGCATACAGCGGCAAGAACCAGTTCACCGCCATCGGTAATTTGAGCAGATACGTCGCCAACCACCAGCCGGTTGCCATCGCGCACAGGCCTGCAATCAGCCCCGCCACGGCACCGACTAGCAAGCTTTCTACCCACCACACCGAAGCCAAACGCCGTGATGTCGCGCCAAGCGCTCGCATGATCGCCGCCTCGCGCCGCCGCTCCGCTTCGGTGGTGTCAAGTGCAGCAATCAATACCGTCAAGCCGGCTAACACGCACAGCACCAGCACCAAACGCAGCGCCGAACTGGCCAGCGTAATCACTCGCTGTACTTCAGCCAACACTTGGCCCACATCGATGATGGTGATATTGGGCATCGCTTTCACCCATGTCGCCAAAAACTGCGCTTTTGCACCATCGTTTGGCAAATAAAAGCTACTCACCCAGCTTGTAGGCTGCTCGTTCATCATCGCCGCACTGCCAATCACGAAGAAGTTCACGCGGAACGACTCCCACGTTACTTTGCGCAAATTCACTACCGGCGCGGTAACGGGTATACCCGCCACATCGAATGTGAGCCGATCACCCAAGTTAATACCCAAGGTTTCAGCCAAACCAACTTCGACCGACCAACCGGGTTGATCGCTGCGCAAAGGAATACCGGCAATCAATTCACCTTGCTGGCTCGATTCATCAGCAATACTCAGATTAAATTCACGCTCGGCCAAACGCTGCGCTCTTGGTTCGGCATATTTTTCAGGATTAATCGCGACTTCATTGAGCGCCAACCAACGACCACGAATCATCGGCAATAGTTTGGGCGCGGCCAAACCTTGCTCAGTAAATTGTTGGGCGACCGACTCTCTTTGTTCAGGCTGAATATTCACCGCAAAATGATTGGGCGCCTCGGCTGGCACTTGCCGCTGCCAAGCACCGAGTAAATCACTCTGCACCACAGTGAGCAGTGCAATGCCCATCAAACCCAAGGCCAATGCCCCCAACTGCGCAACGACGAGGCCACGTTGGCGCTGCAATTGTCGTAATGCGATTTTGGCCGTCGCGCCCGGCAACACCGCTTGCAAACCACGCAAAATCAGCAACCCTAGACCACCAGACAGCAGTAAAGCCAACAGCACACCGCTACCGACCATCACGGCCAACTTCAAATCACCGGCAATCACATACAGCAAACCGAGCATCAAGCCACCCGTTACCGCCCATTGCACCCCCACTTTGACACTCGGCGCAATGTCACGGCGCAACACGCGTAGCGGTGGCGTATCGGACAAAGACAATAAAATCGGCCCTGCACTGCCCAGCAATAACAACATTCCCAAAGTCGATGCCAAAGCCCACGGCCAGAGGCTGGCGGCGGGTAATGCCTGCGGCAAGCTACTTTTGATAGCGGCGAGCAAAGCGCTCTCTGCCGCCCAACCCAGTCCCCCACCGAGTAAAGCCGCGAGTAGTGCGACTAAGACCAACTGCGCCAACAAAATCGTTCGCACTTGCGCGCGCGACGCACCAAAGGTACGCAGCAAAGCCACCGTGTCGTAATGACGCAGCGCAAAGCGGCGGGCAGCCAAAATCATCGCGATGGCGGCCAAACATCCGGCCAGCAAGGCGGCCATCTGCAAAAAGCTGCTCGCTCTATCTAGCGCATCTTTCAGTTCGGGGCGTGCTTCGCGCACATTTTCGAGTTGCTGACCGCGCTCGAGCAATGGTGTGGCTTGTTCGCGCCATATTTTGAGTTTTTCTTCCTCGCCAGCGATCAGCAATCGATACTTCACCCGACTACCAAAACCTAACAAACCACTGGCGGCCAAATCGCTTTGATTCATCATTAGCCGTGGCTGCAAGCTCGAAAAATCAAACCCCGCATCAGGCTCTCGCTGTAAGATACCCGCCACCTGTAATTGCAGCTGGCCAATATTCAGCCTATTGTTCACAGCAATACCCAACATCGCTTGCAGGCGTGAATCAATAAATACTTGCCCCGCCTTCGGCGCTGCGGTGCGCTGATCACCCTGCAGTAACAAATCACCGCGCAGTGGATGCAAATCACTAATTGCTTTTACTGAGGCCAGTGTCGTTTGCTCACCAAAACTCGCCATTGAGGGGAACGTTGATGTGGTCGCCACTTGCAAACCTTGTTGCTGTGCGAGTTGTTTTAACTCGGGTTGAATGGCGTGATCAGACACCAATACCACATCAGCGGCCAATAATTGATTGGCCTGCCCAAGCAACAAACCCTGCACGCGTTCACTAATCGAGCCAACGCTAGCCAGCGCAGCAATTGCGATCGTCAATGCCAGCAGCAAAGTTCGAAACTCACCCGCGGCGAGGCTGCGGCGAAACAGTGTGCTTGTGATGCGCCATAAGCCTTGATTCATAGATGACTTATTCATAAGCCTAAGCCCTGAGATTCAATCATCGCCCCCGCAGCGAGGCGCAGGCGACATTGGCAGCGTGCCGCCAAAGTTTCATCGTGCGTCACCAGCACCAGCGTGGTGCCCGCCTCTTGATTCAGTTTAAAGAGTAAATCAGCAATGATTTCACCAGTTACCGAATCCAAACTGCCCGTTGGTTCATCGGCAAACAAAATTTGTGGCCCCGGAGCAAACGCGCGTGCCAGTGCAACGCGTTGCTGCTCACCACCCGACAACTGCCGCGGCGTGTGATTGAGCCGAGCGGCCAACCCGACTTTTTCTAACCATGGCTTGGCTATTTGCTCTGGATTTTTGTGCCCTGCCAATTCCAGCGGCAGCATGACGTTTTCTAGGGCGGTCAAATCCGGCAATAATTGAAACGACTGAAATACAAAACCCGCAGTTCTACCGCGCAACAGTGCCCGACCATCTTCATTGAGTGGCCCCAGTGGCACGCCCGCCAACTCGACCTCACCCGCACTGGCTATATCCAAGCCCGCTAGCAAAGCCAGCAGCGTCGATTTTCCCGAGCCAGAGCTGCCAACAATCGCTAAACTAGCGCCTTGAGCGACACTAAAACTAATGTCGTGCAAAATGGTCAGATCCGCATCACTGATTTGCACTGTTTTTCGCAACTGCTGCACGCGTATCATCGCCGGAATATTATTTTCAGTCGGCTTTGTGTTTTGAATGCAATTTGAATCAGGAGTCGTCATGAAAGCTGTTATCCGCAGGCAAGAATTAATGAGATTGATCTTTGGGATCGCGGCCTGTGTACTAAGCGGCAACGTACTTGCGGCTAAACCACAAACTATTTTAGTCTTTGGTGATAGTTTGTCAGCCGGTTACGGTATCAAATCAGAGCAAGCATGGCCTGCTTTACTTGAAGCCGAACTGAAACGCCAAGGCAAGGCATTCACCGTGGTGAACGCCAGTTTATCCGGTGAAACAACGGCAGGGGGTCGCTCACGCTTTCCGGCCATTAGCCAAAAATATCCGGCGCAACTGGTGATTCTTGCCTTGGGTGCCAACGACGGCTTGCGCGGCCTGCCACCAAAAATGATGCAAGACAATCTGGCCAACATCATCAGCACCGCACAAGCTAAAGGCAGCAAGGTTCATTTAGTCGGGATTCAAATGCCACCCAACTACGGGCCGCAATTTACGCAAGCCTTTGCCGCAACCTACCCTGCATTGACCCGGCAATTCAAAACAAGTTTCACGCCGTTTTTATTGGCGCCGGTGATTCAGAATAATGAGATGTTCCAAGCCGATCAGTTGCACCCTACCGCCAAGGCTCAGCCACTGATTATGCAAGGCATTTTGAACGATCTACAAAAACAACAGAAATGGATATTTAAGTAGGTATATTAACGTGAACATTATTTAATAATGCCCACATCAACATACCCATACGCCAAGGGTTTGTAATTTTAAAGATTTGAATCAGACCTACTGACCAACCAAGCTACCATCCACCAACTTCACCACTTGCAGCACTCCTGAGGTCGAAGCGGCCACTGTGGCGATTTGATTGGCGATTTCAGGTGTTGCGACGCCCAATAGATAAACAACACCCCGTTCCGTGATGACTTGCACATGGACACTGGCACCGTCTTTCACTTGCAGCATCACCGCACTTTTCACTCGCGTCGTAATTTGCGAGTCATTCATGCGATCAACAGCACTTGATGGTGGTGCGACCACCGTCTCGTTATACACTTTTCGAGTTTGTGGAAAACTCTTGGCCATTACGACCGCTTTGTTTTGCGCCTCGACACTCGGCAATTCACCCGTCAGCAACACTACGCCATTAAACGTATTCACGTTCACATGGGCGAGTTCTTTCCACTCATCAATAATTTTGGCACTGATATTTGCACCCAGTGAGGTGTCCTCTTTAATCATCGCGGTCTTACGTGGATCAGAACCAATCCAAGCGCCAATCGCAACACCACCAACCACCACCAAAGGCACGCAAGCCGAAAGACCTAGGCTCAACATGAGTGCAGACAAAACCAGCGTCCGTTTCATTAATCGCCCCCAAGCAACATAAAGTCAACCGCGTCACACATCGCATGAATCGCAGTGATATGGACTTCTTGGATACGCGCAGTACGCGGATGAGGTACGCATAAATGTACGTCATCGCCGGTCAACAAGTCTGCAATCTGTCCACCATCGCGGCCCGTGAAGGCAATCACCGTCATATGGCGATCATGCGCAGCATGAATCGCGGAGATCACATTGGCTGAATTGCCGGAAGTTGAAATCGCCACCAAAATATCGCCAGCACGGCCTAGTGCATGCAGTTGCTTAGAAAACACCAAGTCAAAATCATAATCATTGGCAATTGCTGTTAAAGCGGATGAATCAGTCGTCAGCGCAATCGCCGGCAAACCAGGTCGCTCACGCTCAAAGCGCCCGACCATTTCGGCTGCAAAATGCTGAGCATCAGCAGCTGAGCCGCCATTGCCACACGCCAAAATTTTGCCGTCGCTAATCACAGACTGCACGATTTTTTCAGCAGCAGTCGCAATCGCTGGCGACAAAGCGCCCATCGCCAACTGCTTGGCTTCGATACTTTCTACAAAATGTTGCTGCACGCGTTGTATCAAATCCATTGGTTATTCCTTTTTTTCGAGTGCGTTAAACGTACTATTTAATTGCCTAAGTGAGCTTGATATGGGGCTACTTGGCTTGGATACAATCTTTTAGCCAGACCAAATCATCACCATCAATACAAATTGCATCAAACCGACATGGCGGTAGAGGAGAAAGCGCTTGCAAATACATCTGCGCAGTTCGGATTAACTTTTCTTGTTTACTACGCTGAATACTACTGGCAGCACCGCCAAAATTGGCATTAGTCCGAGCGCGAACTTCAATAAAAACCAGCGTTTTAGCGTCTTTCGCAATTAAATCAATTTCACCAAAACGGCAGCGCCAGTTGCGTGCAATCAGCTTTAAGCCTTGTGCCACAATGAAGTCGGCGGCACGCTGCTCTGCTGCCGCACCAAGCCCATTCATGATTAATTTAAACTCAGGGTGCGGGTAATCATATTGCGCTTGATGATGCGATCATCACCCACGGTCAATACCCCAGTCACCCCTTCAATCGCCATCGTATTCTGTGTTCCCATCTGCAATTGAGCACCAATGCGCCAAGCATCAATCCCCATCGCAAATAAACGCTCAACATCATTAGACTGGCTACGGGTGCGATTATATAAATCAAAGCCATCGGTATCTGGCATGCCAATCCAAGGCATATCGACAAATTTAATGCCGGTTAAATCCACCAAGGCCGTACGGCCTAAGCGGCTAGAATCAATCTGGCTCGTACCGTAAATGGCTAAGTCATTACCGACATAAGGGCGAACCATGCGCGCAGTTTTGCCATCCATCGCAAGGAAAATGGCATCTACATTGCCTTCTTTCATTTGTTCACGCAATTGGGCGGCATCCCTACGAGCATCCGCGACAGTCAGCACCAGCGGTTCGGTTTGATTTAATTTGCGCCATTCCTGCACAAAGCCCTGCGACATTCTTTGGCTCAAAGCATCATTCACCTGCAGCACCATTGGGCGAGCCGATTGATTTTGCAACATCAGTTGCACCACTTGGGCGGCCTCTGCCTCAACCGACAAGCTAAAACTATATAAATTGGCTTGTTGCAAAGTCGTTTCATCAAAACTATTGAGCGCCAAGACAGGCACGGTCAATGGAGTGCTATCCGATAAATAATTCATCGCCGATTTTGTTAATGGACCAATCACCACCACTGCGCCGTCTAAAACAGCTTGATGGTAGGCGGTGACGACATTTTCTTCTTTATCATCGGTTGGATAAACACGCACCACAGGCAGTCCAGCACCACCATGCACACGCTCGCCCGCTAAAACACCAGCCCGAATCGCATCGCTCGCGGCCTTAAATGACTTCGACTTTGAAGGTAAAATAAGTGCCATTAATGGGCTTGGCTTAGCAGCCTCTGCCACCGCACTCGCATCTGTCGCATGTGCGGTAGTGGTCGTAAGGGCCAACGCACCGTATAGTACTGCGCTTACGATCGCAAAAACGCGAAACCACGACACAACAGCCCAAAATTGGGTAAGGAGAAATTTGGCGTGCATAACCCTGATATCCATGTCAGTAAGTCTTCATTATATGTTGTTGCCACGCCAATCGGTAATTGGGATGATATGACCGCGCGCGCGATTGCTGTTTTGCATGCCGCCGATGTGATTGCCGCTGAAGACACGCGCGTCACTGGGCAACTATTAAAGCAATATGGCATCAGTACGCCGATGATCTCGGTTCGAGAGCACAATGAACGCGCAATGGCCGAAAAACTCATTGCGCGTCTCGCCGCTGGTGAAACTGTAGCCCAAGTATCCGATGCTGGCACGCCGGCGGTTTCTGATCCTGGCGCAGTATTGGCGGCAGCCGTTCACGCCGCGGGATTTAAAGTCATCCCTATTCCTGGCGCATCAGCACTCACTACGGCACTCTCAGCCAGTGGTTTTACCTGCGCCCACAGCTTGTTCTATGGCTTTTTACCACCAAAAACGAAGCAACGCTGTGATGAACTCACATTACTCAAAAATTCAACATACATCACGGTATTTTACGAAGCGCCACATCGCATTGCCGATTGCGTGGCCGATATGGCCGAGGTATTTGGCGCTGAGCGTGAAGCCGTACTGTGTCGTGAACTCACTAAGACGTTTGAGACCATCCGCCGCGGCACTTTAGCAGAACTCGCGGAATGGATTAAGAACGATCCAAACCAACAAAAGGGCGAGTCTGTGGTCGTCGTCAATGCAGCCCCCCCCGCTGAAAAAGATGAAGCCAATGCGCACGACCAAGTGCTGGTGCCATTAGTTGCCGAGCTACCCGTCAAACAAGCTGTTGCACTTGCGCAAGCGATTACTGGCGCGCCACGCAATGCGCTGTATGAGCGTGCACTCGAGCTAAAAAAAGCCGTTCAATCATAAAAATTTAACAAAACGCTTGCCAAGTTCAAATCGCTTCGCTAATATGGCGGCTCTTTACCAGACACCTGCCCGGGTGGCGGAATTGGTAGACGCAGCGGACTCAAAATCCGCCGCCGCAAGGTGTGCCGGTTCGAGTCCGGCCCCGGGCACCAGAATAAAATAAGTCCTTGGACTTATTACTCTGACAAGACCCACTTCAGCAATGAAGTGGGTTTTTTGTTGGCTGCTCAAAACGACAAAACTCACAACTTACACTCATATCGCTCGCAATCGCGTAGCAACTTCACGCAGCAAACCATTGCCACTTTCAACTACGTGCATTTGAACAACACCAACCCGCACTCTAAGCCCAAAATCCAGCAAAAGTTACACTTTGCAGCCTTTGACCACGTTTTTTACGGCAAAATAGGAAAAATCCTGAAGCTTGCCGAGTGAGTCATGAAAAAAATCCGCAAAATCCTGATCGCCAACCGCTCTGAAATCGCCATCCGCGTGATGCGCGCCGCCTCCGAAATGGGCATCACCACTGTTGCCATTTATGCACGCGAAGACCGCTTTGCCTTGCATCGTTTTAAAGCCGATGAAAGCTATATGGTCGGCGATGGCCAAAAACCGATTGCGGCGTATTTAGATATTGAGAGTATTTTGCAAGTCGCCAAAACAGCGGGCGTCGATGCGATTCACCCTGGCTACGGATTTTTGTCAGAAAACCCAGACTTTGCCGAGGCCTGTGCCCGCGAAGGAATTCTTTTCATTGGCCCAAGCCCAGAAGTGATGCGCACACTGGGTAACAAAGTCGCGGCTCGCAATGCGGCGATTGCCGCAGGTGTGCCAGTCATGCCCGCAACGCTGCCACTGCCTAGCGATATGAATGAATGTTTGGCAATGGCCGCCGCAGTGGGTTATCCATTGATGCTCAAAGCCAGCTGGGGTGGCGGTGGTCGCGGGATGCGTGTGATTGAAAGCGCCGATGATTTGCCTGGCAGCATTGTGACTGCGCGAAGTGAAGCACTGGCCGCTTTTGGTAATGACGAAGTGTATTTAGAAAAGCTCGTCCGCCGCGCGCGCCACGTTGAAGTGCAATTACTCGGCGATACGCATGGCAATCTGGTTCACTTATTCGAGCGCGATTGCACGATTCAGCGCCGCAACCAGAAAGTTGTCGAACGCGCTCCTGCCCCTTACTTGACTGATGAAACACGCGAAGAACTCTGTAATGCCGCCTTACGCCTCGGCAATGCCGTCGGGTATAGCCACGCAGGCACCGTTGAATTTCTAATGGACGCCGATACTGGCAAGTTCTACTTTATTGAAGTGAATCCACGCATTCAAGTAGAGCACACGGTAACTGAGCAAGTCACTGGCATCGACATCGTCAAAGCGCAAATCCGCGTCACTGCGGGTGGCAAGCTCACCGATCCAGAAACGGGCGTGCCAGCCCAAGCCGATCTGCGCTTAAGCGGTCATGCTATTCAATGCCGCGTGACCACCGAAGACCCCGAAAATGGTTTCGTACCTGATTATGGCCGTTTAACAGCGTATCGCAGCCCAGCCGGCTTTGGCATTCGCTTGGACGCAGGTACTGCTTACCCTGGCGCAGTGATTACGCCCTACTACGACTCGCTACTCGTCAAAGTAACCGCTTGGGCATCAACCTCGTATGAAGCATCGCAACGCATGGATCGAGCGCTGCGCGAATTCCGTATTCGCGGCTTGTCGACCAATTTGATGTTCTTAGAAAACGTCATCAGCCACCCGCAATTTTTATCCGGCGAGGCGATCACGCGCTTTATTGATACCACGCCAGAGCTATTCAAATTCACACACCGCCGTGATCGCGCCTCACGTTTGCTGCGTTTTATTGGCAATGTGGTGGTCAACGGCAATCCAGAAATGAAAGGTCGCTCCAAACCCGCCCTGCCTTTGGCCGAACCAATCACGCCAAAAATCATTCTCGACACAAAAATCCCAAGCGGCACACGCGACATTCTGCTCGAACGCGGCGCGCAAGGTTTTGCCGACTGGATGAAAGCGCAACCCCAAGTATTACTCACCGACACCACGATGCGCGACGCGCACCAATCGCTATTTGCAACGCGGATGCGTACGCACGATATGGTCAAAATTGCGCCGCATTATGCGCAGATGCTGCCGAATTTATTGTCGATGGAATGCTGGGGCGGCGCAACGTTTGACGTCGCGATGCGCTTTTTGAAAGAAGACCCATTTGCGCGTTTGCGTGAATTGCGTGCTGCCGTACCAAATATCCCATTCCAAATGCTGCTGCGCGCGTCCAACGCCGTTGGCTACACCAATTATCCCGATAACGTTGTTCGCTACTTTGTGCAGCAAGCAGCACAAAATGGCGTCGATATTTTCCGCGTGTTTGACTCACTCAATTGGGTGGAAAACATGCGTGTCGCGATGGATGCGGTGGTTGAAGCCGGTGGCGTGTGTGAAGGCACGATTTGCTATACTGGTGATTTATTCGATCCTACTCGCAGCAAATACAACCTCGCCTACTACGTCAAAATGGCGAAAGAGCTCGAAAAAGCCGGCGCGCATGTACTGGGGATTAAAGACATGGCCGGCATTTGCCGCCCACGCGCAGCATCGGCCTTGGTCAAAGCGCTGAAAGAAGAAGTCGGCCTGCCGATTCACTTCCACACGCACGACACCAGCGGGATTTCGGCCGCCAGTGTGTTGGCGGCGATTGAAGCGGGTGTCGATGCGGTTGATGGTGCGCTCGATTCAATGAGCGGCTTAACGTCGCAACCGAACTTGGGCGCGATTGTTGCAGCCTTGGAAGGTACAGAACGCGCGCCAAATGTCGATTTGAACAATATGAAATCGCTGTCGACGTACTGGGAAGGCGTGCGTCGTTTCTATTCGCCGTTCGAAGCCGATATGCGCGCCGGAACTTCGGATGTATACCAACACGAAATGCCAGGTGGTCAATATACCAATCTGCGCGAGCAAGCGATTGCGACGGGCTTGGAGGCGCGCTGGCCAGAAGTCTCTCGTGCCTATGCCGATGTCAATCGCGCATTTGGTGACATTGTTAAAGTCACCCCAACGTCCAAAGTCGTTGGTGATATGGCGCTGTGGTTGGTGCTCAATGATTTGACCATGCATGACGTTGAAACTGCCGAGCGCGATTTTGACTTCCCTGAATCGGTGATTTCACTCTTTAAAGGTGAATTGGGCCTACCGCCCGATGGTTTCCCGCTCGCCCTGCAAAATAAAATCCTCAAAGGTGCTGCACCGCTCACCGAACGGCCGGGCGCCAGCTTGCCCCCTGCTGATCTGGAAGCCGTTCGCGCTGAAGCAGAAAAAGCCACCGGACGAAAAATCAGCGATGCCGATTTAGCGTCTTATTTGATGTATCCGAAAGTCTTCCGCGATTTTGCCGAACATCAAAGCCATTATGGCGATGTATCTAAATTGCCAACGCCCGTCTTTTTCTATGGACTAGCCGAGCATGAAGAAGCCACGGTCGATTTGGAGCCGGGCAAGTCGCTCATCATGACCTTGCAAGGCCAAACCGAAATCCCAAGCGATGGCGAGATCAAAATCTTCTTCGAACTCAATGGCCAACCGCGCACAGTGCGAATTGCCAAAGCCGCCGTTGAAGGCAAAGGCGAAACGGCGCGCGCAAGTCATCAACGTGCCGAAGTGGGCAACCCACTACAAATCGGTGCACCAATGCCCGGCATGGTCGTCAATGTGGCGGTCAAAGCGGGGCAACGCGTCGAAAAAGGCGATACTTTGCTAGCGATTGAAGCGATGAAAATGGAAACCGCCATCCGCGCCGAATTTGCTGCCAAAGTCAAAGAGGTGTTGATTAAACGTGGTAGCTCAGTCAAAGCGCACGATTTATTGATCGTGTTAGAAGCTATCTAGTCAGCGCAAAGCACGACAAGCCGCCTCTTCTCATCGCGAGCATAAGGGCCAAGGTTGTTAAGCAATCTTGGCCTTCTCTATTAGGAGCCACAAACCATGACGCAAAAATCTAAACGGTATGGTTCACACTCATAGGTAACACTTTTATTCAAACACATAGGTAACACTTCTCTGGTCTGTGATGCATGCAACTGGAGCACGCTATGCCGTGGAATGAGGTGAAACCGATGGACGAGAAAGTGAAATTTATCGCTGCTGTTTGTTCTGATGGGCATCTCCGCTTGACTGATCTGGCGCGAGCATGGTTTTCGCGGTGCCGCAGTTGCGCTCAGGCTCTACGCGATACAACTCATTGCTAACGCACTCTGGACATGGCTGTTCTTTGCTTGGCAGCTTGGCGCGCTAGCGCTGTTTGAGATTGGCGTACTCTGGTTACTCATTGCCGCAACCATCGTCTCGCTCTGGCGGCTCCATAAGATTGCTGCACTCTTATTGCTGCCATACCTGGCTTGGGTGAGTTTTGCCACCGCGCTCAATTTCTCGTTATGGCGGCTAAATACAGCAATTCTTAGCTGAGTTCACCTAGACCAGTACTCAGTTGCTTAAAGCGAATTCTGATTTTCTGTGCATATTGAATCTTGACTCCACATAGCGCAAGCCAAAGGCCGAGCAACCTATGCTTAGCCCTTATTGCTAGAAAAGACTCAAGCGCCAAGCCATCAACACCTTGCGCACTCAGTCGATGAATAATATGTGAGTAATCCGCCTATCTCGCCTTAGGCAAATCTTCCCACCGCGTCGTCCAGTACGGTGACACCCGATTCTGTCGCATTTTCCACCCGTGGTTAAATCCTGCACTAGCGACTCGGATTGAGCCGCGACCCCATTGGCGATTGATGTCGTCCATTACTTTATTTAGTGCGGCACGTTTGATGGGGTCGGCGGTTTGTAGGAATAAATGACCTTGTACTGCGGTACGCGGTTGCAGGTCACAGAGCATCACGCCTGCTTTGGCGTAGGCAAATCCAGTTCGATAGATTCGCTTGAGTACCCATAGTGCAGCGCGGGTCAGTAGTCAATCGTATCAACTTAAGCGCTGCTTGTTTTTTCAATCTCCATCCGGCATGATGCAGAAACAAACATAACTCTTTGATTATTAATTACTATATGATTAAGCACCCTAACTGACTCCCTTCGTAATGTGTCCACTCTC
>CAUOZE010000060.1:0-20286 GCA_963508915.1 uncultured Deefgea sp.
CTTGCGCTGACTGAGATCAGGAAATCGTTGATCAATTTTAATCCCAGAGCGAGGAAAGAACGCACCAATCACCCCAAACCTCACGATTACATTGCTTACAAAGCAACGGTCTGAAGGCTTAAGTTGATAGGATTGCCATTGAAGCCGCGCGCGCTGGTGAGCAAGGTCGCGGTTTTGCTGTTGTTGCTGATGAAGTACGCAAACTCGCCGAGCGCACTAGTTCGGCCACCAAAGACATCAGTAAATTAGTCGGTGATATTCGCAGCGAGACGCAATCGGTCAAAACCACGATGAACGCGATGGCGCAAGAAACCGCGCAATTTAGCGCGATGGGTAGCAATGCTGCAATGGATATGGAACTACTGATTGAAGTCTCTGGCGAAATGAAAGAACTGGTGAACAAAAATATGCTCAGCACCTTTGTTGAAGTGAGCAAGTTGGATCACATTGCATTTAAATTTAATGTTTATGAAGGTGTTTCAGGGGCCAGCTCAGTGAGTAGTCAGGTCGTGAGCGATCCACACCAATGCCGCTTTGGTCGCTGGTACTACGAAGGCGAAGGTAAAGCGCTCGCGGGCCATCTGTCGGCCTACCGTGAAATGGAAACGCCGCACAATGAAATCCATCAAGCTGGTACTGCTGCACTCACGGCTTGGCAAGCAGGGCAAAAGTCGCAAGTCATTGACGCACTGAATCGCATGGAAAACACCAGCCAGAAGATGATAGGTATTTTGGATCGATTGGTGGATTGACTCGGGATTTGGCGGCAGTTGGCCAGAATAAAAATCCGTAAATGGCTTAGATTTATCGCATTTTGAAGGCTTCTTGGTGGAAGTGCGTTTTTGGCATTCCAGCCAAGCGCAGGTCACGCAGTAGGCTACTGGCCAATCCTTGTGGGCCACAGAAGAAAATAGCGGGCCAAATGCCATTGTGTGCTTGTAAATTCAAGCGCTGCATATCGGGGCGGGCGTCTTGTTCGCTGCGGTGGATATGTAGCGTAATACTGGGCAAATGCTGGCAGAACTCTTGCAGTTTGCGGCTGTAAACCGCGTCTTGCTCGTTTTTGACACAGTAATGCAAGGTTGCAGTTGGGGCTTGTTCTGGTGATGCTTTGAGCGCATCGAGCCAAGCTAAAAATGGCGTGATGCCTATCCCGCCAGCAATCCAAGCCTGCTCGGCTTCGTTGGGCATCGCAAAGCAACCATAAGGGCCTTCGATGCTGACCGCGTCGCCCACGTTTAATAATTCCGGCAGTTGGCGGGTGTAGTCACCCAAAGCTTTGATTGAAATGCGCAGCGTGTTTTCCTTGTTAGGCGCGCTGGCGATTGTGAATGGATGCGCGCCCTCAATCCCATTAAATTTAAGAAAGGCAAACTGGCCAGCTTGGTACTGCCATTGCCCTTTGACCTTGCATTCTAGTTCGAGAATATCACTGACTTGAGAGATTGACTGAATGCTGGCGCGATGCGTGCGCCGACGGCCAATTTGACCCGTGAGCGAGATCAACGCACAAGCAACGCCGATCAATGTAGTAGCACCGATCAGCCAGCCGAGTGGATTGCTCCAGTAGCTGACGGGAGACAGCACGACAGCATGCAGTGCCAAGACTACAAAAATCACTGCAAGTGCTTTATGCACATAGCGCCAGATTGAATAAGGGAAACGCTGCCAAAGCGTAATCACCAGCATAATACCCAGCAGCCAGATCGACCATTCGGCGATGTCTTTAACTGGGCTACGCAGGAAATCGAGCCAAAATTCGACTCGTGCGCCGCGTGGTGGTCGCTCAAAAAATTGTTTAAGCAGGCCGCCAGAGAGTTTGATTGCATAATGCAGCAAACCAAAGCTAATCGCTAAAATCCCCGCCCATTTATGCACGAGATACATGCGGTCTAGCCCGCCAAATGATTTCTCTAGCCATACAGGGCGTACTGCAAGCAGCATAATCAGCCCCATTAATTGAAATGACAAAATGCCGCTTAAATTAATGGCTTCATTACGCAACCACCAGATGGTCATGACTTCTGGTGGATAGACGGTGATACCCCACGCAAGCAGACACAATGCTAGAAATGCCGTCAGGATTTTCATGATATTTATCCAAGAATCAATCTTTTCAGCATAGGCCTGCAAACTTAAGTCAGGATTAAGCCGCCTCAAACGAGCCGCAATTTCTTGTTGGTATTAATGGCAAAAACGCTAGACGAAAAAAAACCACTCACTGATCCGTAGTGAGTGGCGATTGATTTGGGGCGTGGTTTAGGCGGCTAGTAAAGCCAAGGCCCACATCGCGGCCAAATTCACCAAGCAGACCAATTGCGCGGCGCTGCCGAGGTCTTTGGCGCGTTTGGCTAAATCGTGCTTGGCCAGTGAAGTATGATCGACTGCGGCTTCGATGGCGGAGTTAAGCAACTCAACAATCATGCTCGCCAAATGGCTAGCAATCACAATCGCATGCGCCCAAGGGGGCATCGGCAAAAAGAGGGATAGCGGAATGCCCACGATGGCGAGCAAGGTCACTTGGCGAAATGCCGCCTCGTTGATCCAACCTGCGGATAAGCCATCGAGTGAATAACCCAAGGCATTGAGTACTCGTTTTGCGCCGGTCTTACCTTTGAAGGGACTTTCAGTCACAGATTGTGCTCCGGTTAGCAGACCTTTGAAAAAGGTAGCGAGAGGCTAGAAGGCAAGGCAAAAAATGACGAAAAACCGCAGTTTACACAGAGTAAATGAGGATTTTGAGTCATTCTTTTAACGATGGATTCGAGTCTCGCAGTCGTTTTTCAATGGCCAGTTAGGTTTCAAAAACATCCGCATAACAAACATAGCTCGTAATCAGCGCCACCGGCAGTGCGACAATCAGGCCCAAGAGCATCGGCAACATGGCGAGGATCAGGAGCGCGGCACCAATCAGCGACATCACTAAAATCGGCTGCCAATTGCGCCAAAATGCTAAAAATGACAGTTTCATCGCCTCGCCCGCCTTCATGCCTTGCAGCATGACCAAGGTCGGGGCGTAAAAATACGTGCTGTAGACCACTGAAAATGCCGCGACAACTAAAATCATCACCGGCCAAATTGAGCCTAATTGGGCAAAGGTGTCGACACTTTTATCGATATTCAAAAAGCCCAAATACGCCGCGCCCGCCAGCAAGGCCGCCATCAGTACCACCACCAGCATCGTGCCGAACATATACAAGACGCCGACTTTGAGTAACTCGGTAAAGCGCAGTTGAAAACCTGCAAATAGATCAACTAATAATGGCGTTTCGCCACGGGATTGTTTCTGCGCTGAAAACATCAAGCCGCCCAAAAAAACGGGGCCGAGTAAAGTTGAGAGTAAACCGCCCACAAGGGGAAGCATTGACATCCCTAGCATGGCCAAAATAAATACGCCGCAAATCCCCAGCCAAGCGGTTGGCGATTGTTTGAATAGCTGAAATGCGGTCACGATCCACTGCCAGCCCTGCATCGGTGGAATTTGGCGTGGTTCTACGCTGACATCAATGACACTGTCTTGGTCTAGCATGGTTTTCCTACTCAAAAGCGAACGATACCGGCATCGTATGACGTTTGCCCCAGTCAGACAATCATCATGCGACAGTAAGATGAAATCCATATGAAAAAGCCGCTGATAAGAGCGGCTTTTTGGTATGCGAACGATGTTTAATTGATTTAAGCAATACAAGCCAAGGCTTGGCGAGAAATCATTAATTCTTCATTGGTTGGAATCACGTACACGGCGATTTTACTATCCGCGAGTGAAATCCGGCGTGGTTCGCCCGAGCGCACGGCATTGGCCGCTTCATCCAAATCAACGCCTAACCAACGCAACTGATGGCAAACCGCTTGGCGCGTGTGCGCGTCGTTTTCACCAATCCCTGCGGTAAACACCAGCGCATCGATGCCGCCCAAGGTCGCCGCCAAAGAGGCTGCTTCACGCACAACGCTATTGGCAAAATAATCCACAGCCATTTTTGCACGGGGCGAATCAGAGCTTTCTAAGTCACGCATATCGCTTGAGAAGCCAGACAAACCGAGTAGGCCAGACTCTTTGTAGAGCAAGGTTTCGATTTGTTTCGCGTCCATTTTGAGGTGATTCATCAAATGCAGAATCACGCCGCCATCGATACGGCCGCAACGCGTGCCCATTGGCAAACCATCTAGCGCGGTAAAGCCCATTGTCGTCGCTTGGCAAACGCCACCAAGCAAGGCCGCCATTGAAGAACCGTTACCCAAGTGCGCGACTACAGTACGGCCTTCAGCGGCTTTGGTGTCAATCGTTGGCAACACGCTGGCGATGTATTCATAAGACAAACCATGGAAACCGTAGCGACGAATGCCTTCTTTTTGCGCAAATTCATACGGCAAAGCAAAGAGCTGATTCAATTCAGGCTGAGTTGTATGGAAGGCCGTATCAAAACATGCCACTTGCGGCACGTTCGGTAGCAAATCTTGCAAGATTTTGATTGGGGTAATGTTGTGTGGCTCGTGCAATGGCGCGAGTGGAGTCAGCGCTTCCAAACCTTTAATGACGTCTTCAGTCACCAAAACAGGTTTTGAATAAGTTGTACCGCCATGCACAACGCGGTGACCAATCACCGCAATGCTGCGACCCGCAATCCGCGTTTGCAACCATTCCAACATAAAGCGAAGTGCATAGTCGTGGTTTTTAGGTGCGTCGGCAGGCAAAGTTTCATTGGCGACTTTATTGTCGTCAGCATCTTTGGCGCTAAATTTTGGCTCTACGTACAAGCCTTCCATTTGGCCTTTGAACAGCACGACAGGATCGGTTTTACTGGTTTCAAACAATGAAAACTTGATACTCGAAGAACCGGCGTTAATCACTAAAACTAAATCACTCATTATTCACTCCAAATAAAACCATAGTCGTTAGGTATTGCTCTGCAAGCATCACAAATCAATACCAAGAAAGGAATACATCACTTCATTGCATTGGCGACCAAGACCATCACCGCTGCCGAATCCGCACCCGCAAAATAGCTCATTTGCTTGGCCAGCATATTGCCGGACTCAATATCGGGCACCACCAAAATGTCCGCCTGCCCCGCCACCGGCGACACAATTTTCTTCATTTTAGCGGCAGTCATTGAAATTGCATTGTCGAAAGCCAAAGGTCCATCAAGTAATGCGCCGGTAATTTGCCCACGGTCGGCCATTTTGCAGAGCAAGGCGGCATCGAGCGTTGAGGGCATTTTTTCGTAAACGGTTTCCACCGCCGACAACAGCGCCACTTTCGGGCAGGCGATGCCTAAAATATGCGCCAAATTAATCGCGTTCTGCGTGATATCGACTTTGGCCGCCAAGTCTGGTGCGATATTAATCGCGGCATCAGTCACCAAGAGCGGCCGCGCATACGCGGGTACATCCATCACAAACAGATGGCTCAAACGCCGCCCAGTGCGCAAACCGGTTTTGGAGCAAGTCACCGCCGACATCATTTCATCGGTATGTAAACTGCCCTTCATCAACGCCGCCGCCTCACCCGAACGGCATAAAGCCACTGCCAAAGCCGCAGAATCGTGGCTATGCGCCGTATCGACAATCCGAGTATTCCCTAGCTCAACATTTTCCTGCTGCGCCAAAGCGCGAATTTTGGCTTCGGGGCCGACTAAAATCGGCACAATCAACTTGGCTGCTGCCGCTGCCATCGCGCCTAATAATAGACTCTCGATCACAGGGATGCACTACGGCTGTTACCACTGCGGGCAGCAAATCAGTTTGCTGGCGTAGTTTGGCAAACACTTGGGGGCTACGCAAAGTAAATTGTGGTACTTCTTCGTAGTGACTAATACATTTCTCAGTCGGCGCGGTCACGGTGACATTGCCAGACACTAGCAATTCACCCAGTTGATTGTGACAGGTCGCTGCCAAGATGACTTCATTGTGTTGTCCGCATTTATGCGTCACCGTCAGCGCAATCGTCAGCACATCACCTTGTCGAACATCGCCATGTGCATGCAGCGCTTGTTCTTTCAAAATCGCGCCATGACCGGGAAAGGAATTAATACACGCCGAGGTGATAAAAAAAAATACGCCAATCGCCGGAGCCGCCGCCACGCCCTCGCAAGAATGCGAGCCCGCCAGCATCGTAAATAAGGCAAAATCGCTAGAACGAACTAAATGTTCACGCTGATAATTCATCCCCAGCGTAATATCATTAAACAGAATGTTTTCGATGCTCATCACGCGTACCCTCAAGTCTGGGAAAGTCGTATTGCTGCAATGCACAATCTAGCAGCATTATAGGCGCGTGAATATGACAAAACTTGGTTAATATCAAGCCTGCTTAGGTCTTTGTGCAAAATGAATAAAAATTTTACGACCCACCTCATCTGCGCCCCCGACTTGCCACACACCGTTGCGGTGGCATTGTTTCACGTGGAACCAGGCCAAATCGTGCCACGCGATAGCCTGCTACTGACTTTGGAATGCAAAGGCAACACATGGCCGATTTATGCACCTGAATCGGGAGAAATCAGCAGTTTCATGGTCGAGATGGATGAGGAAATCAATACCGGTGATTTATTGCTGTTAATGGAAGTCGAAGAAGCGCCGACCGGATTTTTAGAGATTGCCCCCGACCCGTCAACGCAACAGATTGCGCCTACGCCAATTCGCCCATTGCCGCCGAGCGGCGCGCCAAAAATTACCCCCGCCGCCACCCAGCTCGCCGCGCGTTTAGGCGTTGAACTTAGCGAAGTGCCCGCGAATGGTTTAACAGGTGAAATTGGTGAGCGTGAAGTTGAGCAATATGCGCGGGATATTTTGCTGCGCTGGCAGCAATTGAAACAGTGGATTAATGAATAGCTTAAAGTTCTTAATCCACATGGTCGCGCTAATGCCGCGCGGCACTTACTTTCTTTGCTTCGCCAAAGAAAGTAAGCAAAGAAAAGCGACCCTGTATCTGCGCGGGCTACGCCCGTGCTGGCCTAAGGCCATGGGCTGCGCTAAGGCAACAAGTTGCCAAGCTTCGCCACACCTCGCTGCGGACAATCGGCAAGGCGGCGGGTTTTAACAAAACAGAACCCGCCGAAACCCCCTTGCCGCTTGTTCCTCACTCGGCGCGATACAAGGGATTTAGCGCAGCTCAACGAGATATGAAAAAAACAGATGTATTGCCAGCTAAGCATTGTTTATCAATGGTCTTGATTAAATACATCAAATCCCATTGGGCTCACGACTCCGACGCGGCGGCATAAAAATCGATCAATTAATTTATCACAACAGGTATCGGAACAAGAAGCCTTGATTGCTGATAAAATTTTTAAATTAATCAAACACAGCCCAAAGCCATGACAGCTGACCTTATCGATAAGTCGAAATTTTCATCTTGGAAAGACTCTCATCAATGGGACTCATGCCTTCTCAATCGAGAACAGTATGGCAAATTCCTCATCAATTACTTAATTGAAGAAAAAAGTGGTTACGTCCTTAATATCGACTCTCGGTGGGGGTCTGGTAAGACCGAAATGCTTAAGCGACTGTATGTAGAAGCAATGAGTAGACGCCATCCTTGTGTATTTATTGATGCTTGGATTAGTGATTTTAGTAATGCACCACTTCAAGTGGTATCAAGTGAATTAGTAACCCAGCTATCTGAATTAAATGAGGGCACTGGTGCAATCTATGACAAAGTCAAAGAAGGTTTAGGAAAGCTTGTTAAAGTTGCCGCAATTCATAGTGCAGGACTTATAGCAAAGTCTCTCGGTGGAGAAGCTTCTGATGGAAGGGACTTCGCTAAAGATTTGCTATCCAAAGAACCAAAAGATTTTTTAGATGCTCTTACAGATGACTACAACGATCAGATTAGTGCTATTGACTCAATAAAATTAGAGTTAGAAGCTCTTGGTCAAGTATTGATGCAGAATTTCACCTGCAAACTTCCAATATTCATATTCATCGATGAGCTTGACCGCTGTCGACCCAATTACGCAGTAGAGCTTCTTGAGTCTATCAAGCACTTTTTTAATGTTCCTGGTTTTGTTTTTGTCATCGCAACAGATACCACTCAAATTACTCATGCAATTAAAGTGATTTATGGTTCAGGATTTGATTCTGAAACGTATCTAAGAAGATTTTTTGATCGAATTGCCAGTTTGCCTGAGCCAAAAATTTCAGAGTACATTTATGCCAAGAGAAAAGAAAAATCCGAAATATTAAAACATTTCAAGATGTATCCCGATGATATAAATCACTGGATTGCTCAACTTGCTTTCGTTTATGAACTCACATTACGAGATGTAGACCAACTAATTGCAAGGATTTCTAGTTGCTTGAGAACGAAGAAACAAGAAACTCAAGAAGGTTACCCAATCAACTTAATTTCTTTAATATCATTATTAATTGAGTTTTCACACCACAAAGACATTTACGATGCTCGACAAAGAAAACACCAAAGCCCTGATATGAGTATATTAGACAATAAAACAATAGATAAAGAATTGGCAAGTACAATAATTGAGGATGCACTTAGCTGTGAGGAAAAAAAGGAATTTAGTAATCAACATGGACACGCCTTTGAAAAATATCCTGACGAGGCTTACTTTTATCAAAAGATGAATGGAGATAACAATACAGGGATATACAGAGCACTTGCTATTTATTCAGCCCAGAAGAACAGTAATCAGATTCAATTTAACACTCAAGGCTATCGAGAGCTCGTGGAATTATCAGCATCTCTCAAATAATTATCCTGTACGACATTGCCCTACCGTATCGATGTATTTAATTGCAGCCTTATATTTACAATGTCTAGCTAGCAATACATCAAGTAAATTTCAAACCTCGTTGAGCTGCGCGAGATCCCTTGTATCGCGCCGAGCGAGGAACAAGCGGCAAGGGGGTTTCGGCGGGGTCTGTTTTGTTAAACCCCGCCGCCTTGCCGATTGTCCGCAGCGAGGTGTGGCCAAGCTTGGCAACTTGTTGCCTTAGCGCAGCCCATGGCCTTAGGCCAGCATCCGACGAAGTCGGACGTAGATACTAGGGGCGCCTTTCTTTGCTGACTTTCTTTGGCGAAGCAAAGAAAGTCAGTGCCGCGCGGCATGAGCGCGACCATGGTGAGTAGAAATTAAAAGTGTCAGTTACAAAATAATCTTTGATAGTATTTGTTCTGAATTGAAAAATATTGAGTAGGTATACGAATGCAGCCATTCATCAAAAATGTCTCCATCCATATACCCATTAAACAAAGGTAAAAAACATGACCAGCCGTAACGAACAACTTTTTGAATCTGCCAAAAAACACATCCCCGGTGGCGTGAACTCGCCAGTGCGGGCTTTTGGCTCGGTGGGTGGCACGCCGCGCTTTTTTAAAAAGGGCGTTGGCGCTTATGTTTGGGATGCTGATGATAAGAAATACATCGATTTCGTTGGCTCTTGGGGCCCGTTGATTCTTGGCCACGCGCATCCTGCGGTGATTGATGCGGTGGTCAATACCGCCAAAAACGGCATGAGCTTTGGCGCGCCGACTGAAGGCGAAGTCGAATTGGCTGATTTGCTGTGCCAAATGCTGCCATCCCTGGAGCAAGTGCGCCTTGTTTCCAGCGGCACCGAAGCGACAATGAGCGCGATTCGCCTTGCGCGCGGCTTTACTGGCCGCGATAAATTGGTCAAATTCGAAGGCTGCTATCACGGCCACGCTGATAGTTTGTTGGTGAAAGCGGGTTCGGGCTTGCTCACCTTTGGTAATCCGTCATCGGCTGGCGTTCCGGCGGCAGTGGCGGCCGATACGATTGTGTTGCCGTATAACGATGTCGCAGCACTTGAGGCGCTATTTGCAGAGAATGGCGGTGAAATTGCCGCGATCATCGTCGAACCGATTGCTGGCAATATGAATATGGTGCAGCCAAGTGCCGAGTTTGTCGCCGCGATGCATAATCTCACCACGCAGCATGGCGCGGTATTGATTTACGATGAAGTGATGACAGGGTTTCGCGTTGACCTGCATTGCACACAAGGCTTGCACGGCATTACCCCTGATTTGACTTGCTTGGGTAAAGTGGTCGGCGGCGGTATGCCGCTGGCGGCATTTGGTGGTCGTGCTGACATCATGGCGTATTTAGCGCCATTGGGCCCCGTGTATCAAGCCGGTACTTTGTCGGGAAATCCAGTGGCCGTTGCCGCAGGATTGGCGACGTTAGCCGAAATTAGCAAGCCTGGTTTCTTTGAGAATTTAAGCGCACAAACGGCGAAATTTGTTGCTGGTTTGAATGAAATCGGCGCAGATCACGGATTATGTGCACAGTCTGTTGGCGGTATGTTTGGCGTGTATTTCGCCGAAGATGTGCCAACGTCATTTGCTGATGTAATGGCTTCTGATCGCACTCGTTTTAATGCGTTTTTCCATGCGATGCTGGATCTCGGTGTTTATTTGGCACCATCGGCATTTGAGGCTGGCTTTGTGTCGGCAGCGCATAGCGATGCTGATATTGCTGCGACTTTGGCAGCGGCTAAGTTGGCTTTGGCACAATGCTAAACGGTGCGGCGGTAGACGCAGCCATTACGCCATTGGCGGTCCAATTTGACGGCCAGCAGCTCGTTGGCAGCGCGCACTTGCCTGCAGCTGCGCAGCACGCGGTGCTGATGCTGCATGGTTTTACTGGCAATCGAATTGAATTTACTTATTTTTTTGTGCAATTATCACGCGTGCTCGCTGCGCGTGGAATTGCGGTGTTTCGTTTTGATTTCTTGGGCTGCGGCGAAAGTGATGGCGAATTTGCTGATATTTCTGTCGCTAGCCAAGTGGCGCAAACGCAGCATTTATTAGCGCATTTGGCCGCGCACTATCCGCAATATTCGCGGCATGTGCTTGGTTTTAGCATGGGCGGCTTAGTTGCGCTGCAAACCGCATTGGCCGATATGGAAGCGATACAGACGATGACTTTGCTCGCGCCTGCCGCCAATTTGGCGCAATTGGTGGAGTCAGTAGCGAGTGCGAATTCTGTCGCGCAACGCGCGGATTGTATTGATTTTTTGGCTTTGGAAATCAGCCAAACTTTCCGACAAGAACTCGCGCAACTCGCTCCGTTTTCCGGCTTAGCCATGCTTAATATCCCAACGCTGGTCGTGCATGGCGAAACTGATCAGGCGGTGCCCGTAGAAATCGGCGAACAAGTCGCCGCCTGTTTGCCGCAAGCGACGTTTGAAGCATGGCCAAATGCCGATCACACCTTTGCCCGCAAGGAACAACGACTAAGACTAGGCGAACGCGTGGCGGATTTTGTGTTGAGCCAGTGATGTACGATTAAGCATGCAGTTGCATGGCATAAAAAAAGCCCGATTTTTAGAAACCGGGCTTTTTGTTTTGTTTGCCAATTTTATTTGCCGTAGCAGGCTTTCAGTTGCGCGTAGTCGTAGAAATAACTATTAGCCGCTAGTTTGGCGCTATCGCATTTGGCCATAAAGTCGGTTTCTTTTTCGTTGTACAGCATTTTAACAATCACTTTACCTGCCGCATTGCGATAAACATCCCATTGCATATTGGCTGCCATTGGCGAGACATAATCACCGCGCCATGGATTGTTTTTGTAGCTAAAGGTTTCGGCCTTAGGCACTTGCTGCAGTACCTTTTTCAGACCCATGCGTGATGCAAATGGGGCGACGATTTCGGCGTGGGCAAAACGCAACTTAGCCGCATTGCTCAGATTGTTGGCTGCAATCGCATCCATTTCTTTGAAGAAGTCATCAAACAACATTTGCGACATCTTGTACGTGATATCTCCTTTTTCAGTCATGCCTGGACCTTTGTCGTAAAAGTCAGAAGCATCATTGAGTTCAGCAAAGAAGCGCGCTTGTTCGGCAGGCATATAGCGAGAGAAATCAACGCCCGCCTCAGTGCGCATCGCTGGCGCAATGACATACAACTCATACAGCAAAGACGCAGCATCGGCTGTTGATGCAATCTTGGTTTCACCATCACCGGTCAGTGTCGTTGGTGCAGTGCATTTGCCATCTGCGCTGCTGAACGTGAATGAGCCTGTGTTGGCAAAGCTATAGCTACCATTTTCGACTTTATCCACAAAGGCTTTGCTGAATAGGCGCTCTAATACCTGACGGCCTTTGGCCTTTGCTTCTGCGGTTTTAAACAAGCCTTCTTGTTTTGCGATCAAATCAGCGTCTTTTTTGAAGGCTTGATAGGCAAGGCTGGCTTGATAAGTCGCATAAAATGGGCTGTCGACGTTACTCACGAGATCCGTCTTGGCAACTAGTTTATGGAAATACAATTGGAAGCGATCAGTACCCGCTGCTTGTGGAACGGCAGTGCCTTGATCTGGGAATGGACCCGGTGCGGCAGGATAGCTGAGTAAGTTACTGAGTTTAGGTTGAGTTGTTTTCAGTGATTGTGCAAAGTAATTGCCACTGTCTACCGCGCGATCAACGCCAGAAGTTACCACTTGGACTTTACGTGCTGCTGTTGCGTCATCTGCAACTTGTTTCCAAAAATCGGGCATACGATTGAGCATGCGCACAGCAAGCTGTTTGTGTTCGTTAATCCCAACTTGAGTTAGGTTGCCATAGCCCGGTTTAGTAATGCCTTCCACGCCACAGCCAAGCAAGAAATTGGCTTTCATAATTTTGAGCGTATCTTCGCCCAATTTTTCGCCCAATGGGGTTAGTGCACCCTCTGATTTGGCTTGGGTCCACATATTGTGAATGGCCAAGTCATATTTCAAGCTCGACAAACCCCGTGAGCCATGGCGGGCAAGCATTTGCGTATAAACCGGGTTAAACCCTGCAGGTGCTTTTTCATAGCTGCTTGGGTCTTGCTGTGGGCGATAGGGCGATTTGGTTTGGTAATAACGATCGGTCATCGTCATGGCTGCCAAAATGGCTTTCGGGTCTGCACTGCTGCCTGCTAGAGCTAGATTTTCGCGAATGCGTTTGATGCCATCATCAGATGCGCTTTTTAATGCGGCAGCAACAACGGCGTCTTTTTCGATATTAAAGTCGCTGAGTAATTGTTCACGCGTTACACCCACGGCAATCGCCACTTTTGCTTTGGCATCGGCAAAAGACAAAGCATTGTTTTCCATTTCTGCCACGATAGAGCTTGAGTGTAGGCTAACGGTTGATGTTGCTTCTTTCGGTGCTCGCAAAACAATTCGGGAGGTGACTTTGGTTTCCGTGTTGGTGGTAGGATCAAATTCAGTCGCATCAGTGCCGATCTCTGCCGCAATTGAGGCGTTGCTACCTGCCAATGAAAACTGGCCATTTTTATCGCTACGAGTGCTCACTTCGTTTTCATCACAACGCGCATTATTGTTGCTATCTAGGCAGACTTTGGCGTTACGGAAGTAGCTACCCAGTACTTTGCCAGTGATTACTTGTGGCGTTGCAGTAGGCGCAGCGGTCGGCGCGGGCGTGACTGATAGTGCAGAGTCGCTACTGCCACCACAGGCAGACAATAGTAGAGCGATGGCACAGGCACTGCTCGGTAGCAGTGAATGGCGCGATGATTTGAGGCGATCACGAAGCAACATGATGAAACCATTGTAATTGAAGGGAGGGCAAATCTTACGAGTTGCGCATTACCTTATGATGACGACAATATTAAATTGTAAGGATAAGGTGTCAGCATGCGCCAACTTGGCAACAATGCGATGAAGTGGCTTTGTAGGGTTGCAGATTGTGCCAGCTTGACTGTTGCTGCGTGAATGTGGCGATTGCAGGGGGAATCTAGGCTATAACGAATGATAAAAATCAGGGGTGCAAGAGATGGCTGAAGCTAAATTAAAACGTACCACCTGGCGCGGGGCGATTTTGCTGGAAGGCACAGAGCCCTTGATGGTGAAAGTAACGCAAGCGAGTGAAAGTCAGCTTGAGCTAACCTCCCCTGCCGCCTTGCCAACCAATGTGGTGATGCGTTTTTATCTGGATGTACTTGATACTTCGCGCAAAAACCATGAGTACATCCCGATGAAGGTCAAAGTGATGGAGTCAATTCTGGTGGCCAGTGCGCATGTTTTTCGTAGCAAACAAAATAAGCCAGATTGATGACAAGCCTTTGACGATGTTGAGAGCGGCGCTAGATGCAATCAATTAGCCGATATTACGACCAATTGATTGCTTTTGATGAGGTTTAGCGTAGATTTTTCGCGATGAATTGCCCAATCAATTGAATTTCTGGCAAGCAAACCGAATGCTGAATCGGGTAAGTATGCCAATCCACCGCCACCCCCAGATTTGCTACATATTCTTTTGCACTTTGCCCCAATGAAATCCCGACTACTGGATCGTGGCTGCCATGCGCCGCCAAAAGCGGTGTTGCTTGATTGACGGCGATGCTGTCTGCGGTCAGCAAAGACTCTGCCGGCAAATAAGTCGACAACGCCACAATGCCAGCCAATTTTTCTGGATGTGTTAAACCTGCGGTATAGGCAATCGCGCCGCCCTGAGAAAAGCCCGCTAGCACGATACGGTGGCTTGGGATGCCTTTGGCGTTTTCCGCTGCAATTAAATCGCGGATCGATTGCACCGATTGCTGCACGCCGGCGATATCGGCTTGGCGGCTGATTTGATCGAAATGCACGATGTCATACCAAGCGCGCATCACGTAGTCGTTATTACACGTGATCGGCATCATCGGCGCATGTGGAAAAATAAAACGAACTGCCAAATCATCGGGCAAGCCCAATTCCGGCACGATGCCCGCAAAATCATTGCCATCCGCACCCAAGCCATGCAGCCAGATGACCGAAGCAGTCGGGTTCGGGGCGGTTTCGAGGGTGACGCAAGGCAATGCACTCATGATGGATTCTCGTATTAGACAATGAATAATTTTTTCAGACCGTCATGCTAACAAAAATTGATGATTTTACTAGCGTGGGCAGGTGTGAAAATGAGTGGTTTAGGGGTATTTGAATTTGGCCTATTATTAACAATGCTTGTTGCAATATACCCCGAGCAAATAAAAACGCCCTCTCTGTGAGAAGGCGTTTTTGGGTGTTCAATCGGCTTATTCAGCTCTCAAATCAGCCAACATCGTTTGCAATTCACCGCTGGCGTATAGCTCTTTCATAATGTCTGAACCGCCAACGAATTCACCCTTGATATAGAGCTGTGGAATTGTTGGCCAGTTAGCGAATTCTTTGATGCCTTGGCGGATGTCTTGGTCAGCCAATACGTTCACCGCAGCGAAATTCACGCCACAGTTTTTCAGGATTTGTACTGCGCCTGATGAGAAACCGCATTGTGGGAATGAAGGCGTACCTTTCATGTACAACACCACAGCGTTTTCGGTTACTTGTTGGCGAATTGTGTCTTGAATGCTCATGATGATGCTCGCAAAGGTTGATAGATTTAGTCGGGTATTGTAAGCCGATGCACCAAACGCGGCAAGCCCGTTTGGGCTAGGTTTTAAAGTAGAAAACCGGAGTCCACGAAAAACACGAAAGGCACGAACAAGGGCAAAAAATACCAAGCGCTCTGCAACCGTAATGTCATTCACCGATGAGCAAACCGTTCCGCGCAGAGTTGCTGAAAAAATACGGGTTTTACTGTGGCGTTGTTGGGTTTTTTTCGTGCCTTTCGTGGACTAAGGTTTTTCGCACTTTAGCCCTGCCAAATCCCGCCGCTGACTCTATCGTTGTCGCCCAAATCACGCCAAGTTTGCACTTCCGTATACCCTGCCGCTTGCAAAATTTCACGACATGTCGCGCCTTGATCCCAACCGTGCTCCAGTAGTAACCACGCGCCGGCAACGAGATGGTGTTTGGCTTGGCTGATGATGCAGCTTAAATGCTGCAAACCATCGCCGCCGTCCGTAAGTGCACCGCTGGGTTCAAAGCGCAAATCGCCTTGGCTCAGATGAATATCGTTGGCTTCGATATACGGCGGGTTGCTGACGATGAGTTCAAAGTGTTCATTAGCCACCGCACTCAACCAATCGGATTGCAAAAAGCGAACTTCCGCTTGCAGTGATTGCGCGTTTTGCGTGGCGATGGCGAGTGCTGCGGGTGAGATATCCAGCGCACTCACGCTTAAATCAGGTCGCTCAAGTTTGAGCGTAATTGGAATACAGCCCGAACCCGTTCCCAAGTCCAGCACGCGCGCACTTTGCGGCGCACGCGCTAAAGCCAATTCAACGATCAATTCGGTGTCGGGGCGGGGAATCAGTACTGCGGGGGTGACAGCAAATTCGCGACCATAAAATTCGCGACTGCCTAAAATATAGGCGACAGGCTCGCCCGTTCGGCGGCGCTCGGCCAGTAATCCAAACGCGGCAATGTGCTCTGCGCTGGCGGCGTCGGTGTCGTGCGCAATCAACCATGCGCGGTTTTTTTGCACCACGTGCAGCAGTAGCACTTGCGCATCAAAACGCTCAAGGCCACTGGTTTGAATGAGTTCACGGTAAGTGGGCATGAAGAATACCAAAGGCTAAATGAGTCCACGAAAGACACGAAAAGCACGAAAAATCACAATACGACTCGTTCAACAGTTGCTTTTGGATAAGCGCCAAAATTAATCAGTAAACCGAGGTGCATGCCAGTTGCTTTTAAGTAATTCAATACCTGAGCTTTATGCTCACTCGTTGTTTTGGACAGTGCTTTCAACTCAACAATAATGGCATCATTACATATAAAATCAGGAACATAGCTCTGACGTAGTGCAATACCTTTGTAAAAGAGTTTTAGTTCTGGCTGCGCCTGAAATAAAATGCCCTGTTGTATAAACTCTTTTTCAAGACATTCTTGATAAACGGCTTCGAGAAAGCCACAACCCATTTCTCGATAAACATCAAACACGGCGCCTTGGATTTAATAACACGCGTCTCGGTGATAAATCTCGCCATCCATTTTCGTGCCTTTCGTGTTTTTCGTGGACTAAGGTTTTTTATAAGTCATTACATCAAAAAAATCGTCGCTAGACCCAAGAAGATAAAGAAGCCCAAACTATCAGTCAGTGCGGTAATCATGACGGATGAGCCATAGGCCGGATCGCGGCCGAATTTTTGCATCGTGAGCGGTACGAACAAACCGACCAAAGCGGCGACCAGCATATTGAGCATCATCGCGCCCATCATCACTAGCCCCAAATCCCACTTGCCATACAGCGCCCACGCCATCAGGCCGAGCACCGCGCCCCACATCGTGCCGTTGATAATCGCAATGCCGAGTTCTTTGAGCAGTAAAACGCGGGTGTGTGAGGGTTGAATTTGGCCGAGCGCCAAGCCGCGAATAATCAGCGTGGTGGTTTGCGTGCCGGTGTTGCCGCCGATGCCCGATACAATCGGCATTAACGCCGCCAGCGCGACCAAGTGCGCGATGGTGTCTTCAAACGCGCCGATCACGCGGCTGGCGATAAAGGCGGTGCAAATATTAATCGCCAACCACGGCCAACGGTTTTTAACGGCTTTGCCGACGCTAGAAAATAGGTCTTCGTCTTTCAAACCGGCCAGCGACAAGACTTCGGCTTCGGATTCTTCGCGAATCACGTCGACCATTTGATCGACGGTGAGGCGGCCGATGACTTTGTGATTGCTATCGACCACGGGCGCCGATACCAAGTCATAACGCTCAAACGCTTGTGCGGCTTCGCCGGCATCGTCAAAGGGCTGGAATACGACCACATCGTCGGCCATTTTTTCTTCGACGTATTGCTCAGGGTCGCTTATAAGCAGTACGTTAAGCGGCAATACCCCTTTTAGGATGTCGTTGTCGTCAACGACAAACAGCTTATCGGTATGCGTTGGCAGCTCGTCAAAACGGCGCAAATAACGCAGTACCACTTCAAGCTTCACGTCGGCGCGGATGGTCACCATCTCGAAATCCATCAGCGCACCGACTTGATCGTCGGTGTACGACATCGCCGATTGCACTTCGGCGCGGTCTTCTTCGTCGAGTGTGCCCAGCACCGCGCTTTGCACTTCTGACGGTAAATCGGGCACCAAGTCGGCCAGCTCATCGGTATCGAGCTGCCCTGCCGCCGCCACCATTTCGTGCGGTGCCATATCGGCGAGCAAGGATTCGCGCACCGCATCCGAGACTTCGAGCAGAATCTCACCGTCGTCGTCAGCATCGACCAAGCCCCATACCGTCAAACGATCAACGTGCGGCAGCGCTTCCAAAATATGGGCGATGTCGGCCGGATGCAGCGTGGACAGCTTCATTTGCAATTCGGTGAGGTTTTGCCGATGAACCAGTTGCTCAACTAAATCGTGCTTGGGGCCTTCTTGCTTATGCACCATGCCCTCAACCAGCTTATGCCGCTCCAGCAAGCGCGTGACTTGTTGTAGGCTTTCGAGCAAGCTTTCTTGAGGTTTGCGGCTGAGTGTAGTCATGGCTTTTGGCCTTGCGGTGAATGACGATGATTTACGGTGGCAAATCATCGCGCAAGATTGAAATTGTGCGGTGCGGCGGGAGTTTAGCACGTGAGTGCGATGCGGCGAATTACCATGGTATTTTTGCATGGTATGCTGCACGCACTAGGGTTTGTTGACGTTTGGTTTTCGATTCGCAAACCAAGCGTCAACAGACCCTAGCCTTTTTATTGTGGAAAATGCTCAATGTCTCTGTATGCTTTGCTGCCTATCGCCTTACTCATCATTCAACTGGTGTTTATTTTGCGGGCGATTTTGCGGCCTCAGCGCGAGCCCGCTTCGCGCTTTGCGTGGATTATCGTGATTGCGCTGCTGCCCGGTGTGGGTGTGATTGCGTATATTTTGCTCGGTGAAACCAGTATTGGCCGCCGCCGTGTGGCGCGTTTGCAGCAGGCTAAATCAGCGCTTAAAACCGCCGATACCCCAATCTGGCCGGCGCACATTCCAGAGCGATTTAATCAGTTATTTCAGTTTGGCCAATCGATCAATGACTTTGCTCCGGTCTCGGGCAATGCGGGGCAATTGCTGCCCGCCGATGGCTTGATTGCGGCGATGGTCGCCGATATGGATGCCGCGACTGAGCATATTCATTTGATATTTTATATCTGGCTGACCGACCACAGCGGCTTGCAGATTGTGGAAGCGCTCAAGCGCGCCGCGGCGCGTGGTATTGCCTGCCGCGCTATGGCCGATGGTTTGGGCTCTAGGGCCATGATAGGCTCTAAATATTGGCAAGCCATGCATGCAGCAGGCGTGCAAGTTGCCGTTGCTTTGCCGATTGGCAATCCCCTATTGCGCCCTTTTAGCGGTCGCATTGATTTACGCAATCACCGAAAAATTGTCGTGATTGATCGCCACATCACCTATTGCGGCAGCCAAAATTGTGCCGATGCTGAATTTTTAGTCAAAACCAAATTTGCGCCGTGGGTCGATGCGGTGATGCGGTTTACGGGGCCAATTGCGCAGCAAAACCACTTTTTATTCAAAAGCGACTGGATGGCACAAACCGGTGAAGACCTCACGAGGTATTTGCAAGCGATTGAAAATCCACACCCCGAGCAAACGTTGGTTGCCCAAGTCATCGGAACGGGGCCCGCTCAGCACTATGCGGCGATGCCTGTGATGTTTACCACGCTAATGTACGCTGCGCGCCGTGAATTGGTGATTACCACGCCTTATTTTGTGCCGGATGAGGCGATGCAAGCGGCGCTGTGTGCCGCTGCGAGACGTGGCGTGAGTACTACAGTGATTTTTCCGCAGCGTAATGATTCATGGATTGTAGAAGCGGCCAGCCACAGCTATTACGCTGATTTGCTCGCGGCAGGCGTCGAAATTTATGAGTTTGTCGGTGGCGTGTTGCACACTAAATCACTAACACTTGATGGTGAAATGACGCTGATTGGCTCAGCTAATCTAGATCGGCGTAGTTTTGAGCTGAACTTTGAAAACAATATTCTATTTTTTGATGCGGCGCTGACGCAGCAGATGCGCGAGCGCCAACACGAATATCTGGCGCAAAGCGTGCAAGTCACCGCAGAAATGGTCGCGCAATGGTCTATCCCCCGCCGTCTTTGGAATAACACCATTGCGATGCTGGGGCCGGTGCTTTAATTGAGTGGAACGTATTGATGTTTTTACGTGCCTGCGGCACATTTTTTTACAGTCGCAGTCCGCGACGGGAACTCACTTTTCTTGCTTCGCCAAGAAAAGTAAGCAAAAGAAGGCGACCCGGGCGCGCATCGGTCCCCGATGCCCTCGATCAGTCGTGAGCCAAACGATGACGCTTGTTTGTCTCTCTCCTTCACTCGGTGCGCTAAGACAATGGGATGGACTCCTCCCTCCTGATACGGCATCGATGTGCCAGACTGGAAGTGTCAACCAACAGTCACACAGCAAAAGGAGTCCACCATGAAGATTATGCGCATTGGCCTTGATCTTGCCAAACA
>CAUOZE010000061.1:0-20275 GCA_963508915.1 uncultured Deefgea sp.
AGCTTGCGCTGACTGAGATCAGGAAATCGTTGATCAATTTTAATCCCAGAGCGAGGAAAGAACGCACCAATCACCCCAAACCTCACGATTACATTGCTTACAAAGCAACGGTCTGAAGGCTTAAGTTGATAGGATTGGCTCAAGCTCCACAAAAGGAGTTAGCTTAAGAAACTCACCTGTTATCTTTGTTGCACCGCTGCCTATCGTTTGTGTTTTTTTTATGTAATCAACACGTACCTTCTGCCTTTGTTTTGCAAACGAATAAATCACATCCTCTTCTTCAATTTGATATTTCAACCTGATTTTACTTTTGTCATTGTCGGTAAATTCAATCTCAAAGTCCGAGTGGCAAATGCTGTTAATTAAGCCAAAGGCATAGCTATTTTCATCATAGATCAATTTTGTATTAATTGGATCTAGCGGATGAACATCAATTGATTCTCCGCCAAATCCAATAGAAATAGTTTCGTTTTTTAATTTCATTCTGGCTTGTAAAAATTTATTTATGTCTCCAGATTCATTTCTAGCTGCCTGACTCGCTATAAAATCATTGATTTTATCAGGTTCTCTTGAAATTATTGCCTCATAAATTAATTAGGTGATTTCAACAAATCGCTTAAGTTTTGCACTAAAATTTTCGTTAATATGATCTGCGTCGCTAAGTAGTTCACCATCAATTTTTAGTGTCGCCTGGCTAAAAACTTATTACCTTCAATTCTTATTTTGTTGCTTTTTACATACTTCAACCCAAATAATGCAATCAACAGTAGGCTAGCCTTTCTGTTATAGTCATGAACCTCTTTTTCATCATAAACAATAAAACTTGGTGACGACTCTGAATTAACGTTCATCTCAATAATAGATTGAGCCTCTAGTTTTTTACCCATCGTCTCCGCCTTAATAATCTAAATGTTCAAATTAAAAATAGCCAATCTAATTTTTGTTAAAAACATCAGCCGATGAAATTGAACCATCCCCAAAGAACGAGATGACTCATCAACTTCAAACCCACCAAATTGAGCCATCAATTGTGGGGTAATTACTTCCTTATTTCGCACTTTTGTACTACTTTTAAATCGACTGGATCTGCTAGTAACTACAACACCATTATTGGATTCTATTCGTTCATAGTGGCGACAACTCACTACTGAATGAATCCACTTTGCGCCCAGTGCTCGATAAAAGCCAATAACTTTTTGACGATCTGACACTAATTCAATTAATAAGCCTGCAATTTTCGGATTGTATTGTGCAATACAAATCTCAATACCTTCCACAACCTTCGGGTCATCTAGTTTCAATTCTTCAAATTTTGAGAGCAATTCTCTAAATATCGCCAATTTATTACGACTCGATCTATACAGCGCCACTGAGAAGTGCCTATTAAGATCAAATTGGATTTCCTCTGATAACGCCTTGGCGAATAGCTGAATTTGCTCTATTAAATTAGGTTTCATGAAGTAATGCTTAGCAATCTCATGTACTGGTAACCCTTGTTGCAAATTAACGAGAATTCCTTCCAACTTGCGAATTGAAGGCAGTTCAAAGGCTGGCGCTTGTATTACCTGCGCTCTGTCAGTCAGTGCGGGTAATATCACAGGCTGATATGCAGTCTTGTGCCCTTCAGTTATGACTCGATCCAAGACTTCCTGTTGCCACTTAGTTTCATCAGTTTCGGCACGAAGCTTCAATTGTCTTGCAAGGCCTGCCGTTAAACCACTCCACTCAGCAACGGTTGCCATTTTTGTCGGTGGCATTGGTAAGCGCCGCATTACCTCATCCAATAGCAGATCAGTTGAATGCATATAACTGACAACCGTCGTGTCATACCGAGAATGCCCCAGATGCATGGATACCGCATACAAAAGACGACGCGTAACAAACGTCACGCCTAGCCAGTTCTTACGCAGCACTTTTGCATCAGATCCAAACCATTCGTTCAGCCTAGGGATTTTCATGAGCGGTTTATCGACCGCCGCCGCAATTGCTGCGCTGGCAAAAGTATGGCGCGCATCATGAATTCGAACTGATTCGTCACCCGTTACCAGTTTAAGTACGTCCAATAATTTCTTAGTGAGCTGACTTCGATTCACCAAAATATTCGGATCATCACTCTGGCAAAATAACGGCGCGTTTTGCTCTGAAAAACGATGCTCAAGACTAGCAACGCGATTAAATAACAGTTCTGATTCTTGCTCAGTCAAATTCCAGCATGGTGCCTGACGAAATCCAGCGCTCGATTTGGGTCCGCCTAGCTGATTGCGATGCACATACAAAACAACATTTTCACCAACCTGAACCACATCGCAAGTCATCAATCGCAACACTTCACCGACACGCAATCCAAACCGAAATACAATCATTAGCATCAATGCTTGAAGTTGTTGCTGCTCTTGGTTTGCTTGTGGATCATTACGAAGTAAATGCAGTGCTTTTTCATATTCACTCTGAAGAATAATCTGAGGTTGCGTCGTCTGCGCGGCACCATGGTATGCGGGATCCAATGAGCTCAAATCCAGCTCATCTTGCCCAACTGCGGACACACAAAAATCATGAAAATATCGTAACCGCTTTGCGCGCCGAACTCGCAACTCGGCGGAGGCATGATCCAGCGCCAAAACGTAGAATGACTCTAGATCTTCAACATCGAGCTCAACCCAATTTTCTTCCCACGCCAACTCCAGCAGTGGTTCAGCGACACTATGCACATAATCCAATACGGTGGCGGGGGCGATATACTTTCCATTAGTTCGCCGACGGAGCTGATATTTCGCGTATTCAGCCATCAAAAACATCAAACTAGCGATGTCTTGGCCTTGCCACTCGGTGATGATTTCATCAATTTGTCGCACGACCTCGCGACGTGACTCTGGCACTTTGCCATCATCTTGGCTTTTTTGACTGGCACTTTTAGTGTGTTCAATAATGCGCTTCAAATCGGTTAATGCTTTTTTTGATGTGGCTATAGAGCCTTTATTCCCGTGGTGAACGCGAATGGATTCAATCTCCGTTTCATGTTCCTGAACATGTTCACAAGCGACCCGCTTGCCGGAAATTAGCCGAACAAGATTATTACGTGGAATCGCCCACGGTTTATGCTCACCGGGGGTATAGGCACATAAAAAGCCAGGGATGTAATGTTGCTGCCACTGAATGAGCGCTTTCATTGCAAAGTGAATGGTACTTTTCTTAGCGCCAAATACTAATTCAGGGCACTGCAGATCAAATTGCAGCTCTTTTAATAGAATTCGCTCCATCTCCGTCTGAACGACTGCCCACGTTGGCCTCTCAGCACCGACCTTCAAACGCGAAATAAAGATCGTGCTGTAAAAATCAGGCCAATAACGAACAAGACGGGCCCCGTCTTTCCATTCCAACCAAAAATACTGCTGATAATGCATAACTGCGTCCGGGAATTTTGTATATAACAATTCCTGCTGCCGACGATCGACTAGGCCGGTGTAGGCAGCTAGCGTCAGCATGATCCACGCGTATTGCCTCACTACAGGTTGATTCACAAAATCGTTTGGTACGCTTAGCAATATCGATTCACGCAACCATTCGCCGCGCCCAATCCAGATTAAGGAGTCTGTTTGAAATGGGCTTGGTTCCACAGTACAAGCCAATGCAAAACCGAGAGCACGCGCATTTTTAATGCTTCTGCCGGCCAGCCTCAAATAACGAACAAAGTAGTTAATCGCATCCGCTTGCTTCGCTTGATGACGCGCATACTGAGTCTGAATTTTTGCGCGAACGGCCTCCTGTAAGCTCAGGTCGGTAAATAGCTGCTGCCGCTCTTGACCCGCAAGCACTTCAATAATCCACTCCCGTAATTTCAGCTGAATTTCCGCACGAGTTAGCTGTGCCTCGGTATTGGATTTTGCTGGTAAGAAATTGGACTTTAGAATTGAGGCTGTTGGTATTTTGGTTTTGTTAATGAGGGGTAGGCCGAGCATCGGCTCAATGGCCAGTTTACTGAGCCAAGCATCTACTCCTAAATCCCATTGCGATTGAATTTCCGTTGGTGCAGAGAGCATCGTGGCTGACCATGCTTGCTGGCCAATTTGCACATGTCCTGCGGCACTGGCTGCCCATTCCCCTGGCACATCCATTTCTCTCAGTCCAGAAATAAACCAATGTCGAGAAACATTATTAGGCAACTCATCAGGCAGTTTCAGATAGCGCCAAATTGCTTTACTACCGAGAGCTTCTACGGGGAGTTCAACTGCGTTGGGCAGTATAAAAAATAGCGGGAGTTCGATGTTGGGCTGAGCCAATTCGGCGCACGTACCGATTTGTGCAGCCAACTTCGAATCGAATTTATTGATGCGCTGTGCTAATCCATGTAAGTGAGTTTGATAGTTTTTTAGCTGCTGCTGTGCAATTGGACTCAAACGCACGAGTCGCGCCATATGAGCATCATCAACGACTTTGTCGCTTAAAATTGCCCACTCTGAATTGAGTGTCGCTCGATTAAAGCTAAACACTTCAGCCTGGCGGTGCCCTGTTGCGCACTGCAAAGTCCAAAGCGTATATGCTGCGAAATGATTATGAATATTGGCTAACTCAGCATAATCAGAGGGTAGATCATTCAAAGCAACATTAAATTCTGCACGCCAAAATGCTATGTGTTGAGCGTGTGATGATGGCTCCCAGAATAACCGAGAACCAAAACGCGACTCAGGAATGTCTACTGCTTTTGCCGGCAGTCCTAATTGGGATAGATTTTTTTGATAGGTGCTAATCACCTTCTTTTTTGGCGATGAGTAGTAATATAGGCCTACGGAGGGAGACTGCTCATCGTTATTGATGATCACGCTGCTACTGAGTTCATCGCCTGTAGCAATCATAAGTTGATCAAATAAAATCGGGCGAAGCCGTGCGGGTCGAACTCGAATCCTACGATCTTTTGCTCGGATTTGAGAAAGGTACTCACGCATGACCTCCTCAATTTTATCAACAGTGCCGACATTGATAATCTGCCCCAACACCCCCGCTTTTTCACCGCATATTTTTTGCAGTAAATTGATCACTAGCAGAGGAAGCGGTAACACCTGTGCATCAGAAAATGGTGCCAACAATTTGGCTTGGGATTCGCAGGGGTAAAATCGCCCAGGTAATGCCGGAAATGGGCGTACCCATGTTCCGCTCAATACGCAGACTTGTAATAACTCACACTCTAAATCGAGCACCTCAACGACCCTTACATCACCAAGCTCTTGATAATTCAGTCCGCAACATATCGAAAGCAGGCATAGCAATGCAGGTACATTGGCCTCTTCATCGGCGGAGTGAAGCGATCTAACGACAGACTCAACCTCAAACGCATTCAAATATCCCCAGGCCCACGGTAAAAATTGATTATCTAATGCATTACGAAAGCGAGTGCTTCTCAGCCGAGCAAAACGACCATCACGGCTCACATAGGTTGAGTTAGGATCATCATCCGCCTGCAGTTCAACAAAGGCTTCAATCTCAGGCTCGTCACTTTCACCACCCACCTCTGCTGGCCGATAAACAAGGTCAATCAGGGGGGACGGCAGGAGTTTTGCAATGCCATCGACTCCACCGGCAGGATCTCCACGCGGTTTTCTGATTCGCGCCCTCGGCACTCTTGGGGCTCGTGCAATTGTGGGTGGAACCCTAACTGGAGTTGGGGTGTTCGGTAACGGAGCATCACTTAATGCTTTTCGTAAAGTTTGGAGTCCGCCAATTACGGCGCTCAAGGTTGAGTTTTTTGACTGAGATAAGGTTTGTATGAGATTCGTTAGCGTTTCGACAGGATTGTCACTTAGTGTCGGCCATGTTACCGAATCGTCGCGAGCGGATAGTAATTGCCGGATTTTGCCGCACAGCTTAGCCAACTCAGTTGATACGCCTGAATTAGACTCCGCATCAATTGGAATTGGGAATCTACACCGCCACACAAATAAACAAGCCAGCAGGAAATGCATGCAAGCACGCTGAGGCGATAATGGTAAGAGGATGCTTTCGGTCCAGCAGGCCAATACCATATGATCAGGAATTTTGCCGTGAAGTGGATTGTTTTGATTTTTCTCTGATTGAGTTTCGACGATGAAACGGCTGCGATCTCGAGCTAGTTGCCGGCCAAGACCTTCTAATGCGATAAATGGGTCGCACTGATTTTTTGGAATATAGTCACGCACCCAAGATTGAGTACTGCAGACTTTGTTCAGTCCTCTAATTGCTTGCGCCAAGCCATCAAAGTTACTTTGCAAGCCAAACACGGAAGAGATCAAATACCCTGCTTGGTCTGGATCGACAAGCGCCGGATCAATTTTTGAGAGTACTACGGAATAGAGTAAATTTATGTCCGGCAACTTCATGAAAATTCCCAGATTGGGTTAAGGTCTTCGACGAAGAATAATTCACAACGTTACAAAATAAAAATATTTAAACCGTTGTCTGCATATTTTACAACTAGCTTTTTCGCATGGTTTATTTAAAAAAATAGAACAAAAACAATAGCCAATTGACAAGATCCAAGCATGAATTTATACCCAGTAATGGCATGCATAATTTCTAGGCTAGAAGCCAGTTTCTCAGTGGCATTGATGCCAATTTTCCGCATTAGCTTGGCGCTTTAAGATGGCAAGAATCGAATCTGCAGGCGACCGCGAATAAATTCGCTACCTAGCAATAGGTCGCAAAAAGATTGCGCGACATAGATAATGTCGCAATAATGCTTTAGCGACATTATTGCTGAGTAAATGTCGTGATACACCTCCCTTTATTGGAAAGTTCATGGCAAAACACAGTCCAGATCAACAATACGAGCAGATTTTGGCTGCGGTTCGTCTTTATCCCAATGGCGCGAGCATTGACGATATTGAAAGCTGTATTGCCTCAGCGCCCCATCGCCGCACGCTACAGCGCTGGTTGAGCGAGCTCATCAGCCAGCAACGTCTAAATAAAATAGGGCAAGGCCGCGCCACACGTTATCAAGCTCCTCGCGTACACACAGGGTCGGCTCAGCTCGTTGCACAACTGTCAATCACTGCGCATGCCGAAATTCATATTCCACTCTCAATAGAATCAAAAGAAATTGAAGCCTATGTGCGCTCACCCTTGCAGCAACGTACGCCTGTCGGTTATCGCCAAGCATTTCTAGACAACTACCGCCCGAATGTCAGTTTCTATCTACCCGAAGCCACTCGAGCCGAATTATTGAGCCACGGGCAAGCCGTCAAAACCCACGCACCAGCCGGTACTTATGCCCGCCAGATTGCCCATCGTTTGCTAATTGATTTGTCGTGGAACTCCAGCCGCTTAGAAGGTAACACCTATTCACTACTCGAAACCGAGCGTCTCATCTCAATCGGCGAAGCTGCTGATGGTAAAGATGCCATCGAAGCGCAGATGATTTTAAATCATAAAGATGCCATTGAATTTTTGATCGAGTCGGCAGACGACATTGGCTTTAATCGCTACACACTACTTAATTTACACGCACTACTCTCTGATAATTTGCTCGAAGACCCAACCGCCAGCGGTCGCTTACGCCGCATTCCCGTAGGCATTGGGCAAACCGTTTTTTTGCCACTCGAAGGCCCACAGCGAATCGACGAATGTTTTCAACAAGTGCTCGACACCGCTGCCGCGATTACCGATCCATTTGAGCAAGCCTTTTTTGCCATGGTGCATTTGCCCTACTTACAACCATTTGAAGACGTCAATAAACGAGTTTCACGTTTGGCCGCTAATATTCCGCTTATTCAACGCAATCTGTGCCCGCTCGCATTTACTGATGTTGCTCCGCAAACCTATATCAGCGCAATGTTGGGCGTGTACGAGTTAAACCAAGTTGATTTATTGCGCGATGTTTTTGTTTGGGCTTATAAGCGTTCATGCGCACGCTACTCAGCAGTCCAGCAATCCTTGGGGGAACCCGACGCATTCCGCGTACAGCATCGTGCACTCATTGCCGATACCGTCACGGAAGTTGTACAGCGCGGCATGGATAAAAGTAGTGCCATCGCATGGGTGCGGCAATCCGCAGAACAACATTTGCCAGAGTTCGAGCGCGCACGCTTTATTGAAATCACCGAAACGCAACTGATGAACCTACACGAAGGCAATATCGCCCGCTATCGACTGCGCCCCAGTGTGTTTTTCGCTTGGCAACAGCGTTGGAATGAGAAATAGCTTAATAAGTACACGTACGGGGGTCTCGGGTGAATTCGGAAATTGACAAGACCCACCATTGCCGTTGGAATAACTACAATGGTGAGTCACCTATGGGCGATGTACTGGGTTATTGAAGCGAAATGCATGCCATTTATGATTGAACCAAAGAGCAGTGATGCCTCCTTTAAACTGAGCGGCGACCAAACAAAGCCGCAGAAAATGGATTAAAGCCGCAGATAAAGTGATAGTGAAATGACAACACAAAAAAATAATCCAAGCTGGAGCGATGTCAAAGCCAAGCTCATCGATGTTGATCGGGCCGGCTTGTTGGTGCTATTGCAGAATTTGTATGCCGCCAATAAAGAAAATAAAGTTTTTCTTCACGCTCGACTGGCGCTGGGCGATGATCCGATCAAGCCATATAAGACTACGCTGGAACGTTGGCTCAGCCCCAATGTGTATAAAAATCAGGATTATTCTGTCGCGAAAGCCAAAAAGGCCATTTCGGATTACAAAAAAGCAGTTGGTCACCCCGCCGGATTGGCGGAGTTGATGGTTTATTATTGCGAACTAGCGGCGGATTTTAGTCAGCAATTCGGCGTAGAGGATGAAGGATTTTTCGAGGCATTGCTGAGAATGTTTGAACAAGCATTAAAAACCACGACCAGCTTGGCCGCAGTTCAACATGCCGACCTGCACGACCGCCTTGATGCCGTGCGCAACACTTGCCATCACTTTGGCTACGGCATTGGCGATGAGATGGATGACTTATTAGCTGAGTACGGGGTTGATGATTGACTTCAATTCACTGAGTGAGCTGCAAACAGAAAATGCACGCCTGATTGCATTATTGGAAGCGCACAAGATCGATTGGCGTTTACCGATCAAGGCTACGTCAGTCACTCCAATACTGAAGCCCGAATTATTAAACATCAGTACCGCTGAAAAAATCGCACTGTTTCGGCGTTTATTTCGCGGTCGCACCGATGTATACCCGATTCGCTGGGAAAGCCAAACTACGGCCAAAGTAGGTTATGCGCCGGCCTGCGCCAATGAATGGCGTAAGGGTGTTTGCGAAAAACCTCGTATCAAATGCTCAGACTGCGGACAACGCGTATTACTACCATTAACAGATAACACGATTTACAAGCATCTTGCAGGGGATCACACCATCGGCATTTTTCCGCTGATGCCTGATGATAGTTGCTATTTCCTCGCTGCCGATTTTGATAAAGCCGACTGGCAAGCGGATGCCTTAGGGTTTGTTCACTCTTGCCATGAACTAGGCGTTCCCGTTGCATTAGAAATTTCGCGTTCAGGTAAAGGCGCGCACGCGTGGGTATTTTTTAGCAGCAAAGTGTCTGCACGAGATGCTCGTCGCTTGGGTACAGCCATTATCAGTCATACCTGTACTCGCACTCGACAGTTGAAACTAACTTCTTATGATCGCCTATTTCCCAACCAAGACAGTATGCCTAAAGGTGGCTTTGGCAATCTCATTGCTTTACCACTACAAAAAAAACCACGTGAAAATGGTTGCAGCGTATTCGTTGATGACGATCTTCGGCCCTACCCTGATCAATGGGCTTATCTCGCCGCATTTAAAGTTATGCCGATTGAAGACATTGAGCCGACGATACTGCGGGCAACAGGCGGAGCACATCCACTTGATGTCACGTTTATCGAAGAAGAGGATTTACAGCAGCCGTGGAAACGCCCGCCTACTATCAGTAAAAAACTAGGAATTCCACTCCCAACAGCCCTTAACATCACGCTATCTAATCTGATTTATTTCGAGAAATCGCAGCTACCCCAAGCCCTTGCGAATCGCTTAATCCGCCTTGCCGCTTTTCAAAACCCAGCTTTTTATAAAGCCCAAGCAATGCGGCTTACTGTTTGGGATAAGCCGCGCGTAATTGCTTGTGCTGAAAATTTTCCGCAGCATATTGCCTTGCCGCGCGGTTGTTTGGATGCAGTGCAAGATCTATTACGCGATAACAATATCCGCTGTGACTTATCTGATGAACGATTTAGCGGCGAAGCCATTGATGTGACTTTTGCAGGAACACTACGACTAAATCAAGAAGCGGCAGTCGCCGCCATGTTGCATCATGATGTTGGGGTGCTTTCTGCGCCAACTGCATTTGGTAAAACCGTGACCGCAGCAGCAATGATTGCCCAACGTGGCGTCAATACACTGGTGTTAGTGCATCGCACCGAGTTACTCAAGCAATGGCAAGAACGCCTGCAATCTTTTCTTGGCGTTAGTAAAGGTGTAGTGGGAACAATTGGTGGCGGCAAAGCAAAACCGACAGGGAAGATTGATATTGCCGTCATGCAATCGCTGTCACGCCAAGGGGAGATTAACCCCTTGGTTGAAAACTATGGGCATGTCATCGTCGATGAGTGCCATCACATAGGCGCAGCCTCATTCGACGCCATCCTCAAGCAGGTCAAGGCGAAATATGTGCTTGGATTGACTGCAACGCCGATTCGTCGCGATGGTCAGCAGCCTATTATTTTCATGCAATGCGGATCAATTCGACATACCGCCACCCAATCCGAAAATGCGCCGCATGATTTATCGGTGCAACCAATTATTTGTGATCAGCCGATTGATTTAGCTTCTGATGCTGGCATTCAGGATGTATTTCGCCATCTTGCGAATGATTCAAAACGCACCAGTGCGATTGTGGCAGAAGTTAAACTTGCCTTTCAGCAGGGGCGAAAAATTCTTGTTTTAACTGAGCGCACTGAGCATCTGGATGGAATTTTGATGGCTCTGACTGAAACTGGATTAACGCCATGGGTGCTACATGGCCGAATGTCTAAAAAACAAAGAGCAACGGTGATTGCCGAGCTGGCAGCACTTCCCAATGATACGCCGCAGATTCTATTGGCCACGGGCAAGCTGGTTGGCGAAGGCTTTGATCATCCACCACTCGATACCTTACTGCTGGCGATGCCGGTCTCATGGCGCGGAACATTGCAACAATATGCGGGTCGATTACACCGTGAACATGCGACGAAAGCAGATGTAAAAATCATTGATTTAGTCGATACAGGCCATCCGGCTTTAGTACGGATGTGGGAAAAGCGTCAGCAAGGTTATCGAGCGATGGGGTATAAAATCGCCACGTAGTCATAATCGTAGAAATCGGTGAGCGCAGCCCAAATTGGCGCAAATGTCGAAAGACTGCCATCGTGCCCACGCCGAATCCAACATGACTGTTTTGTGGCACTGCGATGCTGCCAACGGTAGTGATTACTTTCTACTGCGGCTAACAAGAATCTCATTTACACAAGGAATTTTCAATGACCAGTGCTATCGCTCGCTCTTTACAGCAAGGTACAGATGCCACTGCAGAGGGGCGTTTTTTTGCCAAGGCTGACTTACCCGCTTCGACGATTTCGGTATTGGTCGATGGTACCTTGCTCACTTTCCCGCCAAGCCAGAACGAGATCAACACACTGAATCAGTGCGCAACGCCGGCACATTTTGGTCTGCGTGAACAAACAATTCTCGATCCTGCGGTGCGCGATAGCAAGGAAATTGCTGCCGAGCGACTAGCAGTCACTATCGACCCACTCGCCTTAGCGCAAATCGTGGACAGTCTGAGCGCGCAGATGGGTATCCCGCCCCACGCCAAGCTAACTCCACATTTACACAACCTTCTGATTTACGGCAAGGGCCAATTTTTCAAGCCGCACCAGGACTCGGAAAAGCTCGACAATATGGTCGCAACGCTAGTAATTTGCCTGCCTTCGGCGCACATTGGCGGAGATTTGTGCGTTAGCCATCAGCAGGAACAATATCGCTTTGTGAGTGAAAATCTGGGTGATGGCGACGCGCGCTGTTTTGCGTTTTACGCCGATTGCATCCATGAAGTTGAGCCGGTGCGGCAGGGCTGGCGTGTTACCTTGACTTATAATTTAGTGCTCGCTGAGCCGGTCGAGCACAACACACAGCCTGCGATGGCTAACCCACAGCTTGATACTGCGCTCGACGCCTACTTTAATGCGCCGATGGCCAACTCAAACCCATTCAGCAAACTGGTTTGTTACCTCGATCACGATTACAGCGAGCACGGACTAAAATGGCCGCTACTCAAGGGCTTGGATGCGCAACGCGCGCACACTTTGCGCCATGCCGCGCAGCGGCTGGGCTTGCGTGTGCATTTGGCGCTGACGCAAATTCATCAATGCTGGGATACCAATGGTGATGAAGACGAGCCCGAGCGCTACGAGCTGATTGACGGCGGCACTGAGCTCAATTTTTGGCTGGATGCGCAAGGGCAGCGGCAATCCTACGGGCATTGCAATGTGAGCGAAGACGAGGAAGTCTGGTTGCGCCCCTTGGGCGAAACGGATCTAGTTGAAACCGAATTTGAAGGCTGGATGGGCAATTATGGCAATACCGCCGATTATTGGTATCGCCGTGCTGCGGTGGTATTGTGGCGTGAAGCCGACCAGTTGAAAATTCATTTCAACCTGGACTACGACCAAGCCATCAACGAGCTACTGGTATTGACCTCCGTACCGGGTAACGTCGTACAACTGCACACTTTAGTCGCGCAAGTGGGTGACACCCTCGCCCGCAACTTAGCGACTGCGCCAGCGCAAACCTTTACTGCGCTAGCGCACATTGCCGCGTATTTGGACGACTCAGCTGCAGCACAACGTCTGCTTGCAGCAACACCGCGCCCGATTCTCGCTCTCGATACACGGCAAGCTTGGCTGGCGCTGCAACACGCTTATGGCACTGACTGGTGCTTAGCCATACTGACAGAGTGGCAGCTCAAGCGCTACGACAACTACTCGTTGAACACGCTGGCCGCAGACCTCGCCGCGCAACTTAGTTCATTTATTGAGCTGGGTGGCGACACTCGATTGGCGCAATTCTGGTTACAACGCGCCGGTGAGCAAGTTGAAAAAAACGACCAGCAATGTAGCAAACTACCGCGCTCTTTAATCGAAAGCATGCCGACCCGCATCGCGCAAATGACGGTATTGCTTGAAACTGCCGCCGCGATTGATGCCGAACTACAATTAGCAACTTTGATTGAGCATATTGCCTGCTACCCAAAACTGTATCCGGCCGTGCAGCTCACGGCCATCTCACTCCAAATCAGCGACCACACCACAGGGCGCGCTTTGCGCCAAAATCTGCTGGCGCAACTCGAAACCACACTCGCCCAAGCCGTGCGCCAGCCCGGTGATTGGCGCATCGCCGCAGAACCGCAATGCCAGTGTGCTGACTGCCAAGTTGCGATGGAATTTGTCTATTCCAGCAGCGAAAGCATACGCAGTTGGCCATTGGCCGAAGCACGTCGCCGCCATATTCGGCAGGTGCTCCTCGATCTGGCGCTACCGATTGAATGCAGTGAAATTCGCCAAGGCCGCCCGTATCAACTTGTGATGCGCAAAGCGACTGACCTACTCCGGCAAGATCAAGCCCGACAAGCCCAAATCCGGCAGAGCTACGACAGTTTGAACCGATGATTCGGCTTGATTTCATCACCCGAAGTAGATTGGAGTTTTGAACGTTTCAAGCAAATGGGCGGCTACAGCTAATCGCTAATCCGCCCATTGCACGCAATTGTATTTCCGTACAGCCCTTTCTTATAAATAGCTACATGGCAATACCCAGATAAATTTATTTCATTCGTCATAAAGGCAGCACAGTTTACGTTTTAGCCGTAGTCGCTATCAAAGGCATGTAGTCGCGTACGATTTGAATGCTAAGGCGGTAATCATCCGCAAATCCCAAGTCTCACAGGCCCAACATGATGCAGCCTCAAATCTTTTACACCGACAAAATTATGTCGCCAACCCAACTTGCAACAAGTCTTTAAAAAGACTACATTTAGTCCTAAACATTAATTAGGGTTATTGCCATGCGCTACTCCTCTCAAGTCAAACCGATTAGTTATCTCAAGGCAAATGCCGCCGAAGTCTTGGCAAACCTTACGATAAAAAGAGAGCCACTCGTCATCACCCAGAACGGAGAAGCTAAAGCCGTACTACAAGATGTTGCTTCGTTTGAAGCAACACAGGAAGTATTAGCATTACTGAAAATCTTGGCGCTTGGGAATCAAGATATAGCCGCTGGTAAAGTCAAACCAGTATCAGATGTTGTTGCTCGACTACGAGCAAAGCGTGCCGCAACTTGACCCCCAAGTTTGAAGTACTGCTCACCAAGGGTGCCGAGCAAGACTTAGAGGCCATTTACGATTACATTGCTGATTTTGATAGTCCAGCCAATGCCAACGATGTGCTGGATCAATTGATGGAGGTGGTAGAATGCTTATCCCGATTTCCGGAGCGTGGCAGCTACCCCAAAGAACTGCTTTCTCTTGGGATCAAAGAATACCGTCAGACCTTGTTTAAACCCTACCGATTAATTTATCGCGTAATAAACAATCAAGTCATCATCTACCTCATCGCAGATGGGCGTCGCGATATGCAATCTGTTCTAGAGCGAAGGCTCCTGGGTGCTTGATGCATGTGCGTGATTTTCTGTTGCGCGTGGAGGTATTCCCCGCTGCAATAAGCCCATCACATCACCAGCCAAGTCGCGGTCTAGAGCTGTATTGGTAGCAATTATTTGTTGGCATTTAGGAGATATTCCTGTGCGCTATCCAACCCGAAACACCCATTGATCTACGCGCTGTTTATTTTGATCTGATCAACTAAGTACTCAGTGGCATTGATGCCAATTTGTCACATTGGCGCTTTAAGCCGCCAAGAATTGAATTTGCAACTGATGCAGGATAACTTTTGGGTAGTTGAGCGCGAACGGTCATGAGTACATTTTCAGTGGCCTCAATCAACTCGGAAATAATTTCTTCCGCGACATCTGCGCCGAGGCCAACTTGCTTAGCCTGTGCGCTCCAATGCCGACGCTGAATTTTGTCGAGCAGATAATAATTAACGCTGCCGCGTACCGCCATGGCGAGCCTCACTTTTTGATGTGAAATTTGATTTTGCCCTGAGCCAATAATTGGATGCGCCGACAGAATGTCATAAAGCGGCGTTGCACAATAACGGCGGCCAGCCAAATGCGTGATGCTGAAATTTTTGGCATGACCATCCGTCGCTGCGAGCAACCAGAACACAATTTGTGCCTTGAAGAAATTACGGCGATCATTTTCTGCTTGGGCAGAACCTGCGAGCAACTCCAAAATAGTGGTCATACTTGGACCGCCATCGGCTTGATATTTCTTCAATGGCGAAGTGCCCGTCGCTTGGCACATATCTTCTTGTGGAAGCCGAACAATCCAATTGCCTTGAGCGGCCAATCGACGATCAAAACGCTCGACAATCAACACTTTTTGATCATCAAAATGAGCGATATCGCAATGGGCAACGGGCAGTCCATATGCAGCGACGATCTTTGAGCAGAGCCATTCATTTTCAACTGAAGTACTCAGATCCGCTTGCATATTGCCGACTAAACCCAGTGGCAACTTAAAAATATGTGTCGTTGGTGTGCTGCCGTGAGGTCGTTGCCATTGTTGGTTGTGATAAAGCAATGCCGTTTTTTCTTGAGCGCCAGCAATAGAGAGTCGAAGATCCGCATCATGGTCAAACTGGCCTAGCGGCACTGAAGTTGACGTACTACGCAGCAATTGCCCAATCGCCTGTTCATTTAACGCATCGCCAGTGATAGAAAATAAGTCGGACGGTTCTTCATCTTGAGGGAGTAATTGAATTGCGCCAACACAGTCTCGCCCTAGTGTTGCCAGCAACTCAAAAGGCTCGACACTGCCAGTCTGATAACGCTGCGCTAGGCGACTGCGAATGGATTCGCTATCGGGCAATAAATTATCAAAATACGAGGTAACAATTTCCCCTCGGTATGCTTGATTGCCCGGCGTAAATGGCAACGATAACGACAAGGGACGGCCTTGCTCATGATGAACCCATTTATCAAAATAGCGCAGCAGCTCGCCGGAGCGCGTTTTTTCCCACTGACCGACGAGAAGGCCATTCATCCAAATATTTAGGCTCTGTACGCGGCGCGCCATATTTACCAGCTCTCGCTCTTGTGTGGGCTATCAAGTGTTTTAGCCTCTTGAGCACCTTTATTTTCTGAATCCAACACATTACTGGCCACAGTCCTTAATCCCTCAGTAGGTGCGATTACTTCACTCGCCCCTTTTGTGCTGGAACTGGTCAGTAAAATACCTACATTTAGCAAGCTGAGTACTTTGAATAAGCGCTCCACACTCACCGACGCTGGGTTGGCCTCAAGTTCAGCATAACTTTGCTGAGTGATGCCAATCTTTGCTGCTAACGCGGCTTGCGTTAGTGCATTTTCTTTTCGAAAACCCTGCAAGATTGGTCGCAACTGGCTCAGCGTTTGAATTGGAAAGTCCATGACAAACCCCCTTAAGTCACAATAACAGGCATTAGGCTGTTATTGAACAATACAGTAAATGACCTGTATTTGCCAGCAACAGCAGTTAGCCTGTGAGCGTTCGCAATGATTCGAACGGATCTGCAAGGCAATGTAGGCCGCCAGCGTATTCGGCGATTAAGCGCGGAGTCGCTCAATATGAGGGCGTGGCTTTTGCTCTGCCTGCCATAAATCGTAGTTTAATTGCATTTGCAGCCAGCTCTCCGAGCTAGTGCCGAGAGCATCAGCCAGCCGTAACGCCATATCGGCACTAATGCCTGCGTGGGCATTTAAAATACGCGACAAGTGGGCGCGAGTAATGCCGAGCTTGAGAGCCGCCTCGGTGACGCTAATTCCCTCTAGCCATTCTTTTAAAACTTCGCCGGGATGGGCGGGGTTGTGCATGCGCATTTTATCCTCCTAGTGGTAGTCCTGATAATCGACCAACTCAACATGACCATCAGGCAGAAAGCAAAAGGTTAAACGCCAATTGCCGTTGATCGTTACTGCCCAGTGCGGATAAAGCTCGCCCTTGAGTTGATGCAGCCGCCAACTGGGCACAGCCATATCTTCAGGGGTTTTCGCCGTACTGAGTTGCGTCAATATAAGCAGCAACTTTTTAGCGTGGTCTGGGCGTATGCCGGCCTTGCTGCCTGTTAGATAAAAGGCTTCTAGCCCCTTGTGCTTGAATGATTTTATCATTTGTATAGTGTATACGAACACAACACAAAGTGCAATAACAGCACCGGATGACGCGCCAAGGGCAGAAAATTTAACCTGTCTTTTATGAGCCGGCCCATGAGCGTCGAATCGGTCTTTAAGAGAACTACAGAAAGGCCATCAATTCTAGGTAACGACATGAAGATCCCCGGCAGGGTTAAGGTCTTCAAACAAGGATAGTTTAAAACGTTACAAAATTGAAATACCAAATCGACCAACGGGTGATTTTAAAATTTGAATGTAACGTATATATTTTTGCTAAGCTTAGCTAAATAAGGACACTTATGCTTTATTCTTTCTATTAGACTGTATTTTATGTTAGTTAATGACATCTATAATTTTCAGTCTCATAACCCAATTACCGCAACCAAAAATGAAAAAACCTAGGTCTAAAGCCTAGGTTTTTTTTCGTCTTGGATTTATTGATTTGGGCACAGAATCCGTCTGTGCCCATTTTTGTGCCCATCTCGTGCCCAAACCACTTTTTGATTTTCTCTAAAAATACTCTTTTTGACCTTCGGTCTTTTTGCTAAAAATGTGCCCACAATTTTGGCCCTGACCTTCGGAATCTGTGCCCAAATTTTAGGGTACGCAAGCCTGACCTTCGCTTTTTTTATTGCTCTGTGCCCGCGCTAAAATTGTTGGGCACAGAATGGGCACAGAAACCAATACCATAAATTGCCTCTAAATGACGGCAATAGATCTCACGCACCTTCGCCAAAACACGTGTAACCCAATAAAATCAAGGCTCCTAGGACACACAATTGCAATGTGTCATGGGAGCCTTTTGCATTTGGCGGTCAGTCGTGTTTGCGCTTGTCCGTCGCTCTAGCTAGTCATTTTCTGTTTTGGGCACGGCTTCGGGAATGTACTCAAACAAATCCTCAACTCGACATTCAAAATAAGCGCATAGCTTACTCATTGCATCCAATTCAATTCGCACCGCAGTTTCTTCATATAACAAAGTAATAGTCCCTCGATGAAGCCCTGTTGCTCTCGCCACATCAGCCACTCTTACCTTCTTATCACCCATCAAACGAGACAAATAACACTTAATCATGCTCCCCAATCCAAAATAATTTTGTCTTGAACTACATTATTTGCTTTACAGCAGCATTGAACTCTATATTGTGTTGTTCAGGACGACATAATTAGCTACAAATAAACATTATGGCGTCCTGTCAACTTAAATCAAGTTTATCACGAAGGAGTAAAAGCATGAGTGCTACCTACTTAACCACAGAAGAACTTGCTGCTCGCATTCACTACGATGCACGCACTATTCGTAATCAACTAGTAGATAACTGCCTGATTGAAGGCCGTCACTACATAAAGCCATTTGGCCGTCGTAAATTCTTATTTATCTGGGAGGCTATTGAGAGCGACATGCTCACTCAGCAAACCGACACCTTAGGAGTAGCAGTATGGCCAAAGTGGTCAAGTGCAAGACGTTTGACGGTCAAGATATTGAGTTTGTTGATGAGATCATTGGCTCCGGCGCGATGAAGGACATCTATTTTTCTCCTGATAAGTCATACGTAGTTGGCTTCTATAAATCAACACAGGACTTCCAAGCTAAAGAACGTTTGCAAATGATTACGGGCAAATACCGAGAGAGTATTTTCACGCAAGTTGGTGGTGACTATTGGATGAATCTTTTCTGCTGGCCAACTGCCGCACTCGAGCACAATGGAAAGCTTGGTCTAGTTGCTCCAACCTACGCGAAGCATTTTTTCTTTGAGCATGGTTCAAAGAACAATGACATGCTGCAAATTAAGGGCAAAGATGTATCCCAAACACTGCTTGGCGAAGGCAAAGCCAGTGCCTTGGGATCGTGTCGATGAGTTCAAACAGATTATGCATAACGATCCCAATGAATATGACCGCTTGTTGGTGGCGAGGCTGTTAACTGATTGGGGAAATGAGGATGGATTGCGATATTTGGAATCCTACGTTAGGAATCTTAAGCCTGATCAAGACACCCTCATGCCACATCGGTTGAGGGGCTATGACGATACATGTACTCAAATTCTTAGGTCCATTAGAGCTTATTGGGCTACCAAATTCGATCAAGGATGTGGATGCGAGGCTCAGGAGCGGATTTATTCTATTTGTAAGAAGCTTATTCTTTTATCAAATGTGGAAGCTTTTGAAATTAACGTGATATTTTGGTTTGTCGATGATGGCATGACTGAATACCTTCCTTTATTGAAGGAGCACTTATCCGCCATCATCAAAGAACCCGAAAAGCATCACTGGAAGGCTGCCGATGCGGCACATTTTTTGATGAAGTACGACCCAAATTTTGTAGAAGCAACACTTGCAGAATACGGGAAAACCTTAAAGGATTTTCCTTGCAAGTAAAATCAAAGGATCAGACTCGAGTGCTTTGCTCTTCATCACGCTCTCTACGTGCGGGGAAATGGAGCGTTAAGCTTGCATACGGCCATACGGTGCAATCGCGACAGTATCTCGAACACGCATCTGCCGTAAGGTACCAATAAGCGTAGCGAATTGCACCGCAAGCTGCGGTATATAAAAAAGCCAAGTAAATCAATGGGGTCAGACTCGATTGATTTCTGGTTTTCTCCATAAGCAATAGAGTGCTCTCAATGTCTGTCCAATCCACAAGCAATCAAGCACATAGCTGTTAAGTGCTAAAGAACATTTTCTATTGTATATTGCTGTAGCTATTAATTTGATTGACCTGCATGCACATACCGTGCAATAAGTGTAAAGCAAAGGCACGGCCCTGCAAATCGTTTCAATGTTAATGGCAATCTGAATACTGAAAGCTTGCAAGACACCAGCAAATACGACAGCCAACAAAAATCCATCGGTGGCTGTATTTCAGTGGGTGGGGGCAAAGTCAATCCTATCAACTTAAGCCTTCAGACCGTTGCTTTGTAAGCAATGTAATCGTGAGGTTTGGGGTGATTGGTGCGTTCTTTCCTCGCTCTGGGATTAAAATTGATCAACGATTTCCTGATCTCAGTCAGCGCAAGC
>CAUOZE010000062.1:0-18548 GCA_963508915.1 uncultured Deefgea sp.
AACGCGAGTCCGCGTTTTTGGACGTACCCTTTTTCATGGTTCTGGGCTAGATGAGTGAGTTGTGTGGTTTCGTGTTCGTCGAGGGTTAGAGTTAGTTTACGCATGGCTTCAATGATTCGGTTGGGGTTGATGATATAGCAACAATCATTCCAATTAAGTTATGCAGACATACTTACAACTAATCTGGAGCCATTCATGAAACTCAAATCATTAGTTGCACTCATCGCCACGTTAGGTTTGTTAGGTCAAGCGATCGCAGCGACGCCTTCTAAGCCAGCAACCGAATTTACACAAAAAATCAACGCCGACGTATTGCAAGCGTTGCCATTTAATGACAAAGCCGATTTTTCCGACGCGCAAAAAGGCTTTATTGCTAAGCCAGAAACCCTAACGATTAAAGATGCCAAAGGCAATATCATTTGGGATCTAGAAGCCTACAAAAGCTTTATTAAGCTGGAAAATCCTGCGCCCGATAGTGTCAATCCAAGCTTATGGCGCAACGCTCAATTGTTGATGCAATACGGGCTGTATAAGGTCAGCGACAAAATTTATCAAGTGCGTGGTTTTGACCTATCCAACATCACTTTTATTGAAGGCAAAAAAGGCTGGATTGTATTTGATCCACTGGTTTCGCCAGAAACCGCCAAAGCCGCTTACGAGTTTGTGAGTAAGCACCTCGGTAAACGCCCAGTCAGTGCCGTGGTCTATAGCCACAGCCATATTGACCATTACGGTGGTGTGCGCGGACTAGTTAGTGATGCTGATATGAAAGCGGGTAAAGTGAAGATCATCGCACCTGAGCATTTTACGGAGCATGCTGTTTCCGAGAACGTCATTGCGGGTAACGCAATGGGCCGCCGCGCTGTCTATATGTACGGTGCTTTATTGCCACGTAACGCACAAGGCAGTGTCGGTGCAGGCTTAGGGATTACTTCATCCGCTGGGCAGGCGGGTTTGATTTTACCGACGCATGAAGTCAAAAAAACCGGTGAAGTCGTCGAAGTCGATGGCGTGAAAATGGTCTTCCAAATGACGCCGGGCACTGAAGCGCCTGCTGAAATGAATACCTACTTCCCGCAATTTAAGGCCTTGTGGATGGCTGAAAATACCACCAACACCATGCATAACATCCTCACATTGCGGGGCGCACAAGTGCGTGACGCGCTGAAATGGGCTGGCTATATTGACGAAACCATCGACACTTGGGGTGGCGATGTGCAAGTTAAATTCCAAAGCCATCATTGGCCGCGTTGGGGCAATGCCAGCATCGTTGATTACTTCAAGAAACAACGTGACGTGTATAAATTTACACACGATCAATCGGTGCGGATGATGAATCAGGGCTACACAGGCGAAGAGATTGCTGAAAAAATCAAATTGCCGCCCGAACTAGAAAACAATTGGGCGACCCGTGGTTATTACGGCACTTTACGCCATAACAGCCGTGCGGTATATCAGCGCTATATGGGTTGGTATAACGCTAATCCATCGAATTTGAATAACTTGCCACCCGAAATGGTGGGGCCAAAATACATTGAGTTTATGGGCGGTGAAGCTGAAGTCTTGAAAAAAGCCCAAGCCTCATTCGACAAAGGTGAATATCGCTGGGTTGCAGAGGTCTTGAAGCATGCAGTCTTTGCCAACCCAAATAATGTTGAAGCCAAAGAGTTGTTGGCTGATGCCTTAGAGCAATTGGGCTACCAATCTGAATCGGGGCCTTGGCGCTCGGTGTATTTGCAAGGTGCTTATGAATTGCGTAACGGTGTGCCAAGCGCAGGTGGTACGCAAACTGCAACGCCTGACACGATCAGAGCTATGTCGCCTGACATGTTGTTTGATTTCTTGGCCGTTCGCTTTAACGCCGACAAAGCAGCAGGCAAAAAATATGCAATCAATATCAACTTTACCGATCTGAAAAAACATTACACGCTGAAGGTTGAAAACGCGGTATTGAATCACACACAACATCAAGCCAAAACCGCAGATGCGACTTTAACTTTGACTAAAGACACACTGAATGCCGTTCAGCTTAAAGAAATCACACTAGAGAAAGCCATTGCCGACGGGAAAATCAAACTCGATGGCAAGCCAGAAGTTGTTGAAGACTTTATGAGTTCGCTCGATAACTTTAACTTCTGGTTCAATATCGTTACACCGTAATGATTTGAAAGTGAAGTAGATGCGCTTTGTGGGTATATCAATCTAAGCATTAGATGTTAATGACTAGGATGATATACCCACTAATATTTAGAAGAATACAATAATCGGTGGTTGAATAAATGAAAGCAATCCTAATTCTCGCCACTGCTTTGTTGATCAGTTCGACTCAACCAGTCATTGCCTGCGGTTACGATGGGCAAATCAATAATCCGTTTACGCAAGCTTATCCGGGCAGTTTGAGCGTTGCGTTGGCGACCCGCACAGCGGTAGAAAAAAGCGTTATTAATCCTGTTTCGCCATTAAGTGGGCAAGCAGGATTTGATCGTAGCGTGCGCTGGTTGCAGCAACTTCGCGAGCGTTTGCAACAAAATGGCTTTAGTGGTTCGGTTTCGGTGTTGCTGATTGACTCTGGCTTGTGGTCGCAGTACAGCGATCAAGGTACGCAAATCGCTGCCGCTACTGATCTACTGCAGTCCATTGAAACTCTGAAGCTACAAATCCATGCTCAGGCACCGAGCGCTAATGAGGCAGTACTGATCACGAGTGAAGCCACATTGGCTGCATTGCTATCTGGCGAAATCAAATTCGAAAATGCGACACTTGCGGGTTTGGTGCGAATGAATCAGCCATTGATGCTAAATCTAAGTCAATAGCTTCAATTTTTTAAATTTGGTTTTCTACTCAATCTTATCAAAAAATACTCGGCCTAGTCACTTACGGTAAATCAGCAGGTCATCAAACTCACCATTCAATGTGCGCTCAACATAATCTCTTATGAAGTCCTGATAAGGTTGCAACAGATGGTACATAAAAAATGCCGCTCACTTGGCTTAAGTGAACGGCATTACAGTCTGGGCTGCCTTTTTTACTGGGCCAAATTCAAATTAATTTTTTGGCATAATGTTGTTGTTTACAAACTGAACGCCTTTCACTTTCTCGGCGATCATACCAACTTGAGCCATTTGCTCACCAGTATCAACAGTACCATCGATGGTCACATCTACTTTGCTCGGATCTTTCTTGTCGTTCGCGCCTTTGACTTTCAGATCAAACGCTTTCAATTTTGAATCTGCATCCAATGCTGCTTTTACCGCTGCGGCAACCGCAGCAGCATCAGCCGCTGGTTTTGCTGCAGGCGCTGCTGGAGCAGGAGCTGCAGCTACTTTTTCTGGTGCCGAGCTGCAAGCCGTTGATAGCACAGCGACAGTCAATAAAGTGGCAATTAGGCTAATCTGTTTCATGTTTTCACTCATCTGTTGAATTAAAAAATCAGCCCTTTGCTTGGGGCTTTAATGCGAGTGATTCTAAGAGGAATACATTACAGAATTGTTTAAATTCAATGACAAACGAAAATCAATTTATTTTGCGACAATTTTCGAGCAGAACTCGCCACAGGCAGCTGTTTTTTATCCTTGCTGCGAAAAAATAGGAATGGTTTAATCGATACTCTTTTTTAAAATGCCATACAGAAGGCATGAGGCTTTTTATGCTGCCAATGGCATTCACTCCTGCCCACCAAACAACAACGTATCTGTCTGAAGACAATATTATTATTGGCATTCACGGCAATACACTACTTCTCTATCTAAATACATTAGCTAGTGCTTCGGTGTTGCAGTCCATAGGCAACCCCCAATACCAACTCAATATTGGCCAACTCGATACGCAAATGGTGCAAATGGCCGTTTGGGATGAGACCACGCCCTTGCCAAGCCATATCACGCCCCTCGATTTACGGGCTAGTTTTGATGTGATTGGCGAAACGCAGTGGGCGCTGGCGGGAAGAGCGTTTCAAATTGCGACGTTTTATCGCACGCATCGTTTTTGCGGTGTCTGCGGCGCGCCCACTGCCCCTCTTGAGCACGAAGCCGCTTGTGAATGCACCGCCTGTAGTCACCGCGTTTGGCCGCGCGTTTCTCCGGCGGTGATGGTGTTGATTCAGCGTGGCCGCGAGATTTTGCTGGCGCGTTCGCCGCATTTCCGAGAAGGCATGTACAGCGCGGTGGCTGGCTTTGTTGAGCCGGGCGAATGTTTGGAGCAATGCGCGCATCGTGAAGTGCTCGAAGAAGTCGGCGTCACCATTACCAATCTACGTTGGTTTAGCAGCCAAAGTTGGGCGTTTCCACATTCCTTGATGCTGGCTTTTTTTGCCGATTACGTTTCCGGCGAGATTGTCTGCCAGCCCGATGAAATCGAAGATGCGCGTTGGTTTAGCCCCGATGATTTGCCTGCCGCGCTACCGGGCAAAAACAGTATCGCCTACCGTTTGTTGATGGCTGGACTGAAAGAAATCCATAAACAATGCAACCGTCACCGATGCTGACAAACGACTGGGCAGCGCTCTGAAAATTACGGGTGTTTCAATAAGCAGAGCGCTAGCGCGATGCACGACTTAGTTACTTCTTTTATGCATCACCAGTGCCGTCACAGCACCAGCAATCAAGCCCCAAAACGCCGAGCCAATCGCAAACAGCGTTAAACCTGAAGCGGTCACCAGAAAAGTCATCATCGCCGCTTCACGTTGCGTCTCATCGCGCATCGCCAATGCCAATCCGTTACCAATAATATTCACCAAAGCCAAACCCGCCACCACCAGCACCAGCTCACGCGGGAAAGCGGCAAACAGCGCAGCCACGGTCGCACCAAATAAACCAATCAATACATAAAACACGCCAGCGGCAACGGCGGCGACGTAGCGTTTTGTCGCATCTTCACATGCGTCTTTACCCATACAAATCGCGGCAGTAATTGCGGCTAAGTTGATCGCAAATGCGCCAAATGGCGCAAGCAGCACCGTGGTAATACCGGTTGTGGTGATAATCGGAGAAATCGGTGGCTTATAGCCATTCGCGCGCAGCACCGTCACACCCGGCACATTTTGCGAGGCCATCGTCACCATAAACAGCGGTAATGCCACGCTGGCGATGCTGCTAAGGGTAAACACGGGCGTCGTCCAGACTGGCATCGCGAACTCAAGCACAATACCCTCTAGGTGTAATGAGTCCTGCGCCGCAGCTATAAGCAATCCGCAGAGCAATACCCCTACGATCGCGTAACGCGGTTTAAAGCGGCGCAGGAATAAATACGCGACGATCATGCCACCCGCCAAAACAAACTGAGTTTGCAAAGCAGTGAATGCGCCCAAACCAAAACGCAGTAACACGCCAGCCAACATCGCCGACGCAATCCCTTGTGGAATCCGCTGCATCGCACGCTCAAACCAGCCCGTTACCCCCATCAGCACAATCAACAAACCCGATACGATAAATGCGCCAATCGCTTCAGGCATTGTCACACCGGCAACTCCCGTAACCAGTAGTGCCGCGCCCGGCGTCGACCATGCGGTGACCACGGGTACACGGTAGCGCAATGACAAGCCAATGCACGTCAGCCCCATCGCCAAACCGAGCGCCCACATCCACGAAGCAATTTCGGCGGGGGTCGCATGCAGCGCTTGCGCGGCTTGAAACACAATCACCGCCGAGCTGGTGAATCCGACCAAAACGGTCACAAAACCCGCCACTACTGCCGACATCGACACATCACGCCAGAACGACATTACGTACCCTCACAATTTTTAGAATCGCCATTGTGCTGGCTGCCGCGCCACGCGGCAATCTAGCATCGCAGAAAATGAATGGTGCACGACAACATTTGGTTACATACCCAAGGGTTGACGCAAAGCTGACATGCACGGCATGATGAAGTGATGAAAGCCCATACAACGCCTATTTATATTTCGACTTTAGCCAAGCCCCTCGCCTGGCCCTTACTCGCGCCTGCGCGGTAAACGTCGATTTGGCGTTTCTACCGCGGAAAGCGAATCCGGCGGTGGCAATCCCTCCTCTTGTATTCCTCCCGCACTCATCGGCCTACCGGCCGCGCATTATGATGGAGGATGACCCCTTGAATTCAGCAAAATCAATTCGTACTGGCGTTTTGCTCGCTGGCTTTGCCGCCACTGGCTTTGCCATGAAAGGCATTTTTATTAAGCTCGCTTTTGTCCACGGCGTGGATGCGGTGACCTTATTGATGCAGCGGCTTATTTTTACGATTGCTCTGCTGTGGATGGTGCGCTTATGGCGCGTCTCTCGCCTTGCCCACGATGAGCAGGAAACGCCAATATCGACATCGGATAAGCTAAAAATTTTGGGTCTTGGATTGCTTGGGTATTATTTAGCCAGTGTGCTGGATTTTATTGGCCTTGAGACCGTCAGCGCCAGCTTGGAACGCTTGATTTTATGCCTTTATCCGGCGTTCACCGTCTTGTTCGTATCATGGTTTAGCGGCACACCGATTGCACCACGAATTAAACGCGCTTTGCCACTCACCTATTTGGGGATGATCTTAGTGCTCGCTCCAGAATTGACTAACGCGCACGCCGACTGGGCTGGGATTGGCTTTGTCGTCGCCAGTACCTTGGTCTTTTCTTTGTATATGACGTGGAGCCCAGCGGTGATTGGCCGAGTGGGTTCGATGCGCTTTACGGAGTTGGCGTTAACGGTATCAGGTTGTGGGATCTTGGTGCACTGGCTCTTAAGCCACCCATTGAGCAGCATTCAGCAGCCACCTATCGTTTGGGGCTATGCGCTGATTATCGCTATTGTTTCCACAGTTTTGCCGGTGTATGCCATTACCGCTGCAATGCAGCGCATCGGCGCAAGTCGCACCGCCGTCATTGGCAGTTTTGGGCCAGTGCTGTCGATCATCATGAGTATGCAATTACTCAATGAAAGCTTAACCACAATACAGTGGCTCGGTGCTGCTGTGGTGTTAGGTGGGGTCTGGTTAGTCGGCAAGAAATAAGTATTGCCCTACAGTCATTAATTAATAATGCCTGTAGGGCAATACATCATGCGAGTGTTGCTGTTTTTGCTTTGGCTAAATTGCGTGGTGCATCGATATCGTTACCACTAAATACCGCGCAGTAGTAAGCCAACATTTGCAGTGCCACGGTATAAATAATCGGGCTTAAATGATTTAAACCATTTGGCATCCGAATCACCGCAGTGCCTTCCACTGAGGCAATATTGCCGTTTGATAGAATGAAAATCTCACCCCGATTGGCGCGAACCGCTTTTAAATCATCGAGCATTTTTTGCGCTTGTAGATTCCACGGCAAACACACAATCACTGGCAATTCTTCATTCACCAAGGTGATTGGGCCATGCTTGAGCTCACCTGATGGGAACGCCACCGCGTGTTGATACGCGACCTCACGCAACTTAAACGCCCCTTCCATCGCGACGGGGTAATGCGCATTTCGACCAATCACAAATAGATTTTTCTTTCGATGTAGCATACCCGCCCAGCGGCGAATGTCTTTAGTGAGCTGCAAAGTTTCGGCGACTGCCGTCGGCAAGGCGAGCATTTCTTGCTGCGCGGCGGTGACTTGCTCTTTGCTTAATTGGCCGCGTGCTTCACCCAAGGTAAAGGCCAACACATACAACATCAACAATTGAGCGGTGAGTGATTTTGTTGCGCTGACCGATTGCTCTGCGCCCGAATGCGTCAGCAAGGAATGGTCAACTAACGTTGTCAGCGTACTGCCCGGTGAATTACTTAGAGCAACAGTACGCGGCGCGCCATTCACTTGCGCATGCTTAAGCGCAGCGATTGTGTCAGCCGTTTCGCCAGACTGCGAAATTGCAATCACCAAGTCATAAGCATCAGGATGAAGATCTCGATCGGTATATTCACTACTAAGACCGACCTGCACAGGGAGCCCAGCCAGCGTTTCAAACCAATAACTCGCCACCAAAGCCGCATGGTAACTTGAACCACACGCCAATAAAGTCACGCTGCGGATGCCGGCTAATTTGCCACGCAAAGCCAGTGGCAGAGAAAATCCTTCCCCATATTTTTGCACCAAAATCGCCAAAGTCTCAGGCTGAGCTTCAATTTCTTCAAGCATATAATGCGGGATGCCTTGGCTTTTATTGACCGCTGGCATTTGCAGTGCTTGCTCTATGCCGTTCGGCAAAATAAGCATCGGGGCGCCCAAACCAAACCTCACCACATCGCCCGTATTCATCGCATACACTTGATTAGCGCGCTGGCGAATCAAACGCAAACTACTGCAACAAATTTGCCTTAAGCCCGATTCCAATCCCACAAACAATGGACGCCCCAAGCAGGATGCGAACATAAACTGCGCGTGACCTTGCTGATGGAAAATATAGGACACATCACCTTTTAGTTGGGCATTGCAAATGGCAATGGCCTCTAATAGCGTTGCGCCGTCATTGAGTTGCCGTAACAACACCGCTTCAACTAATTCACTTAGATTCGACGCAATGCCTATGTCCAAACTACGCGCTAAATCGATATGGTTGCTGCACAACCCCATTGCAGTAACCACCAAGTGATGTTGTATCGTGCGAATCGCTGGATGTGGCTCATTACTGAGGCTTGCAATCAACCAATGACAATTAGCCGGTGGGAACACCAAACGCTGCACTGGCATCTGCAAAGCATAATGCCGCTGCACGATATCACCGTCATCTGCCTGAATCACATGCAAATGGCTGTTGCTGGTATTTAAAATTAGTAAGCAATCAGATAAAGCAGGCAAGACATTTTGTGGTGCGATATAAGCAATCAGTTCAGACATAATCCATCCAAGACAAGAAAACCAAAACGAGTGATTTAATCGTTACTCAACACACCACACCGAATAAACCTTTAAGCCACTTTGAATCGTTGCACGGTTGCCGATAGTTGCTCGGCCATTTGCTCCAATTGAACAATAGAATCGCCCATATTGCGCACCGAGACGGAGTTTTCCTCGGCCATTTGGGCAATACGCTCAACATTCACCGCAATATCACGTGCGGCTGAGCGCTGCTCTTGCATCTGCTCAGTGATGCCATGCACTGATTGAATCACTTCAATATTGCGCTCATTAATTAAGCCAATACTGTCGCTGGCCTGATTCGTCAGTTGCAGACCATCGCCCACCCGACGGCTACCGCTACTCATTCGAACGACAGCAACATGAGCGCCGCTTTGAATATTGCCCACCATATTGGTAATTTGACTCGCCGATTGCGCGGTGCGCTCGGCCAATTTACGGACTTCATCAGCAACCACAGCAAACCCACGCCCCATATCACCGGCACGAGCAGCTTCAATCGCCGCATTGAGTGCCAATAAATTGGTTTGGTCGGCCACGTCTTTAATCACGATGACAATCGTGCCAATCTGATTAATATTGCGACCCAGCTCGGTAATTTGATCAGAGGCACTGCCAACCTCTGTTGAAATCGCCTGCATCTCACGAGCGGCAGCGGAAACATCTTTGCTACCATTACCAGCCAACTCACCAGCACTACGAGCTTTTTGTTCCACATCCAGCGTGTTGTCTGCCACTTGATCCATGCTAGTGCTCATTTCTTCGACTGCCATCGCCATCGAACAGGCCGAAGACGATTGTTCATCCGAGCCCATCATGATTTGTTGTGACGCACTTGATAACGTTCGTGCTGATCGTGTGACCGCTTCAGAGTTATCACGAATCTGCCGGATAATCTGCGTTAAGTTATCCTGCATTTTTTTCAATGCGCTTTGCAATTTGCCCAATTCATCACTGCCAAACTGCACACCGTGCCAATCATGGCTTAAATCACCCGCAGCAATTTTCTCTGCCACAGCACAGGCAGCAAACAAAGATTGCACCAATTTAGAAGTAATCAGCCATGCCAACACCAAACCCAACACAATCGCAAAAATACTCACCATGCTGATCACACTAAATGCACCATTCGCACTGCTAAGCGCGGTCATTTTGCCTTCATCCATCGCTTGGCCTTGCTGCTTAGCCAATTGCAGCAGTGCATCACGATAAGCATTACTTACAGTGGCGTATTCGGTATTGATAAAGTGAGCACCGGTAGTGCGATCAAGCGTCAATTGGGTAAGTAGTTTTTCTTTTTTTACATCCATCGCCACATTGGCGTTGACCACTTCAGTCAATAAACCTTGTGCACTGGGGTCATTGGCCAGCATGTTTTTTAATTCGACCAGCTTAGCTTCTTCATTAGGGCCCTGTTTTTTTAGCTCGGCGACCAGATTGTCGGTGTCAGTTAAGGTTTCGGCTAAGACGGCATTGCGCAGCGAAATATCGGTTTGGTAAGCCATTGCAATAAGCTGATTCAATTGAACAACCACGGGGTAGCGCTGTTCTACAAGCTGAGCCATATTGCTTCGTAAACCATTTAGGCCCAATAAAGCAACCACTGCGACGACCGCCAATAGCGAGAGAACCAAACCAAAACCGGCTAAAAGCCGTGTTTTCACGCCCCCATTATTCATATCAAACCCTTTGTATACGTATTTGTGACAGTACTTACAACCATAGAAGACCTATACTATCTCAACAAGCTTCATTCACGTAGATTATCAATTGCTACATACGCAAAGGTGGTGTATGAGTCACGACTTAGTTAACTTTTCATTCGAAAATTTAGGCACTGAAACGCACTGGAAAAAGGAAGGCGAACTACTACATCGTTTCAATCATCTGCCACACGGCTCAACGCAAGAACGCGCATCGCTACTTGCTCAGCTATTTGCTCAGGCTGATGAAGTCATTATCACGCCACCACTGGCGATTGCACGCGGGCATTTAATTCGTTTCGGTCGGAAAGTATTATCAATTACAACGCCCAAATCGCAGCCGCTCCCGGCGCGCCCATCACCATTGGCCATCACACCATCATTGCACCCAATGTTCAAATTCAGACCGGCACTCACCCCGTTGACCCGACCGAGCGGCAACGCTGGGCGTATTGCGCTAAGAGCATTACGATTGGTAATAATGTATGGATTGGGGCCAGTGCGATTATTTGTGCGGGTGTGACCATCGGCGACCATAGCGTGATTGGCGCAGGCAGCATCGTAACACGCGATATTCCGTCTTGTGTCTTGGCGGGCGGTAACCCTGCACGCGTTATCCGCGAGCTAACGCCACCGGATGAGGCGACCTTGTATGAATTGAATCCTTGAGCCAACACACTGCTTTTTTAAGCAATTGGGCTTAATATCCTATCTTTTACATAAGGTAGTCGATGATGTGGAGCACAATTCAGTCTTGGTTTGCCCCTAAACCGAAAATCAGCGGCTACGACGCAACGCTGATTGAGCGGCTCGTTGACATCGCCCATCCCCATATTCGCCTTGCGCGAAATTACCAATCTCGCTTAGTGTCATATATAGGCTGGGCGCACGAACATGCTACGGCTCTGGCAACGCAATTGCCCGACCCGATTGCCTTAACCGTCGAAAATTGGCGCGAAGATCGCACATTGCAACTACTGTTCGCCACACCAGATCGCATGAGCGAAATCGTTGGTGGCGATTCCGAGTTGCAAACTTGGTTCTCCACTTGGCCGCTGGCCGATATTGCGTATGTGGGTTTGATTGCCGATGCCAATGAAAAAACACGCTATGGCGTGTGTGAAATCGACGGGCAAATTCGGCAAGATGTACCACAAAAATTATTGATTTTTGCTAATCACCGGATTGGTATCCCAGCCGAGTCACCTGATGCCTTGGTGCAATTGGGTGCATTGCGGATTTTGGATACAGTCGCCAATCAAGCTCAACTGGCTATTGCAGCGATTGAAAACAAGAAAAAACAGATTGATGATGAACTCATCAATGCCCGTACCATGCTCAGAATGCATGGCAATACGCCCAGTGCCGCGCAAACGGCGCAAAAAGAACGGATTAAAACACTCACCACAGAATTGCAAAGCATTCATGAGATGCTCAATCCAGAAGCCATGTGCGAGTTATTGATCACCGAATTAGCGGCCACGCCGGATATTGTTCAATTACATATTCATAGTTGCAATGTGGATCGAATGGGCGTTGTTGATGGTGAAGACAGCGACAATCAAATTATCGAGCTACCTGAACTCATTTTGCAGCGTGAAACGCCGATTGAAAAATTAATTTTGCTGGTATCAGTGCCGCGCACTTTAATGCAGGCCCCTACCAAAGCAACACAATTCCCTGATCAGGCTATTTTTTAGTTTGCTGAACAATTACTGATAATAAATAGGAAATATTCGCCTTTCTTCTTTTATGCAAATTGTCGACAATATCGAATCAAGATATGACAAAGGCAAATCCATGAAGGCGTTTATTATCCCCCTGCTATTTTGCAGTCATTTTGTATTGGCCAATGAAGCCCCCGTGCCCAAACGCTTTCAGTGTGATGAGGGGCAATCTTTTACTATTCAAATGACCTCGCATGATGCGATCCAACTGCAAGTTGGCTGGTCATTCATTCCATTGCCCCAAGTGGTGGCAGCGTCAGGTGTCAAATACAGCGATGGCAAAACCACGGTTTGGCTCAAGGGCGACACGGGCTTTTTAGAGCAAAATGACGTTGTCGTAGCCAAAAATTGTACCTTAGCCGATATCGAAGAGCCTTTGCGGCCTGTTCGTGATGCGGCATCGGGTTTGGTGTTTATTCCACCGGATCGTTGGACCGCCAATCGCGTGCAAATGGATGTGAAATCCGGCAGCGAAATTCCATTTTATGGCGAAAGCGCCACGCAACAGTTTGAATATCGTTTCCGTGCTGGCGCAGCTCAGCAGAAATACCCATTACTCGATATTTTAGTGTTCCCCAAAGCGGCATGGACGCAACTCGCGGCGGATAAAAAGCCGATCGGTGAAGTACTGGGTGAAGATGGACAGCGTGTTTATGTGGCGCAACTGCCTGCCAACAACCCTTTTGACCCCGCCAGCAGTGAGGGCAAAGAGTTCATTGCACTGCAAACTAATAGCAAAGAAGTCCAACAGGCATTTTCTATATATGGGATCGTGAAAAAACAAGCTGTTGAGAGTGTGACCGCTAAAGTGATGTGGCTAGATCGTCGCCTGTATCCAGGCGCGGTACTCACCGTTGAATTACGTGATGTTTCTCTAATGGACGCACCAGCGGAATTAATCGCCAAACAAACCATCACATTAGAACAAGGCACACCACCAACGGTGACGCTGAAGTTCTCACCCGATGCGATCAACCCGCGCAACACTTACGCCATCGGCGCTCGACTCGAAATGGATGGCAAGCTCATCAAAATCAACGACACACATACGCCAGTTTTAACCCGTGGTGCAGGTTGTGAAGTGACGGTGATTCTCAAAAATCTTTAAGCATTGCAACAATCAAAAAGCCGTAGCGAATCACTTTGCTACGGCTTTTATTATTTACAGGTATTTCAGTACAGGTCTTGATTGGCAGCACCTAGGGAGCAATACCCAACATCAGCAGGCAATGTTCAAATTTGGTGTTGATATTAGTTTCTCGATCGTCGAGTTTGGGATTTTAAAAACCCTCATATCAAGCCGACAAAGTCGGTGCAGATATATGGGTCGCCTTCTTTTGCTTACTTTTCGCAGCGAAAAGAAAAGTAAGTCCTCGTCGCGGATTGCGACTGTAAAAGACCGTGCCGTAGGCACTTAAAACCATCAACACGTAATCTGAACAAAGCCCATCAGCACAATACTAAATTATCACGATGAATCAGTTCTGCTTCATCAATGTAACCCAATACCGCTTCGATTTGCCCGGTCGGTTGGCGCAAAATACGTTGTGTTTCTTGTGAGCTGTAATTAATCAAACCACGAGCGATTTCTTGGCCTTCGTGATCAACACAGCGCACGACTTCACCGCGCAAAAATTCACCGTCAACCGCAATCACGCCAATCGGCAGCAAGCTCGAACCCGATTGCTTCACGGCACGAACAGCGCCCGAATCCAGCGTCACGCTACCCTTGAGCTGCAAATGATCCGCAATCCATTGTTTTTTAGCCGCCAAAGCACAAGTCGCCGACGTCAGTTGCGTGCCAATCATTTCTCCGGCAGCCAATCGAGTTAACACTTTCGCTTCACGCCCACAGGCAATGATGGTTGCTGCGCCGCTACGAGCTGCACGCTTGGCGGCGATGATTTTGGTATACATCCCCCCTGTGCCCACGCTAGAACCCGCGCCACCGGCCATATCTTCCAAAGCAGGGTCACCTGCAATACCGGTTTGCACCAAGGTTGCGCTTGGGTTACTACGTGGATCGGCCGTAAATAGGCCAGTTTGGTCGGTCAGAATGACCAGTGCATCGCCTTCAATCAGATTGGTGACCAAAGCGCCCAGCGTATCGTTGTCGCCAAATTTGATTTCAGCGGTTACTACGCTGTCGTTTTCATTGATGATCGGAATCACGCCCAATTGCAGTAGCGTCAGCAAGGTTGAGCGGGCATTCAGATAACGCGTGCGATCCGATAAATCTTCGTGCGTGAGCAGCACTTGTGCACAGGTCAGATTGTGTTGGCGAAATGCGCTTTCATAAGCATGGCAAAGACCCAGTTGGCCAACAGCGGCAGCGGCTTGTTTTTCATGTACTGCGGTGGGTTTTTGTGTCCAACCCAGCCGGGCAATGCCTTCAGCCACTGCACCGGATGACACCAATACGACTTGTTTACCCAAACGCGTTAAATGCGCGATTTCTTCGGCCCAGCGCGTTAGCGCAGCGTGATCAAGGCCTTTGCCTTCATTGGTCACTAAGCTCGAACCGACTTTTACGACGATGCGTTGCGCGTTAGACAAAATCGATGGGGTCATATGGACATCCTATGGCGGGCTCGTATTGAACCCATTCCTGTGCAAATCACAGCTGAAATAGATAAAAACCTTGGTTTTCAATGGCGCTGATCGCACTGGCGGGATCAAAACTCACATTGTCATTGCCAATTTTCAAAGTTCGAGTGCGTAAGAAATACACCTGTTCATAGTCTTTGTCTTCAATGGCCAATTGGCTGTTATCGACATCAACGTCAACAGGTAACACGAGGCATTTGCTGGGATTGCTCATGCTTTTAAAAATATTCACTTCCACATTCAACTCCTTGTTGCCATCAATCAAGTGGATCTGTCGCAACTGGTCTGCAATTTTCGCTCAATTTGCCGGTAAAGCCTAGCTTTTTTGCCAAATAGCTGGTGATTGGTTTGGAGACCCGTTGCTTAGTTTTTGGGTTAAAACGGTAGATTTATCCACAGCTTTTTGCTGTGAAAACGCTTTGCTTTATTGGTTTTTATTTTAATTTAGTAATAATAAATAAGCAGCTCGACTTCCTGTGGATAAGTAAGTTTTCCACATTTCTTACAATTACTTAGCGCAATGATATTTTCGGTATTAAGCCGGTAGCTAGATGCTGCGATTTGTTAAGCAAAAATAAATTTTACCCACAATCATCGCTTACACCCAAAGCATACATTGCAATCCGTATGGATTCCCGCCTTGCATCCACAGCTTATCCACCCTAAACCGTATCTTTTTAAGGGCCTTATTTTGTATAGGTTTGGCGTTAATACATCGTATTTTGATGTTGAAATTGCGCACGAAATACCGAGAAATCGTTGATCGAAAGTGGCTTATTGAGAAACGACGGGAATGATTTTGACCGAGTTGATGCACAGGCTGACGTGTTCAGCGGTACTAATCTGGGTTTGATTGAATGGGTGCTTTGACGTGTTTTGGCCGGCAGCCAGCAGAACGCTCAATAAGCGTGGATGTAATGATTACGTGGAGTATTAGGCAATACAGAAAGGAAATTGCCGCTTTGATCGCACTGGCTGTGCAAACAAAGCGGCTTAGTTGGCGCTTGGAAAGAGATGCTGAGGATTAATGGCTCGTGCGAGCCATGTTTACTTTGGCCAATGTTGAATTAAAAACTCGGCCATCAATTCACTGATCCCGTTCCAAAAAATCTGAATTCCTAAGCAAAGCAGAATAAACGCCGACAGTCGCAAGAAAATAATCGTGCCGGTTTCACCCATTAGTTTGAGCAAGCGGTCGGCATTTCGATAGCACCAATACAGCAAAAACGACGCGACGGCGACAGCCAAGACACTCGCCAATGGAATCAAAACGGTATCTAAACCCGAACGCTTAAAACTCGCGCCCAAGGTAATCGCTACGGTGATTGAGCCGGGGCCCACGCTAATTGGAAAGGTCAGCGGGAAAAACGCGCGCTGGCGCAATTGCTCTTCGCTCAAACGCTCGTCACTGGAGACCAGCATGCTATGCGATGGATCAGACGACATCAATTGCCAGCCTGCAGTTGCGACTAACAAACCACCACCGACTCGAACAATCGCCAGAGATACGCCAAAAAAATCCAGCACATAAATGCCAATAAACATGCTCACCAAGAGCAAGAAAAAGCCATACATACCGACTTTTCGCGCCAAGATCGCACGCTCATCCGCGCTGTAGCGCGACGTCATCGACATAAAAATAGGGGCTTGCCCCAGCGGGTTCAAAATCGGGATCAGCGCCGCGATCACCAATAAGAAGTGGGCCATGAAAGAACTGAGATGCAACATAATGATTCAGTAAGAAGGAGCAAAAGGAGCTTTATCTTAGAGCTTTAAGTACGAAAAGGATAGCTTACAGCGCCCGATCTACTGCCCTGCTTTATGGTACAAAACAGACTCTACCCATTGCGCGGCAGCGGCTTGCTGCTCTTTCACCACCAAGGCGGAAACATGTAAGGCTTGGCAGCACTGGCTAATCGTATGAAAATCTTGGGTTTCCACCGCGCACGCCAATTGCAGATAGGGGAAATATAATCCCGAGCGCGTTAGCAGCGCGGCACTAATTTCGCGAGGCACATCAATTGCTTTAAGTGTATCGGCCAGCGGCTGCTGCAGCAAAGCCCCCATCAAAGACAAAATACCAGTTAGAAAGACCTGCTCGGGCAGCGGTAAAGTTAAATTTTGCGCAAGCAACTGCATTAATCGTCCGCGCTGCAAAGCCACGTTAAGCAAGGCAAGATCGCGTCCCGCATCCGGCATTTGGCTGTGCGCCATAAACGTCAGCCACTGATGTAATGTTTCACGGCCCACACACAAAAAAGCTTGCTCGGCGCTGCCAATTTGTTCGGGCGAGCTGGTTTTACTCATCCGCAATAATTTATATAACAATACCGGATCAGCTTTGAGCGCATCGGCCAGCACTTGCGTGGGTGCTTCTTGATCAATTAGGTCTAACAAGCGCAGCACTTGAAACCGTAATGCGGGCGTTGGATTGACGCCCCAAGCATCACGAGCGCTAATAAAAGGGCCCTGAAAAGAACACACGCGCTCGCCATAGAGCGTGGATTCCCACATCGCATCAAAAGCTTCGTAAGAATCAATATGGCAGGCCAGCAAGGGCCATTGCGGCTGCGCGTGAATCGCCTCCGCAATATCGGCAGAAAAGCTCGCCTCTACATGCAAGTCCAGCACCAGCATATCGACATCATCGACCAAGCGTTCCATGCCCGCGTTCAAACACTCGTGCGCCAGAATGCCGATCATGACGCCTTTTTTGAGTAATTTTTTGACCTGCTCAATCAGCTCGTCACTCACCGACTCATCCACAAAGCGCAGCACAAACATGCAATGCTGACCGGCCAAATGCGCGACCTTGCTCTCAAAAATATGCTCGGCGGCGATGTGCACTAGGGCAAAACGCTGGCCCAATAATTGCAGCAAGGGCAGACTAATCAGTTGACTCACCAAAGCCTGATCGTACAAACGCCGCATTGCATGACCAATGTGCACACGCTCGGTGATGTTTTTATTCAGCGGCCAACGACGCGCTCTTGGCGGTTGACGATGGTTTCGCGGCAAATAATGGTTTTATCTTCGGGATTAAATTCAGAAACAATGCCGCCATCGTTTTCAGTTAAACGGGGCGACAACGCATTTAGACGTTCAAACGCCGCCGTATCGACTTCCGGCGTGGCGTTCAAAAAGAGGCGGTGGAACAAACTCGACATCATGGCTATCCGTTAAGGGCCATTCAGTATAGAAAAGCAACGCGGTTTCGGCAGGATGAAATTTAAGGCGATTTTTCCCAGAGCATTTAAAACGCAAATGCATAAAGCACCAGCGCTACAAAATCAGCACTATCTATCAGCGCGGCGCTATTTGCTGCTACCGCTTTTCTGGGGGACTACCAATAGAAAGTTGAATTAACTTCTCATGATTTGGGTTGCGTCTCTGCTTCATTTTTCATCAGCTTTTTATACTCTTCCAGCGGATTGCTGTTAAAGCGTGAGTCAATTTTACCCAGCCATTTAGCGCCGCCCAGCCCATAGCTTAGGAAAACCAATCCAAAAATAAGCAAGATCAGACTCAACGAGTCTTTACCGATAATTTCAATATACAGAGTGCCAAGCCCAAGCAACACCAATCCTATCAACTTAAGCCTTCAGACCGTTGCTTTGTAAGCAATGTAATCGTGAGGTTTGGGGTGATTGGTGCGTTCTTTCCTCGCTCTGGGATTAAAATTGATCAACGATTTCCTGATCTCAGTCAGCGCAAGCT
>CAUOZE010000063.1:0-17530 GCA_963508915.1 uncultured Deefgea sp.
GGCAAACCGAGCGCGTTAAAACGTCTGAAGCTTGCGCTGACTGAGATCAGGAAATCGTTGATCAATTTTAATCCCAGAGCGAGGAAAGAACGCACCAATCACCCCAAACCTCACGATTACATTGCTTACAAAGCAACGGTTGAAGGCTTAAGTTGATAGGATTGCATTGCGCCCTACCATAAGGTGATGTTCAGATTTGGTGTTGATATATCTTTCGCGCTCGTTGAGTTGAGGTTTTAAAACCCCTCATATCAAGCCGACGAAGTCGGTGCAGATATATGGGTCGCCTTCTTTTGCTTACCTTTTCTTGGCGAAGCAAGAAAAGTAAGTCCCCATCGCGGATTGCGATTGTAAAACACCGTGCCGCAGGCACTTAAAACTAACAACACCTAATCTGAATATGGACACAAAAAAGGGTATATTAACCTAGGTATTATTCATAAATATGGCTACATTGATATACCCACACTTCAATCCGCCATCACCTCACCCAACCGTACACCACGCCCAGCTTTCCAATCAGCATTAAACTCCAAATCACCTTCAGGAAACAGCAGCACCACGGTTGAGCCGAGCAAAAAGCGGCCCATTTCTGCGCCCTGCTCCAAGATGACTTGTTGATCACGATAATCTTTTGTCCACACTGCATTGCTACGTGGTGGATTGACGACGCCGTGCCATGTGGTGGCCATGCTGCCTACAATAGTCGCTCCGACGAGTACTTGTACGAAGGGCTGACCTTTATCGTTCTCGAACACACACACCACGCGTTCATTGCGTGCGAACAGCGCATCAACGCCGCGCGCAGTCGCTGGATTGACCGAAAACAATTCGCCCGGCACATAAGTCATTTCCAACAATCGACCACGGCATGGCATGTGGATGCGGTGATAATCTTTCGGGCTCAAGTAAATCGTTGCAAACAAACCATTTTCAAATTTTTTCGCCAGCGCGGCATCGCCAACGAGCAAGGCTTTAGTCGTGAAATATTTGCCTTTGGCCTGATAAATCTGGTCTTTTTCAATCGGGCCAAACTGGCTAATTGCACCGTCAACGGTACAGATCAGCTCCGCGTTGGCAATTGGGCGAGCGTCCGCTTTCAGCGGGCGGGTAAAAAATGCATTAAAAGTGGGATAAGCGGCAATGTCCGGATTGGCGGCCTCAGCCATATTCACTTGATACTTGGCGACAAAACCCCGAATCACTGCGGTCGTCAGCTTTCCTGCGCGTAAACCGGCCAAAAAACCCATTAGTTGCGTCAACAGCAACTTTGGAATGACATACTGCAACATCACAAAAAGACGATCGGACACGCAAGTCCCCAAAATCCAAAAAGAGCGCGAATTATAGCGTATCCGGCGATGCGCTACCGATGCGACGATGCCTCAGTTACAATGTCGACTCATACGCAAGGATATATAGAGGTTTTCATGCCGCAATCGCCGTACACAAAACCACCATTGAACCGCGCACAAACCTTGCGCCGGCAAAGCATTTATCTACTGCCCAATCTATTTACGCTCGCCGCTTTGTTTTCTGGCTTTTATGCCATTGTTCAAGCAATGAATGGCAAATTTGAGCACGCCGCTTTGGCAATTTTTGCTGCGATGATCCTAGACGGGCTCGACGGCCGTGTAGCACGGATGACGCATACGCAATCAGAATTTGGCGCGCAATTTGATAGTTTGTCCGATATGGTTTCGTTTGGCGTTGCCCCCGCGCTGATTATGTATTCATGGGGCTTATCGGGCTTTGGTAAGCTCGGTTGGGCGGTGGCATTTATATATTGCGCTGGCGCGGCGCTGCGCTTGGCGCGTTTTAACACCAATATCGAAGTGGTTGATAAACGCTTTTTCCAAGGTCTGCCTAGCCCAGCGGCGGCGGCACTGGTTGCTGGATTAGTGTGGATTAATATCGAATATCACGAAGACCTCGCGCCACTAGCTGAGCTCATCCCCTACGCCGCGATGGTTTTTACGCTGTTTGCGGGGCTAACCATGGTTTCCAACGTGCCATTTTGGAGTTTTAAAGAGTTGCACATGCGCAAAACGGTGCCGTTTGTGACGCTATTGATTGCGACCCTAGTTTTACTCATCGGCGCATCACGGCCGGCCTTGGTATTGTTTAGCTTCTTCATTTGCTATGCAGCGTCCGGCTATCTGTACTGGCTTTGGACGCTACTGCGCCGAGCAAAATCAGACAAATAGTCCAATCACTGTATTTTAGACACAGAAAATAGCGCCGAACGTCAAGCCGGCGCTATTTTTTCGCCTAACAATTTGACATAAAGTCCAATAATATTTAATCTAAACCCATCGATGCGAAGGAGAACACTGTGTCATTAGACATTGACCGTCTAATCGCTGATTTTGGTGGACCAAGCCTACTGGCCGATCAGCTCAATGCTGCATTTCCAGCTGACCCAGTCTCCCGAGCTGCGATTTATAAATGGCGTGAACGCGGCAGTTTGCCACTCACCCAAGTGGACAAGCTGGCTCAATTGGCCAACAGCCAAGGCCGTAGTTTTAATATCCAAAACTATATGACGAGTGCGCAATCCGCACCGAATCAGATTAAGGAGAGCACCATGAGCACCATGAGTAATAGCAGCAATCGTTTGGTTATTTTTGATACGACATTGCGTGATGGCGAACAATCGCCGGGCGCGTCGATGACCAAAGAAGAAAAAATTCGGATTGCTCGCCAGTTGGAGCGCTTGGGTGTTGATGTGATTGAGGCTGGTTTTGCTGCAGCCAGCCCGGGCGACGCCGATGCGATTAAAACTATCGCAGGCATTATCGAACACAGTACCGTCTGTTCTTTGGCGCGCGCCAATGAACGTGATGTGCGTGCTGCTGGTGAAGCGATCAAAGACGCAAAACGCGGCCGGATTCACACCTTTATCGCGACCAGCCCGATTCACATGGAACACAAATTGCGCATGACGCCGGATCAAGTCGTTGATGCAGCTGTCAAAGCAGTCAAAATGGCGTTGGAATACACCAATGACGTTGAGTTCTCGGCTGAAGACGCATTGCGCAGCGACATCGACTTTTTGGCTCGTATTTTTAGCGCAGTGATTGAGGCTGGTGCGACCACCTTGAATGTTCCCGATACCGTTGGCTACGCCGTACCACAACGCACCGAAGCGTTTTTCCGCGAGTTGATTTCAAAAACCAAAGGCGGCGACAAAGTCATCTGGTCAGCACATTGCCACAATGATTTGGGCATGGCGGTTGCCAATTCATTGGCGGCTGTTTTGGGCGGCGCACGCCAAGTGGAATGCACAATTAATGGCTTGGGTGAACGCGCAGGCAATGCAGCACTGGAAGAAATCGTGATGGCTACCCGCACCCGCCGCGATGTATTTGGCGTTGAATGCGGCATCGACGCAACGCAAATCGTGCCAACCAGCAAATTGGTGTCAACGATTACCGGCTACCCAGTTCAGCCCAACAAAGCCATTGTCGGTGCAAACGCATTCGCACACGAATCCGGCATTCACCAAGACGGTATTTTGAAATGCCGCGAAACCTACGAAATCATGAGCGCGGAATCAGTTGGCTGGAGCACCAATCGCTTGAGCTTGGGTAAATTGTCGGGCCGCAATGCATTTAAGACCAAATTGCTTGAAATTGGCATTGAGTTGCAATCAGAAGAAGCTTTGAACGCCGCATTTGCGCGTTTTAAAACTTTGGCTGATAAAAAACGCGAAATTTTCGACGAAGACTTGCACGCCTTGGTGTCCGATGAGTTGATTACTATCGAGCAAGAACACATCAAGTTGATTTCACTGAAAGTGATTTCTGAAACGGGCGAAACACCAAGCGCTGATTTGGTAGTCAGCGAGGCGGGAATTGAACGCCGCGCGACCGCCTTGGGTGATGGCACTGTGGATGCAACCTTCAAAGCGATTGAATCCCTGTTTAACAGCGGTGCTGAGTTGCAATTGTACTCGGTGAATGCAATTACTTCTGGCACCGATAGCCAGGGCGAAGTAACAGTGCGATTGATGAAAGACGCCAAAATCGTCAACGGCCAAGGCGCCGACACCGACATTATTGTCGCCAGCGCGAAAGCTTATATTTCAGCGCTTAACAAGATTCACAACAATATTAGCCGCGTGCACCCGCAACCGGTTTAAAGCTTTGCGATCACGGAGCGAGTTGATACCACCCTTTCGACTCGTGAGGCTGTTGCCACAAGCGATAGTGCTCAAGCCAAGTAGCTCGTGAACCTAAGCGAGAAAAACTAGAAACCGAGCGTAAAATTACAAAGCCCCGCACATCCAGCAGGGCTTTGTTCATTTTTAGAGTATATGACCGCAGACATTACCCTATAATAGCCGCAAGCAAATACCCTACTGCTCTTTTGAATTAAACTCGTCAAACAAACTCGGGCGTGAATATTTAGCGTATAGGGTTGCCGACACAAAACTAATTACGGTCAATGCCACTTGCACACTCGCCAGTAATTGGGAAATGCCTTTATCACCCCATGCCCGCATCACCCCTTCCATAAAAAACAGCAACACAAACATCGTGTACCACTGGTAGGTATAACGGCGACCATACAATAAGCCGCGCAGGGGTAACATCAATATAAAGGCTTTTAATACCACCCAAGAAGGCGATCCACCGACAGGATCCAAGCACAATTCCCAAGCTAAGACCAAAAAAATCATTGCGACTACGGCAGAAACAGTTATCTTTTGCAGCAAGGGCAAGTTAGCAGGGCTCAACTTCATGCGGCCTCCCCTTTAAGCTTGATGGCGATTTCAGCAATTCGGCGCCCCTGTGCTAAGCAGAGTTGGCGTTCGGCCTCTGAAATTGGCTGATTGGACTCAGTACCCGCCCAATGACTCGCACCGTACGGCGTACCGCCGGTTGTAGTCGACATCAAAGCAGTCTCTGAATAGGGTGTACCCACAATAATCATGCCATGGTGCAGCAAGGGCAACATCATCGTAATTAATGTCGATTCGTTGCCGCCATGCAATGTCCCTGAACTCGTAAACACAGATGCTGGCTTACCAATTAAAGTGCCCTTGAGCCAATCCGCGATGGTCGAATCCCAAAAATACTTCATTGGCGCGGCCATATTGCCAAAACGGGTCGGACTACCCAGCACCAAGCCATCACACTCTTGCAAATCCGCGAGGGAGACATAAGGTGCGCCAGCTTCCGGTACATCAGACTCAGTCGCCTCACACACCGCAGAGATGCGTGGCACCGTACGTAAGCGTGCCGTGCAGTCAGAAGTAGACTCGATACCACGACCAATTAACTGCGCCATTTGCCGTGTTGCACCGTGGGTGGAGTAATACAAAACAAGAATTTCAGTCATTGTGCAGGCTCACTTTCAAGATGCGCTATTATAATGGGATTCGCATGTCACCGTAGCTCACTATGAATTTTGCCTGCACATTTCCGCTTCTAGCCCGAATTAGTGGCTTCTCTCGATTCGTAGGACGCCGGTTGATCAATGATCGCTGCTTAGAAACGGCAGGCAGCTTGACCTTTACGACATTACTGGCAGTTGTACCGCTTTTTACCATCGCACTGACACTCGTTTCTGCGTTTCCGATGTTTGGCATCAATGTAAGTCGCTTTCGCGGCTTTATTCTGAACAATCTGGTTCCCGATGCCTCTGGAAAAGTGATTGGTGTCTATATGCGCCAATTTGCCGACAACGCCGATAGCCTCACCACCATGGGCATGATCGGATTGCTGGCCACAGCACTGCTGATGATGTTTACCATCGAAAAAACGTTCAACACCATTTGGCGCGTCAAACGGCCTAGAAAATTACTATCCCGCACAATGACTTACTGGGCCACGCTCACTCTGGCGCCGCTACTCATCGGCTTGAGCCTTTCAGCGACCAGTTGGATATCGCAAAATGCGGGGCTAAGTGGACTGAATTTCCCACTTTTAAAAATCTCATCGCTTTCGCTGATGTTTGTTACGCTAAGCTTGCTCTACCTCACACTACCCAATTGCTTTGTGCCACGCTCTCATGCACTAACCGCAGCCCTACTCGTTAGTGCTGGTTTAGAGCTAATGAAAATTTTATTTGGCTTGTACATCAAACAATTCACCACTTATAACTTGGTTTACGGTACGTTTGCTAGCTTTCCGATTTTCTTGATCTGGCTGTATTTGTGCTGGGTGCTTATTTTAGGCGGGGCGGTACTTTCAGCCACACTTTCATATTGGTACGGCAACGGCTGGCGCTGGGATAACCACCACGGGACACGCTTTGAACAAGCGGTGCGTATCTTAGCGGCATTAGCAAGCGCGCATCAAAATGGGCAACTGATGCACATCAATCAATTACGTCGAAAAGTTGAATTGGGCGTCGATGTGACGCAAGAGATTCTAGAGTTGATGACCACCAAACAGTGGGTGGAATCAACCCGCGACGGGGAATGGGTATTGGCCAGCTCAGCTGAGTTGATCAGCTTGCTGGCGGTCTTTGAATTGGTGGTGAGTCCACTCAATAGTGATGTAGAGAGCGGCCTAGAAAAACGCCTAGAAGCCGCCCGTGCAAATTTAAATCTTAGCCTTGCCGATTATTTGGCGACTACCTCACAACCAGAAATCAAAGCAGCATCAATCGCTATTTCTGGTAGTTCACCAATATAAGCACCACCCAATGAGCGCAAGAGAATAAACTTGATACGGCCCGCATCGACTTTCTTATCTTGCGCCATTAAAGCCTTGTAGCGATCGTGCCCCAATGCTGGCGAAACCACTGGCAGACCTGCTCTTTCAATAAGGCTAAGCACCCGAGCGATATCGCCATCATTCAAGTGACCTAAGGCGCGAGACGCATAAGCTGCTAAGACCATACCGGCAGCCACCGCCTCACCATGCAACCAAGTGCCGTAACCCAAGCCCGCCTCTATCGCATGGCCAAACGTATGACCTAAATTAAGTAGCGCACGTTGTCCATTTTCTTTTTCATCGGCAGCAACAATACGCGCCTTATTTTGACAACAGCGCTCAACCGCATAAGCAATCAATTCTTTATCACGCGCCATCAAACCGACAATATTTTGCTCAAGCCAAACCAAGAAATCCACATCATCAATTAAGCCGTACTTGATGACTTCGGCCATACCTGCAGAAAATTCGCGTTGCGGGAGCGTGTCAAGCGTACTTAAATCAGCGAGCACCAACTTAGGCTGGTAAAACGCACCAATCATATTCTTACCCAGAGGATGATTGATTGCTGTTTTACCGCCAACAGAAGAATCAACCTGCGCCAATAAAGTAGTTGGAATCTGAATAAAAGGGACACCGCGCTGATAGACTGCAGCTGCAAAACCAGTCATATCACCAATAACACCACCACCCAATGCAATCAACGTGGTCTTACGCTCTGCACGCTCAGTAAGTAGCGCATCAAAAATGAGATTAAGACTATCCCACGTTTTAAATTGCTCACCATCAGGCAACACAATTGATTGACACTCTACATCTGACTGCTCAAGCAAGCCCACCAGACGGCTTAAATACAAAGGGGCAATCGTCTCATTGGTTACAATAGCAACCCGCTTTTGCGCCAACAAAGGCAAAATGCTAGCGACTGACTTTAATAAATCCTGACCAATCAAAATTGAATACGGCGCGTGATCAATATCAACGTTTACGATGCGGCTCATGGCTGGCGTTCCAATTTTTTCAGTAATAATTGCAATAGGGAATTTACAGTTTGTTGGCTAGTATCTATAACCAAGTCTGCAACCTCACGATAAAGTGGGTCACGAATTTCATATAACTCCCTGAGCTTGCCAAGCGGATCTGCCGTCTGTAACAAGGGACGGTTCTTATCGTGGCAGGTGCGGGAATATAGCTCTTCTGGACTGGCGCGCAGATAAATCACATACCCATTACGGCGCAATAGTTTGCGATTATTTGGATTTAAGATGACACCGCCACCCGTTCCAAGAACGATACCTTGCAATTGCGTTAACTCTGCAATTGACTCAGCTTCACGCTCTCGAAACCCACTTTCACCTTCGATCTCAAAAATCATTGGAATCTTGGCACCTGTGCGGGCTTCGATATCATGATCAGAATCATGAAAAGTTTTTTGGGTCGCACGCGCTAGGGCACGCCCTACGGTCGTCTTGCCAGCCCCCATTAGGCCGACTAAATAAAAATTGCCTGGCATTCTCATGCCAGGCATTTTACTTGAATATCTAATTCTTAGCGAGTTAAGCGAACCAACAAACAGATCGTTAACGAAGCGTGAGATCAGACTCTAAAACACGCGGCGTTAAGAAGATCAGCAACTCACGACGGACTTTATTAACAGCACGATTTTTAAACAAATTACCAACTACCGGAATATCACCCAGCAGTGGAACTTGAGTCACCGTATTGCTATTGTCTTCAATATATATGCCACCAATGACGACCGTACCACCACTCTCAACTAGAACCTTAGTTCTAATTTGCTTGGTATTAATCGCAGGACCATTTAAAGTATTTTCACCACGGCTGTCTTTATTAACTTGAACATCCATGAATACACTGCCATCCGGCGTAATTTGTGGTGTAACTCGCAATGACAGCGTGGCTTTTTTAAACTCAACTGTCGTGGCGCCATTTTGAGATGAGCTAGAATATGGAATTTCTTGACCATCTTCAATGACTGCTTCAACTTGATCTGCCGTCACTAGTCGTGGGCTAGAAATAATTTTTAATTTTCCATCTTGCTCTAGCGCATTTAACTCCAGACCTAAGATACCATCCGAGCCCGCAATCAGCATTGCAATAGAACCTGGGTTAAAACCTCCTATACCAGCAGCAGGCAAGCTCAACAATTGACTCAACGGATCTTTAGAACCATCAATATTATTGCCCTGCTGTAATCCACCACCAACACCAACATCACCGCTTTTGTACAAACCATGTAACTTGACGCCTAAATTTCGTTGAAAACCATCTTCTGCCTCAACAATCCTTGACTCAATCATAACCTGTCGAACAGGGATATCGATTTTTGCAAGCAGCTCTCGAATTTGTTCAAGTTTTGCAGGTATATCTTGGACTACAACTTGATTCGTACGTGGATCGATTACCGCAGAGCCGCGTGGAGATAAAATTCGTTGCTTCTCATCACTCAAAATAACTTTCAGTGCATCGGCTTTATGATATTTAAGCTGGAAGAACTCAGTGCGAGTTGGCTCTAACTCCGAAATTTGCTTACGACTTTCAAGCTCAGACTTTTCCTTAGCAGCAAGTTCATCGCGTGGAGCAATCCACATCACATTGCCGGTTTTACGCTGATCCAAACCTTTTGCTTGCAAGATAATATCCAAGGCTTGATCCCATGGAACATCTTTCAAACGCAATGTCAAAGCGCCACCGACAGAGTCACTCGTAATGATGTTCATACCAGTAAACTCAGCAATAACTTGCAGAACTGTTCTTACTTCAACATTTTGAAAATTTAGTGATAGCTTCTCGCCTTTAAAATTAGCTTTTGACGCCACTTTGTCTTTACTTTGTGACGCATCACGAACTTCAACCACAAAGCGATTTTCAGTTTGGTAAGCCGAGTACTCCCAATTTCCTTTAGGCTCAATCATCATCTTGACTGAATCACCCTGTGCAAAAGTTTCAACTTTTTGAATAGGGGTGCCAAAGTCCGTAACATCAAGTCGGCGCTCTAAATTTTTAGGCAACGCAGATTTCGGAAATTCAACAACCAAGTTTTTACCTTGTTGACGAATGTCGATTCCCACATTTGGGCTCGTCAAATCGATAATGACCTTACCTTCGCCGCTGGATCCACGGCGAAAGTCGATATTTTGTATGCCTTCTCTCTTCCCACTTGATTTCGTCTCTGCAAACTGAGTGTTTTTCTGTGCAGGCGCACTACTAGCAGCACTACCAGTACCAGTTGAAGCGGCATCAACAGTGATGAATAAAGAATTACCATCAACTTTGGTTTCATACCCAGCCAACTTCTGCAAATTAAAGACTAATCGTGTGCGACCTGTCCCTTCTGCAACATTTAAGGTACGAAGAGCGGCACCATTCACCTGAACTGTATTTTTGCCTGTCTGATTAGCAGTGTTTGCAAAATCAAATGCAATTCGTGGTGGTGTGTTAACAGAGAAACTAGTTGGCGTCGGTGGTACGTCGTTGAATGTGAGCTTAACTATTTGCTTGTCAGCACTCACAGTACTGACTTCAATATTAGTTATACTTGCAGCATCGGCCGCAAAAGCTAAAGGCACCCAAAGACTCAATGCAACTTGGCTTAAACGAGTTACGAATTTTTTGATTTTCATTTTTTCTGCTCCGCATCATCCAAGCTCAAACTAGTGGTTCGCTCAACCCAATCACCACCACTATCTTCGACAATTTCTTTTAAAGTAACTTCAGTCTCTGAAACTTGAGTCACCATCCCAAAGTTTTGCCCCATATAGCTACCCTGTTTAACACGGTATAGATTTCCGTCAGGGGCTCGAACTAGAGCCTGTACTATTTTACCCTGCTGCAAAGTACCCACCATACGCAGCTTTTCAAGGTCATAATTCTCTAAAACTTCTTTAATTCGATTCGTATTCGGGGCTAATCCGCTTCCACCTCCTTTCTTTGCCAGTTCCATCTTACTAGCACGAAATGGATCAGGAAGTTCAAATGCATTATATGGAAATGCAACATAGACTTTTGCTTCAGGCAAAGGCTCTACCTTACCTCGCAAGCCTTTTGACTCTTCAGTCATCCACTCTTTCAAATCTCCGTGCTCTTCACCAAAACAGCCAGTAAGACCAGTGAATAACAACACGTAAAGGAGCCATCTTTTCACAATTTATTCTCCGATAGACCTTTATTTTTTCTTCTTACGAGCTTCAGCTTCAGCTTGCTGAATTGCCTGTATCTCTGCTTCATCTAATGCACGATATGTTTTGATGGTTGCTTCCATTATTAATAGCTGATCCTTTAATAGCTGATCCTTAGAGCCTATTAGCTTTACATCAGTTAATATAACAATCCGAGACAACTGAGCAATGTCACTTACAAAGGCAGCTAAGTCATGGTAAGAGCCAGTGACTTTGATGGCAATAGGGCCCTCAACAAACTCCGCAGTCTTAACCTCAACACCAGGCTTAAATAACTCAAACAATAAACCACGACCAACACCGGCCTGATTAATCTCGGTCAGCAGCGTCTCCATCTCAGAGCGATTAGGTAATTGTTTTAGCAAGGCACCAAACGACTGCTGGATTTCTAACAACTGCTGTTTGTACTCTGCCAAATTAATGGCCCGTTTCTTTTTATCAAGATAGTCAATTTTTAACTGTTCTTCAGTTGCTTTTGCAGCTGTCAACTCTTCCATTTGTGAACTCCACAAATAGAAGTAGCCACCTGCAATCACTAAAACCAAAACCAAAACAAAAGATGAAATCTGAACCTGTACAGGCCAATTCCCAGCATCTTTTGGGTCTAAGTTTCTTAAGTCATCCATTGTCATGATTGACCCCGTTTAACTGCGCTTGCAGTTGCTTCTGTTGCCTCATCTGCACGAGTCAATTTTACATTTAGAGTGAACTCAGATAGACGCTGATTCCCTACTGTTGCTGATTTAGCTTCAATCAACAGCGGCTGTTCAAATGTAGGAGAATCATTCAAATTTCTCATTAAGGTCGACACACGAGCGTTAGATTGAGCATAGCCAATCAGTACTAACTGATCGTTAGTTTGTTTAACATCTTTCAAATAAACGCCCTCAGGGACCTGCCGAGTTAATTGATCAAGTAAATGAACCGTTTCTGTTCGATTTGACTGTAAACGCTCAACAATTTTTTTACGATCAAGTAACGCTTGTTTTTCAGACTTTAGCTTGTCAATTTCGGCGATCTCACGATCTAACTTGGCATTTTCCTCAGTTAAAAACTGATTTCTGTCAGCCTGTGTATCAATTTTTGCTGAAAGTACCATGTACCCAGCCAAAACGACACCGGCGGCGGCAAGAAAAGATACGATCAACATCGAGACATAGCGACGTTGCCTTGCAATTCTTTTTTGCTCACGATGCGGAAGTAAGTTAATTCTAATCATACTGGGTCAAACCTCCGCATAGCCAATCCACATGCAATTAACAGTGAAGGTGCATCTAATTGAATTTGCTTACCTTTAACTTTTCCAGTGGACATGCTAAAAAAAGGATTTGCTCTCATCGTACTCGCTACTTGAGTACGACTCGACACAGCCTCATCCAAACCATGAATGACACTGCAACCGCCAGCGAGCAAAATGTGATCCACTGAATTGTAATTACTTGATGTATAGAAAAATTGCAAGGAACGAGATATTTCCAGCGCCATTGTGTCCATAAATGGCTGCAAAACATCTGGCTCGTAATTGTCAGGCAAGCCGCCTTGGCGTTTTGCCTGCTCAGCTTCCTCAGCTGACATATTAAATTTTCTTTGTATTTCTTGCGTCAATTGATTACCCGCATAACCTTGGTCACGACTATAAATTGACTGCCCATCTTTAAAAATATTCATATGCATTGCAGTTGAACCAATATCAACTACCGCTACAATTTGATTTTCACCGCCATTAGGCAATTGCGGCCGCATCAATTCAAAAGCCGCTTGAGTTGCATAAGACTCAACATCCAATACGACGGCTTTCAGGCCAGCCTCTTCAATTGCAGCAACTCGCTCGTCAACTTTATCTTTTTTTGCTGCAGCAATAAGCACATCTTCTTCTTCAGGATTGTTAATTGCAAATCCTAAAACTTGAAAATCTAAATTGACTTCATCTAAGGAAAAAGGAATGTATTGATTTGCCTCGGTTTCAACTTGACTCTCCAGCTCTCGCTCGCTCATTCCAGCTGGCACAAGAATTTTTTTGGTAATCACAGCGGATGCTGGCAGAGCAGCGGCAACATTTTTTACCTTAGTCCCCATGCGTCGCCACGCATTTCGTATGGCAAGAGCTACGGCTTCGGAATTTACGATATTATTATCGGTGACCGCATCTTTAGGGAGTGGCTCAATTACGTATCGTTCAAGGCTAAAATTGCGCCCTGCTTGGCTCAGCTCCACCATTTTCACGGCCGACGAGCTGATGTCCACACCGATTAGTGGTGGGGCCTTCGGTTTTAGAAAATCGAGGTTCAACGCAATATTCCCTATTCATAGTTGGTAAAAAATCGTATCAGCCGACACTTACTCCTGTAAAGTAAGCTAGATCTCAATCTCTTTTTTTGCAACATCTAAATAAAACCCGTAAATTACAATAACATCAAACAATCGACCCTGCTGACATGGCAAAAAAACTATTTTTTACGGTACTCATTGCAATACTCGGCTTGGCTTTTATGGCTGTAAGCATCGCCGCGCTCGCGATTATAGTGACCTACCCCAAACTACCATCATTAAACGCGCTGACTGACTACAAACCCAAAATACCGCTACGTATTTTCAGCGAAGATAACGTACTAATTGGCGAATTTGGCGAGGAAAAGCGTGCGTTCACGCCAATTAACCAAGTCCCTCCACTCATGATTAAAGCCCTGCTTGCGGCTGAAGATGAGCGTTTTTACCAGCATGGTGGCATTGACTATATTGGCGTACTTCGTGCGATTGGCGGCAATTTAATTTCTGGTCGTTCACAATCAGGTGCAAGTACAATCACGATGCAAGTGGCCAAAAATTTCTATCTTTCAAATGAAAAAACCTACAGTCGAAAATTTAACGAAGCCCTTTTGTCGTTTAAAATTGAACACAATTTATCGAAAGATCAAATTCTAGAACTCTATCTGAACCAAATTTATCTGGGCCAACGCGCGTACGGCTTTTCTTCCGCAGCCCAAATTTACTTCGGAAAAGAACTTAAAGATCTAAGTATTGCTGAGTATGCGATGCTAGCAGGCCTTCCCAAAGCACCTTCAGCCTACAACCCTATTGTGAATCCTAAACGGGCCACATTGAGGCAAAAGTATGTTTTGCGCAGGATGACTGAATTAAGTTTTATTAGCGAAGCAGAATACAAGGCTGCTTTAGAAGCAAATTTAACCTACAAACGTAGTAATCAACAGTACCCTATTCATGCCGAATACGTAGCAGAAATGGTTCGGCAAATGATGGTTAAGAAGTATCAAGACGCCACATATACTCAAGGCTTCAAGGTCTACACCACAATTAACAGTCAGGCTCAGCAAGATGCCTATACGGCACTTAGATCTGGCATCCTTAATTACGATAGCCGCCATGGTTACAATGGTCCAGAAGGCTTTATTGATGCAGCCTTACTCAATGCGCAACAAGAAGAACCGCTCGATGAAGCACTCAGCAATATAAAAGAAGCAGATGATCTTAGGCCTGCGATTGTATTAAGTAGCAATACCAACCTGGTCACTGCTTATTTGCACGGCGGAGAAAAGATCAATATTCAAGGTGACGGTCTACGCTTTGCAAGAGGCTCATTATCTGAAAAAAATCCACCGGCAATTCGAATTCGGCCTGGAGCAATTATTCGCGTGATTGCCACTGAGAAAGGATGGGTTATCTCCCAAGTCCCGAAGGTAGAGGGCGCAATAGTCGCCATGGATCCAAATAATGGCGCAATTCGCGCCCTGGTTGGGGGCTTTGACTTCAACAATAGTAACTTTAACCATGTCACCCAAGCGTGGCGTCAACCCGGCTCTACATTTAAACCATTCGTATACTCTGCAGGCCTAGAGCGCGGCATCACACCTGCAACTATGATTAATGATGCGCCACTAGTCATTGAGATGAATGGGCAGCGCTGGGAGCCCAAAAATTACGACGGCAGTTTTTCTGGAATGACGTCTGTGCGACGAGCACTTACTTTTTCAAAAAATTTAGTTTCTGTTCGAATTCTCCAAGCCATTGGTGCTGATTACGCACAAAAACACATCACTCGATTTGGGTTTGATACAAAACAACACCCTGCCTACCTAACCATGGCGCTCGGTGCGGGGAGTGTAACGCCATTACAAATGGCTGAGGGCTATTCAGTATTTGCAAACACGGGTTATCGTGTACGTTCGTATTACATAGATCGTATCGAAGATTCTCGTGGCAAGGTGGTTGCAAAAACACAGCCAGAAATTGCTGGCAAAAATGCGCCTAGATCGCTTGATGCAAGAAATGCTTTTATTATGACATCCATGATGGGTGATGTTATTCGTATGGGTACTGCGACAAAAGCAAAAGCATTAGGGAGAAATGATTTAGCAGGTAAAACAGGCACAACTAACGATGCATTTGATGCTTGGTTTGCAGGCTTCCATCCCAATTTGGTTGCTGTTACTTGGATTGGATTCGATCAACCAAAAAGTTTAGGTGCAAGGGAAACTGGTGGCGCTGCAGCACTTCCGATTTGGGTCAGCTTTATGAACAAGGCACTGAGTAATATGCCAGAATCACCCTGGGAAGTTCCTGAAGGTGTTATCGCGAAAACAACCGAAACTGAGCGCGGGCCAATTACGGAATATTTTTATCAAGAATTCCAGTCTACCAATCCACAACTAGGTTTAAGTGGCGGCGGAGACTCCGATGCTGCCCCTATAGAGGAAATTAAGGAGCAACTATTTTAGTGCAACGTATGCCCTCGAAATCATGATTATAAATAGGCTTCGAGCACATACCCACCATGTATTTTTTAGTTCTGCATCATTCAGTGCAAGTGCTAGATTAAGATCTACAATTGACTGGCTAATTTATATTAAGCAAAGATGAGAAGAACATTAATGGCGACGCAAACAAATGCAGCACTAATCGCGCAACGTGCTGCACAACTAATCTGCAACCATCAACAAAGCGACCCTAAACTTGCCAGCCAGCAAGCGATATTAGAATTAGGTTTTTCAAAAAAAGAAGCGCCACCCAGTGCAGCAGAGATTGATGCAGCAATTGCCGATTATCGCCAATTATTTAGTCCAAACTATGACTTGGATCTGCTCAATTTACGCCAAAAATCATTAGCACTACTCGATTTTTTTAAACAATTTCAGCCTTTTCTAGTTGGCTCTGTCCTCAAAGGCAGCGCAAGCAAACACTCTGACATTAATCTACTTATTTTTTCTGATGACCCCAAAGCTATTGAGATTTTCTTACTCAACCAGCAGATTGATTACAGCTGCAAAGAAAAAAGAACCCAGTATCGCCAAACTGATTCACCTGCAATCGCTTTTTGGTTTGATAGCACTCAAGTACACTTACAAGTCCTACCAAGCACGGCCCGACATCAAACCACTAAAAAAGTAGATCGTGCCAATTACGAACAGCTCAAACAATTAATTGCACGTAATATGCAAACCGATTGTATTGCAGCAGATTAGAAGTGCAGGAAACTTTTATGACCGACAAACAATTGCTCACCCCAATCCAGTTAAAAGATCCTACTCCTTATCTAGTCAGCGATCCGAATCAGATTGATTTCACGCTCAAATCATTGGCTAGAAAACCTGAATTAGTCTGTTTATATTCGGATAAACATCGCCAGTTATTTGTTTTGAGTGCTATATTAGATGTCAACTCGGAAAATTTAATTTTCGATTACGGCCCTGATTCAGAACTTAATCAGCAACTAAGCACATCAAATAGAATCTACTGCGTCTCTCACCTTAATAGTGTTCATTATCAATTTGAATTAACAAACCTTCAACAAGTAGAGTTTAATAATCAACCCGCGTTCCAAAGTACCATCCCTTCACAGATTTTACGATTACAGCGTCGAGACTACTATCGGCTTTCTGTACCTTTATCGACCCCGTTATCTTGCCTAATTCCAATAGGTAATGAGCAAGCGGAAATATCAATTACAGATATTAGTTTAGGCGGTGTTGGTTTACTCGGCTACCTTCCAGATATTTCGCTAGAAGTTGGCAATACTTTAAAAAACTGCCGCATCGAACTCCCACAAATGGGTGTAATTACAGCAGATATTGAAGTGTGCACCAGCAACGATCAAATCCTTAGAAATGGCATTCGCACCTTACGAAGTGGCTGCCGCTTTTTAAATCTTTCGGGCACTGGACAAACTTTGTTGCAACGCTATATTAATCAAATTGAAAGAAAACGCTTAGCACTAGAATGATTAAAACCTACCCAGTTCCTGACCCAGCTATTGCGCTGCGATCACTTATACGCAAAGTAGATAGTTATAAAGGTCTATATGGAAATGTTGCGGTCATTGGTGGCGCGAATAGCATGATTGGTGCTGCCCTGCTCGCTGGACGTGCAGCACTAAAACATGGCACAGGCAAAGTCAGCATTGGCTTACTCAACGACAATTTTCAAGTCGATCCAGAACAGCCCGAACTCATGGTTTACAAATCGAAGCGACTCATTAAGAATAAGTCGCTAACTCATATCCTACTTGGGCCTCAATCGTATCAACTTAAGCGCTGCTTGTTTTTTCAATCTCCATCCGGCATGATGCAGAAACAAACATAACTCTTTGATTATTAATTACTATATGATTAAGCACCCTAACTGACTCCCTTCGTAATGTGTCCACTCTCA
>CAUOZE010000064.1:0-16706 GCA_963508915.1 uncultured Deefgea sp.
ATGTTTTTTTCTAAAACCAATTTAACCGCTTCAGCGCGAAACTCGGGTGTATAGCGTGCTCTTGGGATCTTGCTCATGAACTACCTCCAAACTCCAATTTTACAGGATTGAAGGTGTCCGTTAATGCCATCATGCCTCATACAACATCAGAAGAGGAGTTAATCAAGCTAATTAAGGACAATGGCTATCTAAGTGACGGGCAAGCAATTTGCTTTAAAAAGCTAAAGGATGTTAATTGTGACGTCTCAAATAATGTTGCCTTATCCAAGATTGTGAAAGAATATCGAAGTGATAGCCATACCTTCGCCAAGGAGATGGCAAGTCATCTTTTTGATGGATTTTGCACTTGGAAAGATAAAATTGTTTCCCTTCCATCGTTTGTTACAAACTAAGTGGTCAAATCCAAACAGAGACTACTTGGCGGGTAGCTAAAATTTAGTGTAACCCTGTGAGAGCCGCTTTATTTTCCTAAGCGGCCTCTAATGCTGTAAAAGGTTCAGCGTCGGCTTTGAGTCTTTTCTGTTGAAAAAGTCGGTCGCTTGCCGCGTGGGGTAAGAATTCATGCAAAACGATAGTAAATCTGCTCTTTATATAAGCAACTTCATGTCATACACACCTGTCAATGTGTGCTGCGTTACTGCGCAAATTTGTTTGATATATCCCCACCATTTCAAGCCTAGCTATTGTCTCGCCTGCGCGGCGCTGTCAAACTCGCGGGCTATATTTGTAACTTAGGCAATGCCCGTGAACACCTCTATTCAAGACCTTGAAAACCGTCTCTGGTCCGCTGCTGACCAACTTTGGGCGATGACCGACCTCAAGCCTTCCGAATTTTCAACGCCTGTCTTGGGGCTGCTGTTTTTGCGCTATGCCGAAACCAAATTTGCCGCCGCCGAAGCGCGCTTTGCAGAGGACGGCCTTAGCGCTGCTGAACTCGATAAAACTGATTTTCAAGCCGATGGCGTGTTGTATCTGACGAGCATTGCGCGCTTTAGTTATTTGGTGAATTTACCGGAAGCCGAAAACCTCGGTTTGGCCGTCAATATGGCAATGGCCGCCGTCGAGCTAGAGAACGAAGAATTACGCGGCGTGCTGCCGCGCAGCTATACGCGCTTGGACAATGGCGTGATTCAAGAGCTATTGCGCTTGCTTGCGCCGATTAAGATTGAAGGCGATGCGTTTGGTCGCGTTTACGAGTATTTCCTCGGCAACTTCGCGATGAAAGAAGGCCAAAAGGGCGGCGTGTTTTACACCCCGACCAGTATCGTTAAACTGATTGTTGAAATCCTCCAGCCCTACCATGGTCGCATTTACGACCCCGCTTGCGGCTCTGGCGGTATGTTTGTGCAAAGTGCGGAATTTGTGAATCAACACAATAAACGCGCCGCCGACGAACTCACGGTATTTGGCACCGAGAAATCCGCTGATACCGTCAAACTCGGCAAAATGAATCTGGCCGTGCATGGCTTGTCGGGCGACATTCGCGTTGCCAATAGTTTTTTTGAAGACCCGCACGAATCGCTGGGCAAGTTTGATTTTGTCATGGCCAATCCGCCGTTCAACGTCAGCGGCGTGGATAAAGACCGTATCAAGGGCGACCCGCGCTTACCGTTTGGTTTGCCGAGTACCGACAACGCCAATTACCTGTGGATTCAATATTTTTACAGCACGTTGAACGACACGGGCCGCGCTGGTTTCGTCATGGCCAATTCGGCAGGCGATGCGCGCGGTAGCGAGCTGGAAATCCGCAAGCAAATGCTGCAAAGCGGCGCAGTTGATGCCGTGGTCAGTGTTGGCTCGAACTTCTTCTACACCGTCACGCTGCCATGTACGTTATGGTTCTTTGATAAGGCCAAGCGAAGTACCGACCGTAAAGATAAAGTGCTATTCATCGACGCACGCCACCTGTATCGCCAAGTGAGCCGTTCAGTGCGCGACTTTACGCCGACGCAAACCGAATTCCTCGCTAACATCGCCCGTCTGTATCGCGGCGAAGCAGTTGAAAACCTGCACGGCAGTGCGGAACTCATTGCGCAGCATTTCCCCGCTGGCGTGTACGCCGATGCGGCAGGGCTGTGCAAAGTCGCGACGCTGCTCGACATTGAAGCGCAAGGCTGGAGCTTGAATCCTGGGCGTTATGTCGGCGTCGCTGATGCGGCGGCGGAGGAGTTTGTGTTTGCGGAGCGCTTGGAAGAGTTGAGTGAAGAATTGGAAGTGCTTAATTCAGAGGCTACCGAGTTACAGTCTATGATTTCGACCAACATCGCCGCATTGTTGGATGTGGTGAATGTATGAGTGTGCGTGAAAATTGGCCAGTTGTTCGCCTCGAAGCCCATGTTGATTTGCTAACGGGTCATCCATTCAAAAGTGTTAGTTTTACAGATAACCCTCTGGATATTCCCTTGGTAAAAGGGGATAACGTGCAGCAGTCGTTTATTGACTGGTCAAGAGCCAAGCGTTGGTCAACTCAAGCGGTATCGGGCCTTGATAAATATTGGCTTCAAGTTGGTGATGTAGTTTTGGCTATGGACCGACCATGGATTGAAGCGGGTCTAAAATTCGCTTGGATAAAATCTACAGACCCTAAGGCTTTGTTGGTTCAACGTGTTTCGCGAATGCGTGGAATAAATGGTTTAAGAACGGATTATCTGCGGTATTTGATTGCGAGTCCGGCATTTACTGATTACATCAAGCCTATTGTCACTGGCGTTACTGTTCCGCACATTAGTCCAGGGCAAATTAAATCATTTCAATTTTTACTGCCTCCTGAGAATGTTCAGGATTGTGTCGCTGCATTCTTATCCGCCTACGATGACCTGATTGAGAACAACACGCGGCGGATTGCGGTATTGGAGGAAATGGCGCGGCGGATTTATGAAGAATGGTTTGTCCATTTCCGCTATCCCGGTCACGAGCAAGCCCAAAAAGTCGAAACCGAACTCGGCTTGGTGCCGGAAGGGTGGGATTGCGGTGCATTTACTGACCTCATTGAAGTCATGGGCGGCGGAACACCTAAAAAAGATGTCGCTGAATATTGGGATGGCTCGATACCCTTTTTTACGCCTAGAGATGCACCAGATTGTGCGTACACATTAGATACCTTGGCTCATATTTCTGAACTAGGTTTGAGCAAATGTAGCAGTAAGAAATACCCTAAAAACACAGTTTTTATTACAGCTCGTGGCACGGTTGGAAAATTGGCTTTGGCGTCACGAGATATGGCGATGAATCAATCTTGTTACGCTTTAAAAGGGCGAGATGGTTATGGACAAATGTATACCTACCTTACCGCTCAAGCTGCTGTTCTGGGTTTGAAGGCAAAAAGCCACGGCTCAGTGTTTGATACGATTATCACAGATACTTTTCGACTAATGCGAATAGTAAAACCGCCTGTAGATTTGGCTGTGAAATTAGAAAGTATTGTAGAACCGATGCTGTCGCTTTCGCTGAAACTTAGCCTGAAAAACGCCAACCTCCGCCAAACCCGCGACCTACTCTTGCCTCGCCTGATTTCGGGTGAGCTGGATGTATCAACGCTGGTGCTGCCGGATTCTGAGTAATTTCTTGGGTATTGGTTTGTGGTTATTACTAAGTAAGGCCTAGGTTGATATACCTATGGGTTAACAATGAAGAATAAGTATCAAGAGGCGCTGCGCCGCCAAATGAAGCTGCATCACCGTCAAAGCCCGTGGCGTTTGTCCACGGCGGGCGTGTATATCCCGCACGATTACTCGGAAGGCCGGACTGTGTCGTGGTGGGATGATTTTGGCTTTGTACTGGCTGGGCGGCGGGTGATGGTGTGGTGGCAGCATCCACGCCAGCAATACGCCGATGAAATTGCCGTGGTTGCGCGGCAGCAGGCAGGCGAGCCGCCGCCGTCAGTGGGTGAGTTTGCACAGGGCGAGAAAATCTGGAAAAAAGTTGGTCGTTCCCGCAAGAAAGTGGCGATGTACCGCATGACCCCGTTTCCCGCTGAAAGCCGTGCCTATTATGCGCAGTTGCGGTCAATTGAAACGGGCTTGCAGGAGGTGGGTATTGATTTCACCGTGCTGCCTTCGTTGCAATTGAAATGGCGGGATTGGTGTTTGGGCGTTGAATTGTGCGTTCCGGTCGAGCTACGCAATGAAGCCGATGTGACCGCGCTAGCCCAATGGGTCCGTCGCGTATTGCAGGGTGAAACGTCATTGGCGGCTGAGTATGGTGATTACCAATACGGTCGCGTCGAATGGCTAGCCGAGGCCGCGCTACGCCAGCGGGTGAAAGAGGAGCAGGATTAACTATGAATCACGGTGAATTGACCTTATTGCTTGACCGTTTGCTAGCGAGTGGTGATGAGTGCGAGTGGGTGGAATATAAGCACAACGACAATCCACATATTATTGGCGAATATATTTCGGCGCTGAGTAATTCGGCTGCGCTGGATGGCGAGCCATTTGGCTATATGGTGTGGGGCATTGAGGATAAGAGTCGTCGGGTAGTTGGTACTACGTTTGCACCCGCAACGGCTAAGGTCGGTAATCAGATTTTAGATTTGCATCTGAATCAGTATTTGCGCCCCAAGCTCGATTTCCGTTTTGAGTCGTTTGAGTATCAGGGTAAGTTTGTAGTGCTGTTACGTATTCCTGCGACGACGGCGCAACCCAGTAGTTTTCATAATACGGAGTACATCCGTATTCACAGTGCCAAGGTCTTGCTGGCTAGTCATGCGGATAAAGAGGGTCGCCTTTGGGCGAGACTGAATACGCGCGGTGACTGGTCGGCTGAATTAGTCGTTGGCGCTTCGGTGGCTGACCTTGACCCCGCTGCATTAGCACTGGGTCGACAGCGTTATTCAGAAAAAAATATCCATCTGGCCAGTGAAGTGGCGGGGTGGGATGTGGCGACGTTTCTATCCAAGTTGAAACTGAGTAAAAGCGGGCATTTAACGCGGGCTGCTGTTTTGCTATTTGGTAAGGATGAAGCTGCACAATATTTACCGCTACCACCGCAGGTATCGTGGGTGTTGAAAGACCGCGATGGTACGGCGTTGGATTACCATCATTATGGTTTACCACTGCTGCTAGTGACGGATGCGCTGTTTGCTCGGGTGCGTAATTTGACCGTGCGTTACTTGCCGCCTGGTACGTTATTTCCGACTGAAGTGCCGCAGTACGATGCGTGGGTGATTCGAGAAGCATTGCACAATTGCATAGCGCATCAAGACTATTCGCTGGGTGGTAAGGTCAATGTGATTGAAAAGCCCGATGAGTTGGTGTTTAGCAATATTGGCCGCTTTTTGCCTGGAACGGTGGAGAGTCTGATTTTGGGTGACCGTTCCCCTGAAGAATATCGCAATCCGTGCTTAACGCAGGCAATGGTGTCTCTGGGGCTGATTGATACCATTGGCAGCGGGATTCGTCGGATGTACCAAATGCAGCGAAATCGTTTTTTTCCAATGCCGGATTATTTGATTGAGGTCGAGAAACAGCGTGTGGAAGTGCGGATTACTGGGCGGATTTTGGATGAGCATTACACCAATGCGCTGATTCAGCATTCTGAATTGAGTTTATTTGAGGTTGTGTTGCTAGACAGGGTGCAGAAACGGTTGCCGCTGACTACGGAAGAAGTCAAAGAACTACGTAAAACGAAGTTAATTGAAGGTCGCTCACCGAATTTTCATGTATCGGCTAAGGTGGCCGAAGTGTTGGGAGAGCAGGCTCAGTACACGTTGAATAAAGGGCTAGAGAATGACTTCTATCATGAGCTGGTGCTGAGTCATTTGCGCTCATTTAGGACCTGTAAACGCGCAGAACTTGAGCAGATGTTACTGAATAAATTGCCTGAGTCACTTACTGAAGCACAGAAAAAGAATAAGGTTAAAAACATGTTGTCTGATATGTCGCGGCAAGGTGTTCTTATTTGTTCAGGTAAAGGGCCTAGTGCGAGGTGGTCATTGAGTCAGGTCGAGTGGGATAACTTACGATAAATTAGATATCAGTTATCTAACTATTTATCCTTCTCTGGTGTTTTGGCTTTTGATGGCTTTAGCTGGCTAAACAATATGTTGTGTCTTGTTTTTGATTTTATACACAACATGTTGTGTTTTTGTTCTGTGGAAATACTCTGGCCGAGGTCAATAATAGGATAATTGGGTTATGAGTTGGATAAAATTAGCTAATTTTTGGGCACAAATTATCCAATTTTGGCAATAACTTACTGACGAATTGTGCCTACGATATTCGTTTTACCTACCTTGAAATCATTCAAAACCTTCGTTTCTATCTTTCTATTCCATTACGTTGAATGGTGAGATAATCTTGTCAGCTTATGACTGACAGCACACTGCCTTTTTCAGTCATTGCCACAAGCGCTAACTGACTGACCCAAAGGACCATCAGTGCCCTATAACATCGAGAAACCAATCCCACATTCCGCGCGTGACGTGTCTGCTGGCTATGGCGAGCTGAATTTAGTTGAAGCGCCAGCCATTGAATTACTGAAAAATTTGGGCTGGCAGCATGCGGATTTGTTCAAAGAAAAAATAGGGCGTTTGGGCACGGAAGGGCGCGAGAGCGAAAGCCAAGTTATTTTGCCGAACCGTTTGCGTGCGGCATTGCAGCGGCTTAATCCTGGCTTGTCGCCATTGGCGTATGAGTTGGCGTTTGACGTGTTAAATACCGACCGTTCCCGTGAGTCGGCAGTGGTGGCCAATCAAGCGATTTATGCCTTATTGCGCGACGGCGTGAAAGTCACCGTTCCTGATGCGGACGGTATGCCCAGCTTTGAAACGCTGGTGCTGGTGGACTGGAAAAATCCAGAGAACAATGAGTATTTTCTGGCGACCCAGCTCTGGGTGGCGGGGGATATGTATCGCCGTCGTTGCGATGGCGTTGGCTATATCAATGGTTTGCCGCTGGTGTTTTTGGAGTTCAAAGCGCCTGGTGTGCATTTAAAAGCAGCCTTTGACGAAAACCTGCGTGATTACCGTGGGCAAAGCATTCCGCAACTGTTTCACTTCAATGCGTTTATCTTGTTATCCAATGGCCGCGAAACCAAGGTCGGCACGCTCACGTCGATGTGGGAACACTTTGCCGAGTGGAAGCGGATTTCGACCGAAGAAGAGCCCGCTAAGGTGTCGCTAGAAACCGCGCTACGCGGTATGTTGCTGCCTGAACGTTTACTCGACCTGATTGAGAACTACACGCTGTTTGAATTGGTTCGCGGTGGGCTGGTGAAGAAGGTCGCTAAAAACCATCAATTCCTCGGTGTGAACAAGGCCATTGAGGAAGTGGGCAAGCTGAATGAGAACCAAGGCAAGTTGGGTGTGTTCTGGCATACACAAGGCAGTGGTAAGAGTTTGTCGATGGTGTTTTTTACGCAGAAGATTTTACGCAAACGTCCTGGCGCGTGGACGTTTGTGATTGTCACTGACCGTGAAGAACTCGATACGCAAATCTATAAAACCTTTGCTAACACGGGCAGTGTGGGGGCGGAGGTTCAAGCCACTAGTGCAGCGCACCTCAAAGATTTGTTGGCAGGTAATCAGCGCTATGTGTTCACGCTGATTCAGAAATTCCGCAGTGAGGACGGTGCAGAATATCCGCTGCTGTCGAACCGTTCCGACATCATTGTGATTACCGATGAAGCGCACCGCAGCGAGTACGGTACGTTTGCGATGAATATGCGCAAGGCGCTGCCGAATGCGGCGTTTATTGGTTTTACCGGAACGCCATTGATTGCGGGCGAAGACGACAAAACCCGCGCCGTATTTGGTGATTATGTTTCGGTCTATAACTTCGCCCAGGCGATTCAAGACGGTGCAACGGTGCCGCTGTATTACGAGAATCGTATCCCCGCTTTGCAACTGACCAACGAAGATTTGAATGCCGACTTGGCGAGTATTTTGGAAAATGCCGACCTCGACGAGGACCAAGAGCAAAAACTAGAGCGCGAATTTGGCCGTCAATATCACCTGATTACTCGTAACGACCGACTTGAAACCATCGCAGCCGACATCGTTGAGCATTTCACGGGTCGTGGGTATCGCGGCAAAGCGATGATGGTGTGCATCGACAAAGCAACTGCCATTCGCATGTACGACAAGGTGCAAGCGCATTGGCAAGCGACGCTAACACGGCTTAATGCCGAGCTGAAGTCGAGTACGGGTGAACATGCCCAAGCCTTGCAGGCTCGTATCGCGTTGATGCTCGATACCGATATGGCCGTGGTGGTGTCGCAAGGTCAAAACGAAGTGGCCGACCTGAAAGAGAAAGGCCTGGATATTGAGCCGCATCGCCGCCGCATGATGCAGGGTGACTTGGAAGAAGAATTCAAAAGCCCGACGACCAAACTAAAACTGGTGTTTGTTTGTGCGATGTGGATTACGGGCTTTGACGTGCCGACTTGCTCGACGCTGTATCTGGATAAGCCGATGAAGGCGCACACCTTGATGCAGGCCATCGCCCGCGCTAATCGGGTGTCTGAAGGCAAAACCAGCGGCATGATTGTCGATTACGTCGGGATTTTCCGTCACCTCAAAGACGCGCTTTCTATTTATGCCAATTCAGGCGCGGGTGGTGATGATTCGGGTGATGATTCAGGAAATGTCCCGCTAGAGGCGAAACAACAGCTTATTAGCTTGCTAGAGCAGTCCATTACCGACGCAGAAAATTGGTGCCAAACCCAGCAAATCAGTATCACCGACATCATTGCTGCCGAAGGATTTCACCGTGTTGGCTTAATGATGGACGCGGTCGATGCCATCGTCGCAAGTGATGATACTAAAGCGCAGTTTATGGCGCTGGCGGGCTTTGTGGCTAAACACTACAAAGCCATTTTGCCCGATACCCGCTCTGCGGATTACGCGCCCAAAACGGTTGCGCTGGCGTTCTTGGCGCGACAAGTTAAAGCGCTGATGCCCCCCGTCGATATTAGCGACGTCATGAATGATATTGAGGCTTTGCTCGATGATTCCATCGCGACCGATGGGTGTCACATTTCCGCCAGTGGTATGGCCAAGGCTTTAGTTGATTTGTCGGAAATTGACTTTGAAGCCCTGGATGCCGAGTTTAAAAAGAGTAAGCGTAAACACGTTACAGCTGAGCAGTTGAAGGGCGCGGTCGAGCAAAAAGTAAACGAGCTGGCGGCGAAAAATCCAAGTCGGGAAGGCTTGGTCGAAAAGCTGAAAAAACTGATTGATGCGTACAACGCTGGTGACATCAACATCGAAGCGTATGTCGAGGAGCTCAAGCAATTTACCAAAGAGCTAACGGCAGAAGAGCAACGTGGCGTAGCGCTGGGCTTGAGTGAAGAAGAGTTAGCCGTGTTCGACATTCTGACGCAGCCCGACCCGCCATTAACACCTGAGCAAGAACAGGAAGTACGACGCGTAGCGAAAACGCTGTTGACCAAGTTGAAGGCAGAAAAGTTGATTTTGGACTGGCGCTTAACACAACAACGCCGCGCCGCAGTACAGGTGACAATCCGAGATATGTTTAGAGCATTGCCAGAGCCTTATAACCCTGAGTTACGCAAAGAAAAAGCGGCAAGTGCGTATAGCTTTGTTTATGACAATTTGGCGGGATGATATGAAAACAGAGACAGAATCTAAGCCACTGGGTATCGTTTTATTGGCTCTCTACTGCATTGTGAACGGACTGATGGCTATTCCTTTAGGGTGCACTGGTGCTGCTGTCGGCGCAGTTCCTGGTGTAGATGCTGGGTTGGAGCCATTGGGCTATTTGCTGATGGTAATGGGTCTGCTTTCTTTGGCTGAAGCGTATGGGGTTTGGACATTACAAAGTTGGGGGCGGTTTTTGGCTCAGTTCAACAGTGTGATTTCAATATTGATTGTGTTCTTTTCTGTGCTGGGTATGGGCGGTGTGTTCACAAGCACTAAGCTAACTTATTTTATTACGGTGCTTATTTCAGGCTGGGTGCTTTACTACATGTCGCGCGATGACATTAAGCCGCTGTTTGAAGAGCAGGAAGATGATGATTTTGGTGGGCCAATGGGGCGGCGTGAACCGATGCTTTCATCGAAAGATAATGAAATTCTTGAGCGAGATTATTGATGAGGCATTTCGTGGTTAGACGACAATTTGGTGGATTTAATGGTATTTGCTTTTTTGGCGCAACACACTTGTGACAACATCGAATTACAAAATTGCTAGATGATAAATAATTATTTGAACCCGTTCGAAGGTGCACCCAAGCCATTAGAGATTTCAGGTCTTTTTCTACTTTCACCGACCGTCTTGATGAAGCTTGTTGGATTGCCTGCTAGTAAAATGTTTGCCGAAATGGGTATGGAGTCACAGTTTAAGGCGTTGGAACATATAAAAGCTGGCCGAAGAAAGCCATCCATAAATATGTTGACCAGTGTATTAGGTAATTTTCCCAGTGCTGAGGTCGAAGAGTTTAAGGTTTGTTTGACCGAAGCTAGTCTTGGTGATTCTGGCGCGTTGTTGAAACTTATCTCATCAGCTTGGAAGATGACCGCTACAGGTTCAAAGCACCATCACGGAGTGCTTTTTTATCACCTTGCATATATGGCAGAAGTTGAGGCCGCTTTTCTTTGTGGCACAAGGCTATGGTGGATAGGTGATAGTCGTAAACAAGCAACTAATTTGTTCTTGGAAGAGCCGCTGCTTGCCCCATTTTTTTGGCCAGAAATAACTCAAATCTTCTGTTTATCAGAGTCGAAAAATGAGTTGGATTTTGCACGGCTTGCTTTGATTCTTGAAATTGCTTTGAGTTTGTTTGCTGCAATTGAAGTTCAGAGTGGAAAGGCCAAGAGCAATATGATTTTTTTAAAACTCGTACCGAATAATACAGAGCAAAAAAATCCCGTAGGCTGCTTTATTTTTTGGCTAAAGGAAAGGCTTGATGTAAATACGCTAAGTGAATTACTGAATCACAAAGCATTACAGGCGCTTGAGCTGGATGAGTCCACTGTTAAGCGCTGGAATTCTGGTGCTGTGATACCGAGACAAGATGCAATCTGGGAGATTAAGAAGTATTGGCGCTCAGGTACGGGGGCGGATGAGCTGGAGGCCATGTACGTAGGTATGCTCTATATGAATTTTCTTGGCTATTATTGGCATAAGCTGCGGTCCTGTACAGAGGAGCAAAGTTTGTTGCCTTATGGGTATAGTTCTTTTGAGTCGTGGGTAGGTCAGCGCTACCCATTTTGGTACTCATTCCACAAGACTAGATACGACGCTGGGCAAGTGGAATCGCCCAGCGTACTCCCTAGTTAACGGGGGTTTGGTGGATTGTTTCCTCGGCCACCGCCTGATGGATTTCCTGTTTGGCTTGGGCCGTTTGGTGGGGTGTTAGAACTCATTAATGTAATCATTTTAATCTCCGTTTTATGCCGAGTTATTTCGACAAGGCAGAAGTTACGCGCTCTGTACGCTGATGTCGGTGGCACGGTTTGGAACAAAAAATAATATTTTACGAAGTGGTGGCGTTGTATCCGCTACAAGCCGAGCTGGGCAGAGGAATTAATCCCGCTGTGTATCGCGTGACCGAATTTGCCGACAAAGCCGCGTAGTAACAAGCATGGGCGCTGGATGTACTCAAACAGCCGAAGTTATTTTTGATAGGGAACGAGCATGACCTTGGAAAACTTGCTAGCCATTCACAAGCTGATTAGCCAGCAACCTGACCGTGCGGCGTTGCAACGGCTGCTTGATGTGCGCGTCTAACATTCTGTTTGAGAGTCAAAGAACTAGGACAAATAAAAAAATCCTGCCAAAATAGCCAAATATTAAAAAAATCTGAGTTTGGTGAAAAAAATGGGCTTATTAAAGCGCGGAGACAAGGTCGGGTATGCGTTTTTGATGGCGCATTTAGGTTTATTGCTACCGCCATTGTCACGCGAAGCTATTATCAGCCCTGTTACTGCTGTGACGGCGACACTGGAGACTTTGCAAGTTCCTGTCAGTGTTGCGCCTTTGGATGACTCTATTCTCGCGCATGTGCAGTTTGCATTAAAGCACGAAGGCACAAATTTGGGGGTGCTTCGGCTGGCACTGCCGCACTTGGATGCGGATGAATTTCTACTCGCCCTGCAAGAGTCACCAAGTAGCGGCTACCTGCGTATCGTTGGCTATTTATATGAAGCCTTCACTGGGCGCAATTTTGAACAACTCCCCGTTCTTGCTGGCGGCTACGCTGATATTTTTGATGCAACTCAGTATTACACTGGGCCACAGGTCAAGCATCCTCGTTGGCGAGTCAATTTCAACGGCATTGGCAGTATTGAGTATTGTCCAGTGGTACGTAAATCCGCCGAGATTGAAGCGCTGCGTGCTGTAGATATTTTGGGGCAGTTAGCTGATTTTTACGCCAAAACCGACCATGAAATCATGGACCGAGCACTGTCTTGGGCGTATTTGTCGGAAACTGAGGGCTCTTTTGCATTAGAGCGCGAAACGCCACAAGAAGATAAAAAATCTATTTTTGTTCAGTTGCTCCAGCAGGCCCATGAGCCACGCGTCATGAATGAAGATTATCTTGTTGAGTTGCAAAACAGCGTTGTAAGCAATCCCTACGACCATGCGATGCAATATCGAACTGAGCAAAATTGGCTACGTCGGCGTGGTGTCTTTGGCCCAACGGGTGTGAACTATATTCCGCCAAAGCCAGACGATGCAGCACGAATGATGGATAGTTTACTGGCCTTGCTTAATCAACGACCTGCTGGGATAGACCCGATTATGTTGGGCGCGGTGATTTCTTTTGGCTTTGTATTTATTCACCCGTTTATGGATGGCAATGGCCGACTGAGTCGGTTTTTGATGCATTACGCGCTGTGCCAGTCTGCGCAACTCCAAAAAGGTTTGATGTTGCCTATCTCGGTGGCGATGAAGCGAAATGAAAATGAGTATTTGGCCGCTTTGCAGGGATTCTCACGCCCGACTCGTGCGCTTTGGCGTGTTCATATGCAAGATGAAGAACGGTTTGAATGTACAACCGAAAGCGACGACACCATGTATCGCTACTGGGATGCGACTGACTGCGTGCATTTTATTTATCGCATGGCCCTGAATTCACTAGAAAAAGACCTCGCGGCAGAAACTAAGTATTTGGCAGCATTTGACGCCGCGTATCGTATGGTCGATGAGCGCTGGGATTTGCGCGACCATGACTTAAACAACCTGATTATGTGGTGTTCGCAGAATAAGGGGCTGGTGTCGAAAAAGCGTCGTGAGCAACTTGCTCACCGCTATCAGGACGAAGTATTTGATGCGGTGGAATTGGCCGTGAAAACAGCGTTTGTCGCGGAAAGCGAGGCAGATGAATCTGAAGGCGAAGAGTTATAAATTCGTGATACGTGCAAAAAAAATATTGTGCCTACTTCGGTGTTGCATGGATTTTATAGTGACAATGAAATGGCCCCAACGCACGTTGAGGCCTTTGTTGTATCAAGCATTAACGTATGGCGGCTAAATGCTTTAAGCAACTAAGCGTAATGGTGCTGGAGCATTTTTTTCTTTGAACTTGATTTCGGTTTGTTTCAAAAACCACTTTTCGATTTTCTTATGCCATTTTCTTAGCAAGTCTAATGGACGGCGTTTATAGTGCTTTTCTGCGGTTCCACTGGGTTTGTGGCCCGTAATTTGCGCCACGATGCCAAGAGGGCAATCAACCCACTCGGATTGCGTTTCAAAAGTTCTGCGCAGCCCGTGCAGTGTGGTGTGGGGTAGTTCTGCGGCCTTGCAAAGTTCGGTCAGTGCATCGTTTGGGTCGCTAATAACACCCTTGCTGCTCGTGAGGCTTGAAAAGACCCATTGATTGCGGCGTGGGAGTTGGTTTAGCAAAAAGGCGATATAGGGCGTTAATGGAATGTCTCTAGTCGCTTCGTCTTTGTGCAGTGCATCAAAATCTGCTTTGTCGGCCTTGTTGGAGAGCGTCATGCTTTTCCATTTGAAATCGACATCAGACCATTTTAGTTCAAGCATTTCTTCACGGCGTGCGCCTGTTAAAACCATTATTTGCAGGTACGTGCCCATGACTAGGTTGGGTAAGGCATTGGCAGCGGCGAACCAAGTGGATAGCATTTCTCGTTGCAGGCAGTCATCTTTGGTGCCCACTTTAGGGACGGCGGCACGTACTTCTTTGTTTTGATGTGCACCTTCTGGAATGAGGCCTTTATAGAGCTTGGACTCATTGCACCAATTGATGCAGCCGCGCAGCAGGCGGAAGCATCTAGCGGTACTGGTCGCCCGTGTCGCAGATTCTTTCTCCAGCCATGCTTTAATGCGGTCTGAGTCTAATTGATTGAGTGGGCAGTCAAGCAGCTCAAACAGAGGCCCTGCAACGGTTAAGCGATTCGTGCGTTTCATCGGCTGATTTGGCGCTTGAATGGCTCGTTGATGGTCGAGCAGTGACAGCTCAGACCAGCGCCCCTTTTTTACGTCGATGTACTCCGGCCATACATCACCGAGGGTGACTCGCTGCCGCTTTTTTTCGGCGTCACTCCTTTGTTTTGCTTCGATACGGTCAATTTTCGCCTGGCGTGGGTCTGTTCCTGTATCAAGGAGGGCCTGTAATCGACGCGCTTCAATCCGCGCGTCGTCAATTGTCCATGCCTTGGTGCTACCTATGGTTGTGCGGATTAATTTGCCATCCAGCTTACCTGGATGAATGTACGCATTATTACCCGATGCTATGGCGCGAACCGCAAGGCCTTTGCAGGTGGAATCCCACAGAAACGCTTGCTGTTTGTCTGCGGGACACAGGAAATCATTGGCACGAGTGGGTGTTAAACGTACCTTAAATTGGTCATTTTTAGTGGTGGTCTGAGTCATGCTTTTCTCCTCAGGTTACATAGATTTTATGTAACCGCTATGTAACCAATTTTGAGCAAAATAAATCAACGAATGGGAAAACTCAAAAGTATGGATTTTCGACTAAGTTGTTGATATATATGATTATAGGTGTTTTTTTGAGAAGGTAAACCACGTACCTCAACGCCAAGGAATACGTAATTTTTGGGACTCATAATCCTTTGGTCCACGGTTCAAGTCCGTGCAGGCCCACCAATAAAATCAAGGCTTCCAGCGATTTTTTTCGTTGGGAGCCTTTATTTTTTTGAGTCCTGTGTGCAAAATTAATGCACACGGTGGGGAAATGAGGGGCCGTGTGCATACAGGGGGGCACAACGTGGGCATCACTCAGCTGAAAAATGGCAAATTTCGTTTGCAGATAAGGAAGAAAGGGTTTCCAACAGTAGACAAGGTGTTTGAGTCGGCAGAGTTGGCTGAAGCGGCACAAGTATCTGCTATTGGAAAGCACAAGCCCGTCGAAGATGGCATCACACTCAGTCAGCTGTGGGAACGATACAGCAACTCTCGAGAATTTTCTGAGAAAGCAGAAACTACACAGGACACTGAGCGTAGTCGCATTAAGCCAGTTCTCAAGAAATTGGGTGAATACTCTCTCAATAATCTCGTTAATAATACTGCGCTAATCCATGACTATATGGATGCTCGCGCGAAAGAAGTGTCCCCGCGAACAAATAAAATAATCTCGGGACCATCCTTGCGTCTTGAAATAGCAGCACTATCAGCTCTCGTTAATTTTGCTAAAACGCGAAAACTCATACATGAGAATTTTGTAACTCATATCGGTCGACCTGCGAATACAAAAAGGCATCGACGTGTACCTGCGGCGGAACTAGGTAAAGTTCAGGTTATTGCTCGTTCGTCAGACCCCGATGTTTCAAAAGCAGCACGCTTCCTTGCCGCAGTACGACATTTGGGATGTCGTCCTGACGAACTCAAAAAACTACTCAAAAAAGACTTACGTTTAGAATTGAGAGAGTTGACATTTAGAGATACAAAAAACGGCACAAATCGAAATGTACATATTACTGCTGATGCGGCACAGATGCTGCAATTGCAGTTAGCAACAACGCCCGATGATAGTGAGTACGTTTTTTGCAGTCGAAGTAGGAAAGGGATGTGGGTACCCTACAATTATGCTTTCGGAGTGAATTTGCTTCGCGATAAAAATATTGTAGGTAAAGATTTTCATATGCATGCCGGGCGACGTGAGTTTATTTCGAGAGCTAGGGTTCAGGCTATTACTGCGGTCAAATGTAAATTTATTGCTGCCTGTGTTGTTAAGAATTGACAGAGTTACCTGTTTGTCTTTTACGTTTACATAGACTTGTTACAAGATTGAATTTATTGTAACCATTATTGTTTTGTGTTGCTTGGCAATTTTATTTTTTAATAGTATAAAAATTGATGTTAAATATTTTTAGTATAATGTGAATTGCATTTTTTGCTTTTCTTGCTTTTCTTGCTTTTCTTGCTGTTCTTGAAGTTGTATTTGTTGCTCTTGCTGCCTAATGAATGGTTGGGTTATAAATTGATTTGTGTTGGGGGTTAATAGTTTTACGCTCAACAAGTTTATAACTTTTTCTTTAGAGGCAACGTTATGTCAATATTTCCACACCCTAATCATACGGCTGCACTTTCTTCAGTTAATACCTTGATGCTTTCACTTCAAAAGCAAAATATTTTAGCTCCTGCGGAAAATAGGTCTAAACATTGTTTGGTCGATTTGGAAGCAATCCTATCAACTTAAGCCTTCAGACCGTTGCTTTGTAAGCAATGTAATCGTGAGGTTTGGGGTGATTGGTGCGTTCTTTCCTCGCTCTGGGATTAAAATTGATCAACGATTTCCTGATCTCAGTCAGCGCAAGCTTC
>CAUOZE010000065.1:0-16505 GCA_963508915.1 uncultured Deefgea sp.
AAGCTTGCGCTGACTGAGATCAGGAAATCGTTGATCAATTTTAATCCCAGAGCGAGGAAAGAACGCACCAATCACCCCAAACCTCACGATTACATTGCTTACAAAGCAACGGTCTGAAGGCTTAAGTTGATAGGATTGAGCTATGACCCGCCATGTTACTCCGCTTGATGATTTAACTCGCCAACGCGCCAGCCAGATTATTTATCAAATTTTCCCTGAACGCTTTGCAATTGGTGGTGGGAAAACCAGCGCAGAAAAGCTCGCGAGTCCTGCCTACGATGTAGCGGATGCGGCCAAATGTGATTGGGATGCGACAACGCTGAATCAGCCGTGGGGCAAGCAATTTTTTGGCGGCGATTTGGATGGGATTAGCGACAAAATTGCGTATTTGACTGATCTTGGCGTCACAGGCGTGTATTTAACGCCGGTTTTCAGTGCGCCGAGTAACCACAAATACGATGCGACCGATTTTTTCAGCATCGACGCGATGTTTGGCGGCGAAGCCGCGTTGACGCGCCTAGTCGAAACCCTGCACGCCAACGGTATGAGCCTGACGCTCGACGCGGTGCTCAATCATGTTTCCGAATTTCATCCTTGGTTTTTAGCTGCAAAAGCAGGTGATGCGGACAAACGTGATTGGTTTACTTTCAATGAAGATGGCGCTTATCTATGTTGGCAAGATTACGGCCTGATGCCCGAGCTCAATCTGGCCAATCCCGCCGTCTGCGATGTGATGTATCGCCAGCCCAATAGCGTGGTGCAACACTGGTTGAGTAAGGGTATCGACAACTGGCGCTTTGATGTAGCGCAGGACGTGGGTATACCCGTGGCACAAGAAATGGCGCAGATTGTTGGCAAAGCTTATCCGCAGGCCGGATTACTCGGTGAGTTGAATGGCTTTTCCGGCGCATGGTTTCAAGCCGGTGGCGGTTTTAGCGGCATGATGAATTACTGGTATCGCACCGCGATTTTAGCTTGGCTGGCCGGTGAAATCGACGGTATCCAGATGAATGCCGCGATTCGCGACGCACGTGAGGCGTATGGGTTGAAAGGCTTGCTGTGCTCATGGAATATGTTATCGAGCCACGATACACCGCGCTTGATTACTACGGTGGGCAATGTGGCCGATGCGCAGCTGGCGTTGGCGCTGCAGTTCACGCTGCCGGGGATTCCGCTGCTGTATTACGGTGAAGAAATCGGCATGGAAGGCGGCGCTGATCCAGATTGCCGCCAACCGATGCGCTGGAATGAAGCAGATTGGAATCACGCGCAGCGCGCTTGGGTCAAGCAGCTCATTTATATTCGTAAAAAGAATCCAGCCTTGCAGTATGGCGATATCTGCGTTTTGGGCGACAGGCTACAGGGCAATACCTTGGTATTTTTACGCTTCACTGATGTGCCGGGCGAGGCAGCATTGCTTGTGATGAATTTAAGCGATGCGCCACTGAGTGCCAAATTGCTAATTCCTTACTCACACTGGTACGACGGCGTGCCGTTGCGTGATGCACTGGGCCATGCACCCAATTTAAAGCTCAACGCGGGCAGTGTCCAACTCGAAATACCTGCGCGAACTGTGTCGATTTTTGAGGCATTCGAGCCGTATCAGAATTACACCTTTTTTAAACCGCGTAATCGCGGCTGAGGTGAGTTGGGGAGGCTTTGATTTTGCAGATATTTTTCTGTTCGCCAAATAATGTCATGCTTTTTTACTAAAAATGCTTGCCAAGCCCAGTGAAATCATGAATAATTCGCCTCCTACACAGAAAACACTCATGCCCGGGTGGCGGAATTGGTAGACGCAGCGGACTCAAAATCCGCCGCCGCAAGGTGTGCCGGTTCGAGTCCGGCCCCGGGCACCAGATGACCGAAAAAGCCGATCAGCAATGATCGGCTTTTTTGCGTTTACTCGCTTTGATTATCCGCCGCCGCGCTTCACCTTAAACCCACGCTTAGTGAGTTCCGCCATCACCGCATCGCGATGTTCACCTTGGATTTCGATTTGTCCGTCTTTGACCGTCCCGCCCGTGCCGCACAGGGTTTTGAGCTGTTTACCCAATTTCGTTAATTCTGCGCTGTCGAGAATCAATCCCGTCACCACAATCACCGCTTTGCCTTTACGAACTTCGCGGCTGACGCGGGCGATGCCGTCGCCTGTGGGAAGTGCGGGTTTGCAAATGCAGGCAGCTTGGGGTTGCCGGCATGCTGGGCACATGCTGCCGTGTTCGGTTGAGTAAACGAGGCCGCCGCTGGATTTCTTACTCATCTTGCGCAGCCGCCAAATTGGGAAACAGCACCTCGGTGTAACCAAACTGCGTCATATCGGTAATGCGTTGCGGGTAAAGCACGCCAAACAGATGGTCGCATTCATGCTGCACCACGCGGGCATGGAATCCGCTGACGGTGCGATCAATTTCATTGCCGAATTGGTCAAAGCCTTGGTAGCGAATCTGGGTATGGCGTGGCACAACACCGCGCAAGCCGGGTACTGATAAACACCCCTCCCAACCCGATTCCATTTCTTCATCAAGGGGAGTAATCATTGGATTGAGCAGTATCGTTTGTGGCACTGCATCAGCATCGGGGTAGCGCTCGTTTTGCTCGAACCCAAACACGACTACTTGCAGGCTGACGCCGATTTGCGGTGCGGCAATACCTACGCCATGGGTCGCGATCATCGTGTCGAATAAATCAACAATCAGCGCATGTAGCTCGGGCGTATCAAATTGGGTAACGGGCGCAGCCGTCGCTAACAGCAAAGGCTCACCCATTTTTAGAACAGGACGAATTGGCATGATGGTGCTGCGCGTGGATCAAAACACCGATTTTACCTGATGTCTTGTCGGCAACGCGTGTGCTTGCAGATTAAAACCACGGCTTGACTGCGCTGGCTGGCGTCGATGCTGCGGGGCTGGTGCTGTTGATGACAATTTTATATTCACGAACTTCGGCGGGTTCGACACTGGCGTCTTCCCATGGGCGGCGGTAGAAAAATTGCAGTGTGGCCTCGCCCGATTGCCCTGCGACGAGTCGCCAAGTGGTTTCGCCGCCCGCGCCGGGCGTGTTTTTCTTGCTCGGAGTGTGTTTCCAGTCACCGACTTTTTTAACCGTACCATCTTCTGGCGGCGTAAATTGCCACATATAGCCAGTGCTGGGGTTTGAAGGTAGTTTGACGATCAAGGTTTCTTTCGGTTTGACGTAAATCGTTTGCTGCTGATTAGCGTCGTTCAATAATTGCTGCGCTTGCGCCAAGCTAGGAAGTGCAAGTAGTGCGACAAGGCTGGAGAGGAGGATTTTTTTCATAGTGGGCTCAATCAAATCAATCACTCGATAGCATGTTGTAGTGATGCTGTTTTAGCTAGAGAATTATTACCGATTTTTAAGGCGAATTTGTAATTTTTACTATGGGTATATATTTTTATGAATTGATAGTATTTTGCTGTGGAAATATACCCTTCATACCAAAACTTGCCGCGTCTTCGCCATATAGTGATGAATTTGTTGTTCTACCTCGGGATTGATCATCAAATCTGGGCGACGGCCGTGCGGGCAGGGCAGGTTGGGCGTGGTGCCAAACAGTCGACAAATCAGCGGGCGCTCCAGGTAAACCGTACAGCCTTTCTCGGCTAAATGCGGGCAATTGAGTTCCGCTAGCGCGGCTTCGTGTTCCTTAGCGGTTTTACGCGGCAGCCGCGACATTTCCTCCGGCGACGTCGTCACCGGCCCACAGCAATCATGACAGCCGGGAATACACTCAAAGCTCGGAATACGCTGGCGTAAAAATCGGATGGTTTGGCTGTGTGGGGTCATGGGCGAACTCGTTTGAATGGCGCAATCGATAGTCTACGCCGAATGCGCCATCACTTGCTGCGGCATTGTTGGTGAAGTGCGTTGGAATCCTGTTACAATGATGGCTCTGCGGGCGTCGTATAATGGTAATACCCATGCTTCCCAAGCATGAGCCGTGAGTTCGATTCTCATCGCCCGCTCCAAGTTAAATGCATAAAGCCCTGATTTTTCAGGGCTTTATTGTTTTCTCGTGAGAGTAGTCCCACATTTCAGCCCCACATCACATCAGAAATTTATTTCTGCTTCTTCACCCGTGGTCGTCCTGGCCTTTTTACTTCGCGATAACTTAAAATTTCTCCACGCCCAAATGTTCTAAAGTTCGGCATATCCTCAGGCACTTGCAAACGAATAAACTCATCCACTTTCGTCAAATAGCTGATGACATGTTCTAAGAGGTTTTTTCTCATGTGCGTATCGCTATTGTGAATCATGCCAACGCCGAGCTGATCTAGCGGCTTAAATTTCCCGCCGTACTTATTACAGTTCCAATACGTGCCATACCCCTGAGTAATGCTATTGCGCCAGTAGTCGCCAATAGCATCTGCCAGCACGATATCTTGTTGGGATTTATTTCCGTTAAAGATGAGCACCCAGTGGCAATGGAAGCCCATTTCGATTCCAAACTCAATGCGCCAAATATAGCCCACGAGGTTTTTAAACAATGTTCGTTTATTACGACGGTTATTTAAAAACTGATCGACGTGCTGCTTGCACAATGCAGCATCATAGCGGCCTTGATAGTCACGGGCATAGGTTAGGTCCAATCGAACTACTAGAAGCTTGCTATGGCGCTCAAATAAGCTGTCAATGTACTTCACAGTACCTTGATAGTTTTTGGATCCCATTCCGAGCCACACATTGGCTTTAGTTTTAAATGCAGCAGAACTTGCAACTTCTCGAATTCTACTGAGCAGGTCATTAAAGTGCTCTGCACATAAACGTCCATCAGGCATGACGTACTCAGGTGGTATGCCACGCCACTCCACCTTTTCTAGTTCAGTGAGGAATAGCAGAACAAATGGACTAACCATCTTACGTGGCAATAATTGCGGCAATTGTGTTAAACGTGGCATTTGATTGAGTTGATTCATCAAGCGCCCCACTGGGGTGGTGCTCATTTGAAGACGACCTTGCATAGATCGCCAAAGAGTAAAACCGGGCTCAGCTGAGGATAAGATTCGTTTCACAGCATGTTCAATCTGCATCAGCGTATCAATTGCATCAAAACATTGAGTGATTAATAACTGCTTGTGTTGCTGCTCTGGCTGCGTATCAATAACGCAGTCTTCTTGTAGCCCATTATTCACGCATTCGATTGCATTGAAATGCTCGAATGCAGTAGTAGTGTGTTCCATGATGTAGCTCCGATCAATTAAGGGGATAGAGCTAAAGATGGCGAATGTACTGTCTTATTTATTAATAAAGAATAAGAATCAATACATATAACAAATAGAACCGTAATGAATGATCGACTCAGCTAATCGCTACGCGTGGTGTATTGATCTAAAATCACTGCGCAGCCCTAGCATGTTCCAGTGGCAATGAATGTGCGTAGTTAATTAAGCAACATTCCAAAGCAATTTATGAGATTTACCCAAGCGCATTACAAACATTAAATTGAAGAAAATTTAAGCTGCAAGTCCTAAGCAAAATTGATCATCACCGCCATTAAATACTGACTAAAAATGTCAATATTCAAGCAAAAACCAGTACTATGAAGTGCCTCTCTTTAGCCAAGAACATGCGGTTGCTGCGGACAGACCGCAGAGCCCGCATGTTCGCTGATGATTTAACTAAGTTGAGATTGCACCTCCCCCCCTTTTTCTACGTCTCGAACGGTGCATGGTTATTGCAATCTGTAAGGCAAAATGATCGCCAGGAAGGAGTGGTGATGTGTCGATATAGTTCAATTCATTCTGCTGATAAAGACCAACACTCCCCTTCTGCTGCAGATAAATTATTGCAGGATTTAACACTTCAATTTTACGCAAATGACCCGGCGTGACCAGTTTCGTCACATCAGAACGCATGATGTAACGATTGCCATTTTTAACCGCGAAATCCTGCAGCCAAACTAATAGTGTCTCAGCGTCTTTATGCGCTTGCGGTGGTTTGACGTGGGCATCAAACATCACCAAAAACTCATTAGAGAAGAATTCCGCAATATCGACTGCTGATCGAGTAATACCAAGACTAATCTCTAATCCTTTTTCTTCGCATAAATGCAACGCAGCAGCAATCCGACAAATATTACGAATCAATTTTGAGCCATGATCTGTTGCATTGGAAAGACGGCCTCCTGAGCCCATCATTGATTCAATAGTCTGCCCTACCTCGGCTAAATGATTTACGGCTTCAACACTAAAATACAACTGCTTACGTTCTGCAGGTTGCCCATCTTCAGCAATGCTCGCCAGCATTAATTCCCGCATGCGTTGATTCATTTCACTAAGATCAGCAGTGAAGTGATTAGCTTGTTGCATATTGCGAAAGCCTTGATTACTCACAGGCCTGCATGTGATACAGCGTGCAAAAAAGCCAACGCTACGGGCTTGCTCAGGGCAGCGAGTCAAGTAGCGATCGAATTCAGAGGGTTGCACTGCAAAAATGCCCGCCATTCGTGGCGAATTTACAGTAATTGAAGCTTGATGGTCGGCGGAATCTTTATTTAGAGGAGATCCATCCCAACTACGATTAAAGAGGGGTAGATCAAGACCTCCTCTACCATTAAGTAATCCTGACGCTTCATCAAACGGCATACCAATATATGGCCAATATTCAGCCATTCCTGTCAATAAGCCCTCTGGAGTAAACTTGGAATAGGTCAGTTTTACTAATCTAGGTTTGGCTGGCTTTGCCTCTTGATGAGCTGAAATCTGCAGCTCGATTTGATCAGTGCTTAAATTTTTACGAATTGCACGACGAAATTCTTTAGTTAATTCTTCATCATGCGTTTTCCAAATCTTGAAGAGCAGATCGTACTGCTTGATGTCTGCTTTGTACTTTTCAGCTAGCTCTTGCTCAAGCTCGACAATTGCTTGTCGCGCTAAATCAATCACGGCACTTTTGCCTTCTCCAGACAAAGCAATAATCAGGGCATACATGCCTAAGGGCATTCGACGGCCATCTGGCATTTTTAAATCATAAGCACCTTGGCCACTTTCAGAAAATGTCACCAGCAGAATGGCAACAACCATGGGGATGGGTGCTCCTGTTTTTAGGTGAATTTGATTTACGTAGTGAGCAAAGCGACGTGATAGCCAATGCTGATCAAAGTAATTGATCAAATTAGGTTGTTGAGTGAAGTTCATGCGGCACCTCCAACCATCGTCACATCGCCGGCGACGAAGCGTTGGTTCGCGCATTGCTGCACCCACGCCTCTACATCGGATTCAAGCCAACCAATCATACGGGCACCATTCCCAAGCTTGAAAGGCTTTGGGAAGGTGGGGTCGTAGTAAGGGCCATCCGTGTCTAACTTGGCATAGATAGTAGAGCGGGCAAGGCCAAGATATTCTTGGACTTGTTTGCGGCGCAGAATGCGCTGAGTTGCTTGAATGATTTCGGACATAATAAGTTTCCTTAGGTTATTTTTGGGCATCACCTAGCTAGGTGACAACCGAAAAGTAAACTCAAGAAAACTTTAATAACATCCGCCTACTTAGTATCAGCAGTGTGCTTGCTAGTTCTGTTAGTACGTTTGCTAGCAAAAAGGGTATCTCGTTCTGGAAAATCATTGAACCACTTCTCTAATCTAGCTCTTATGCCGTTCGAACTCACTACTATATTGAGCTCTTCTGCAATTTCTACGGCGACATCTTGTAATTGGCATGCTGCAAAATATACAGACGTCCATTTTTTGCCATCTTTTTCAACGGATTCTTTTAATCTCTTTAACAATTCAGCTTTCAGTGGATCATATTTTTGACCACGCTTGAGCCCCCCTTTTTTTGCCTGTGAAGTTCTAAGTCCTTTTTCAAATGCATGAAGGTTGTTTTTTGAAAATAGTATTGCCTCCAGCATTGCCCCAGCTTTCGTTGCTAAGCACATGCAAAGCCAAGCATGATCACTCTCCATGTCAAGCCGATGTTCGAACGCAAAGTATGAAAACACCATTACTTCATGTGCCTTTAATTGTATTAATTCATCAAATTTTTCTGCTGTATTTATTGGGAGAAGGCTATTGATTTTCTTGTCAAAATCGATGCTATTGAATCCATATTTACTCCGTGCATCATCCAAATAGTCTGCGTAAGAAGCATCATCTAACTCCGGGCGCATTGATAGAATTGATCGTTTAGCAGATTGCTGAATATCAAATGCTCCTTGCTGTATGTATGCTGCACGATCTTTGGTTAAGGGTACTTTCATGGGGTTTACCTCGATACATTGAATTGGTTGCCAAAAGATAATTTGGGTCGGTTGTTTGCAGGATAAATTTTCAACGCATTTCACCTCAGAGAAGCTACATTAGCAAACAATTAATTTCAACAACAAGTAAGTAACTTGTCATATTGAAACATCAAATTATGACCACCCACAAAAGACCCCAAACAAACTTGGGGTTTCTGAAGCTGCATAAACAATCTCAAAACGTAAACGATATCGCTTTGTTGCCTTACTTGATTTTCACGTTTAGCTTGGCGCTCATTGTGAGGTAGCTGCCCGTCGCGTCTTTATATATTTATCACGACAATTCTCTAGCTGAACGCCTCGCTAACTCGATAGCAAAATCAGAGCCTGAGTAGCGCGGTGCCCTGATACGATCCCAAATAATTTCAAATCTATATCACTAAGGTAGAAACACCATCGTTTACCTTTGAATATCTAGCCCGAGCAGACCCTCGGGCTTTTTTACGTCTGGAGAATCATCATGTCCCATCTTGTCGAATCAATGGCTTTCGTTCGTGACACACCGTGGCACGGTTTAGGTAATCATTTAACTGAGCAACAACCGTTGGATGTCTGGCTGCGTGAAGCCGGTATGGAGTGGTCGATTGACCAAAGTGATGTGCTGTTTAATGTTTCAAATACAGGTATGCATATACGTTCACACACCGATGCCAAGGTGTTGTATCGCTCAGATACATTGGCACCCCTGTCGGTAGTATCCAATCGCTACAACGTCGTGCAGCCCTCTGAGGTGCTGCACTTTTATAAGGATCTGGTTGATGCGGGTGGTTTTGAATTAGAGACAGCGGGTGTGCTCAAAGGCGGTAAAAAGCTGTGGGCGTTGGCACGTACAGGGCAAGAGGCATTGCTGCGTGGCAATGATCAGGTGAAGGCGTATTTATTACTGGCAACCAGTTGCGATGGCTCGATGTGTACCACGGCGCAATTTACTTCAGTGCGTGTCGTTTGCAATAACACGCTGCAAATGGCTGTGGGTGACTCCACTGGCGCAGTTAAAGTACCGCACTCAACCAAGTTTGATCCGCAAGCGGTAAAGCATGCGCTCGGTCTTGGCTTGTCGTCGTGGGATCAGTTCATCGCGAACATAAAGCAATTATCACAGCGGCCAGTTTCAGGCACAGAAGCGGCTCAGTATTTTAGTGCTGTGCTGGATGAGCAGGTCTTGGATATGGAAAACCCAGCTTTATCACGTGCGATGCAACAAGTCACTGCTTTGTATAGTGGTGCAGGTATGGGGTCGTTGTTGCCTGGAAGTCGAGGTACAGCGTGGGGATTGCTTAACGCCGTGACTGAATACGTTGATCATCAACGCCGCGCTCGTAGTCAGGATTATCGACTCGATTCAGCTTGGTTTGGTCAAGGTGCGCAACTCAAAGGTAAAGCTCTGAATCATGCGATTGCTTTACTCAATTGAGTTGAACGTACCAGCTAATGCAGATTAATTTTGTTGTGCCGCGATGGCGTGATTTTGTGCTGTTTTTACTTCGAAGTTTTATCTCTCAATTCAAAGCCCCGACTGGTGATCCAGCGGGGCTTTTTACTTTCTGGAGGTTTCATCATGCGTGAACGTTATGGCCAAGCCGTGCGCTTGGCATCCACTGTCAATCTAAGCCGTGAACAATGGCTGAAATATCGTGAGTTAGGCATTGGTTCGTCTGATGCTGCGGCAGCGATTGGTTTCAGCTCGTACAAAAGCCCACTCACCCTTTGGCTTGAAAAGACTCACCGCAAACAAGCCGATGACATTGCCGAGAAACCGGCGGTGTTGTGGGGGACTGTTTTAGAACCTGTACTGGCATCCGTCTATGCCGAACGCACTGGCTACAAGGTGCGCAAAGTAAATGCGATTTTGCAGCATGCAGAGCATCGTTTTATGTTGGCTAATTTAGATCGTGAAGTGATTGGCCAACCTGAGGGCACTGGCGTACTCGAAATCAAAACCGCCAGTTATCACATGGCCCCGTATTGGGAGGAAGGTGTCCCGTTAGCGTACCAATGCCAGGTCTTACATCAGCTCGCGGTAACTGGGCAGGCTTGGGCTGATGTGGCAGTTTTAATCGGTGGGCAGGATTTTAGGATTTATCGGATTGAACGCGATGACGCCAAGATTGCAGATTTAATTCAACTCGAAATGCAATTCTGGAAACACGTTACCGCTGACATTCAACCTGACCCTGATGGTTCAGACGACGCCAGTGCCGCGCTGCAATGGCTGTTTCCCCGTGACGATGGGCAAACCATCGATCTATCTGAATCGGCTGAATTCAATTCTTTGTTTAGCAACTTGCTAGAGCTACGTGAGCGTAAAGAAGAAGTCGAGGCCAAAGAAGCACTCATTAAGCAACGGCTACAAAACGCGCTTGGTAATGCTACTGCAGCCATCTTTGCTGCCGGTCGAGTGACTTGGAAGAAAGCCAAAGATCGCTTGGGTACGGATCTAGACAAGCTCACTGCTGAACACCCTGAAATTTTGCAGCAGTACACCAAGTCGATTGAAGGTTCTCGGCGTTTTTTAATACAGCCTAAAAAGCTGATTCCTTCCGGAGCAAATCACCATGATTAAAGGACTCGCAATTACCCCGCCTGTGATTGGGCGAATCAGCATCGGTCATCTGGTGCAAAAGAAAGACAAGTGGGTGCCCGAAAAAGACGACAGCTTTACCCTCACCACACAGGTGCAGGGTAAGGATGGATGGCTGCTACACCCACTTCACGCGCTCTTTGCCGAAGTTAGCCCCAATAAAAAAATCCGTGCCATTCCAGTGCGGTTGCTGTTCAACGACAGTGATCTCAATTTACGTGCTGAATTCAGTGCGTTTGATCGAACAACTGGCAGGCCGCTTTGTGTCGGTAATGGTGAGTGCGCCAAACGGGTTTCGGGTGATGGAATCGAGGACGTGTCTTGCCCGACACCGGATCGTTGCCTGTATGCAAAGGAAAAAGGTTGCAAATTATATGGGCGCTTGAATGTTCAGGTGGATGGCCAAAACGATGAGCTGGGTACGTTTATGTTTCGCACCACGGGCTACAACTCGGTACGCACATTAGCGGCACGACTTCAGTACTTTGAAGCGGTAAGCGGTGGTAACACACGGTACTTGCAATTGTTGCTCAAGCTGCGCGCTAAAAGCACTACGCAATCGTATCGAGCGCCAGTGTTCTATGTCGATCTGACTTTGCGCGATGACGACACCTTGGCTGAGGCGGTGTGCTTTGCACGTAGCGAAGCGATTCGTTTTAAAGATGCTGGCGTAGAAATTGATCAGCTCGAAGCCATGGCCAAATCACTGCTGCGCAATGGTCAGTTTGAAGATGACGCCGACGAAATCCCGATGATGCTGGAAGAGTTTTATCCAGAAAGCGAAATCGGCGATGAAACAAATCAAGCCGTCAATATGACCCCGACATCTATGCCAACAACTACCTCAAGTCCCAACACAACCAAACCCAAACAGCTCATTCGGCCAGCGGCGTTGACGCCACGCTTAGGCAACTCAACACAGTTAATCAATGGCAGTTAAACCCTCTCAAACCCTTGCTACATAAGGCCTCAGGAATTCTGAGGCCTTTTTTATTGCGCTCAATTTTTAAGGAATTCAATCATGGAAAAAGGCGATCATTTGATTTCAGCCCGTACCGGCTATTCACATCACGGCATCTATATTGGCCATGATCAGGTTATTCATTACTCAGGATCATCATTCGGCGAATTTCAATCTGGCACGATTGAAATTGTTGATCTAGAAACGTTTTGCCAAGGTAATGGCTTTACCATTCAAGCTTACCGATTTCGGTTTTACTGCCGAGAAGAGAGTATTGAACGTGCGCAATCGCGCTTAGGTGAAGATTGGTACAACGTCTTGCTGAATAACTGTGAGCACTTTGTCACTTGGTGTATTCAAGGCATTCATCACAGTAATCAGATCACTGAGTTAATTCATGCAGCAGCGCTCACTAAAGCAGTGTTGCAATTGTCTCTCTACTCGCCGGTCACAATCGCTAAATCTATTACAGCAAAATCTGTTCTACCCGCAGCATTAGCTTCATCATTAAACGTATCAACAGGTGCTGGTATTGCTACAGTAGCATTGGCATCAGGTGCAGCAGGTCTTGCTGCACCTGCTTTAGGTTGTATTGCGGCTGGTGCTGTTATTGGTTTTGGCGTGCAAAGGCTGGCTTCTTGGTTTTCAGATTACTAATCAAAAACCATTAAAGCGGGAACGACATGCGCACGATCCTTGAAAGGATAAATGCGCATGGACCTAGGGGGAGAGGCTGATTTCTATGTTAAAGCTCCCTGTTTGTGTTGTCAGTATGTGGTTGATCTGCCGCTTTCCATTAGTCTTCTTCGATTTGCTTTAATTCTTGGTAATCCATAGCGTTTTTTTTTAGTTTTCAACCGCAACAGTCACTGCATTTTGCAATTCCACTTGCGTCGCAATCGGGGTATATAAATCCACTTCCGTTTCAGGCGTGCGGATTGAAATGATTAAGCTGTAGCGTGCGGGGAGGTTGTAGCGCTCTAAGTTTGGCCGTGTACGCCACCAGCCTTTTGCAGGGTAGACGGCAACAAAACCGCGACTGGCTAATTCCGCTGCGGTGCCTCGCCAAATATCTTGGTGTAGGGAACCGCGATGCCGCTGTCTATCTCCCAATGTCCAATCAGGGTCTTTGGGATCTACTGGATCGCCATCATCTTCACGCTCTGCTGCTGCATTGATGCGAGCAACAAAATCCTCAGTACTTGCATCTAATGGACGCTGAACATCAAATCGTAGTCGATGCGATGGATAAGTAAATTTTGATTGCAATCCGCGAGCAGAGGGATTGGGTTCGATAAAGTAGGAAAGCGTAATTCGCATTTCGACTTGAGTGTCGGGTGCTAAACCTAGTAATGCATCTTTCGGCCAAGGCAATGAATGCAAATTCATGTCACGGCTAGCAACAGGTTTACCTTTGGGTTTTTGGTAGGGGTGAAGGACATCTTCAACCACTAAAGTGAGCGAGTTACCTGCACTCCAAAGTGCCAAGTCAAGATCGGGAACACCCCAGCCACAGTGTCGAATCAGATGTGCAAAATCTGCTTTGGTTGGTGCTTTATAAGCTGGTAGATACTCGGTTCTCATTGCCTCCGTCCAATTGGCCGAATGCACTATCAATGCTCGCAATGTTTCTGGGCGTAATTGCGGATAATTCACCATCAACTGAGCGGCCATTTTTGCGCCTAAAGCTGACGCGGCACTTGTTGCATTAGTAGTCGTTAGTAGTTTCTCAATGGGGGCGTTATGCGTTGATAGTAAATTGAGATCGTTAACGCCAATTGCGCCAAGTCTGTTTTTACCTAAATTGCCGCCTTCAAATACCACATCAGGTTTTAGTGGCCAAGCCGAAGCCCACGTAGCAGATGTTGTTGTATAAGGGCTTAGTCCACCTGCTTGAGCTACAGGCTCATAATGAAGTGCGTCTGGATCTGTAATTACGGTTTTATTAGTATACGCACCCACCGTGAGTGCATTCCAAGCCTGACCTGGATCGTGAATGGCACTTGTCGACAAGCTTGCTGGATAAGTGTTCCAAGCCGCGACGTCCCGTGTGTTACCCGCAGACAATACAAACAAACGTGGAAATTGACCATTGCCATCATAATCAGAAGCTAGGCGATCCACGGTGGCAGACCAAGCCGATGGTCTACCACGGTCACGCCCATCTGTCGCTGTAACGGCAGAAGTAAATACACGGTTACGAAGTGGCGCAGAAATTTCAGGGCGGCTCACCGCCTCTGCAAACAAGTCACCATGTAGTTTTGAGCTACCTTCATTCCCATCTCGATCCGGCGTTAATTTTACTGACTCTAAACGATGAAAAATTACTAATGGTTCGGTAGAGCCAAAAACTTCAATTAAATCGCCATAAGTAGATAATCCGGCTAAACCTGTTCCGTGATTAGCCGCATCGTCTTTCCCCCAAGCTGGATTGACAGTATGTAGATCTTCGCTATTCAATAATGGCGCAAGTAACGGGTGCCCTCGATTTACGCCAGAATCTAATATGCAAACTCGTGGCGTATTATCGTCATCATTCGCCAACTGAAGGCGTGCAATAGCTTCATCGACGTATTCGCCAATTTCGAGCGGTGCCAACGCTTCAAAGACTTCAGCTGTATCTTTCGCTCTACGCAATTCGGCAACACAATTAAGTGTCATAACTGATTGTGACAATTGTTGTTCGGATGCGTGTATCAATAAAACAGATCGTTCAGGAAAGGCAATATGGTGCTCTGTGACGGGGCGTTGCAATTGCGCGGCTATTTTCCGAAAGTCCGAGATTACTCCACCTCGATTGCCGCGAACAGGCAACCATACTTCCCACCAAAATTCTTCTGTTGAATCTTCGGGCAATGGCAAATCATCATTCCATAGTGCGCGCAGTTCTGCGTGCCTAATCGACTTAATTGCATTTAGTAATGGAGCGTGATCAAGAGGAGAACCGTTTTTGTCCTTCTTTTCGGCTAAGTAATCTACGACGTATTTTTCGAAGTGGGCTAATTTCCCATCAGGAACAAATACGTTAGCAGTGGTAATCTCCCCCTCAGTCCGAACGCTTAAAACTTCGATTTTTTTTGTTGGATCGTTGCCTCGCTCATTCCCTAAACTTTCAAATGCAAGCGGGACGTTTGGAATTCCAATAAATTGAACTTGCAAACCTAGACCGCTCTCAAGTCCCAAATCAGATTGTTGCTGTGCTGCTTGAGTTGCAAGCGGTTTAAGTTGCGCCAACTGGGATTGAAGAGCTTCACCATGTCGTTGACGGTTTTGCTGTGGAATGGCGGAGGGAGGGCCTCCGCTAGAAGGGGCAACGAATCGCTGTGCTTGTGAAGTATTTTTTAGAATGAAGTGGCGTTGCTTAACGGGGAATTGTTCCGACATGGTTACTCATGTTTTTGTTATTTGGTGAGCTTTCCGCCGATTAATTGGCGTTCTTCTAAAGCGAACTTCAGCATTGCTAGCTGTACTTTCGAGTGGTCGTGCATGATTGCATCCTTAATCGCATCATCCACAGCGCGGCATATCTCGGCGTAGCTTAATCCTGAAATATGCGCCAGCAGACTCTCTTTTCTAAACGGCTTTGGTGCGAATGCGCCTAGGCGGGTGCGAATTAATTCAACCGCCTGCTCTTGTGTTGGTAAGTGGTATTCAACCACATCATCAAATCGGCGAAATAGCGCGTAATCAAGAATCTCGGGGTGATTCGTTGCCGCTATGATGACGCTGTTCGATTGATCTTGTTCGATCATTTGCAAAAAGCTATTTAATACCCGACGAATTTCACCAACATCATTGGCAAGTCCACGTTGAGAGCCAATCGAGTCAAACTCGTCAAAGAAGTACACGCCTCGAATATCCGCAGCGGCATCGAAAACTTGCCGCAATTTTGCAGATGTTTCACCCATGAATTTGGTAATAAGAGAGTCTAATCGAACTAAAAATAATGGCAGACCAAGCTCACCAGCTAAGGCTGATGCTGTGAACGTTTTTCCGGTTCCTGGTGCACCGACAAGAAGCAGCTTTCTTCTTGGAGATAGGCCATGCTCTTTAATTCGAGCCAGCATTCTTTGTTCTTTAATGATGCGTTGCAATTGCGCAGACGATTTTTCTTCAAGGATGACATCAACAAGTCGATTGGCTGGGTAGGTCACCTGAAGCAGATTCGTTAGCTCGCCGCGTGTTTTCGCTGCATTGCCAATCGGTAGTAGTTTCCCCGATGCACTTTGCTCTATGCGTGACTTTGCATTGTCAATCATCGAGCGCAACTCTTCCGCGAGCTTGCCATGCCCTTGCTTGGCTTCGTGAGCCGCAACTTGCATCGCAACTGAATAGAAGTGCGAGTCGTCGTGACTGATGTGCGACTTGATTAGGGCTTTGATTTGTTCAGCGCTAGCCACGGTAGATATTTCCTGTAACAACGGGCAAAAAAATATGTTTTTGCTTTTGTTATTATAAGTTAAGCCGCGTTGTAAGTCGCCTTTATCATTGGTATAGGTCGGTTGTAAAAGACAGATATAAACGCTGAGCTGGCCTGAGAAAATTACTGATGACCTGAGTAGCTGCTTTGGTTAAGGGTTGTCTGATGCCAGCCCAAGAACGCAGAGCTCAACGCAAGCAGCGTCAATGGCCGGGCTGGCGTCGGACAAGCCTCCAGGGAGGAAACCGCGGGATATGCTGATGGTGTCAATAGAGTGCGTTATG
>CAUOZE010000066.1:0-16100 GCA_963508915.1 uncultured Deefgea sp.
CATGAGAGTGGACACATTACGAAGGGAGTCAGTTAGGGTGCTTAATCATATAGTAATTAATAATCAAAGAGTTATGTTTGTTTCTGCATCATGCCGGATGGCGATTGAAAAAACAAGCAGCGCTTAAGTTGATACGATTGCAACCTACGGTGCTAATTAGTTAATGATGTTAGTAAATTAACAGCCTGAACCCCTAAACTTCTAGTCTTTTCAAACAAAGTTAAAGTTGTTGCTACTTCATTAATTGTTTCTGTATATTTTTTTACAATATCTTTAGATTGAGTATTTCTTTCAATTTCGCTTGCCACTACCTCATGATGAACATATAAATCACCAATAGAAGCAGATACAAAATTAGTTAAGTCTTCATAGCCTGACAACTTTTGGTTTAGTACTGCAGACTTAACTTCCCGTAAGCGTTTAAGAATCAACAAGCGAAGTTCTTTTGATTGAAGCCCTTGAATAGAATTTTCTAATTCTTCTACCTTAAAGACAATAGCATCAACCTCCTCCTGAGAAAGTAATTTTTCTTGAATAAAATCATCAAGAAAAATACCACAACTTTCCAATCTAGCCATTACACCAGCTTCAAAATTAGGTGAAACCTGGTGCCAATATTCATTAATATTTGCAGGAGAAACACCACGCCTTAATCTCTCAAAATCTTTTAACATACGCTCTGGATGTTTATGATTCTCCCTTACTAAAAACACAACATTTTCTAATTGACGATACAATTTAATTAAAGCAGACGTTATTTCAACATCATCATTAGAAACACTTAAAGCGACAGCCCAAACGTCCCTAGCCTTAACATTTGCAGACCCAACTTCAATTGATTTATTTAATACATCATGCAGCCGAATTGCAGGGTTATTTAACTCCATACCAACCTCATCCTACAAAATTATTAATTACAGTTTTAAAAACTCTGCACAAATCAATCCCAGCTCAACGCCCCACCCGTTTGATATTCCGTCACGCGCGTTTCAAAGAAATTCTTCTCTTTCTTCAAATCAATCATTTCACTCATCCACGGGAATGGATTGGTGACGCCTGGGAATAATTCATTCAAACCAATTTGCTGCATACGGCGATTGGCGATAAACCGGAGATATTCTTTAAATTGCGCCGCATTCAGACCCAATACACCGCGTGGCATGGTGTCTTCGGCGTAGGCGTATTCGAGCTCAACCGCGTGTTGGAACAAGCCAACCAATTCGGCCTTGAAGCTTTCGGTCCACAATTCTGGGTTTTCCATTTTGATCGTGTTGATCAAGTCGATACCAAAATTGCAATGCATTGATTCATCGCGCAGGATGTATTGATATTGCTCGGCGGCGCCGGTCATTTTGTTTTGACGGCCCAGCGCCAAGATTTGCACGAAGCCGACGTAGAAGAACAGGCCTTCCATAATGCAGGCGAACACGATGATCGAGCGTAGCAATTGCTGGTCGGTTTCGAGCGTGCCAGTTTTGAATGCTGGATTGGTCAATACGTCGATAAATGGCATCAAGAAATCATCTTTATTCTTGATCGACGCTACTTCGTTGTAGGCGTTAAAAACTTCGCCTTCGTCCAAACCCAAGGATTCAACGATGTATTGATACGCGTGCGTGTGGATCGCTTCGTCAAACGCTTGGCGCAACAAGAACTGGCGGCATTCAGGCGAGGTGATTTGGCGATAGGTGCCCAGCACGATGTTGTTGGCAGCCAAACTGTCCGCAGTCACGAAAAAGCCGAGATTGCGCTTCACCAGACGCATTTCGTCTTCGGTGAGTTGGCCGGTTTTCCATTGCTCGATGTCGCGCTGCATATTCACTTCTTGCGGCATCCAGTGGTTTGCGCACTGCGCGAGGTATTTTTCCCACGCCCATTTGTGCTTAAACGGTACCAATTGATTCACATCGGTGGTGCCGTTAATCACGCGTTTGTCGTCGGCGCTAATGCGTTTAACTGCAGGTGTAGCCGTGCTGGCCGTCGGCGTTGCGGCAGGTGCTGCCGCTGGGCGGTTGATAGTGTCTTCGTCGAAGCTAAGCATGATGTTTCCTTTCTATTGAACTGTCGTGTTTCTTATTGAACTGTCGCGGCGGCATTGAGCGGCCGACTTACGATATTGCTAAAATCTGTGACGCCACGGCGGGCTTCTAAATCAAAAAAATCGCGTTCTGGATTAACGCTAAACTGCACTTCCGAGCGAAAACTCATATTCACATGCACTTGGCCGAGATAAACGACTTCGCCAGCGGCGAGTGTAAAGGGCTGCTGAATTTGAACATTCACCATTTCACGACTAGAGGACTGAACGCCCTCTCGTAGCCACGAGCCTGTAACATTCGTCACCATGTGTTGGCCTGCAGGCAAAGGCAGTACCAAAACACGGCCGCTTGAATTCTGGCTATTGCCAACTTGAATGCCTAAAGGTCTAAACGAGAACGTCAATGGTCGCCCCCTTAAGTAATCAGGATTGCTTGGCGCGCGAATCAAATCAGTGCCAAGGTTGATTTGTTCGGTCGTTTTGCCGGCTGGGCCATCGATGTGCAAAGCTAAATCAGCTGAGCGATCATTAAACGATTGGCCAGTCAACGCAATAATGGCAATACCGTAGCCCGCTGGCGGGGTTAGGCGGCCGTTTTCAACTGGCGCTGGCACACTGGCACAACCGCCCAAAACCAAACTCAATCCAAGCACGAGGCTTTTCCACATCTTTAATTCCTTTGTTTTCATAAACTTCTTATTGCACTGTCGCGGCGGCATTGAGCGGCCGAATGACGATATTGCTCACATCAGTGACGCCACTACGAGCGTTTAAATCAAAAAAGTCTCGTTCAATGTTTTGGCTGAATGTGACATCCGAGCGAAAGTTCATATTCACATGAACTTGGCCTAGATAAACCACTTCGCCAGCGGCCAAGTTAAAGGGCTGCTGAATATCGACATTGATAAACTCACGCATGAACATCGAGCTCGTGCTATCACGTCGCCATGAGCCCGTTGCATTGGTGATCATGTGCTGCCCTGCGGGCAAGGCCAGCACCAGCAGCCGCCCTGTTGAGTTATGGGTACTGCCCGGCGCACGAATAAAATCGGTGGCAAGACGCATATGCGCTGTGGTTCTGCCGCTAGGGCCACTGATGTGTAAGGCCAAATCGGCGGTGTCGTCGCTAAACGATTGAGCGGTCAATGCAATAATCGCCAAACCTTGGCCTGGTGGTGGATTAAGACGACCATTTTCTACAGGTGGGCGCATGCTGGCACAGCCAGCCAATACAAAACTCAGCACAAGAACAAGGCTTTTCAACATGATTAGCTCCTTAATTCACTCACAATGTGACCGACTTCGGCCTGCCAATGCATTTTTTGCGCACTGCTGAGCCAGCTGGCTTCAAAACTATTCAAAATCAGTTGCACAATTTCAGCTTGCGTGAGGTCGAGCGCAGCGCGGCAGGCCAGTAAATTGGTGTTTAGATAACCACCAAAATACGCCGGATCATCGGAATTAACCATCGCACAGAGACCAGCTGCGAGTAGCTCGCGGAGATTGTGATCGGCCAAATCTTTAACAACACAGAGCTTCAAATTCGATAAGGGGCAAACGGTCAGCGGCATACGCTCGGCAGCTAGGCGTTTAACTAGTTCAGCATCTTCAGTACAGCGCACACCGTGATCGATGCGCTTGGATTTGAGTAAATCCAGCGCCTCCCAGATATAGCTCGCAGGGCCCTCTTCACCCGCGTGTGCCACGGCTGGCAAACCGAGTTCAGCACAGCGCGCAAAGAGGCGCTCAAATTTACTCGGTGGATGACCGAATTCACTTGAATCAAGGCCAACACCATCAATCTGCGCCAAATACGGCATGGCTTGCTCTAGCGTTGCAAAACCATCGGCTTCGGATAAATGGCGCAAAAAGCACATAATCAATTTGCTAGAGATACCCAATTGCTGATGACCATCAGCCAAAGCGCGATGAATCCCCGCCAGCGGCACCGCAAAATCAATCCCACGCGCAGTGTGCGTTTGTGGATCGTAAAAAATTTCGGTATGAACGATATTGTCGGCCTTGGCACGCAGCAAGTAGGCCCAAGTGAGATCATAAAAATCTTGCTCGGTAATCAGCACCGACGCACCGGCGTAATACAAATCAAGGAAGGATTGCAGGCTATCAAACTGATACGCCGCCCGCACCGCATCGACATCCGCATACGGCAGCGCCACGCCATTACGCTTAGCCAAGTCGAACATCATCTCCGGCTCGAGCGAGCCTTCGATATGCAGATGGAGTTCCGCTTTGGGTAAGCGGGTGATCAGTAAGTCGAGCGGGTGTTGGGTCACAATCATTCCTTATGGTTTAAGCAAAAACACGCTGGCTGCGTTATTCGGCCTCGCTGTACAGCACGTGCTATCGTCGGCCTCATGCCTTGCCAGCGCGCTTTTGCGCAAATGCTTTCAATCGGGATCTCCGATATTAAAACGCACTGTTTTCAATGGGTTTTAATATCGGCACCGCAGAGCGGTGCCATGGGTATATCAATGTAGTGATTATTTAATAATGCATAGATTGAAATACCCACACCATTAAAACTACTTAATCAGAAAAATTTTAAAAAACACAAACAAACATAAATGCTATGCCACGCTCGTTGGTCTGGGGCTTAAAACCCCTGTCGCCCACCGCCGAGAGAGTGGAGAGAGACAAACAGCTTTACCGTTTGGCTCACGACCGACCGAGGCGTTGCGTAGCTTGGCAACTTGTTGCCTTAGCATAGACCGTAGCCTCAGGCTAGTAGCCCGGAGGGCCGCAGGCGGGGGTCGCCTTTCTTTGGTACTTTCTTTGGCGACGCAAAGAAAGTATCCCCCGCCGCGGGAGCGGCACCTAAACGCAGGTGCCGCAGGCACTAAAAATTACTTAGGTTTTTTTACCGTTTCAACAACATGCGTACTCGGCTTTGCTTTGGCTTGCTTAACAGTAGTGAACTGTCCAGTTACCGCACTACGCCCAATTTGCTGAGGTTTTTTTGCTGCATTGGCCATGAAATTAATCTCCATCGGTCATTGAAAGATGGTGGCTCAACCTATTTGTGCTAGCATCTCGCTTCCAACAGTGAGCGGCATAAATAGGGCAACGGTCTAATCCTGAAACCCCGCTGCTTTCTGCAAGCCCCTGAGTGTTCCCGCACTCGGGGGCTTTTCTTTTAATGGCCCGAAAACATCGGGCCATTATTGGATTACTGGCAAGCTTCGCAGTCGGGGTTGTCAATCGAGCAAAACTTCGCATCGGTCGCTGGCGTGTTATCCACCGCTGCTGCCGCTGCAATCGCCGCTTGCGCCGCCGCTGCTGCAAAACCACCATCAACAGGAACTGAGTTCAACTCACCACCACGACCAGTTGATTTCTCAGCAGAGGTTGCCGCCAAAGTACGGAGGTAATACGTGGTTTTTAGGCCGCGCAACCAAGCGTGTTTGTACAACTCGTCCAATTTCTTACCCGATGCACCGGCCATATAGATATTGAGCGATTGTGCTTGGTCGATCCATTTTTGACGACGCGAAGCCGCTTCTACCAACCACTTCGGATCCATCTCAAAGGCAGTGGCGTACAGATCACGCAAATCTTGTGGAATACGATCGATTTGTGCGACTGAACCGTCGAAGTATTTCAAGTCCGACACCATCACTTCATCCCACAAGCCGCGTGCTTTCAAATCGCGAACGAGGTGTTCATTGATGACGGTAAATTCACCTGACAAGTTCGATTTCACGAACAAGTTTTGGTAAGTCGGCTCGATACACGCATCCACGCCAACGATGTTTGAAATCGTTGCGGTTGGTGCAATCGCCAAGCAGTTGGAGTTGCGCATACCGTAGGCGGAGATGCGATCACGCAACATCGTCCAATCCAGACGCGAGCTGCGATCCACTTCGAGGTAGCCGCCGCGCTCTTCTTCCAAGAGGCGCATTGAGTCTTGCGGCAAGATGCCACGATCCCACAAGCTACCTTTGTACGAAGCATAGATGCCGCGCTCTTGCGCCAATTCAGTCGACGCCCAGTAGGCGTGGTAAGCAACGGTTTCCATCGATACATCGGCAAATTCAACCGCAGCATCTGATGCATAAGGAACGCCGAGTTCATGCAAGCAGTTTTGGAAGCCCATAATGCCCAAACCAACCGGACGGTGTTTCAAGTTCGAAGTGCGTGCTTTGCGAACTGGGTAGAAATTGATGTCGATCACGTTATCGAGCATACGCATCGCTACTTTCACCGTGCGTGACAATTTTTCAGCGTCGAGCTGGCCATTTTTCAAATGGTTGAACAAGTTAATCGAGCCCAAGTTACAAACTGCGATTTCTTCGTCGTTGGTATTGAGCGTGATTTCAGTGCACAAGTTCGACGAATGAACCACGCCAACGTGTTGTTGCGGGCTACGAATATTGCAAGGGTCTTTGAACGTGATCCATGGGTGGCCTGTTTCAAACAGCATCGTCAGCATTTTGCGCCATAGGCTCAGTGCTGGGATGGTTTTGGCAACGCGCATTTCGCCACGGGCAGCTTTGGCTTCGTAGGCGGTGTACGCCGTTTCAAATGCCTTGCCCACTTTGTCGTGCAAATCAGGCACTTCAGATGGGCTAAACAAAGTCCACTCGCCACCTTCCATCACACGTTTCATGAACAAGTCTGGAATCCAGTTGGCTGAATTCATATCATGCGTACGGCGACGATCATCACCGGTATTTTTACGCAACTCGAGGAATTCTTCGATGTCGGCGTGCCAAGTTTCAAGGTAAGCGCAGACTGCACCTTTGCGTTTACCACCTTGATTCACTGCAACAGCGGTGTCGTTCACGACTTTCAGGAATGGTACAACGCCCTGAGATTTGCCATTAGTGCCTTTGATATGACTATTCATCGCGCGAACTGGCGTCCAGTCATTGCCCAGACCACCAGCAAATTTAGACAACAACGCGTTTTCTTTCAGCGCTTCAAAAATACCATCTAGATCATCCGGCACCGTCGTCAAATAGCAGCTCGACATTTGGCTATGACGCGTGCCAGAGTTAAACAGTGTTGGCGTTGATGACATAAAGTCAAAGCTCGACAAGACATTGTAAAACTCGATTGCGCGTTCTTCACGATTCACTTCATTGAGCGCCAAGCCCATCGCCACGCGCATAAAGAAGACTTGCGGCAATTCGATGCGTTGCTCGTTGATGTGCAGGAAGTAACGGTCGTATAAAGTTTGGAGACCCAAATAGCCGAACTGATAATCGCGGCTGTGTTCAAGTGCAACGGCCAACAAATCTAAATCATACTGAGCGAGTTTTTCATCTAGCAACTCAGCCTCAATCCCTTTCTTGATAAAGCGAGGGAAGTAGCTGGCATAGGTTTCCGCCATTTCTTCGTGGCTAGTTTCAACACCCAGTACTTCGCGGCGAATGGTATTGAGTAACAAGCGTGCCGTCACCAAGCCATAAGCAGGATCGTTCTCAAGGAAAGTACGCGCAGCGAGCACTGCTGATTTGCGTAATTCATCGGCCGACACACCGTCGTAAACGTTTTTGAGCATTTCAGCCAAAATCACTGCTTGGTCAGTGTATTGCTCAAGACCAGTACACGCAGAAGCAATTAGCGCTTTGACTTTGGCCAAATCCAGCGGGCGCTTGCTACCGTCTTCAAACACAACATTAATATCGTGCTGTTCTGGCTCACTCTCGTGGCGTGCAGCGGCACGTTCACGCTGACGTTCGCTGCGATAAAGCACGTAGGCACGCGCTACATCGTGCTCACCCGAGCGCATCAAAGCCAATTCAACTTGGTCTTGGATGTCTTCAATATGAATTGCGCCACCTTCTGGTTTACGGCGCATTAAGGCCGAAACTGCCGCATCCGTGAGCAAATGCACTTGATCGCGGACCGCAGCGCTAGACGCTGCATGACTACCTTGCACAGCGATAAACGCCTTGGTCAAGGCCACCGAAATTTTCGATGGCTCAAACGGCACTACCGAGCCATTACGGCGGATAATTTTATAGTTGGCATAGGCAGCCGCATCATGAGAGATGCTGTTAAGTAGCGTGGTATCAGTCATTCGTTCACCAGTAGTGCCTCAAGTCAGACTTTTGCGATCAATCTGCTCTGGCTTGTGGATAAATTTGTGGATTATTTGTGAAGAAACACTACATATTGTGTTGCTTCCAGCTTATAGACACAAATACTAGTGTAAAGAGGGTGACTGGTGCAACTGCCGTGGGATGTGATAGTAGATAGACGGTCAAAAATAAATCTAAATCGCGCTCGGACTTAGATTTTCTGGGCTGAACTTGATTTCAATCAAATGACAGGTAGTTGCAAGTTTGCAACAGCCGACTTTTTACTCAATTGCGGATCGCCTTGTTGGCAAAATAAAAGACGGCCTGGGCCGCCTTTCAATCAGATAAAAATAGGTAAAACTAAATCTTAGTGGTGATGACCGTGCGCGCCATGAACATGACCGTGCGACAACTCTTCGCTCGTTGCATCACGAACTTCTACCACTGAAGCCACGAAACGAATCGTCATGCCTGCAAATGGGTGATTGCCATCAACTGTCACTGAGCTATCGTTCACTTCAGTCACGCGGAACAAGATTACATCGCCAGAAATAGGATCATCCGCTTCAAACATCATGCCCACTTCAACTTCTGGTGGAAACACGTCTTTGTCTTCGTCGCGCACCAATTCAGGCTCAAACTCGCCAAACGCATCTTCTGGTGACATCGTCACTTCAACAGTGTCGCCAACCGATTTGCCATGCAAAGCTTCCTCAACCAAAGGCAAGATATTGTCATACCCGCCGTGTAGGTAAGCAATAGGCTCTTCAGTTTTGTCGATTTGTACGCCTTCAGCGTTGTACATTTCATAGTTAATCGTTACTGCGGAATTTTTTGCAATTTGCATCGTATTTATCCTAACTGTTTAACAAGTTCTAATATTTCAGCCGCGTGCCCTTTTGGCGTCACGTGGTAGAAAGCATGACGAATGATGCCCGATTGATCAATCACAAACGTCGAGCGATCTATACCGTATCTTACCACGCCCTTGGCTTCCCATTGATGTTGGGCATGATACAAAGCACTCACTTCACCTTCCGTATCCGAGAGTAAATCAAACTCAAGGCCATGCTCATCCGAAAATGATTCATGCGCCATGCAGTCATCCCGACTCACGCCAAGGATAACAGCACCATATTTCGCAAATGCTGCAACGCGATCGGAAAACTCAATCGCCTCTAAAATACCACCAGGCGTTTTATCTCCATTAAAAAAATACAACACCACAATTTTTTTATCCAAAAAATCAGTGAGCTGAATCATGTCCATCTTCGCATCCGGCAAAGCAAATTGTGGTGCGAGATCGCCTAAATTAAGCATAAAGTCTCCAGTCGGTGCGATAATTAGGTTCTTATTTTTTCGTTATAGTCATAAGCCATGCGTAAAACACTATTAGGCAACATTTCACCCGAAGAATTTTTACGTGACTACTGGCAAAAAAAACCACTGCTGATCCGACAAGCGTGGACAGACTTCCCTGAACTCATCGATTTAGCTCGTTTATCTGAATTGGCGGCGCGCGATGATGTTGAATCACGCTTAATTGAATACAAAAATCAGCAATGGAAACTCGAAAATGGGCCATTTTCAAGCGCTAGACTCAAGCGCCTAGGTGAAACGGACTGGACTATCTTGGTGCAAAACATGAACCACTTAGTTCCACATATTTCCGATTTATTGTATCGATTTAATTTCCTTCCCTATACACGTCTTGATGACTTGATGATTTCGTACGCCCCACCCGGTGGTACTGTAGGCCCACACTACGATTCATACGATGTATTTTTACTCCAAGTCGGTGGGCAAAAACGCTGGCAAATTTCAAGCGACGATGCCAGTGGCTTTATTGAAGATGCGCCCATTCGCGTCCTTAAAGACTTCAATCCAGAACAAGAATGGATTTTAGCGCACGGCGATATGCTATACCTACCGCCTAAATACGCCCACTACGGTGTCGCGCTCACCCCCGGCATGACCTATTCAATCGGTTTTCGGGCCCCTAAAACGCAAGAAATGGCGACTAAATTCTTGGAATATCTGCAAGACGAGCTCTACCTTGAGGGAATGTATGCCGATCCAGATGCAAGCGTTACCGATGTTCCGGCCAAAATCGACCCACAATTTGTTACCCGCATTAGCGAGATGCTAAAACAAGTAACTTGGGATGAGAAAATCGTTACCGATTTTATTGGTCGATATTTTTCCGAACCGAAACCGCATGTGTTTTTTGATCAAACCGAAGAACTGCTCGACTATGATGAATTTGCCGCTGTAGTCTGTGAATATGGCGTGATGCTCGATTTGAAAAGCCAAATGCTGTACACCGATGACTGCATCTATATGAATGGCGAAGCCATCGAAACAGAGGCAGAGACATTTAACGCCTTGCATGAACTTGCCAATCAACGACAGCTAGCTGCCGGCTATTATGAAGAAAGCCTTTTAGAAACCCTATTTACTTATTACGAATATGGCTACCTTATTCCAATCATTCCAAAATCCGCTGACTGAGCCTGCACAAGACGTCACGCCATTTGATCGCAAACACAGCTATCAGATGGCATTTCAGGCTATCTTGCAGCGGGGTCAGCGTGAGCTGATTCTTTGCGAAAAAGACTTTTCAGAAAGTGACCTTGGCAGCAAAGCATGCCACGATATTCTCTGGGCATTCTTTACTGCACCATCACCAGGGCAGCTCAAAGTTTTATTACATGAGGCAGAGCACTTAGGCGCTTACTGCCCACGTCTTTTACAGCTGCGCGATCAATTTGGACATCGAATTGAAATCAGACAAGTTGCCGAAACCGACTGCGGTTTTGATAAGGGCTTTGTCATTGCAGATCGGCAATATTACCTACAGCGCCACCACTACAGCAGTTATCGCGGCGAATATGGTAGCGATTCGCGCGCAGTGACTTTGTTGCAACACGACTTTGCCTTACTTTGGGAACAAGCCAGCCCACCAGATGGCTTGCAACGCCTTTATTTATAAGGCTGTACACGGCGTTACACGAAGTATCGAGATTCAATCTAAATACCCCCATTTTTTACAGGGCAAGCACTAGCCAAGGACGACGACTGTGCTTAGAATCCGTCCTGTCGCTTGTGAGAGCAAGCAAAAAAAATTACAGCGAATTAGCACACTGCTAATTCGCTTAAATACCAAACCACTTTTTAGCTAAAAGGCCTTTAAAAATGAAAAAATCTCTATTGCTTGCTGCTTTGTTCGCTGTTGCTTTGTCTGCTTGCGGCAAAAAAGAAGAAGTAGCTGCTGATGCGGCTTCTGCTGTTGTTGAAGCAGCTTCTGCTGTTGAAGCAACTGCAGCTTCTGCTGTTGACACTGCAGCTTCTGCTGTTGTTGAAGCAGCTTCTGAAGTTGCTTCTGCTGTTGAAGCTAAGTAATTAGCCTCCAGCCGTAGAGAAAACCGACCTTCGGGTCGGTTTTTTTACGCCCATCACAAAGCCAACCCACGCACTCGCATCAAGTAACCCGCCAATTCGGCTGCAAGCATTCACCAGCCGTGCTACGATTCGTTATTATTTTTTGGCTGCTCATTTCAATAAAGTTATCGAAAATACTCGATGTAGTGATTGAAATTTAATTAGGTATAGCCCCCTAAGCATTATAAGGAATAACTCAGTGAACGATACCCACGTTAATGTAGATCAAACTGAAATCGAAAAATTTTCGGCTCTCGCACATAAATGGTGGGACAAAACCAGTGAGTTCAAACCGCTGCACGAAATCAACCCACTACGTGTTGACTTTATTGAGCAATACGCAGGCATCAATGGTCTCAAGTTTCTCGACGTCGGCTGCGGCGGCGGCATTTTAGCCGAAGGGCTTGCCGAGCGTGGCGCAACCGTGACCGGCATTGATTTAGCAGAAAAATCTCTCAAAGTCGCCAAACTACATTTGTTTGAATCTGGGCTCGCTGTTGATTACCAAAAAATTCCGGTCGAAGAACTCGCCGAACAACAAGCTGAATCATTTGATGTTGTAACTTGCATGGAAATGCTTGAGCATGTTCCCTCGCCCGCCAGCATTGTCGCCGCCTGCGCGCGCCTCGTAAAACCAGGTGGTTGGATCTTTTTCTCGACACTCAATCGCAATCCGAAATCCTACCTATTGGCTGTAGTCGGCGCTGAATATGTATTAAATATGTTACCGCGTGGCACGCATGACTACGCTAAATTTATCAAACCTTCCGAATTGGCACGCATGACACGCAGCGCAGGGCTCGATACCGTTGCACTCACTGGCATGACTTACAATCCAATCACCGATATTTATAAACTCACCGATGACACCGACGTGAACTACATCGTTGCAACACGGAAGACACTCTAATGAACACGCATATTCGCGCCGTATTGTTTGATCTGGATGGCACGCTGGCCGACACTGCACCGGATTTAGGCGTGGCACTCAATCGTCTCTTAATCGAAAAAGGCAAAGAGCCACAACCTTATGCTGCAATTCGCCCGCTCGCTAGCCACGGCGCGCGTGGACTGATTGAATTGGGCTTTGGCATTACACCAAATGATGCCGAGTTTGGCCCACTCCGCGAACGATTCCTCGATCTCTACGAGCAAAGCATTTGCGACGAAACCATTTTGTTTGATGGCATTCATGAACTCATCGAACAGATTAATGCACGTGGCTTAGCTTGGGGCATTATTACCAATAAACCAATGCGCTTTACCGATCCACTAGTTGAATTACTCCCCCTCCCTATTGCCCCGCAGACCTGTGTTTCCGGAGATACTGTAGGCATACCCAAGCCCAATCCAGCCCCTATGCTCCATGCTGCCGCGCAACTGGGTATTGACCCAACGTATTGCTTGTACGTGGGCGACGCCGAGCGTGACATCGCAGCAGGCCGCGCGGTGGGCATGCAAACGGTACTCGCCAACTACGGCTACATTAGCGAAACCGACGACACACCGAGCTGGGGTGCCGATATAAAAATCGAACATCCACTGGAACTACTAGCCCATTTGCCCCTCAAACAGGTATAATCTGTTTCTCTTCTTACGCAGAAGACAACTGATCGGGGGTGCTTTTGGTTTCGACAGGGGTTGCAAAGCGGATGGGGGCATGTCGGGGTCTCAGATGCCCGTAAAAACAGCTGAAAATATATAGTCGCAAACGACGAAACTTACGCCCTAGCAGCTTAATGCTCTAGGCTCTACGCCACAGGGTCCATCGGGTGGGTTGGGAAACCAATAGTAGAGTCATTAAGATGGAATCGCCTTAGCTTGGGTTACTTAAGTTAAGGTTAAATTAAGGTAACTCGCCTTCCTCAAGCCTGCCCATCGGCGTGAAAGGAGGTTAAAATCCAAATGATAAGGCTAAACATGTAGAACTCACTGTAGAGTGCTTCTGGACGGGGGTTCGAATCCCCCCACCTCCACCAATTACTCGTCCTACCAAGTTCGTAAAAGTCCTGAAACCCGCATAAAGCCTAGCTTTAGCGGGTTTTTTATTACCCATCACATCCCATGCCGTCCGACCCAATCCAGTTGTTTTAGGGATACATTTAGGGGTACAGTATGCAAATACCCCATTAAATAACGAGGCCGTACCCCTATGGCGCGTCAAACCAAACCCCTAAGCCCAACAGAGTGCTCCAGCGCTAAGGCCAAAGAAAAAGACTACCGCCTGTATGACGGCGGTGGATTATTTCTCTTAATCAAAAGTAATGGCACAAAGATCTGGCGCTTCAAATACACCAAACCTAATGGTGTAGAAACTCTGACGTCTTTCGGCGAGTTCCCTGTTGTAACTCTGGCCAATGCCCGTGGCTTACGTGAAGAAGCTAAGTCATTGCTCGCTAAAAGCCTAGACCCCATAGAAGAACGCAATAGAAAAAAGAAGTCGCTCGCTCTGAAAATATCAGTAGCTTCGAAATTATTGCTCGTGAGTGGTTTGAAAGAGCGATGGCTACTAAGTCTAAAAGCCATAGAGACCGCACGATCAATCGCCTTGAGAGCGATATTTTTCCGTGGATTGGCAAAAGAGATATATCAACAATCGACGCACCTGAGTTGCTGACCTGCCTGCGACGCATCGAAGAACGTGGCGCAATTGAAACAGCGCATAGGGTACGCTGGTCATGTGGAAAGGTATTTGCCTATGCCATAGCAACTGGACGAGCAAGCCATAATCCAGCGGACATACTGGCAAAAGCCGATGTACTGCAATCACCAACTTCAATCCCCTTCCCTACAATCACCGATCCAGTGAAAATTGGTGCATTGATGCGTGCCATTGATAGCCTAGAAGCAAGCTTGACAGTGAAGTGTGCGACCCAATTAGCACCGCTTGTTTTTACTCGAATTGGGGAATTACGGAAGGCAGAATGGACTGAAATTGATTTTGAACGCAAGCAATGGCGAATTTCTGCCGAGAAAATGAAAAGCAGAGCACCTCACATCGTGCCACTTTCAAAACAAGCTATTGCGATACTGCGCACGATTCACCCACTCAGCGGACACAAACAGTATGTCTTTGAAGGAGGCCGAACCAATGGCAGGCCAATGAGTGAAGCTGCGATCAACGTTGCACTACGTAGATTAGGCTACAGCCAAGAAGAATTTACCGGACATAGTTTCCGTAAAATAGCCTCAACACAACTTAATGAATCACATCTTTGGCATCGAGATGCCATTGAACGGCAGTTAGCTCATGGAGAAAAGGACACCGTAGCAGCGACTTATAATCATGCTCAACACTTGCCAGAACGAACAGAAATGATGCAATGGTGGGCTGATTACCTAGATAAATTAAAAACAGGTGGAGATGTTTTACAGTTTCCAGCTAGGGCTGCTTAAAAGATAATAAGAATCAATATCATTACAAAACAATTAAGTGCGATTAGTACGTTACCTCCTGAATTGCTTTAGAAATATGTGTTTTCCAGTGTTTGTAAAGGGGTGCGCATGTAAGGTAGTACATAAGCCAACAAGCGTAAATACATGCACTCTGATAGGACTGGTCAGCCGTGAATTTGCCATGAGCCATCTCATGCCTCAGCATGGGGCCTCCTTTGAGATTGAACAGTAGATGGATGACATAAGTTATATCCACACCAAACACCTGTTCAAGCTCTTCCTTATGATTGGAGTACATCTGGCTCAGCGATTGATCTTCCTGAGTAAGATCAACGTTCATTTTGGCGGTACTTGAGCCACGATTTTTTAGCACGTATCTAAGAGAGTTTTCTAGTTGAGGAACAAGAAGATGGACAGCGGAAATCATATCGCCTTGGATAAACCTAGCGAAACCAAGTGCAAAAATCGATTCATGTCCAGGTGGTACAAATGCACTTTGGCTTACTATTGGCTCAAGGTTCTGTTCATTAATATTTTGATAACGACTTATAGTAATGCAGGCTGGCTTTATTAATCCCTCTGCTGAGATATGGTAGTGTAAGTCCAACTCAGTAAGGCTTTCATGGTCGAACCACTCCTCTGATGGTTGGTCGCCTGAGGAAGCAGAAGGGCTTGAAGCAATTACTTTTCCTGTTTTATCTGAAAAACATTTACCAAATAACGACGAAAATAAATACTCGCTTTTCTTTTCTAGGCATTTTGCGTGAAGGGTGTTCTTCTTAGGATTTCTAGGAGTAAAAGCCAAGTGGAAAAGCATTTCGTGAGTTTCAAGTTCTTTGAAGCTATCTATCGTAGCTTGACGTGCCTCAGTCAAGTCGATCGGTATGGTGAACTCACCAAACTCTGATAATGAGTCGTCTTCATATTTTTGTAGTTCTTTTTTGAGGATTTGGATTTTTTCATGCATGCCCCCGATGGCTCGTAGCTCACCAATAGCATCCCTTGTCCAAGATGCTTTTGCCATCGCGGAACTGACACCGTAAGGGCTTAGCCGTACCATCACTTTAAAGTTTACTTTTCTGCTAGCGACCGCAGCGGAAGCAATTCATCGATGCGGCTGTTCGGCCAAGTGGGGAGTTTTTCTAAGGTGTCGGTGAGCCAAGCTTGTGGGTCAAGTC
>CAUOZE010000067.1:0-16072 GCA_963508915.1 uncultured Deefgea sp.
CAGGCGAGCATTGTGCTGAGCAAAACGGGGAAAGTGAGTTTACGTTCACGCGTGAAGGCGGAGGGCTTTAATCGGCAAGCTTGAAGCAACTCACTAGAATGCATGAGAGTGGACACATTACGAAGGGAGTCAGTTAGGGTACTTAATCATATAGTAATTAATAATCAAAGAGTTATGTTTGTTTCTGCATCATGCCGGATGGAGATTGAAAAAACAAGCAGCGCTTAAGTTGATACGATTGGGAGCCGGAGCCCTCAGCTGATACTTGTGATAGCGATTACGAGGCTTGGGAGGGCAGGAATCCTATTTGGCCACTTAAGCAAGAGCTAGGGTTTTATATGGACTCTGATTTTGTTGAGTTAGTAACCGACTTGTCCTATTTAAATGCCCTTATTCAGAGCGAATCTGAAAAATCAATTTTAGCAAAGTGTCTTTCTGAAAATTATAGCCATTACATAATAATTGGTTCTGAAGCTATATATGGAGACCTGCGAGCACCATTGAATGATAAGAAGCTAAGGGAGCCTGAAAGTACCGAATCATTGGTCTATCTTGGAACATTTAACAGCAAAATACAGAACAACTAATTCACTTCGAAAACTACCCGCTCTTTTTTTAAGGGCATTTTAATTCATGAAGCGGTTCATGGATTGACATTCAGGGGATGTGCGTACGTGCGATTTATCCGCAGAATGGTATCCCACGTATACGACTCACCCTGAAGACAGCTTTCCGCTTTGGGTCGGGTGCAGTCGCTCAGCCCACTGGATAACCGCATCCATCTGCACAATTAATAAATAAATCTAAGGTAAAAGCATGACACTCCCAACTCAAATCCAATGTAACTTCATAGCCCAAAACTGGGCTGAAACGCCATTTCACGAAATGGAAGGCGCTGGCAAACTCAGTCGCGCCAGTATTACCAATACTTTGTCGGGTGATTTTGTCGGTGAAGGTGTTTTGGAATATCTATTGTCCTACCCCAATGCAGCGGGCGATGTGGCGTTTATTGGCTATGAACGTTTTGTTGGTGCCGTAGGCGAACTAAAGGGCACGTTTACCGTTGAGCATCACGGGCTATTTTCACCAACGGCAGGAGTGAGTGGCACGTTGACGATTGTGGCAAATAGCGGAACCGCCGATTTTGCGAGTATCGCAGGTAGCGGCCAGATTACTGCAATTGCGGGCGAACACGGCGGGATTTACACCCTCAATTTGGCGCAATAATGACTGCATGGGCGAGCAAGTCGCCCATTGATGTAGGCAAAGGGCTACTTTGCTTTCTTGCGTTTCAGTAGCTCCAGCTCGGCTTTTTCAATATGGCGTTTTGCCGCTGCTTCACGATCAGCAATGGCGTTGTTCTTTTTGCGCAGCATCAGCGCATCGCGGCGTTCACGATCAGTGTTGGCGTCCTCAATATGCCCCGCCGCTTGATGCGCTTGCTTGATGAGTTTCGCTTCTTGTTTTTCCGAATTGATGCCCATGATTTGCTCCAATCTTCAAACTAACACAGGGATGTATATCATCCTAAGCATTATTTATCAGAGCTTAGGATGATATACGTAACTACATTACCTTCAGCTCATTCGGTAAAAACTCACCCAAGCTTGGCAATTCGCCTTTACGATCAAACGATAAGCCACCGGGCACCAGCGGCAACAATAGCTTACCGCTGAGTGAATACGACAAAGGCTTGTTGAGTGATTTAACTTGCTTCCAAATATTAGACAAATTGGTCGTCACATTGACTTTAATCATCGTGTCGCCCAATTTGGCCAACGTGACTTTTTCATTGGAGACCCCTGTCGCAAAGGGCTGACCATTTACATCGAGTTTTAAGTTTAAGCCATTAATCGGCACATTGATGTCATTCGGATTGGTAACCCGTAGCGACACGATAAATTTTTGCTCAATCAAGCCTAGTTCGGCAATTTGCAACCCAGCTAAATTCACTTGTGGCTTTTCAAAGTGACTTGGGATTCCAGTGCACGCGCTCAGTAGCGCAAGCATGCCGATCAGTACTAATTTTTTCATATCGATTCCTTCATTGCGTCCAGCATTGAACTAAAACGCGCCAAAATCTCGCCCTCCATTTTTTGCGCCCCACGCTGCTCGGGATGAATCACGGCAAAAGTCACATCCGCTTCTGCAACTAGCTTGCCATTATCTTTACGAATGATTCGCTGATTAATGTGCCCTTCACGGGTCATGAGTTCGGCCAAGCGCGTTTCAATCAGCAGTTGATCGCCCATCGTGGCCGAGCGCAAATAGCGAATATCAATTCGACTCACGACCAAGGCGAATTTTTGCGCCATAAACCAGTCCAAATCGCCGTATGCTTCCATTGAACCCCAACGGGCTTCTTCCAAAAACTCAAGATATCGGGCGTTATTCACGTGTCCGTATAAATCGAGATGAAACCCTTGCACTTTAATCGGCGTGAGATGCGCCATGAGAAACTCCTAGTATCAAATTGCCGCAATATGCCAATCGCATTTTCGAATCACTTCTACTGCCATTTTGTACTTTTTTAAAGGCTGAAACAGCCAAAGTAATCACAAAGCTGAATCTATTTTACCCATAGCGCTTTTGTTCGGTGCGGTTCTTGTGGATAATCGCGCAATCTATATATTAGAAGCGGCTTCTTGACGAAATGGATTGGCGCCACTCCCGCCCCTTGCGTATTAGCTTCTTGCTGATCGTTACACTGATCGCTTTGCTTGGCATTTTGCCGTACTTTTTATCGTCGGACTTGGTCCGCGATGAATTAGTCTCGGCGGTGCAACGTGATACGCAACGTAAACTCGATATTCGTAGCAGTGCCCATGTGGTGCTGCTACCGCGGCCTGCTGTGCTGATCAAAAATGCCACGCTCACCGAGCCCAATGAAAGCACTGTCTTTGCCCACGCCGATGCCATCAAAATTGTCTTTCGCCTTTGGCCTTTGATTAGCCAGCAAAAAGCAGTTGCGCACAGCATTGAAATTGAGCGACCTGAGCTCACAATTATCCGCCATGAAGATGGCAGTTATAATTTTGAAGACTTATTACAAAATAATGGGCAACTGATTCAAGTTGCCTTAGACAGGCTGGCCTTTTCAAATGCTCAGTTTTCTTGGCACGATGAATTTCTAAATCAAACAGTGAATTTCCAGCAGTTTGATTTAGAAATGGATGATTTAACCGACCCCAAAAAAGGCGCGCTAAACTTAGACGGCGAAATTTTTATCGGCAATAAAGGTCAAACTACGCTCTGGCGGGGGCAAATCCATGGCACTGCTGCCATGCGCTATATCGAACAAGAACGCCGCCTCCATATCGCCAACATCAAAATGGCCATAGACCAAATTGGTAATAGCGATGACAAAGTCAAAGTCAACAATCTCGCCCTACAAATTACCGGTAATCTCAATTACGGCTGGGATCCACTTCGCCTCACTGGCGGTGATTTAAAACTAGCGGGATCGGGTCGCCGTGGCGAACAAAACTGGGAAAGCACGCTCGATATCCCAGAAATTAAACTGACCAATACCTCGCTGATCTTGCAACGCTTAAAAGTGGATGTGCAAATGCAGGATAAAGATGCGAAATTTAGCGCCTCAGCCAGCATCCCTACACTGAGTGGCGCACACAGCCATTTATTGCAAAGCAATGCGGCCAAAATTAATGTCAAATACACCAGCCCAGAGCAAAACTTAGATGTGCTGTTTAGTACGCCACTAACTATTGAACGCGGCACCATCGCCCGATTATCCAACTATCGCCTGACTGGCAGCTACACCAACCGCAGCTTGCCGCGCGGTGCCGTGCGTTTAGATCTCACCGGCAAAGGTGATTTAGATTTACACAATGAGTTGATCAATTTGGATAGCAATGGCACCTTGGATTATGAAGCTTTGCGGGCGCAAATTGGCATGGAAAGCTTTTTAGATCCACAGTTTCGTCTCAATATCGATCTCGCAAAGCTGGATTTAACACCGTATCTGCCTGCGGTTGCAGCGGGCGCGAAGAATATCAATAAAAAGAGCTATTTTGATTTTTGGTGGCTCAATCAACTCTCAGCGATTGGCTCAATTAAGGTGGGCGAACTCGTTTTAAACAATTTACACATCGATGATATCGACGCCACGCTAATCGCACGTAAAAAACGCTTAGTGCTCGATCCACTCAAAGCTACGCTGTACGAAGGGCAACTCTCGGGTCGAATTGAAGTTAACGCCAGTAAAGAACTACCGTATTTCCGTGTAGAGCAAACATTATCCAATATGAACATCAATACCCTGCTGACCGATACGTTAGACACTAGCCGATTTGAAGGACGCAGCAATCTCAATTTAGATATCACAGCCATTGGCAGTAACGTCACCGCGCTGCGTAAATCGGCCAGCGGAAAAATTAAAGCCAGTCTGAAAGAAGGCGCGATTCGCGGCATCGACATCAGTGGTCTTTTGAATGCGGCGAGCCAGCAAATCAAATTAATGAATGGTGAAATCAAAAAAATAGATCACACCGCAGGTAAAACCAATTTCTCAGAACTCAACGCCACGTTGATTCTAAAAAATGGTGTTGCGGTCAATGACGACCTTGTAGTCAGCGCAGATGTGCTGAAACTCAAAGGTGGTGGTACGCTCAATCTAAATGCAGGCACCATCGACTACGCAATGCTGGCCAGTGCCAATCCTAAAGTCCCTGAACTATCAGGGCTTTTAGGGCTCACGCTACCGATTACCTTTAGTGGCCCACTGAACAACCCGGCGTTCAACGCCGACACCGCCAACTTAAAAGAACAAATCATTGCTCGCCAGCAAGCGGAAGCTGCAGCCAAAGCGGCGCAAGCTCATGCCGCAGAAGCTGCTAGAAAAGCCGCAGCACAAGCGGCAGCCAAGAAAAAATCAAGCCCACCTAAAAAAGCCACACCGGCTAAAAAATCCAGCACCACTCAAAAAGCCAAGTAATGAATGATTTTTCATCCCGACTGACTCAATGGCAGCGCGAATTTGGTCGTCATCATTTACCGTGGCAAGTCGATGATGGCTACCACGTTTGGCTGTCAGAAGTCATGCTGCAGCAAACGCAGGTGACAACGGTACTCGATTATTACCCACGATTTTTGGCGCGTTTTCCAACGCTAGCCGACCTAGCCACGGCGCCACTCGATGATGTGTTGGCGTTATGGAGCGGACTGGGCTATTACACCCGAGCGCGCAATCTACATGCGTGTGCGCAGGCTGTCGTGCGAGATTTCGGCGGACAATTTCCGTCTGATCCACTGCAAGTCGCCAGCCTACCCGGCATTGGCCGCAGCACTGCCGCCGCGATTACTGCATTCTCTTATGGCACACGTGCAGCAATTTTGGATGGCAATGTTAAACGCGTCCTAACGCGCTGGGCAGGAATCGAAGGCTTTCCCGGCGTTAAAGCCATTGAAAATCAATTGTGGACTTTAGCCGAAGCACTACTGCCTGAGCCAAATAGCGATACAGACATCGCAGCAGCAGCTATCAAAGCACATACTCAAGGCTTAATGGATTTGGGAGCAACAATCTGTACCCCAAAAAATCCAATATGCTTGACCTGCCCCCTCAATGCCGACTGCCAAGCACGCCTTAGCGGCCGCCAAGCAGAATTGCCGACTAAAAAACCCAAAAAAACCATCCCAGAAAAATCAACGGTAATGGTTTTGCTACAAAACAACCTCGGTGAAATCCTGCTAGAGCGCCGACCACCAACGGGAATTTGGGGCGGCTTGTGGAGTTTGCCCGAAGTGGCTACGACCTTAGCAGCCAATGAGGAAATGCAGTCACGCTTTGGGCTAAATATTGAACTTGAACCTGCCCTACCTGAGTTCGTCCATGTATTTACCCACTATCGCCTAACTATCACGCCACAGCCAGCGTATTTAAACGGCAGCAGCTCCCTGCGCGAAGATCAAACCGCATGGTTTTCTATTGAAGCGGCTTTAGCCGCAGGCATCCCAACGCCACTGCGCAAAATCATCAACGAGCTCAAGTAGGCCTTATTCGTGTGCTGGGCAGTCGAGCGCCACCACTTCAACCCATAGGGCTGCATTCGACGGGTATATTAACAAAGCCTTTTTTATTTAATACCTACAGCAATATACCCTCCACCTATTATTTGTAGTCAATCAAACATCATAATTAAATTCCCCTAGGTGCTAATTCCTATATGCCCTTACAAGGATATCTACCTATACTCGAAGCCAACCCTTAAATTGGAGTAGCACTGTAATGAAAGCTAGATACCCACTTGCACTTGCCATTTCCTTGCTTTGTACCGCCCATGTTGGCGCACAAGAACTTAGCGGCACTTTAAAGAAAATCAAAGATAGCGGTGTGATTGTGCTTGGCCATCGTGACTCTTCGATCCCTTTTTCGTATCTAGCCAACGACAGCAAACCGATTGGGTATTCTGCAGACTTATCGAACAAAATCGTTGATGCCATTAAGCAAGAATTGAAAATGCCTAATTTGACGGTACGCTACAATTTGGTAACCTCGCAAACAAGGATTCCGCTAGTTCAAAATGGCACCGTGGATTTTGAATGTGGCTCTACGACCAATAATCTAGAACGTCAAAAACAAGTGGCTTTTTCATTGGGTATTTTTGAAATTGGTACCCGCCTGCTGGTCAGAAAAGACAGTCCCTATAAAGATTTTGCCGACCTTGCAGGCAAAAATGTGGTGACCACCGCAGGTACGACCTCAGAGCGCATTTTGAAAAAAATGAACGATGAGAAAAAAATGGGCATGAATATCATTAGCGCCAAGGACCATGGCGAATCATTTCTGATGCTTGAATCGGGTCGTGCAGTCGCCTTTATGATGGACGACGCTCTGCTTGCGGGTGAAATGGCCAAAGCGAAAAAACCAAGCGATTGGGCCATTGTCGGCAAATCACAATCGAATGAAATTTACGGCTGTATGATGCGTAAAGATGATCCTGCCTTCAAAAAGGTCGTTGATAATGCACTCGCGAGCACCTTTAAATCGGGTGAAGTCAATACGATTTACAAACGATGGTTCTTAAGCCCGGTTCCACCGAAAGGCTTAAATCTGAACTTCCCAATGTCAGATGAATTAAAACAACTCATTGCCAACCCAACTGATAAATCTGCAGAACAAATGTAAACAAAATACGCATAGCCATGTGCTTTAGCTTAGCGTAATCGCGAGCAATATTACTGCGATCAGCTTCAGCTTGTGCGCATTAAAATAATTTTCCCAGCTCAATCTCAGGATTTAATCTGATAATTGGCTGGGGAATTTATATTTTGGCCGAATCAATTGCGACGTTTTGGGAGACTCAAATAATGAATTATCACTGGGATTGGGGCGTATTTTTTAAACCCACCGGCATTGGCACAGAAATTTATTTACATTGGTTTATCACGGGTTTGGGCTGGACAATTGCGCTTGCGCTCTGTAGTTGGATAATTGCGCTCAGTCTAGGCACCATCATTGGTGTTGCGCGTACTTTACCTGGCCATTTTTTATCACGCATTGCCGCAGCATATGTTGCCCTATTTCGCAATGTACCCTTATTAGTTCAATTATTCATCTGGTACTTTATGGTGCCCGATTATTTACCTGAAAATCTACAGACCTGGTTTAAACAGGATTTAAATCCAGCGACCAGCGCATTTATTAGCACCATCATTTGCTTGGGCCTATTTACGGCGGCTCGCGTCGCAGAGCAAGTTCGCACAGGGATTCAAGCCTTATCTAAAGGGCAAACCAATGCCGCACTGGCATTAGGTCTCTCATTGCCACAGCTCTATAAAGACGTTTTATTACCCCAAGCCTTTCGAATTATCATTCCTCCAATGACTAGTGAATTTTTGAATGTATTCAAAAACTCATCCGTTGCCTCACTGATTGGTTTAATGGAACTCCTTGCCCAAACCAAGCAAACAGCCGAATTTACTGCCAATCTATTTGAAGCATTTACCCTCGCTACTTTGATTTACTTCACTCTCAATATGAGCTTAATGCTGTTGATGCGCTGGGTTGAGAAACGAGTTCAAGTACCCGGCTTAATTGCACTGGGAGGTAAATAATGGATTTCTCAAATATTATCCCAGCCTTGCCGAGCATGATGGAAGGCTTATGGGTCACTATTAAACTCACGATTATGGCCGTAATTGGTGGTGTTGCAATTGGTACTTTATTAGCGTTAGCACGGCTTTCCAAAAATAGAATACTTGCCAATCTAGCTGGTTTTTACGTCAATTATTTCCGATCAATCCCGCTGTTGTTGGTGATCACCTGGTTTTACTTCATGGTGCCTTTCATTATTGGCTGGGTCACTGGTACCAATAGGCCTATTGGTGCATTAACATCGTGTTTGATCGCATTTATGCTTTTTGAAGCGGCTTATTTTTGCGAAATTGTTCGAGCCGGCATTCAATCTATTGGTAAGGGGCAAATCAATGCTGCATATGCCATAGGCATGAATTATCGTCAAGCTATGCAATTAATTATTCTGCCGCAGGCATTTCGCAAAATGATGCCTTTATTACTTCAGCAATCAATTATTTTATTTCAGGATACATCCTTGGTTTATGCTGTTGGTATTATGGACTTTTTAAATACCGCACGCTCACGCGGCGATATTATTGGCCAACCGCATGAGTTTTTACTCTTTGCAGGATTAATTTATTTCCTAATTAGCTTTAGCGCGTCAACATTATTCACGCGTTTAAACAAGAGGCTTAGCGTATGATTTCAATTAAAAATATCAGCAAGTGGTATGGTGATTTTCAGGTTTTAACCGATTGCAGTGCAGATATTAAAAAAGGCGAAGTTGTCGTCGTGTGTGGACCATCTGGGTCTGGTAAATCAACACTGATTAAATGCGTCAATGCCCTTGAGCCTTTTCAAAAAGGTGAGATTATTTTTGATAGCACTTCGGTCGGTCTACCCGAAACTGATTTACCCAAATTACGCTCAAAAATTGGCATGGTATTTCAAAATTTTGAATTATTTCCACACCTATCAATTATCGAAAACTTAATGTTGGCTCAGCAACGCGTGCTGAACCGGAGCAGCGATGAAGCGCGTAACAAAAGTATGCAATTATTAGATCGGGTAGATTTAAGCGCGCAAGCGGCCAAATTCCCAGGCCAACTCTCAGGCGGTCAGCAGCAACGCGTGGCGATTGCTCGCGCGCTTGCAATGAATCCAATTGCAATGCTATTTGATGAGCCAACCAGTGCGCTCGATCCTGAAATGGTCAATGAAGTGCTCGACGTGATGACCGAACTCGCGCGCGAAGGAATGACGATGATGTGCGTGACCCATGAAATGGGTTTTGCACGGCGCGTCGCCAATCGAGTGATTTTTATGGATGGTGGCCGAATCGAAGAGGATTGCAGTAAAGAAGATTTTTTTGGTACGCCACGCGGTGAGCGCGCACAACATTTCTTATCAAAGATTTTACAGCACTGATTGAATCGTAGTTATTCGCTATCTAGCAAATTTAGGTGATGTTCAGATTTGGTGTTGATATATCTTTCGCGCTCGTTGAGTTGAGATTTTAAAACCCCTCATATCAAGCCGACGAAGTCGGTGCAGATATATGGGTCGCCTTCTTTTGCTTACCTTTTCTTGGCGAAGCAAGAAAAGTAAGTCCCCATCGCGGATTGCGATTGTAAAACACCGTGCACCCTGAGGGTGTGGGCTTTGCTAAGCCGCAAGCGGCTAAGCAAAGCCACACCGCAGGCACTTAAAATTATCAACACGTAATCTGAACAAAGCCATTTTTTTAGCTGGTATATTAATCTAGGCTATATTTTATATTAGCCAGAACAACATACCCGCTAGTCGATTTTCTAAGGACTTATCGGCACTTCTTGGTTTTTCGATTTGGGCACTGCGTACAATCTCTTACTTCACCTATCTTTTCTAACGATTGGCTTAATGCACAGACTGAGCGGCGGCAGGCCACAAAACGAACATTTTCTTCATTGGCTAACTCGCGATACGCCTTCATCACGTTATGGCTTAAAAAATCGGTAAACAAAATCAGTAGATCGGCACCATTGAGGCTAGGTGGTTTGCGCTGATGCGCCACATTGCGGCCACTCACGTGCTTTTGCACAGAAATGCCGTGCTCTGCGAGCAATTGAGGAATATTTCCTAGGGCATCAGCCCCTACCAAATAAGCATTCATATCATCGCACTCGTAAGGTTGTATTAAGATGAGAATGATTATCATGCAAATGCGAATTATTATCAATACCGTTTGTATTAAATATTTATTCAGCCAACATTTATTGCGCTAGCGCAAACGAAGATTGCCTAGGGTTTTTACCTAGATTGTCTTATATCAAAAACTGGACTACCTACATAGGGCTAAATATCAACATCTTTCACAGCGCACAGGGCTGAATACAAGATGTTGATCGTGATCCCAAAAGAAACTCAAGCAGGCGAAACACGGGTTGCCGCCTCGCCAGAAACGGTCAAAAAACTGATTAAGCAAGGGCATGACGTTCGCGTGCAAAGTGGCGCTGGTTTTGCCGCCCACTGGCAGGATGTAGACTACCTTGCTGCGGGGGCCACGATTAGCCCCGACACGACATCAACGTATATCGATGCAGCCCTTATTCTTAAAGTCCAAGCACCAGATACATCTGAAATTGCGCTTCTTCCTCAAAACGCAGCACTCGTTTGCCAATTTGATATTTACCGCTATCCGCACTTAGCCACCTTAGCGGCCAAGCAAATCGATGCCTATGCGCTGGAACTGATTCCCCGCATTACGCGTGGGCAAAGCATGGACATATTATCCAGCCAAGCCAATATCGCAGGCTACCGCGCAGTGCTACTGGCGGTGCAATGCTTCCCACGCTTTATGCCAATGTTTATGACGGCAGCAGGCTCGGTGAAACCAGCCCGTGTGTTGATATTGGGTGCGGGGGTCGCAGGGCTACAAGCCATCGCCACCGCCAAACGCTTGGGTGCGATTGTGGAAGTCTTTGATGTGCGCCCCGCTACACGCGAACAAGTTGAATCGCTCGGAGCGAAATTTATCGAGGTGGAACTCAACGATGAAGAACGCGCAGCCTTCGAGCACACAGGTGGCTACGCCAAAGAAATGTCGGACGATTATCGTCAACGCCAAAGCGCACTCATCGCCCAACAAGCCGCCCTTGCCGACATCATCATCACCACCGCGCTGATTCCGGGCAAGCCCGCGCCGGTACTGATACCAGCTAGCACTGTGGCAACGATGAAATCAGGCAGTGTGATTATCGATATGGCCGTTAGGACGGGTTTGAATGGCGGCGGTAATTGCCCGCTATCCCAAGCCAATGAAGTGGTCATTAGCGACAATGGCATCACCATTGTGGGCAACAGCAACCTCACAGCATTGATGGCAACCGATGCATCCAGCATGTTTGCCCGCAATGTATTGACCTTCTTGGGGCTACTGACCAACAAAGAAGGTCATTACGCGCCTCAGTCCGAGGATGAAATAATTCAAGCGACCCGCGTCACGCATGCTGGCAGCATCTACTTTGGTGAAAGTGTCGGCACACCTGTGCCGGAATGCATCACCACGAGTCCAGCCCCGTTAGCGAATACTCCCATCATCGACACCATCCCAGCCTAAGGAAAATCAATGTCAACACTTGCCCTTGCCGCTTCGGCGGTGGACTCGGCCGCCGCGCTGCCTACTGAGGCCATGATGAATGATCCTTTCATGGCCAGCTTAACGATTTTTGTGCTGGCGATTTTTGTCGGCTACCACGTCGTTTGGAATGTCACCCCTGCGCTACACACGCCTTTGATGGCCGTGACCAACGCCATTTCCGGCATCATCGTCGTCGGCGCGATGTTGCAAGTGGTCGATATTAACGCGCAGCAAATCACGCTGACTAGCGTACTGGGCGCGATTGCGATTTTCCTCGCCAGCATTAATATCTTTGGTGGTTTTTTAGTCACCCAGCGCATGCTCGACATGTTCAAATCGAAAAAAGGAGCTGCAAATGACTAATCTCACTGGCTTCCTTTATTTAGTTGCCGCCGTATTATTTATCCTTTCGCTACGCGGACTTTCATCACCCAAAACTGCTTTGCGCGGCAATTTGTACGGCATGGTCGGCATGACCATCGCCGTGGCAACGACCTTCTTTGTCGCCAATAGCCCTGTGGTTTGGCTGATTGTCGCAGCGATGGCGGCCGGTGCTGTAGTCGGTGCTTATAAAGCACGTACTATTGCAATGACGGCCATGCCTGAATTGGTCGCAGCGATGCATTCCTTGGTGGGTTTATCCGCAGTATTGATTGCGATTGCCGCAGTATTCCATACCGGCATGAGCCACACGGGCGCGCAGCAAATCGAGCTCTTTTTAGGCGCATTTATCGGTGCGATTACCTTTACTGCCTCGGTTGTGGCGTATGGCAAATTGTCAGGCAAGTTCGGTGCGCGGGCGATTAATTTTAAAGGCCAGCATTTAGTCAATCTACTACTCGCACTCACGATGGTCGGTCTTGGCTTTGTGTTTTACGCTACAGGCAGCCAAGCGGCCTTTCTCGCCATGGTCGCGATTGCGCTGGCGCTGGGCGTATTGTTGATTATCACCATCGGCGGCGCCGATATGCCCGTCGTGGTATCAATGCTCAATTCCTACTCAGGCTGGGCGGCAGCGGGGATTGGTTTTACGCTGAACAATCCGGTGTTGATTATCGCTGGCGCATGTGTTGGTGCATCAGGGGCGATTCTGTCCTACATCATGTGTAAAGCGATGAATCGCTCCATCGTTTCCGTGCTACTCGGTGGCTTTGGTGCTGAAGTCGCAGCAAGCGGCCCCGCGGGCAGCGCACAGAAAAATTATCGCTCTGGGTCTGCCGATGATGCAGCCTTTCTGATGGAGAATGCCGAACGCGTCATCATCATCCCCGGTTATGGTTTGGCGGTGTCGCGCGCGCAGCATGCATTGCAAGAACTCACCGATTTACTGACTGAGCGCGGCGTTGATGTGCGTTACGCGATTCACCCCGTAGCAGGACGTATGCCCGGCCATATGAATGTGCTCTTGGCCGAGGCAGAAGTACCCTACGATAAAGTCATTGAAATGGAAGAAATCAATAGCGACTTTTCCAGCACCGACGTAGTACTGGTGATTGGTGCGAATGACGTCGTGAATCCAGCCGCCAAAAACGATCCAAGCAGCAGCATTTACGGCATGCCAATTTTAGATGCCTACAAAGCGCGCACCGTGATGGTGGTGAAACGCTCGATGAGCGCCGGCTACGCGGGGCTGGATAATGAGCTGTTTTATATGGATAAAACCATGATGGTGTTTGGCGACGCGAAGAAAGTCGTCGAAGGGATGTTGCAAGCGGTGCATTAATCGACTGCTGTAATACGCACAGGGGCGCTCGCATTGAGCGCCCTTTTGTCATCTCTTATTTCAATTTTAAGCAGTCAAAATTGGGGTAACAGGGTAAGCTTACGTTTTAGCGTAGAAAATCCCACCATGATCACCACTTCCAGCACAGACCAAACTGGCCGCGCCACCCCAAAACCCTGTCCAAAATGCGGCGCCATCGCCGAACAACACAAAGCCGGCTCAAATCGCTTTTGGGTTCAATGCAGCAAGCTCGGTAAAAATGGCAATTGCAGCGGCATTGGTCAGCAAGGCATTAACAAAAAAGAAGCCATCGATAACTGGAACAAACTCAAATAGGTATTGCTTGCTAGCCATTACAAAACAATGGCTACAAACACATACCTATTCATAAATTATCATTCGGCATTCAGCATCGGCAATAGTGGTAAATCGGTAATGCCGACATCAATGCCATATTGCTTGAGCAAAGTTCCCACCTGCCCTCGGTGGTGGGTTTGATGGTTGAACAGATGCTGCACCTGTACCCAACGCGGGATGGTTTGCGTGAAGCCATACATTTTACTGGTCCATGTCACCGGCTCATTCAACCAAACCTGATCTAAGCCTTTTGCCCATTCAATCAAGCGAGCATCCAGCGCAATACGCGCCGCGTGTAGCTCGGAAAACTCGGCGTAGACATCCTCACCTGCGAGCGTTGTTACCAATGTTTCGCCAGTAAAGCGCGACAACCACATCAAATCGCCCCACAAAATATGATTGAGCGTACTGTGGATGGATTTAAAAAACGCGCCGCAATCGGCTTTGCGCTGTTCATCGCTGAGCTGCAGCGCAGCTGCGTACACTTGCTCGTTTTGCCATTGATTGTAGGCCGCCATCAATTGCGGCAGATTGCCTTGGAACATCTTGTCTCCTTGCTAGTTTGCCGCGTTCAGCAGCACCACTTTGCCACTGTTTCGATTTGCAGCCACATAATCATGCGCCGCTTGCGCATCTGCCATTGCAAAAGTGCGATCCAAAGTCACTTTGAATTCACCGCTGGCGATGCGCGGCAAAATTTGATTGCGCAATGCTTGCGTCAAGTTCGCTTTGACCGCCAAGGGCTGACTACGCAGCGCCGATCCTTGAATGCGCTGGCGTTTAACCAGCATCAGTCCAAGATTGAGCTGCGCCTCAATGCCGCCTAGTAAGCCGATGACGATGATCAATCCATCGCTATTCAGGCAACGCTGATTGCCCGCCAAATAGTCGCCGCCGACGGTATCCAAAATCAAATCGACGCCACCAGCGGCTTTGATTTCAGTCGCAAAATCTTGTGCGCGATAATCAATCACCAAATCCGCGCCCAGCTCGCGGCAAAACGCTTGTTTTTCTGGTGTACTGGTCGTTACCGCAACCCAAGCGCCGACTGACTTAGCCAGTTGAATCGCAGCAGCGCCAACGCCGCTGGCGCCAGCATGAATCAGCACGCGCTGCCCCGCTCTCAATTGGCCGATATCGATTAAATTCAACCACGCCGTCATCCACACTTCCGGCAAACTCGCCGCCTCAGCATGCGACAATGTATCAGGCTGTAGGCAAAATAATGATTGGTCTACCAAGCAATACTCTGCATAAGCGCCACCACCAACCAAAGCCAATACCGCATCGCCGACCTGCCAAGCAGTCACACCATCGCCCAGTGCCGCAATCGTGCCTGAAACTTCCAAACCCAAAATCTCCGACTCGCCTGCTGGCGGCGGGTATTTGCCTAGTGCCTGCATCAAGTCCGCGCGATTCACGCCTGCGGCGGCGACTTTGATTAAAAGTTGGCCTGCGGCGGGCTGCGGAATCGGATGCTCGATGAGAGCGAGTTGCTGATTGCTGGAAATAATGGCGAGCATGGCGGCCTCAGAGTGAGCTGCGTGAAAAATTGAAATTAAACAAGGGTATTGCTTCTTAGCAATTTAAAATAAATGGCTATAAGCAAATACATACAATGTAGGGTGTGAAAATTCCGTAGGAATTTGCGCACCAAATAGGCAATCCAAATCAGCAGCGAAGCTGCTCACAGAATAGTCCGCGTGCGCAGATTTGCGCACCCTACTTGGCTTTGACCAAAATTTGGCCGGAGGCGGGTTGTGAGATTGGGTGCTCAGTTAAGGCGAGTTGATTATTGATTGACGTTATAACGAGCATGGCGGTCTCCTCTAAAACTAGCCGGCAATATATGCACCACTAGGGTATTGCTATCAAGGCTTTTAAAATCATGATCTGCAATAAAATACATCCAATTTATGGTGTAAAATTCCGTAGAAACTTACGCAGCAAATAGGTAATCCGAATCAGCAGCGAAGCAGCTCAAAGAATAGTCCGCGTGTGCAAATCAAGATTTGCACACCCTACACACTGCTCATGATTTGAGCTTATCGCCATTCAGCCAAACGGTTACGCTCAGCATACCAACTACAAGGGTGAGTGCGGCGTAATACTTTTGCTTTCGGAATTGCCATTTTAATAGCTTGAAACACCAATCGCCGAAGTTCATTTTCTTTTTTAATATCCTTATTACCCTTGGCGGATTCAACTAGTAAGTGCAACGGCAATGCGGGTCACTAAATGGGTGAAATGAAGTACATTTCTCTGTCATTTGACCGGCAAGTCAGGAGCACAAAGAAATGGATTACCAACATCTCACCCAAAACCAACGTTATCA
>CAUOZE010000068.1:0-15862 GCA_963508915.1 uncultured Deefgea sp.
CCTTGTCGTCGCCGCCTTCGCCTTTCATTGGTTTAGCTGCTTTGTCGTTGCCGCCTTCGCCTTTACTTGGTTTAGCTGCTTTGTCGTTGCCGCCTTCGCCTTTCATTGGTTTAGCTGCTTTGTCGTTGCCGCCTTCGCCTTTCATTGGTTTAGCTGCTTTGTCGGTGCCGCCTTCGCCTTTCATTGGTTTAGCTGCTTTGTCGTTGCCGCCTTCACCTTTCATTGGTGCAGTGGCTTTGTCATTACCGCCTTCGCCTTTCATTGGTGCACTTGCCGTAGCTGCGATTGCCGTTACACTAGCAAGTGTAAGAATGGCCGCAGCAAGAATTGAACGTGATTTCATGATTGTAAACTCCAATTAAATGCATAGTAAAAAATGACCCTTTATTATATGCGAAGGGCTTAGTAACGCAAAAAATAGATTAGATACGTGTAGATATTTGCACGTGTTTAACTATTTGATTGCGTTGATTCAATAGTACGACTGCATGTTTTTCCCAGCTGCGCATAAATGCATATTTTTGCGATGTATAAATACACTGGCGTTTATGCGAAGTGAATATTGCGTGCTCGGTATGAAGAGAGCGATTATCTAGATTGAATTACTGGGCATAATCAGTGTCTTAGGTCTTGTTCTTGCTCTTTTTGAATTTTGATTGCATAGCGTATCGCATCGGCAATACGTGTAATGTCAGCTGCCTTAATTTGCCAATGCGTCACCAGCCGCATCCAGTCATGTTCTGGTGGATTTGCTTTAATCTGAGCTTGCGCGAGTGTTTGCATCAGAAATTCAACGTCAATCTCGCGCGTAAAGCGCAGCCAGACCATATTGATTTGCACGGCGGCCAGATCAATTTCTATTCCGTCGATGTTGGCGAGTTGGCTGGCGAGTTCTTGCGCATTGCGGTGATCTTCAATCAAACGCTGCGGCATGTCATTGAGTGCAATCAATCCGGGCGCAGCCAATACGCCAACTTGACGCAAACCGCCACCGAGCAGTTTGCGTTTTTTGCGTGCTTTAGCGATAAATACCTCGCTGCCTGCCAAAATCGAACCAATTGGCGCAGCCAAGCCTTTGCTTAGGCAGAACATAACCGTATCGCAATATTGCGTGATTTCTCGCACGTTCACATTCAAATGGGCTGCGGCGTTAAACACACGAGCACCGTCTAAATGCACCGGCACGTTTTCAGCTTGCGCGACTTGCCAAATTGCTTGCATTGTTGCCAGTGGAATCACGCGGCCATTTGAATGCGCATTTTCGATGCAAATCAAGCCAGTTTGTGGCTCATGAATATCAGCTCCGTGGCGGATTTTGCTATGGATCTTGGCCGCATCGAGTGCGCCAAGATGACTTTCAATCGTCCGAAGTTGTACGCCGCTAATGACTGCGGCGGCTCCTACTTCATGCCAAACAATATGACTATCATCACCAACAATCACTTCATTGCCGCGCTGGCAATGCGTGAAAATCGCCAATTGATTGCCCATCGTGCCAGTAGGAACAAAGAGTGCGGCGGTTTTACCCAGTTTAGCGGCTGCTTGCTGTTCTAATTCAATGACCGTTGGATCATCACCATAACAATCATCGCCCACGATGGCATTGGCCATTGCCGTACGCATTGCGGGTGTGGGCTGAGTAACAGTGTCGCTGCGCAAGTCCAGTATATTGTCCATAGAGGCTCCTTTTTGGATTTAAGCAGTCTAATCTAAATAGATCATTCCAGCCTATGGAGACCGATTGTGAAGATGGCAATCGCATCCAGATGAAGGCTTGAGCTATGAGCTAGCGCAAACGCGGCAACTGGAATACGGCAAAAATCAATTACCGACTGCTGTTACGGTGCCGCTATGGCGGCGCATTTGGAATCAGTTATCGCAGCCTTTGGTCTTGGTGTTGATTTTCGCAGGGGCTGTGACGCTGATATTGGGCGAATGGGTCGATGCCTCAGTGATTTTTGGCGTTGTCGTAATTAATGCTGCTGTTGGCTTGATTCAAGAAGGCCGCGCTGAGCAAGCGCTGCTGGCTTTGGCCGAGCATCTAGGGCAAGACGTTCATACGGTGCGCGATGGGCAAGCGCTGCGTTTGGCGGTCGAAGAATTGGTGCCGGGTGATGTGGTGCACTTGGCAGCAGGGGACAAAGTCCCTGCCGATTTGCGATTATTTCATGCCAATGAATTGGCGGCGCATGAGGCGATGTTGACCGGTGAATCTTTGCCCGTCGATAAGCACATTGACGTACTGGATCCCGCAACGCAATTGGCTGAGCGCGGCACGATGTTGCTACACGGCAATGCGAAAGGCGTGGTCGTCGCGACCGGATTAAATACCGAAACGGGCAAAATCGCGGCCAGTTTATTGCGAACTGACGCAATGATCACACCGTTGACGCGGCAAATCGCGCAATTTGCCAATCAACTGTTATGGATCATCATCGCATTGGCGGTGCTGACGTTTGCCGTTCAGTGCCGAACGAAAAAGTATGCAGACCCTACATCAAGTGGTCGATCACACGACCGCGCAGCATTACATCAAAGGCGCGCCGGAAGTCATTTTGCCCTTGTGCGCTTTGGGTGACGAGGTTGCTGCTCAAGTTAGCGAAATGGCCGCCATGGGTTTGCGCGTGTTGGCCTTTGCGGTGCGAGACAATGACGTCGCAGAGCTTGATCCAGAGCTTGATCTAAACACGCCGAATCCAGCCAGCAATTGGCACTTTTTGGGCTTGATCGGCATGATCGACCCGCCGCGCCAAGAGGTCAAAGCGGCGATTGAGCAATGCCAAGCCGCGGGCATTCGCATCAAAATGATTACCGGCGATCATCCGGTGACGGCCGCCGCGATTGCGGCGCAACTGGGCTTGATGCAAGCGGGTGACGCTGTTCTCACAGGTCAAGAGCTGGCCAAAAATAGTCCCGAGCAATTGCAAGAGATTGTGCGCAATGTGGCCGTGTTTGCGCGTGTTGCACCCGAGCAAAAACTGGAATTGGTTCGAGCATTACAGGCTAACGGTGAAATTGTCGCAATGACGGGCGATGGTGTAAATGATGCGCCCGCACTCAAAGCCGCTGAGATTGGCATCGCAATGGGGCAGGGCGGTACCGAGGTGGCGAAAGAAGCCGCGGCAATGGTGCTCACCGACAATAATTTTGCGACCTTGGTCGCCGCCGTGCGGCAAGGGCGCGGCGTGTACGCCAATTTACAGAAATTCATCACTTGGACTTTACCGACCAATATTGGTGAGGCTTGCGTGATTTTGGTGGCGATTTTAAGCGGCACGCTGCTGCCGGTGACGCCGCTACAAATCCTGTGGATCAATATGAGTACAGCCTTGCTGTTGGGCATGATGCTGGCGTTTGAGCCTGTTGAGCCTACGGTCATGCAACAGTCTCCGCGAAATCCAGCAGCGCCTTTACTGGAAAAAACGTTGGTGATTCGGATGGTCTTCGTCGGGTTCTTATTTTTAATTTTGGTATTTGGTTTATTTCATTGGGCGCTCGCGCATCAAGTTCCTGCGATTGAAGCACGTACGATTGGGGTGAATGCTTTTGTCGCTGCGCAAATTGCCTATTTATTTACTTGCCGTTCTTTAACCGGCGGTTGCTGGACTTTAGGTTGGTGGAGCAATCCGTGGGTCTGGTTTGGCAGTGCCTCAATGATTGTGCTGCAAGGGCTCTTTACCTATTGGTCACCGATGAATCGCTTGTTTGCATCCAGCCCGTTTCCGACGCAGTACTGGATTTGGATCGTCGCGGGAGCGCTGTTGATTGCCGCTTTGGTGGAGCTAGAAAAAATGCTGACTACAGCCGCAGCCAGAAAATCGGTAAGATAAGCTGATTATTGTGTTGAATGGCTACATCTTGATGGATCAAAACGCTCAAAATCAAACTTGGTTGAATCGCAGCTTGGCTGCCGTTTGGCACCCTTGCACGCAAATGAAACGCCACGAAACGCTGCCTTTGATTCCGATTGCGCGTGGCAAGGGCGTTTGGTTGTACGACATGGACGGCCATCGTTATCTGGATGCAGTGTCGAGCTGGTGGGTGAATTTATTTGGTCATAATCAGCCACGCATCAAAGCGGCGATCACCAAGCAAATGGATCAACTTGAACACGTAATGCTGGCGGGATTTACGCATCAACCGGTGGTGGAGTTATCCGAGCAGCTCGCTGAATTAACTGGCCTTGGCCATGCGTTTTATGGCTCAGATGGTGCGTCGGCGACCGAAATTGCGCTGAAAATGGCGGCTCACTATTGGCGCAATTTGGGGCAAGCCGAGAAAAATCGCTTTGTGTATTTGCAAGACAGTTATCACGGTGAAACCATGGGTGCGCTATCGGTCACCGATGTGCCCATTTTCCGCACTGCGTATGCGCCACTAGTTCGTGAAAATTTTGCAGTGCAAAGCCCTGATTCACGCCAAGCACAGGGTGAACAAACAGCTGAAGACATCGCGCGCTGGGCATTGCAAGATTTAGAACGCGTACTGGCTGGGCATCACAGCGAAATTGCAGCACTGATTGTCGAGCCGCTGGTGCAAGGTGCGGCAGGTATGGCGATGTATGATCCGATATATCTTTCGCAGGCGCGAATACTGTGTGATCAATACAATGTGTTATTGATTGCTGATGAAATTGCAGTGGGTTTTGGTCGCACAGGAACGATGTTTGCTTGTGAACAAGCGGGGATTAAGCCCGATTTACTGTGCCTATCAAAAGGTATTACTGGGGGGTATTTGCCCTTGGCTGCTGTTTTATGCAGTGAAGCGGTCTATACTGCCTTTTATGCTGATGAAACCGCCAAAGCTTTTTTGCATTCTCATTCGTATACTGGCAATGCATTGGCGTGTGCGGCGGCCTTGGCCACTTTGGCCATATTTAAAGACGACGATGTGATTGCTGTTAATCGCGAAAAATCCGCACGCTTTAGTGAGATTTTTGCACCTTTGGCGCAACACCCACGGATTCAAAATTGGCGACAGTGCGGCATGATTTGGGCGTTTGAAATCATCGATGTATCGGCAAACTTCGCCACCGAGTGCTTTGTCGCAGCGCTCAAAGAAGAAATTTTATTGCGCCCCATCGGCAATACGCTTTATTTTATGCCACCCTATACGATGACAGACGCTGAAGCTCATTTTTTGCTCGCTGGCACTTTAAATGCCTTAGAGAAATGCTGGTAACTCAATTACGAACCGATGCCTTTACTACTTACGCTACCTGAATTTGATCCGAACTTAGCTCGTTCGGTTGAAACCAATCCATTGCATTTACGCGAATGGCTTATCGCCTTGCCTGCGGGTAATGTGATGGAAGCAGGCCGAATGTTGCTCGATGCCTTATCGACCCTCAATCGGATTAAATTAGAGGCTGAAGATCGAGTTAAATTACTCGACGAATATCAAAACTCTTTAGAAATGCTCACTGGCGCATTTGAATCGGCGTATGCCTCGCCTGGCCTGCCGATGAAAGACAGTGCGCGCCAAGCGGCGCAGTTGGCGCTCAATTTGTGGCTGGAAATGACCTTGGGCTGGAAGCAAGCCTTGATGGATAAAGTCGAGAAGAAATTCTCATTCTTTACCTCAAGCAAAATGGTGCCATTGCTGATGCAATCGGTGCTGTATTGTTTCTGGCGGACTTACCAAGTATGCAAGCGTCTGTTTCAGCCTTTACCCGTGGGTTTATGGGCCGAGATTCATCAAATATTTCGCTATGCCGTTGAAAATAAATTTTTGGACGAGCGCAAAAGCGAAAATCCAAAGGAAAAAGCGTCTCGCTCGATTGCGACGCTGTACAAGCAAATTCTCTTATTGGCTTTAGCTGATCCGCAGCGTTTCTCTGGGCCTGAACTCGATAAGATTATCGAAATCATCGAAGGCTATGCTTCGTACGCGCATTTTCAGTCGGCCAGTAAACTCAACTCATCAGCGGGATTTTTCCTGATTGAACTCGATCTTGATCGCCCACCGCAGTTTGTTGGCAATCGTTCTTTAGATCATTTAACTGGTCAGTGTTTGTTGTTTGATACGATTGAATTGGCTAAAAAGCTACATAAAGCAGAAAGTAATGTGGAGTTAAAAGTCCCTTTGGCGCATGACCGCCAAAAAGTGCAAATGTGGCTGGAGTTGCTGCGGCGAGTGATTCGGCAATGGAGTATCTCTCCGCAGCGTCTGTATCAACGGATTCCGGCCGATGCCTCGGTCGAGGTGGTACTGGGTTTGCCGTTTTCGGTGCTGCAATTAAATGGCGGGATACCCTTGCGCCCATCCTTGGGTGGCAGTGATGTCTCTACTTCGTTTAAGTTTTTGGATTCAAGTGAATTGCAGCCGATTCCATGGCAAGTGATTAACGAAAGTCCTGGCGGTTATGCCATTTTGGCGCGCGATTTGCCCAGTGAGCAGGCTAAACCCGGGGAAATCGTCGCGATTCGCGCGGCCAGTGACGCCGGTTGGATGGTGGCGTCGATTCGTTGGTTGCAGCAGCGTCATGACGGGGCGACTGAGATGGGCTTGCAAGTGATGAGTGCCAAGGCCATTCCTGTCTTGGTTCGGTCTTTAGGTAATGGCGAAACCAAGTACCAAGCCGCCTTGCTGCTACCGAGCATCGTGGCGCTCAAACAGTCGCAACGCGTGGTTGCGGCAAAAGGATGCTATACACCGATGCGCGAGTTTTCGGTGATTGACAGTCATGGCGAAGAAACCAAGCTACGCAGTGCCAAATTGGTCGAGCAGCAAATGGGTTATGATTTATTTGAATATACGACAGACTAATGGGTATGTAGTTGAAGTGCTTTAATTTAAAAGCCTAGCGATCAATACGCTAGGCTTTTTTTGCTCTGGGGTGGGCTTTGTCATAAGTGGCTGACAAGTGTTGGAAATCTAAATGCGTATACACTTGCGTGGTGGCAATACTGGCGTGGCCGAGTAACTCTTGCACTGCGCGCAAATCGCTCGACGATTGTAATAAATGGCTGGCACAACTGTGGCGCAATTTGTGCGGATAAAGTGGCTCGGTAATTCCCAGTGTTTCTTGCCATTGCCTGAGCCGTAATTGCACCGCACGGCTTGTGAGTGGTGTACCTTTATTACTCACAAAGACGGTGTGCGCATTCTGATGCGCCAATTGTGGTCGTAGCAGCAACCAACGCCGAATGGCTTCTTGCGCCATATGGCCGATGGGGACAATGCGGGTCTTATTGCCTTTACCGGTCACGGAGGCCAAGCCTTGGTGCAAATCCAATGCGATCAATTGCAAACTGACTAATTCACTGACCCGCAGCCCAGAAGAATAAGCGAGTTCGAAAATCGCTTTATCGCGCGCTTGTAGCGGCTCTGCATCGGGTAAGTTTTCTAAAAACCCCACCGCATCATCGGCATTGAGTGCCGCAGGTAGTGGTTTACTCGATTTGGGGGCTTTAACGCCTTCGACTGGATTGATAGGCCACTTAAAGTCACGGCACATCAGGCGATAAAAAGCGCGCCACGCCGAAAGGATGCGAGCAATCGAACGGCCAGATAGCCCTTGACCTGCGAGTTGCCGCACAAATCCGCGAATCGCCAGTGGGTTTAGCGTGGCTAAATCTTTATCCTTGGCACAAGTGGCCAGTTGAGCCAGATCGCGTTGGTAAGCGGTATGAGTGTGCGGGCTCGCTGCTTTCTCGCCAGATAAATAGCGGTAAAAGTGTGCAAAGTGCTGCTCCGTTTGTGGATGGAGCAGCACGGCTTCGCTGGTGCTGGAAGACTTGGATTTCAAACGGTTTCAGCTTCAATTGCCACCGTTTGTGGCTGTGGTACAACGCGGCGTATCGCAGCGGAAACCAGTTCGGAGAGCCGTTGCAAGTACAGCGTGCCCATCTCTGGATAAAAACGATCTGCGTCAGGGCTGGCCAAGACCAAAATACCAAATGGCGCGCCGCTGGTGCGTAGCGCAAACTGAGCGAATGAGTTCAGAGTGCCAGTTTCTAGCGCAAACCAATTGAGCACATCGTCGGTCACATACGGGCCGCAATACGGCGTAACCAGATTATCGGTGAGCTTATGGATGTTTTCATCAACGGGTGAAAACTCAAGCAAATTCGATTGGCTATTGGGCAGCCACATGCGCAAAGCGATATGCGGTACGGCAAATTTTTCTTTCAGGTGGTATTCCAAGGTGCCGATAATGCTTGGTACATCGGCCGCTTTCATCAAATCAACGGTGAGCTGGTGCAGCATGTCGGAAATATTGTCATTGTCGACGCCAAATTGCAGCAATTCGCCCAAGCGTGCTTCCAAGGTGCGATTTTTATCGCGCAAGGTCAGTAATTGACGTTCCGCCAATGAAACGGCATGACCGCGATGATTGTGCGGTACATAAATTTCCGCCAAGTCATCGGCAAACACATCAAAAAATTCTGGATTTTGCTTTAACCACTGCACCACTTCACTGGCTTGCATTTCTTATCCTTTTTATTGGGTCTGACAACTATCTCATGGTTTAGGTATATAGCCCTAGTCATTATTTAATAATGCTTATAGTTCAATACTACCTTCAAATACGGTCACCGCTGGCCCTGTTATCATCACAGGTGCATCATTGCCCGCCCAAGAAATCGTTAAATCGCCACCGCAGGTATGTACGAGTACCGAAGCATCGAGCAGGCCACGGCGAATACCCGCTACGACGGCAGCGCAAGCACCGGTACCGCAAGCCAGCGTTTCACCGGCTGCACGCTCAAATACGCGCAAGCGGATTTCGCTGCGACCGACAATCTGCATGAAACCGGCGTTTACTTTTTGCGGAAAGCGTTTGTGATTTTCAATTAGCGTGCCATGCAAGGCGACCGGCGCAGTGTCGACGTCGTCGACCACTTGCACCGCATGTGGATTGCCCATCGAAACGACTGAAATATCATAAACCTGACCATCCACAATCAGTGGATCGATAATCGCTTCATTGGGCGCTTCAAACGGAATCTCATTGGGTGCAAAGCGTGGTGCCCCCATATTCACCGTAACCAGACCATTGCTTTCGAGGCGCGGATAAATCACACCCTTTGCAGTTTCAACGGCGATTTCAGTTTTATCGCTTAAGCCTTGGTCGAACACAAAGCGGGCAAAGCAGCGTGAGCCATTGCCACATTGCTCGACTTCAGAACCATCACAATTAAAAATTCGATAACGGAAATCGATGCCGGGCGTGGTGCTTTTTTCAACCAGTAATAGCTGATCAAAACCGATCCCAAATTGGCGATGGCCAAGTTGACCGATCATTTCATTGCTCAGCGCAACCGTTTGGCGCACGCCATCAATCATCATAAAGTCATTACCCAGACCGTGCATTTTGCTGAAATTAAGTTTCATGATATTCGAGTTTTTATAAAGTCTGCTAAGGCTAGCATGCAGGCCGCAATAAGTGAAACGCATTGCAGTGTGGCGTGTAAATAGACTGCAATCAGTGAAACAGATTGCGTGTGGGAAGGGTTAAACCACCATGATAAATCGGTGGCCGGTTAGGGGCCGCCTTGCTTGTCCCTGAGAAGGATAACGGTTTTTTGAAACACTTAATCAGTAAACAAACGACCGTATTCAACCATCAAGCAGCGATCCATCACAATCGGAATCCCTGCCGCGTGGGCGCGCGCTGCGGCGGCTTCATCGACGATACCCAATTGCAGCCAGATGAACTTTGCACCACGGGCAATGGCTTGATCGACGACTTCACCCGCTTCTTCGCTGCGGCGAAATACATTGACCATATCAATCTCGCCCGGCACGCTGGCTAAATCAGGATAGACCGGTTCACCCAAAATCTCGGCCTGTGGCTTTGGCGTGACTGGCACGATTTTAAAACCCCATTGCTGCATCAATTTGCTCACGCCATGGCTGGCGCGATTGGGTTTATCCGACAAACCTACGACGGCAATACGTTTGGTGGCGCTGAGTATCGCTTTGATTTCGGCGTCGCTAGGATTTTGAAAAGTCATCACTACTCCCTGAGTTTATGCAGATTATGTGTTGATGGTTTTAAGTGCCTGCGGCACGGTGTTTTACAGTCGCAAAAGAAGGCGACCCATATATCTGCACCGACTTCGTCGGCTTGATATGAGGGGTTTTAAAATGCCCAGCTCGACGATCGAGAAATAATATCAACATCTAATCTGAACATGGCTTTTTCTTTTGAGTATAGCTCCGTAGCTATTGATCAATAATGCCTACGGGGCAATACCTATTAAGCAGCTAGCACCATCACCGCATCGGCTTCAACAATTGCGCCTTTTGGCAAGGCCGCTGCTTGCACCGCTGCGCGGGCAGGGAAGGGCGCGGTGAAATATTCACCCATGATTTCATTGAGCTTGGCAAAGTTAGCCAAATCCACCACAAACACGCCGAGCTTCACGATGTCGGACAAATCGCCACCCGCTGCTTGGCACACGGCGCGCAGGTTTTGGAACACCTGATGTGTTTGCGCTTCAAAGCCGTCAACCAGCACATTGCTCACTGGATCAAGCCCGATTTGGCCGGATAAATACACGGTGTTACCTACTTTAATCGCCTGCGAGTAAGTACCAACGGCTTTAGGGGCGTTGTCTGAATGGATGATTTCTTTGGTCATGTTTTATTCCTCGTGGAGTGTTAGGTAGTTATGTGCGTTTCATTGCATTAATCGAATACGGCTCCGGATGTACGTGGCCGTTGTGCATCAGATCATCGGCGGCGAAAATGTGGACGATTTCGACCAAGATCAGGTCGGCTACGACCGGATTTCCGACTTCGATATTTTGCAATAAACGGCCTTCGAGCGCGACGGCGCAGTTTTGGATGCGCGGCGTTTTGACGGCTTGCGCGGCGCAAAATTGTAGACCGAGTGCATCAATTTGCGCGTCACTCGGCGGCGTGCTCGAACCCGTCGCGTGCACTGCAGGCGCGTGGTCGTGCGATGGGATGTGAATCACGCAATCGCCGCCGCTGAGTAAATTGAGCGCCGTGTCTTTTTGTTCGCAGCAGCCATTCTCCGCCTGCCGCCGATTAACACTAAGCGACACAATCAGCGGGTCGCTGGACACAATATTAAAGTAAGAAAACGGTGCAATATTGACCTTACCGAGTACATCGACGCTACTGACCCAAGCAATCGGGCGCGGTACGACGCAATCGGTGATCAGAGTATATTTTTCGCTTGCTGTGAGGGCTGAGACAGGCCATTCCATGATTTAATCCAGTAGGTATATGGCTGCAGCCATTATGATTTAATTTATTTATTAATATACGTGCAGTTTTTCTCTGTGGCTCTGCCTGCCAAGTTGATCTTTTATATGGCGATCAAATCGCTAAAATCAATCCGGCAAAAACCGCTCCATCAACACATTTAAAAAGCGCTGACCTTTAAGGGTTGGCTTTACGTGATGTAAATCGCGTTCTAGCAAACCCTCACTACAGGCGCGCTCGATTTCGTGGATGATTTTGGTCATCGGTTGACCTGTGCGCTCTGAAAATAATGCAATCGGAAAGCCGCCCGTTAAGCGCAAAGTATTGAGCATAAACTCAAACGGTAGTGCTGGTTTTTCAATAACTTCTTCAGTTTGAATCGCTGAACCAGCGGCCATTTTAGCCAGATATTCGCTCGGCTGCTTAAAGCGCGCTTGGCGAATGATTTTGTCGTGAAAACTGATTTTGCCGTGTGCACCCGCGCCAATGCCGAGGTAATCGCCAAATTGCCAGTAATTCAAATTATGCTGGCTGCGTTTGTTGGGTTTTGCGAAGGCGCTGGTTTCATAATGTTCAAATCCCGCTGCAGCGAGTTTGGCTTCGATCATTTCTTGCATATCAGCGGCTAAATCATCGTCGGGTAGCGCGGGCGGGTAGCGGTGAAATAGCGTGTTGGGTTCCAGCGTTAAATGATACGCCGACAAATGCGTTGAGCCACAAGCAATCGCTTGTTCGATGTCGGCTTCTGCTTCAAGCAGCGTTTGCTTGGGCAGGGCGTACATGATGTCGAGGTTGTAATTGCTAAAATGTTTGGCGGCGATTTCAATCGCGCGCAGTGCTTCGTCGCGATTGTGAATTCGTCCCAGCGCAGTTAAGTGTTCAGCATTAAAGCTTTGAATGCCAATTGAAAGCCGATTAATCCCCGCTTGGGCGTAGCCGGCAAATTTCTCAATTTCAAAGGTGCCCGGATTAGCTTCCAGCGTGATTTCGGCATCGGGATTGAGTTTGATTCGTGCGCGTATCGCTTCCAGCAGTCTATCCATGCTCGCCGCTGAGAATAAACTCGGCGTGCCGCCTCCCATAAAAATACTGCTGACCGAGCGCCCCCACACTTGCGGCAGATTGGATTCCAAATCGGCAATCAGCGCATCAACGTAAGCATTTTCAGGAATACCTTCTTTAACCGCGTGCGAATTGAAATCGCAATACGGGCATTTACGCACACACCATGGGAAGTGAATGTAGAGCGCTAAAGGGGGCAAGGCTGTGAGGCCTGATTGCGAGAAGGAAACGGTTTGCATAGTGTCGCTAAAAGGTTCAAGAGCCCATCTTGGGCTCTTGAAGGTAGAAAATATAAACGCGAGTACCAAAGATGGGTCTTTGCTATCGCGAAAAGTAAGGCGACTTATTTCTTCGCTTTGGTCTCTGCAGGGGCCTTATTGGCAAAATCCAGCATTTCTTTCAACGTGGCGTAGTCTGGTTTACCGGCTTTAATATCCATCTCGCCGCCATCAAGATAAGTGAAATATTTCTCACACGCCAAATCTTTACCGTCTTTGTCGACTAGAGTTTTGATAATGGTATTGGCATTGTCATTATTCACCTTGACCAAGTTTTCTTTGAATTTTTTAAGCTCTTCTTCAGTCGCTTTTTCTTGAACTGATTCAATCAGGGCGGTGACATAGCCATAGTGCATTTTTAAGAATGGTTTGTTACGCGTTTGCCAATCAGAAACCGATGTTTTGATTTTGTCAGCATTTTTATCGTTCGTGCATAGGTTCGCCATTTTTTGCAGAGTAACGATATTGGTGCTCAAATTCCCTGCTGCTTGGTTGCGCGCTTTGGTAAAGGGGGAGCCGGCTTCTGGTTTTTTTGTACTAGAGGCATAAACGCTCATCGGAAGAATGAGTGCGATTGCAAGAAGGCTTTGTTTTAACATGGGGTCCGCTCTGAAAGTTGTTAAGTTTGATCGTGTGATTACAGCCGAATATCTAATATGTTTAGTTTATCGGCTCGGTTTCAAGTGACGTTGTATAAATCGAGCTTATCTTTGGTATGGATTGTGCAACTGACTGACCATATTGACCAGCACACTTCTCATTTGTTCTTCTGAAACTTCCATCAGTAATCCATCTTCAAACAAGTCTTGCGCCATTTGCATCAATTCATCGAGGTTTTCATTCATCACTTTGACTTTTTCGGTGCAAGAGACGACTGAACCATCGTCTCTGACCCAGCGCGCCCAGCGACTTTCATCGGTGCTCATTGTGTATTTCCTTTGGCCTTGCGCCAGCTAAAGGGCACTTACAGGCCTGTTTCTTTTAATTGTTCGATTAGTTTTTGCAATGCTTTGGCGCGATGCGAAATTGTTGATTTCTCTGCCGCGCTCAATTGTGCGACTGATTTTTGAAAATCGGCTCGCCAGAATAAAGGGTCGTAACCAAAACCACCATCACCCTGCGGCGACGTCAAAATTTCGCCCGTGCATACCCCATCGGCAATCAACGGTTGTGGGTCATTGGCTGAGCGAACTAAAACCAAAGCCGCGTAGTACCAAGCGCGGCGGTCTATTTTGCCCTGCATCTCGGTTTGTAGTTTTTCGTTATTACGCAGGTCGGATTTAGGTTCCCCTGCGAAGCGTGCGGACAGTACGCCCGGTGCGCCACCGAGCGCATGCACGCAAAGGCCAGAATCATCTGCCAATGCGGGTAATCCTGTGAATTCTGCTGCATGGCGCGCTTTTGCTAAGGCATTTTCAACAAAGGTAGCAAACGGTTCAGGGCATTCGGGAACGCCTAACTCGCCTTGCGGAATGACTTCAAAATCAAATTGGGCCAATAGGTGATTGAATTCTTTTACTTTACCGGCATTATTGCTTGCCAGCACGATACGTTGTTTTGCCACCGTCTTATCCGTTGCCGCAGTCACTATCAGTACGCCTTTTTACTTAAAATCATTAAATCTTGATCACGCTTCATTTGAAAGCGATTCAGCGTGCTCATGCCGATTAAGATCGGCCCCGCATCGCTGCTTTCGCGCACGCCAAGATCGATATTATACAGCGTAACTGTGCCCAGTTTGAGTTGTGGCACTTTGACTAACCAAGCTTTTACCATGCCATTTGCAGTTTGAGACATTGCAGGTTTGCCGCTGCGATACTCAATTTTGAGCGAGTCAGCCGTTTTACTCGACATCGACAGGTGTGTGGCACCCGTATCGATGATGCCACGTTGGGTTTGGCCTGCAATGGTAATGTCAGCCAGGTAATGCCCACTTGGGTTGGGTGACAGTACTAAACTACCGTCACCATCACTTTGTTTTTGCGTCTCGGCCACATAGCCTTCACCCAAGCCGAGTTGACGTTGGCGGCCATTGCTGTTTTCAATCACTGCCGAATCCGTTGCAATGGTGATAATTTTCGCACCACTCACCATTTGGCCAATTTGCAGTGTTTTCTTCTGTCCATTGACTTGGAAAATCGCCTTGCTGCCCATTGTTGCGAGCAAAGTGATGTCATCCGCGTACGCAGCAGTGGTGAGCAGCAAAGTGAGTAATGCAGTTTTAAGTGTTTTCGCGAACATTGGACGATTCCTGACGGGATTCGACAATACTAAGTGCTTCTTCAATTAAGCGCCAATCGGCGTTCTTTAAGAGTGACGCATCTGACAACATTCGTCGCCAGTGCCGCGCGCCGTAAATACCTTGGTACAAGCCTAAGATATGGCGTGCAACGTAGCGCAGTGGCGTGCCCGAGCTGAGTTCCGCTTCGACAAACTCACGCAGATTGTCCATCGCTTGACGGCGCGTTTTAGCGACATGCTCTGCACCATAAATTGCTGCATCGACTTCAGTCAAAATCCAGGGATTGTGATAAGCCTCGCGGCCGAGCATCACACCATCGACGTGTTGCAAATGGATTTGGCTATCAGCAATCGTCGTAATGCCGCCATTGATGATGATCTCTAGCTGTGGAAAATCACGTTTTAGTTGGTAGGCATAATCGTATTTGAGCGGCGGAATATCGCGGTTTTCTTTCGGGCTTAAGCCTTTCAAAATCGCATTACGCGCATGCACGATAAACGTATTACAGCCACTTTCGGCGACATGTCCGACAAAATCACGCACAAAACTATAATCCTCAATTTTGTCGATGCCGATTCGGTGTTTCACCGTCACATCAATATTGCAAGCGTCGCGCATGGCTTTGACGCCATCAGCAACCAAGTTCGGTTCCAACATCAAGCACGCGCCAAACGAGCCTGATTGAACGCGCTCGCTCGGGCAGCCCACATTCAAATTGACCTCGTTATACCCCCATTGCTCAGCAATTTTGGCGCACTTAGCTAAATCAGCAGGCTCCGAACCACCCAATTGCAAAGCAATCGGATTTTCCGCCGGATCAAAGCGCAAATGGCGCATCTGATCACCATGAATAATCGCTCCCGCATTGACCATCTCGGTATACAGCCAAGTGTGTTGACTTAACTCACGCGCAAAGCGGCGGTAGAAACGGTCGGTCCAGTCGAGCATCGGTGCGATGCAGAAGCGGCGGGACGGTGTAACCGTTGGGTTTGCTGGGTTTTCGGCTTGTGGTGCTTGGTTTTCTAAATTCGGCATGGCTACACTGTAATGCGGGTTTGAGGGGTATTGAGTTGCTAAAAGTGCTAGATGAGTGCGA
>CAUOZE010000069.1:0-15494 GCA_963508915.1 uncultured Deefgea sp.
AGCCAAATCATCAGTGCGCCACGAGATTTCAAAGCTGCGTTGTAGGTTGGCCAGTTGGTCGTTTTGTATTTGTTAGGGGCTGGTTTGCTCATGCCATTATTCTACCAGCAGCATTGCGCCGCTGATTTGTGCAACAAAGCCAACGGAGTGTAGAACTTTATTTTTGTGAATCAATATCGGCGAGCGATTCTTCACCCTTGGTGGTGATGAAATGGCCGACTTCGCCTTCACGTGTTTCGAGATGGCCTTTGCGCAGCAAAAACGCCAGTGCTTCACCATGAATTTTGAGCGTTGGATTGGCTTTGAGTTGGCGCAGGCTGTCGATACACAGCGCCATGAAAATGGTTTGTTTACCCAAATCGGTAATTTGCAAAATACCGGTTTTACGCTCGTAAGCGCACAGCTTTTGCCCTGTGAGGACTTTGACATTTTTAAACACAGCGTGGCTTAAACGCGTGCTTTTCAGGCCGCGGCTCACTTCGATTAGTGAGGCCATTTCATCTTTTGATAACTTCGTACTCATCGTTCACCCTCATTGTCAGTGTTGATATAGTACGCTGTCTGCTCTGGCTTGCGCTAATTTGTTCCACAGGTGGGTTGCAAGGCGAGGCACCTTGCATGTCATTTAATGTTCGCGTGATGAAAATCGCCACTGGGTATTTCTGCAAAAGCATTATTTATTAATGCATACCAAGAGATACCTGCTTGCTATAGCGCGTGCTGTGACAAGCAGGTTTGATTTCCGTTCTGGCTTAGCGATTAAAGTGCTTTGCGTAGCGCATGTCCAGTTGCTTGGTGGGCAATAGCATCAAGAAATCGGCGCAATTAAAGTACGGATCCCATGCTGGTTCGCCACAAATCATCGCGCCAGCGCGCAGATAGCCTTTGATCAGTGCTGGCGTTTCGACTTTTTGCGCGACGGTGTTCATTGAAAACGGCAGTGGATTGTTTGGGAACACGCGCCATTCAATCGGTGCCAGCGCTGAAGCGGCGAGTTTTTTGTATAAGTTTACCGCCAAATGGCCGCCGTCGTTCACGGGTACACTCGCGCAGCCGATGAGGTATTGATAGCCATGTTGCTGGATGTAATTGGCGATACCCGACCACAATAGCGCAATCGTTGAGCCGTTGCGGTATTTCGGGTGAACGCAGGTGCGGCCTAGCTCGACCATTTGTGGACGAATATTTTGCAAGCGAGTGAGATTAAACTCGGTATCGGAATAATAGCTGCCCACTTTTTGCGCTTGGTGCGGCGGTAAAATGCGATACGTACCGATCACTTCGCCCGTGTCTTCATCATGCGCCACGAGGTGATCGCAATAACGGTCGAATAAGTCTTGGTCGATGCCGGGAATTTTACTATTGATTTGCGCGCCCATTTCTTCGACAAACACTTGGTAGCGCAAAGCTTGTGCCGCCAGAATGGTTTCGGGATTGCTGGCAATTGACACCGTCAATGTGCGTTTATGTTTATGAATCGAAGCCGAACTTTCAACTAGCATCTTTCTCTCTCCAGAGTTTTGCTAGCTAAATTACTTGCTGATTATTACAGCAAGGTTTTTATTTTGTGAATTTGGTATGACAAAAATCGACCATAGATCAATGGCTTGCCCTTGTCTTGCTTGTAGTCTCGCTGTGGCGGTGTCTGGGGCTCAATCGAGTCGGCAAACCGCGTTGACTTGAATCGTCACGATGCATTCATCGTCTTTTGTTAAGCTGTCTCTCATTTGTCACTTCCTCTTGCGGGCTCATACCATGCGCTTAAAAATGTGGATGCAGAGTATTTGCATCATTGTATTGGCGGCTCATGTTCACGCCGCAACGGGTTTGACTGAAATTGCGGCGACCGCGCAGCATTCCGCCGTCACCGTGTTTTATCCCGCCAGCGGTCAAAATCAGAAACTCAATAAAATCGGCTTGCCCGTTTCGGCCTTGCCTGATGCGCCGCCGCTGAAAGGCAATGGACGCTTGATTGTGATGTCGCATGGTTCGGGCGGTTCGCCGTGGGATTACGCTGATCTGGCGAGCATTTTGGTTGAGGCCGGTTTTGTGGTTGCGCTGCCTGATCATCTGCGTGATAACCATCAAAATGGTAAAGATGCAGGCCCGACGAGTTGGAAGGTTCGCCCACACGAAATCTCTAGCGCAATTGACGTCATCGCCCAAGACCCCCGTTTTGCACCCAACTTAAAATTCGATCAAGTCGGCATGTATGGCATATCAGCAGGCGGCTTAACCGCGCTGACTTTAGCAGGCGGGCGCTGGTCGCCGGCGAACATGGTGAAACACTGCGATGCGCATATTCGCGCTGATTTTAACGCCTGCGCAGGTTTGGTTTTTGAATTGAATGGCGGGATGTGGGATGGCATCAAGGTGTTTTTAGTGCGGCAGATTTTGCGTTGGCGCTTTAATGATGCGACATGGCAAAGCCATACCGACCCACGGATTACCGCGATTGTAGCGGGTGTGCCGTATGGGGTGGTTTTTGATCTGAATTCGCTAACGCAGCCCAAAATCCCCACAGCACTGATTACGGCGCGGCAAGACGTTTGGCTGCATCCGCAATTTCATAGCGACCCAATCATCCAAATTTGCCAGTCGTGCACGCTGCTGCATGAATTCAAAACCGGCGGTCACGGCGCTTTGCTCTCGCCGATTCGCTCACCGCTAGAAGGGCTAGTCGCACGCCTGATCGGCGACCCAGTTGGTTTTGATCGGCAGGAAACGGCTTTGGTGAATCAGAAAATTAGCCGCTATTTTCAGCAGCACTTGTTGCGGTGATTGAGGTATTTGCTGCTATGCATTAATAGGTAATGGTTAGAAGCCAATACATCGTATTAATTGGCTTTGTTCAGATTACGTGTTGATAATTTTAAGTGCCTGCGGCACGGTGTTTTACAGTCGCAATCCGCGACGGGGACTTACTTTTCTTGCTTCGCCAAGAAAAGTAAGCAAAAGAAGGCGACCCATATATCTTCACCGACTTCGTCGGCTTGATATGAGGGGTTTTAAAATCGCCAGATCGACGATCGAGAAACAATATCAACACCTAATCTGAACATGGCCTATTAATTTAGATGCAGTAAGTTTGTGGCTTGTTGCTGCGCCGCACGGTAGGCATCCCATGCTTTTTCGTGGAAGAAATACGCCACCGTGTTGACCATCGGCTCAATCAAGGCCAAAGCACTCGCCACGCCAAGGCTTCCGGTAATTAAATACGCCACGCTAAACGCAACGCTAAAGTGAACGATGGCGAAAGTGATGGTTTTTGACATATTGCCTCCTCGGCTGCGATCAGCGGGAATAGATTCGATAGGCAAATGATAATGGTTCGTATTTGATTGGTGAAATTGATTGTTGTAACCTAATCCATAGCGATTTGCTATGAATGGTTTGAAGAATTGCTCTAGTTTGCTTTGTTCAGATTACATGTTGATGGTTTTAAGTGCCTGCGGCACGGTGTTTTACAGTCGCAATCCGCGACGAGGACTTACTTTTCTTTTCGCTGCGAAAAGTAAGCAAAAGAAGGCGACCCATATATCTGCACCGACTTCGTCGGCTTGATATGAGGGGTTTAAAATCTCCAACTCGACGATCGAGAAACTAATATCAACACCTAATTTGAATATTGCCCTCTAGGTATAGGTATATCAAAATCTAGGTTTTGTTAATTAAGAGCTAGATTGATATACCAGTGAGGGCGCTATTTTTCCAGTACATCCCCTAAGGCTTTGAGCAGCAGCGCAATATTTTCGCGGCGGGCGCAATAGCCCATTAGGCCGATGCGCCATGCTTTACCCGCCAGCGCGCCAAGGCCGGCGCCGATTTCGAGGTTGTATTCATTCAGTAGGCGCGCGCGAACTGCCGCGTCATCAACGCCAACGGGGATGTGGACGGCATTGAGTTGCGGCAGTCGGTCGGCGGCAGCAACGACAAATTCGATTCCCATTTTTTCCAAGCCATCCCGTAGCTCGGCGTGCATTGCTGCGTGGCGCGCCCAAGCCGCTTCTAGTCCTTCGTCGGCGAGTAAACGCAATGCTTCGTGCAAGGCGTAGAGCGCATTCACCGGTGCAGTATGGTGATAGCTGCGTTTTGCACCTGTCGCATTACCCCAATACCCCATCACCAAGGTTTGATCGAGGAACCAGCTTTGCACCGGCGTTTTGCGCGCTTTGAGCTTTTCAACCGCTGCGGGTGAGAACGACAACGGCGACAAGCCTGGCACGCAGGATAGGCATTTTTGGCTGCCAGAATAAATCGCGTCGATACCCCATTCATCAACGCGCAATTCGATGCCACCGAGTGACGTCACTGCGTCGACGATGCTCAGGCATCCGTATTGTTTCGCCAGCGCGCACAGCGTTTTCGCATCGGAACGTGCGCCCGTTGAGGTTTCGGCGTGCACAAAGGCCAGAAATTTAGCATCGGGGTTGGCTTTGAGTGCTGCTTCAACCGCCGCCACATCGACTGCCGTACCCCATTCATTGTCGACCAGCACCGCCACCGCGCCGACGCGCTCTACGTTCTGGCGCATCCGTTCACCAAACACGCCGTTGCGGCAGACGATGACTTTTTCACCGGGCTCAACCAAGTTCACAAAACACGCTTCCATCCCCGCCGATCCTGGCGCAGATACGGCCAAAGTTATCTCATTTTTGGTTTGGAACGCATATTGCAGCAGCGTTTTAACCTCATCCATCATGGCAACAAACAGCGGGTCTAAATGGCCGAGCGTTGGTTTCGCGCCCGCCGCCAGCACGCTTGGATACACATCCGACGGCCCCGGCCCCATCAGGGTGCGGCGCGGTGGGAAAAACGGTGCGATTTGCGGTTGAGAAATCGTGTGCGCAGTCATGGCGGGCTCCAGTGAGTTCGGTGATGGTTCATTATGGCTGCGTGGCCAAAAGTGGTCACGGTTTTGTTGCCGCTGCAGCATGCACGACACAGCCTTGTGTCTGTTGACCAACATTCCACAAAATCGGCTTCGCAACACAGATGCAGCGACCTAAGCTAGCCGTACTGAATGAGGAATAAATGCCATGAATTGCACCGGATGTGGCGCGGCGCTGCCAGTAGATCAATTGGTTTGTACGTATTGCGGTTTGCACAATGCGGTGGATTTGCTCGCGATTCGTGATTTTAAAGTGCTGACCGAGCACAGCGAATTGCCGTGCCCGAATGGCTGTGGTGAGTTGCAGTTGCTTAAATTGGGCGCAGGAATGGGCGCGACAGTGGGGCACTGCACGACGTGTTTTGGTCTGCATTTTGCGCCTGGCGCGCTGCAAATCACGCTGGATCATGTCGCTCGGCAAGTCCGCGAAATCAATCACGGCCGCCTCAAGCAAATTATTCAGCATCGCGTCAAACCCGATGCAATTCGCTATAAACCGTGCCCTGTTTGCCAGAAAATGATGAATCGAAACGCATTTAGCAAGCACATCGCTGTGATTGTCGACGAGTGCCGTGGACACGGCGTGTGGTTGGATAATGGCGAATTCACGGTGCTGGCTGAATGGATGGAGGCGGGCGGTCGCCAGCACGTCGAGGCTGAAATGGCACGCCAAGCGCGGATTGATGCGGCCAATGGTATGGTTGAGCCAGTGAAGTATCAGCCTAAACCGCCAATTGCCAGTAAAGACGTACCTTATGATGCGGGTCAGCTACTCAACCGTGCATTGCCCGAATGGTTGGTCGGTTTGGTATTAGCGTGCTTGCTGTGGTTCTTGCTAGGCATGAGCTGGCCTGTGGTTTTGGTGGCACTGATGAGTGTGCTGGGTTGGTGGTTTAAAAAATAAATCGAGGTATGTTGCCATAAGCTAATTTTATTAGTGCTTATATTGATATACCTAATTAGTTTCTTCTGTCCTCTCCAGGCGAGGCCATTTTGCTCGCGATGAAATGCAGTCTTTATTGCGACTCACGTCTAGAATAACGCCCTGCCTGTTTTAAAATATTGCTATGACTGCAAAAAAATTCTTCTTTGGCCTGATTGTGTTGAGCCTGCTTGGCGTCGCGCTGGCGTTTTTTATTCTGCAAGAAAAAGAACGCGATGGTCATTGGCCGTGGCCGCTCAATGGTCGAGTGATCAACCAAAGCCCTATTGCAGTCAAAGTTTGGGATGACGACCATGGTTTTTATACCATCGCCGCCGGACAAAGTAGCAGCAACAACAACGATATCGATCATGTACAAGAGCCGAGCAGCCAGCGTTGGTGCAAAATCGATGCGCATTCCTTGGTCGTGAAACCGGATGGTTTCTTTGCCAATTGCCCGTGTTATGCCCTCGGCGCAGGTCGGGCGTGTATTCAGTTTTAAGCGTTTGACGCTCGTCGCGCCTACAATCCGCATTATTACCCACAGCAAAATTAGCCCGCTTCGGCATAATCTCACCATCGATGATGGAGAGCTTGAGTTGATATGTACCGATTTTTATTGATCTTGCTGTGCTTTGTGATGGCGCCGACGATGGCGATTGAGCTGATTGCTGAGCCAAAAATCAGCGCGCAATTCTCGCAGGCGACGGCGAGCGGCACTTTTGTCATGCTCGATGTGAAGGCGCAGCGCTGGATTGGCCACAATGCCGAGCGCGCTGCGACGCGGTTTTCTCCTGCTTCGACGTTCAAAATCCCCAATAGTTTGATTGGTCTGGCCACGGGCGCCGTGAGTAGTGTGGATGAAGTCTTTTATCATCACGATGGCCAGCCCAAATACCTCAAATCATGGGAGCACGATATGGGTTTGCGCGGGGCGCTGCCGATTTCGAATGTGGCTGCGTATCAGGAATTGGCACGGCGAATTGGTTTGCCAGCGATGCAACTGCAGCTAGACCAACTCAATTACGGTAATCAGCGTATTGCAGGCGGTGTTGATCAATTTTGGCTTAATGGTAGCTTAGCCATCAGCGCTGTTGAGCAAGTGCAATTTCTAACTCGCCTTGCGCAAGGCACATTGCCTTCTCCGGCAGAAATGCAGGCGGCGGTGCGTGAGATCGCGCTGCTCGAAACGGGCAAGAATTGGAAGTTGTATGGCAAAACGGGTTGGACTGGCCGCAAGCAACCCTCAATCGGCTGGTTTGTGGGTTGGGTTGAGCAAGACGGCAAGTTGTATAGTTTTGCGCTGAATATGGATGTCCCGGATGCCAGTGATTTACCTAAGCGAATTGAGATCGCGAAGACGAGTTTACGCACGCAGGGATTGCTTCCTGTCGTGAAATGAAATTGAAAAAGGCCATCGTGATGATGGCCTTTTGTTTGAGTAACGCAGCAACTACAGCAGAATACTGGCGAGCAAAAACCCGCTCGATACCGATGTAATTGAGCAGACCAAGCCGGGCAGCATAAAGCTGTGATTGAGCAGATATTTACCGATACGGGTGGTGCCGGTGCGGTCAAAATTAATCGCTGCGATCACGGTGGGGTAGTTGGGGATAAAGAAGTAGCCATTCACACTCGGGAACATCGCAATTAAAGCGGGCGCTGGCAGCCCCAGCGCAATCCCCAGCGGCAACATCGCGCGGATGGTTGCAGCTTGCGAATACAATAAAATCGACATACCAAAGAGCGCTACAGCAAACAGCCACGGCTGTGCGGTCACGATGTTTTGAATTGAGCCCGAGAAAAACGCCAGATTGTTTTGAATAAACGTGTCACCCATCCATGCGACACCAAAAATCCCGATGACTGCCGCAGAGCCCGCCCGAAACACCGAGCTTTTAATGACTTCTTCGGGATCGACTTTACATAGCAAGAGGATTAAGGCTGCGGCCGAAAGCATCACGATTTGAATCGCTTGCGCCATATCGAGTCGCACGATGGCATCGTTGACCAGCCAAGTTGGGCGCAGTGCAGGGATTGATCCGAGCATGACGACAGAGGTCACCGCAATAAAAAAGATCGCGACCGAAAGGCGTGCGCCGCGTGGCAGCGTAATCGACGCTTGCTGCTGATTTTGCGCAAAATCCCCGCGCTCAAGCCGTTCGCGGTACACCGGATCGAGATGCAGTTCGCAGCCTTGCCGACTGGCCATCAATGCGCCCGCCATTGTGCCAATCAAGGTGGCCGGGATCGCAATTTGCAAAATATCGCCCAGATGAATGCCTGCTGGCGACAATAAAGCCAGCAAAGCGACCGTTGCCGCAGAAATCGGGCTGGCGGTAATCGCCGCTTGTGAGGCAATCACTGCGATGGATAAAGGTCGCTCTGGTCGTACGCCCGATTCGTGCGCCACTTCGGCAATCACCGGTAACACGGCGTAGGCCACGTGGCCTGTTCCGGCAAACAGCGTGAAAAAGTAAGTGACCAAGGGCGCAAAGAACGTGATGCGCTTGGGGTTGCGGCGTAAAATTTTCTCGGCAACCTGCACCAAGAACGTCATCCCGCCGGCTGATTGCAAACACGCCGCCGTCGTAATTACGGCGATAATCATCAACATCACATCAATCGGTGCTGACGTTGGTTTTAAGCCAAAAATAAACACCAAAATGGCCAAACCCAAACCGCCCATCACGCCAAGGCCGATGCCCGAGATGCGCGCACCCAATAAAATGGCGCCTAGCACTACTAATAATTCAATCGCAATCAAAATAAAATCTCCATAATTGCGGGTATGTTGCCATTAATTTGGGCATGCCGCAGTAAGCCATCTACATAATACAAGGGTATTAATAACTAGCATTTTTCAGCGCATGGTTTCGCTCAAGCTTGGGGTCATACCCGAGTGAACAACAACACAGAAATGTGCAAGCGCAGCAAAATATATTTATTTGTCATTTGAGTTGTAATCTCCCTGCCGTTAAAATGCGCCTACATTGCATTTTTGTAGGAATATTGTCATGTTGTTGCGTAAATTTTTAAGTAGTGCACTTGTGTGTATTGGCTTGGGTTTAGCGGTTTCAGCGCAAGCTGCCGTGGTGCCTGCCGTGTGCGCGATGCAAGGCACGGCAATCTTCGCAACGAATAATGGCAGTCTAGAGCAGGATTTACAGCCGCGCATTTTAGCGGGCGCTGGCCAGACAAATATTCACCCAATCTTGGGTACTCCGGCTCGGCCTGTTGTGAATGCAAAATCAACGGATGAGCATACTAATTTCTACGCGATGCTGGGTTTGGGTTTACTCGGTTTGATGGTGGTGCGCCGTAAGCGTTATGGCCGAAATTAAATCGCTACAACCCGCCGCATCAGACAAGCCGCTTTTGCGGCTTTTTTTATTGTCGAATCATTTCGCCTTTAGTGCCCCGATTCGACCGAGATCAATTCGCTATTCGAAGTTGTACCGCTATAGTGGGGATAGTACTGGCATCCGTATCTGAAGGTGAGCACATGAAATACATATTACTATTTGCTATTCTGATGAGTACAAACCTATACGCACCAGAGGTGTATAAGTGTAAAGATGCGGCGGGAAAAGCGCTCTACCAAGATACGCCATGCACCTCGGGTAATCAGCAGGTATTAAAAGACTTGCCGAGCAATAGTATTAAAGGCCCACCCGTGGCTTCTAAAGTGGCTCCGACTGCCAATGAAAAAGAAGCTGTACCGGCACAGAATTCAACACCATCGCCCAAAGAATCAACGACAGCAACCGCAAATTGCAATGATGAACGTTATCGCAATTCAGATGCTTGCCGCTCTGACGGCGTACTTAAAAAAGCGGGTGAAAAAGTGCTGGATCGACCTATTGAGAAGCCGATTGCGCCGATAAAACCAGCGCCATTGCCGCTAAAACCCAGTATCGGCCGCTAGTTGCTGCAATGCTCTCCACCAATAAAAAGCCGCCGCAGCGGCTTTTTATCATCGGGATCACTGCCGATAGTGCAACGCACTATGCAGCATTGCCGGCGCGTTTATAATACAAGGCATTACTCTTGTTGAAATGAGACGCCCCAATGAACAGCCAAGACTTAGAAAATATCAATGTCACCTCATTCGAAAGCATGCCAACGCCTGAAGAATTGCATGCCCGTTTGCCGATTTCTGAGCATGCAGCTCAAGTCGTTAATGCTGGGCGTGAAGCGCTGAAAAACATCTTGGATCGAAAAGATAATCGACTCATCGTCGTGGTGGGCCCGTGTTCGATCCACGATTCAGTGGCTGGTCTTGAATATGCGCGCCGCTTGAAAGCGCTGCAAGAAGAAGTCAAAGATACGATGTTACTGGTGATGCGGGTATATTTCGAAAAGCCACGTACTACAACAGGTTGGAAGGGATACATCAATGATCCGATGATGGATGATTCTTTCCAAGTTGGCTTGGGGATGGAAAAAGCGCGTCGTTTCTTGCTCGATGTGTTGGAGTTGGGCTTGCCAACGGCAACCGAAGCGCTCGATCCCATTTCACCCCAATACCTCGGTGATTTGATTGCTTGGACGGCGATTGGTGCACGCACCACCGAATCACAAACGCACCGCGAAATGTCGTCGGGCTTATCGACGCCAGTAGGGTTTAAGAACGGCACCGATGGCGATATCAGCATTGCGATTAACGCCATTTTGTCGGCCTCACACCCGCATGCATTTTTGGGCATGAATGGCCAAGGGCGCGTTTCAGTTGTTCGCACTCGCGGCAATCAGTACGGGCACGTCGTGCTGCGCGGTGGCGATGGTCGACCGAACTACGATACCGTATCAGTGGCGATGGCTGAGCAAGCACTGCAAAAAGCCAAATTGCCGACCAATATCATTGTCGATTGTTCGCATGCTAATAGTTACAAAAAAGCCGAATTGCAACCATTGGTGATGGCTGATGTGGTCAATCAATTAGTGAATGGTAGCCAAGCTTTAGTCGGCGTGATGATTGAATCGAATTTAGTCGCTGGCAATCAAAAAATCCCAGCAGATTTATCGCAATTAATTTATGGCTGCTCGGTTACTGATGCCTGTGTAGATTGGGCTAGTACGGAAACAATGTTATTGGATGCGGCAAAGCGTTTGGCACAGCGCTAATTGGTATTGGCTGATATGTGCGCAAAGGTGTTTAATAAGTGCCATACTGCGTTTTTCAGCCATCTATTAGTGCGCTTTTTCTAGTCATTTGCTTAGTGCTTGATGACGCGAGCTGGGTGGCTAGAATCACTTGTTTAGTTCATATTCGATATGCTGTTTGATTCATGAGAGGGTTTGTAGATGCTAATTCAACGCTTATTGATTCCACTGGTTTTTTTGACGCTATCGAGTGGCGCTTTTGCAAGTAGCCGCGATTGTAATGAAATAAAAAATGATAGAGCTAGAGACCTTTGTTTTGAGCAGAGTAGAAAAAATAACAATAATCGAATGAATTGCAATGAGCTTTCTAATCAAAGAGCGCGTGACAAATGTTGGGATCGGCAGCGCGATGATAATAATAATCGTAACTGCAATGATTTTAAAAATGAACGAGCTAGAGAGCGCTGCTGGAATGAAAGCAACAACTCCAATAATAATTGGAATCGACCCAATCGTCCTTCGAGTTCGGGTGGACGAACTTTCTCAGAAGCACAGCAGTTTTGTGCTTCAGCGGGCCGCGCGGATGATCATGCCGCTTGCATGGAAGGCCAAGGTTTTTGATCGCGTCGATAGTTTGGTTTTGGCTTAAATAAAAAGCCGTGCAGATTGCAAGGCTTTTTTCTTATCTGATTTTTATGATTCATAAGTTCACGCTGCGCTATGTGCTTCGTCGTAAATTCGTTCAAATAAGTTAGGATGATTGCTTTTTAAATATTCCAAAGCGCGAATATCATCTTTACGAATTTGGCTTAAATCGATTCCTTCAATGTGTACCACGCGCAATAATTCCCGCACTGGTTTTGGCATATTACGCCTGCTTTCATAACGAGAACCACCGCTTTGCGTAACGCCAATTTTGCTCCAGAATTCATGTTGATTCATTCCAAGCTGTTTACGAATTGCTTTAGGAGTAATTAACTGATCAGACATGCCTTGCTCCTTATTGAATTGCCTCAATCAAATTGATTGATGACAATTCCATATTAATCATTTGGCATTTTCTTGTATGTGTAATAGTGTTTTGATATTTCGTTAAAAATGCTCAGATAGCATGTGAATGGTATTGAACTAGTCTATTGAAGTGGGCGGCAGTCTCGCCCCTTCCTCGACGATTGAATAATTTAAATTTGAATTGGAGCTGGCATGAACAATATCGCATTATTATTGCAAGGTGGTGGTGCACTAGGTGCCTATCAGCTTGGGGTATTGCGCCGTATGCAAGAATTAGCAAAGCTTCCCGTGAAGATGGTGGCGGGGGTATCGATTGGAGCCGTCAATACAGCGGTCTTGGTCGGCAGTAAAGATGCTAATCCGCTGGCGGCTTTGGAAACCTTGTGGCAAAAGCTCACCGTACCGAATATTCCATTTGCGCCGCAGATCGTTGAGCAAAATTTATCCTTGTTTGGCAACCCACATATGTCACGCTTGCGCACGGATGTCTGGAATATGCGCAACTGGACTTCGATGTACTCCGCCGATCCATTACGCGACTTGATCACTGACTTGGTTGATTTTGATAAGCTCAATGCATCGAGCACGATTGTGCAACTGTCAGCGGTGCAGATTGAAAGTGGCGAGATTGAAACCTTCACCAATCGCGATGGCCAGCGTATTACGCTGGAACACATCATCGCCTCGCTCTCAATTCCACCGATGTTTCCGCCGGTTGAAATCGGTGGCAAGCATTATTGGGATGGCGGCCTATTTGATAATGCGCCACTGGGGGCGATGATTAATGCACTGCCAGCCGATAGTGATGCGCATTTTGTTATTGTGAATTTATTCCCACTGAAAGGGCAGCTGCCGCGTAACCTCACGCAAACCCAAGATCGTATGCTGGAGATTATTTTCTCCAACAAAGTGCTTGGCGATATGGAACGCATGGCCGATTACAACGGTTTGGCCGAACTGTATGGCGCGCTCAATCAGCTCTTGCCAGCTAATTCGCCGATTCGTCAAATGGATGGTTTCAAAGACATCGCGCGCCTGCGGATGTTGCTAGCGCCGACGGTGATTACTAATCAGATGCCCGACGAGCAAAGCACGACGCTGGATTTTTCGCCCAAAAGCATTGCTGCGCGAATTGAGGTGGGCTACCGCGATGCGTGTGCGCAGCTTGGTAATGGTTAATGGAAAAGCTGCGCGCAGCGTTCAATAAGGCTCAGTACGGTCTTCCCGGCGTGTATGCGGCGGGCGGCTTGCTGGTGCTGCTGCAGTTTTGGCAGCAGCCACCCGATGGGCTCGCGAATATGTGGATTTTTTTGTATACCTTGCCCTTGGCTTTATTGGGGCATTGGCTTTGGCCCGGGCAATTTCCCTTTATGCCCGGTGGTTTTCATGTTGCGCATACCTTGTACTTTATCCCCGCTGTGTTGTTGTTATCCGCTGTGCTGTGCTTGCTGGTGTGGGGATTGCGGCGGTGGCTGGCTACCATCAAATAGTGATAAGTGCCTGCGGTGTGGCTTTGCTTAGCCGCTGGCGGCTTAGCAAAGCCCACACCCTCAGGGTGAACGGCGTTTTACAGTCGCAGTCCGCGACGGGGACTTACTTTCTTTGCTTCGCCAAAGAAAGTAAGCAAAGAAAGGCTCCCCTATATCTGCACCGACTTCGTCGGCTTGATATTGAGGGATTTAAAAGCAAATCCCGACGAGCGTTGCACAGCATCAAGACTTATTGAGAACACGGCATTGAAGGTGTTGGGTATGGCTGTATAGCAATGATAATTATATGCATATGGCTATATACCCATCATCTCACATCGATTTAAGTCGGCCGCGGAAATGCTGGTAAACCGCATCATTATTAAACCCATCAACATTTTGGCTAGAGAAAATCTTCGGCGTTACGCCTTGCTCTAGCGCGATTTTTTGCGATTCAACGACCAAGGTATTAATTAGCACACAACCGGCAATCGTTGAAAAAGCGCCTGTGACTTGCTGATTCACTTCGCACAAACCATCACCCGGTGGCACGCAGTTATCGAGCAGCACATCAGCAATCTCCATCAATTTTTGGCCTGAATGATGTCGGCTTGGGTTTTGGCTGGATTGTTCGACCGAGGTGATCGCGATGACGCGGTGGCCTTTTTCTTTCGCTAATTGGGCAAACTCAATCGGCAGCGCATTGCGGCCCGAGTTAGAAATCACCACGATTAAATCACCTGCCGCAATCGGCTGCTCCGCCCATAAAATCGCCGCCAACCCCGGCAGCTTTTCGAGTGCCGAGCTACGCAATGCGCCATCGGCGGTGGTCACGGTGGAGTCGAGCACTGCATTGATATTGCCCAAGCCGCCTGCACGAATAAAGCCTTCAAGACCAATCATGTGCGAATGGCCGGTGCCCAAGATATGAATCATTTGGTCATTGACGATCGCATCGGCAAACCACTGCGCCGCCAGTGTCATCGGTGCCGCATTCTGCTCAACCATCATGCCGATACGATTTTGTAGCTGGGTGACATATTCAAACATCAGTGCCTCTCTGGGTGAAAACAGTCGTGACGGGATGCCGCACCCTGCATCGGCGCGCATCGATGAAGATGTATTAACTTACTGCGCTTTGTAATCGATGCCTACAAGGCAATACCCTGATGGAGGGGGGATTGAATTTATTCAGTACCAAGATAGTGCTGGATGAATGGACTAGGTTAGACTAGCTGGGAGGCAGTACTCGGCCAGAAGCGGGCGTTTCTCTGATCAGCCTAGAGCATAAATACTCTTGCGACAAATCAGGAAGCACGACAGAGGTAGCCTTCCTTCCTGTTGAATTGGTGGGCACTGAATCCCCTCTAGAATCGTCATACTCACCAGCGCATTAATGGCAAGTGATGCCTGATTTTAAACATAGAAACGCAGGTCATACGGAATGAAATTTCTCGACGATATATTACAGTCAATCTCAGGAAATACGAAAACAAAGGTCGATGATCCTTTCATTGGTGCGTTCATAGGATCATGGATTGTCTGTAACTGGAGTCACTTGGCAATCCTAATATTTGGCGATGGAACCACTACAGAAAGGATTAACGCTCTCAGTAAATACCTAGAAGAAACTGATGTCATAGCGTTCAACACGATAATTGTTATCCCTTTATTTATGACATTGCTATTTTTGTTAGTTTTTCCTTGGATGTCATTATTGTTGAAGTCGATACAAGAATTTGCAAATGATCGACTGCACCAGCAAGCAATATCAATTGAAGTGAATAAAACGAAACAACAGGAGGGCTTGAATAAACAAAGGCTGCTAGCGAATCCGGAGAAGAGATTTTTGGAGCAGAACGTCCAACTAGACATTGATCGTCGAAATGAACTAATTGAACAGTTAAAGCTAAGAAGTGCAAAGCGTAAATACTGAAGCGGCAGTAGCTGCTTCGGAGGCAATCCTATCAACTTAAGCCTTCAGACCGTTGCTTTGTAAGCAATGTAATCGTGAGGTTTGGGGTGATTGGTGCGTTCTTTCCTCGCTCTGGGATTAAAATTGATCAACGATTTCCTGATCTCAGTCAGCGCAAGC
>CAUOZE010000070.1:0-14570 GCA_963508915.1 uncultured Deefgea sp.
AAGTCATGGCTGTGCTCCTATTCAAGAACGAGGCGGATTGCCTCAATTCTCAAAGTAGGAAACAGCGCTATTAATCAAATATCACAATGGCTAATCGGAGCCACCCTACCGCGCGAGCGGTTTAGTCCAAGGCCGAACTGCCGAAGCTCGACATTGATAGTTGAGCGGCAGCTTTACCCACCTTACTTGTCACTCATTGCGCCTACGACTGAGAGTCGGCAGTGGGTCGATAGCAGTCTTTTAGGTCGAAAAGATCATGAAGGAATTACTTCTAAATCTTTCTCTGGATGTTCTAGCGTCACATCATTTTCGCTTGGGCGGCGGGCGATCCAGCGGACTTTCACTACAGCTTCTTTGGCGCCGAGTGGTACAAAGACATCGATGACTTTGCCTTTGCGGTGATCGAGCAGGCGGCCCATTTCGGGTTTTAGGTATTGAATTTGGTCGCGCCGGATTTGGACGGTTTGTTTTTCTTGAATCATCATTTACTCCAAAATGCCAACGCATTCTTTATTATCGTCTGAATCTTCAAAATCTCAATTCAGATGTAAAAATAGCTCAATCTATTTTGATTGAGCTATTGTGTATTTAGCTGTAGATCTTATTAATTAAGTCTTAGCTGCTTATACTACATGCCTGTATACATCGGGCCGCCGCCACCTTCTGGCGTCACCCAATGAATATTCTGCGTTGCGTCTTTAATATCACAGGTTTTACAGTGCAAGCAGTTTTGCGCGTTGATTTGATATTTGGGCTGACCAGCGACCTCAATAATCTCATACACATCCGCAGGGCAGTAGTGGCATTCGGCTTTGATTTCATTGCTCAAATGCAACGGCGTAATCAAGCTTGGGTCGCGCAATTTCAAATGCACCGGTTGATCGTGTTCGTGCGACACATTGGCGAGCGCCAGTGAATCCAGTTTATTAAACGTTAGCACGCCATCCGGTTTCGGGTATTTAATCGGCGTAAACTGGCCTTGCGGCAAGAGTCGAGCGTGATCGGGTGTGCTGTGCTGCAGTGTCCAAGGGGTATTGATACCGAGCTTAGATAACCAAAGCTCTACACCTGCATACATTGTTCCACCCAATACGCCCAGTTTAGAGAGTGCCGGTTTGATATTGCGTACTTGCTCTAGTTCTTGCCAAACACTCGATGCTTGTAGTGCGGTCACAAACTCAGTGAGTTCATCCTGATAGCGGCCAGCGGTAATGGCTGCTGCCGCAGCTTCGGCGGCTAGCATGCCGGACAGCATCGCATTGTGCGTGCCTTTGATGCGTGGGAAGTTGAGCAATCCCGCCGAGCAGCCGAGCAGCGCGCCGCCAGCAAAGACCATTTTTGGTAAGGATTGCAAACCGCCTTCGGCAATCGCACGGGCACCATAACCAATCCGAGTTGCGCCCGCAAAAGTGCCACGAATTTTCGGGTGCGTTTTAAAGCGCTGCAATTCATCGAATGGCGACAGCGTTGGATTTTGATAATTCAAATGCACCACATAACCAACGGCCACTTGATGATCGGGTAGGTGGTAAATAAAAGCGCCGCCGCTGGTGCTGTTGTCGAGCGGCCAGCCTTGCGCGTGTTGCACGAGGCCAAGTCGATGATGCTCAGGTTTGACTTGCCAAACTTCTTTGACGCCAAGGCCGTAATGTTGCGGGTCGCGGCCTTCGCGTAGATTGAATTGCTTTTCCAATTCGCCAGCCAATGAGCCGCGCGCGCCTTCGCAAAACAGCGTGTATTTGGCGTAAATCGCCATGCCCAGCGCGTAGTCGCTTTTGTGTTGGCCGAGTTTATTGATGCCCATATCGCCAACGGCGACACCTTTGACTGCGCCAGTGTCATCGTATAAAACCTCCGCTGCAGCAAAACCGGGATAGATTTCGACCCCGAGATTTTCGGCTTCTGTCGCCAGCCATGCACAGACTTCACCGAGCTTGACGATAAAACAGCCGTCGTTGTGCAACTGCGGCGGCAATAGCATTTGCGGGATTTTGAAGCCGATGTCTGCATCGAGCACGAGAAACTCATCGGCAGTCACAGCGGTGGCCAGCTGCGGCGCGCGTTGTTGCCAATCTGGAATCAGTTGATTGAGCGCGATGGGGTCGATAACCGCACCCGATAAAGTGTGCGCACCAACTTGAGCGCCTTTTTCGAGGATGCAGACACTGAGCTCAGCGTTGACTTGTTTCAGCCGTATCGCCGCCGCCAAACCCGCTGGGCCAGCACCAATAATCAATATGTCATATTCCATTACATCGCGCTCTTGCATCATAGCCTCGTTCTTTCTAGCCAAATTGGAGCCGATAGACCTAGCTCAGCTGTGTATCTTGGACTAGTTGTATATCTGTAAAATAGATAATGTTTATAATTAAAATGGGTTTTACATATATTCTACCGCCAAATATAATCGAGTGCAAAAAGAGGCTCTGCTGGCGCTTGGTGTTCGGACGCGCTGGAGCGATTTTCGCGGTAGATCAAGGCATTTCCTGCGCAGCATAGCCAGCTATACAAGCACGGAATAACGCAGAGATACCGCGAAAAGCGCCCAGCCCTTTGGGTTTGGCGGCTTTTGGCCTGACTCTGCGTTGCAAAACGCTTGCATTAGAATAACTATGCCGCGCATTTTGCGCCTTGCTTCAAGCCAAAATCCGCACAAACGCGACTCGAAAATCAAGCGCCAACAGAGCCTTAGGCTTGACCTAAATCATGCAGGCTGTAACGGCGAGCAACAGAAGGAATCGTGATGAAAATCTTAGTGCACATTAAACGGGTCGTTGATTATCAAATCCGCCCACGTCCTACGCAGGATGGCAAAGACGTTGAACTGACCAACGTTAAAATGAGCATCAACCCATTTGATGAAAATGCCGTAGAAGGCGCAGTGCGCTTGAAAGAGGCGGGTGTTGCGACTGAGGTCGTCGTTGTTGCCGTGGGTACTGCGGCGAATCAAGACGTACTGCGCCATGCTTTGGCGATGGGCGCTGATCGTGCGATTTTGGTGGAAACGCCAACCGTTGTTCAGCCTTTGGCTGCAGCAAAATACCTTAAAGTAGTGACTGAGCGCGAAGCGCCACAACTGGTCTTGACTGGCAAACAAGCGATTGATGACGACGCGGCTGAAACGGCGCAAATGTTGTCCGCTTTGCTGAACTGGCCGCAAGCGACTTTCGCGTCAAAAATCGACGTCGTTGACGGCAAAGCGCTGGTCGTGCGTGAAATCGACGGCGGGCAAGAAACATTGTCATTGCCATTGCCAGCCGTTGTGTCAGTCGATTTGCGCCTGAACGAGCCGCGCTTTATTAAATTGCCTGCGTTGATGATGGCGAAGAAAAAGCCGATCGAAACGTTGCCGGCTGCTGAGTTTGGTATTGCTGCGCCCGCGTTGGAGATCGTCAATATCGCTGAGCCGCCTGCACGTAAAGCGGGCAAGATTTTGAATTCAGTCGCTGAACTTGTTGCGGCATTGCGGACCGAGAAGGTGGTGTCATGAGCGTTTTAGTCATTGCGGAATTAGACAGCCACGGCATTAAAGCCGCTACACGTTCTGCCGTAACGGCAGCAAGCCAATTTGGTGAAGAAGTTCATCTTTTGCTGGCAGGAAATGATGTGGCAGGTATTGCCACACAAGCATCTGCTATCAATGGCTTGAGCAAGATACTACTGGTTGATGCGCCTGAGTACGCGCACGGCATCGCTGAGAACCTCACGCCTTTGCTGGTGCAACTTGCACCTAGCTACTCGGCGATTGTTGCTGCGGCAACCAGCTTTGGTAAAAACCTATTGCCACGCGCTGCGGCTTTACTCGACGTGGCGATGGTGTCTGAAGTCATTCAAATTATCGACGCGACGACATTTGTTCGCCCGATGTACGCTGGTAATTTGAACGCAACGGTGAAAGCGCCTGCCGGTTTGCGCATCTTAACGATTCGCCCAACCGTATTTGAAGCTGCGGCCAGCGAAGGTGGTTCGGCAGAGATTGAGAATATCGCTGCAACGGGCTACGCAGGCCAAGCGGCTTGGGTCAGCCGTGATTTGGTGCAATTGGATCGCCCAGAATTGGCCACCGCACGCGTGGTCATCAGTGGTGGTCGTTCACTCGGCAGCGCCGAAGGCTTTAAAGCAACGTTAACCCCATTGGCGGATGTGCTCGGCGCAGCAATTGGTGCAACGCGCGCAGCAGTGGATGCTGGCATGGCGCCGAATGATAGCCAAGTTGGTCAAACGGGTACGGTGGTGGCACCTGAGCTGTATATCGCATTTGGCGTTTCCGGCGCAGCTCAGCACGTTGGCGGGATTAAAGATAGCAAAGTGATTGTCGCTGTGAATCACGATGCCGATGCGCCGATTTTCCAAGTCGCCGATTATGGACTGGTTGCTGATTTATTTACGGTGATACCTGAGCTCACTGCGGCGCTGAAAGCTTAATAATTTGAACCACAGAGGCGCAGAGTTAAAACAGAACTTGAAGCTGTTCTTTTTTAGGGTTTTTACGCTTTTCTCTGTGTCTTTGTGCCTCTGTGGTGAATGTTTTTGAAGGAAGTTAAATGTCTAAGTTTGCCCATGAAACAGTATTAAGCGTGCGTCATTGGAATGATTCTTTGTTTAGTTTTACGACGACGCGCGATGAGTCACTGCGTTTTGAAAATGGCCAGTTTGTGATGATTGGCTTGGAAGTCGATGGCAAGCCGCTGATGCGCGCTTACTCGATTGCCAGCGCGAATTACGAAGAAGAACTCGAATTTTTCAGTATTAAAGTCCCGAACGGCCCGTTGACGTCGCGTCTGCAACACTTGAAAGAAGGCGATAAATTACTGGTGAGCCGCAAGCCAACGGGTACTTTGGTGTTGTCGGATTTGAAGCCGGGTAAAAACCTGTATTACCTCAGTACCGGTACTGGTCTGGCGCCGTTTATGAGTTTGATTAAAGACCCAGAAGCCTACGAGCGGTTTGATAAAATCATTTTGGTGCACGGCGTACGTACCGTGAGCGAATTGGCTTATGCGCATTACATCGAAAATGAATTGCCGCACAATGAGTTCTTCGGTGAAGAAGTGCGCAGCAAGCTAATTTATTACCCAACGGTAACGCGTGAGCCATTCCGTAATCAAGGTCGTTTAACTGATTTGTTTGCCTCAAACAAATTGACTGACGATATTGGTTTGCCACCGCTCAATCCTGAAACGGATCGCGCCATGCTATGCGGTAGCCCTGCAATGCTCGAAGATACGTGTAAAATGCTGGATGATTTAGGCTTTCAAGTGTCGAAACGGATTGGCGAGCCTGGCGATTATGTAATCGAACGGGCGTTTGTCGAGAAATAATGTGGTGTGGCGTGCCTATTTGGGTGCGCCCATTTGCATCCTTGCCTTGGGCTAACTAGACTGCTTAGGTAGCCGTAAATAATCAGTTTTGGAGTTCAGCCAATGCAAGTGAATGTTCGCTTTGAAAGTAACCGTGCCTTTTTGGGCTTGAATGGCAATTTTACCTTTGAATTTCACCGTGAATTCAAACAAGCCACGACCACCGTGCTAGAACATGCGGGTTTGAGCGAAATTGAAATTGATTTTTCTGCCGTTGATTATATGGATTCAGCGGCATTAGGGATGCTCTTGCTGCTTAATGAGCGCGCCGCAGGTAAAAAGATCACTTTGGTGAATTGCAAAGCCACAGTGAAATCGGTACTCGATATTGCAAACTTTGGTAAGATTTTCGAGATTCGCTAACACTGAGTTCAAAAGTAAAAAAACCGGCGTGAAGCCGGTTTTTTTATGCCTGCATATCGGCGATTATGATTCTTCCATCCCGAGTTCTTGAATTTTTCTGGTCAGGGTATTTCGTCCCCATCCTAGTAATTCTGATGCTTCTATGCGTTTACCCCCTGTATATGCAAGCGCTTGTTCAATTACGGTACGCTCAAACTCGGGCACGATGCTATCCAAAATCCGGCTATCACCGCGTTGCAGGCGGCGTGCTAACTCAGCCGCTAGCGAGGCGCGCCAATCGCCGATTTGTCCGCCGAGTAAGCTGATTTTTTCTGATAGCTCGGGCGGTAAATCGGCGCAATCAACCAATTGACCTGGTGCCATCACGGTAATCCAATGGCAGACATTTTCCAGTTGCCGCACATTGCCGGGGAAGCCAAATTGGGCCAAGGTATTCATCGCGGATTCGGTGAGGCGTTTGGCTTCAATGCCCAAGTCTTGTGCTGACTTGAGTAAAAAATGCTGCGCTAGCAAGGGAATATCTTGCTTACGTTCCCGCAGTGCAGGCAGGCGCAGACGAATGACATTTAAGCGATGGAATAAATCTTCGCGAAATTGATGGTCTTTGACGCGGTCTTCTAGATTTTGATGCGTGGCGGCGATGACGCGAACATTCGCTTTGATCGGTTGATGCCCGCCGACGCGATAGAAAAAACCATCGGATAAAACACGCAACAATCTAGTTTGTAAATCAAACGGCATATCGCCGATTTCATCTAAAAATAAGGTACCGCCTTCGGCTTGCTCAAAGCGGCCTACGCGTTTGGCATCCGCGCCAGTAAAAGCGCCGCTCTCATGGCCGAATAATTCAGATTCTAATAAATCCTTTGGAATCGCCGCGCTATTGATTGCAATAAAAGGTTTGTTGGCGCGTGGGCTGTGGCGGTGCAGGGCGCGGGCAACGAGTTCTTTGCCGCTGCCTGATTCGCCGGTGATCATCACTGTGGCGGCAGAATAGGATAGGCGCCCGATGGCGCGGAAAACGTCTTGCATCGCAGGCGCTTGGCCGAGCATCTCGGGTACCGCTGCGCTGACTGCGCTGGCGGGGGCGAGTTGCTCCCTTTCCACGATAGCGCGGCGAATCAGCGCTATTGCTTGCTCAACATCAAAAGGCTTGGGGAGGTATTCAAATGCACCGCCTTGAAACGCCGAAACCGCGCTATCCAAATCGGAGTGCGCCGTCATGATAATGACGGGAATTTCTGGCCAATCGCGTTTCACAATCTCTAAAAAAGTCAGCCCCGATTCGCCTGGCATGCGGATATCACAGACAACGACTTGTGGACGTTCGCTTTGAATTTTTTGCAGTGCTTCGCTGGCCGATGGAAACGTTGCGTGCGCAATGTGCTCGCGGGCGAGGGCCTTTTCAAATACCCAACGAATCGAGCGATCGTCGTCAATTACCCAAACTGGCTTCATAGTGGTGTTCCTGAATCTTGCCATGCATTAAGCGGCAAAAAAATACTGAATGTGGTGTGGCCCGGTCGGCTATCAAATTCAATCACGCCATGATGTTGCGCGATATACGTATGGGCTAAATGCAGACCAATCCCAGTGCCGCCTTCACGGCCCGACACGAGCGGATAAAACAGCGTTTCTTTTAAATGCTCAGGAATACCGGGGCCGTTATCAGAAATATCAATTCGCAGAGCGAGCGGGTGACGACGGCGATTGAGCGTTACTTGGCGCGCAATTCGGGTGCGTAAAATGACCTCCCCGATACTCGACATCGCCTGAATCGCATTGCGAACAATATTGAGTACTGACTGAATCAATTGTTCTTTATCGGCAATCAAGAGCGGCATGCTGGTATCGTAATCACGTTTGACCGATAAACCACTTGGCGTTTCAGCTAGAACTAAGCTGCGAACGCGCTCTAAGACTTCGTGAATATTGATTTCTTTAATTTGCGGTAAACGATGCGGCGTGAGCAGTCTATCCAACAGGCTTTGTAGCCGAGAAACTTCATCGACGATGACGTCGGTATATTCTTTCAGTTGCGGATCGGGCAGCTCAAACGCTAATAACTGCGCCGCGCCACGAATACCGCCAAGTGGATTTTTGATTTCGTGCGCTAAATTACGAATCAGTTCACGATTGGCTTGTTGTTGGGCTTGCAGGCGCTCTTCATTCACAATTCGGCGTTGTTGATCAATACGCCGTACTTCGAGCATTAAAACCGCAGCAGGGCATTCAATCGGGGTGACGTCCAAGGTGACGTACATTTCACCCTCAACCCCAAAGACGATTAGCTCGTGTTCAGTAATTGAAATGCGCTTTTCAAGTGCAGTGTGTGCGGCGAAAACTAAGGGTGAATTGAATCCAAAACACTGTTCTAGAGTTTGGTTTTCTGAGTCGCGTAGATTGAATAGGCTATTGGCCGCTGGATTGGCAAAAACAATATAGCCTTCGTTGTCGACCGCTAACACGGCGGCATCTAGATATTCGAGGCCAGCAAAGGCAGGGTGGCTCATGGTGTTGCTCCAATGTGCGCTGAGCCCTGATGGATGAAATCAGGGCATTCAATTGCACTTTTCCTTGGCAAAAAGGGTGTGTGCTTCATTTTTGCATAGCGTTAGCAAAAACTAGGCCAGCTTTAAGTTAGGCTACTGGAACAGAATAAGCGATTTTCGCACTGTAATGGTGCGTTTTTGTTGCTGGCGTGGTTTTAACGCACTCTACTGATTTCAGACTGCAGTGACGCGATATTTTTTTCGTGCATCATAATGGTTTCGCGTAGGCGGCCAATGCGGTCGAGATAGAGTTTGGGGTTGGCTTGTTCGGCGGCTGTTTTCGTGGTTTCTGATTCTTGCAGACTGCGCTGTGCTTTGCTCAGCAGAGCGCGTTCGCTATTGAGCTCTTCAGCCAAAATCACTTTACGATTGCTATCACGACTTTTTTGCGTGGCGGCATCCACTTTCGGGAAATTGAGTGGAGAGGGCGCAGCAACACGAGGAGACTTGACGGTGCTGGTGCTTTCTCCGCTAGGACGACGTGCATTGGTGGTCGGATTGGATTCCGACATGATGCGCACTGCACCTTTCATTGGCGAGTTGGTAAAGGTCACATTGCCGTTCTCATCGGTGTATTTATAGATGTCGGCCATGGCGCAGTTACTGATCAAGAGCGCACTAAAGAAAATTTTTGCATACATAGTTGAAAGGTATCACAGCAGCTGGATTGTGCCTAATCGCTTGGTCGAAATTATGATTTAACTTACAGCTTTAGGTGCATCAGCATGGCCTAAGTTTTTTTCGGGGACAATTAAATCGCGAATTCGTTGTTTTAGTACTTTAGCCTCAGGAAAACCATCGTCTATTTTTCGATCCCAAACCATAACACCATCACAATGAATGACAAAAATACCACCCGTTCCCGGTTGCAGTGCGACTTCACCGAGTTCAAAAGCAAAGGTGCTTAATAATTCTTGTGCCAGCCATGCACTGCGCAAGAGCCAATTGCATTGCGTGCAGTACAAAATCGTGATGCGTGGTTTTTCGGTATTCATGGTCTGATCTTATGTTTTTCTAATTAGTTCAATGCCGCTCGATGAGGGCGGCATTGACGATATCAGTTGATATTAATTTGCCGTTTTGCGGATTGATTTGAGTAACTCATCCAGCGTCGCCATTCCAGCGGGTGCATTGGCATGATTGATGATCCCAACCACGGCCCATGTTTTGCCATTCGCATCACGCACATAACCTGCAACGGCGCGGACGTCTTTTAAAGTACCCGTTTTGATGTGGCCTTGGCCGATGCTGCTCTCGTCTTTTAAGCGTTTTTTCATCGTACCATCAATGCCAATTAGTGGCAGTGAGGACACAAATTCGGCTGCAAGTGGCGCATTCCATGCGTCTTGTAATAGCTCAGCCAAATGTCGTGCGCTGATTTGTTCTTTGCGCGAGAGACCGGCACCATTTTCGAGCACCAATTCATCGAAACGTTTGCCCTTACTTTGCAGCCAGCGCTGAATGACCGCTGTAGAACGACTTGCCGTTGTGGCACCATCGGCAGCAGTGCCTTGAGTTTCGCCTATCGTTAGGAATAACTGCCGTGCCATCATATTATTACTGTACTTATTGATATCACGAATGGTGCTGACCATATCCGATGATTTGGTGCTGGCCAGCAGAACACTATTAGCAGGCGTGATCCCTTGCTGCATTTTTCCGCCGAGTTTGCCGCCTTCAGCTAACCACAGGTTGCGAAAGAGCAGGTAGGTATAAGTCGGCGCATCAAATGCTGAAATGTAGTTCTCGCCGATACATCCGGCAGGTACTTCACCGACCAATTGCAGCATAAATTGGGGGGTGGCTTGACCCGTACGAAATTGCACTCGTTTTTGCCATGTTTCGCACGGCGCTGGCGCACCTAAGCCGAGCTGATTACTAAAGCGAACTTCTGGCCAATCAGGCTCTATACTGGTGATGACCCGTTCACCATCGGCACGAACCCGCACGCGTAGAGATTTGAAATTGGTCAGCAGCGCATCAGGCTTTACCATGAAAGGGCGATCACTGGTTTCGCTGTCATCATCAAAACTAGGCTCATTGGGGTCAATCACAAACGCGCTGCGATCTAGCACCACATTACCGCGAATTTCATCAACACCAGCCGCTTTTAAGTCTCGTAGCAACAGCCACATCCGTTCCAAAGTGAGTTTTGGGTCGCCCGAGCCTTTCAGATAAATATCGCCGTCCAGTACGCCATTTTTAGGTAGTGCATTGGCACGCAACTCGGTTTGCCATTGCCAAGCTGGGCCAAGGATTTCAAGGCCAGCGTAGGTGGTGACGATTTTCATCGTTGAAGCCGGATTGGAAGGCACATCGGCGCGATAAAACTGTGCTTTTCCTGGAGCATCAAGCGGAATCATTGCCACTGATAAAGCGTCGCTTGGGATTTTGGCTGCCTTGAGGGCATTACTCACGTTGCTGGGGAGCGAGTCCGCTGCGATTGCGATGCTGCTACTGACGGCCAGCGCGATCAAGGTAATTAGGCTTCGCATGTCGGATCCTGATTGATATTTTGAGAGGCCGATTGCCGTGCTTGCCATGCGGCAAGATCGATTCGGTATTGTTGTAATTCTTCGGTATATAAATCCAAGACGCAGGGATAACAGCCGCTGCTGCAACATGCTTCGAGTGGTGGTTCAACGGGCGCTTCTGGTTTTGGATCGTGATTTTCTGGCTGATTTTCAAGCGGCATGTTCGTCATTTCGTGTATTCAACTGATCTGTTTTACAAAGTATCCACAGTGCGCTGCTTTGCAATGGAATCATCGTCTATCCGCATTCGCATCTGTTAGAATGCTGCCATGAGCTACCAAGTACTAGCCCGTAAGTGGCGACCGAAAACTTTTGCCCAATTGGTCGGGCAGGAACACGTGATTAAAGCGCTGGCAAACGCATTTGCCTCGGCACGATTGCATCACGCGTATTTGCTTACCGGCACGCGCGGGGTGGGTAAAACCACCATCGCCCGTATCATGGCCAAGGCACTCAATTGCGAAACCGGCATTACGTCCGAACCTTGCGGTGTTTGCTCAGCGTGTACGCAAATTGATGCCGGTCGCTTTGTTGACCTGCTCGAAATCGACGCGGCGTCTAACACCGGTATCGATAATATTCGCGAGGTCTTGGACAACGCGCAGTATGCACCGACCGCTGGCCGTTTTAAAGTCTACATTATCGACGAAGTGCACATGCTCTCCAAATCGGCATTTAATGCGATGCTGAAAACCTTGGAAGAGCCACCCAGCCACGTTAAATTTATCCTTGCAACGACCGATCCACAAAAGGTGCCGATTACGGTGCTGAGTCGTTGCTTGCAGTTTTCATTGCGCCAAATGACGCCACAGCAAGTCACTGGCCATTTAAATACCGTATTACAAGCCGAACAAATTGAATATGAAGCGCTCGCACTCAATCTGATTGGGCATGCGGCAAGTGGTTCAATGCGCGATGGTTTATCGCTGCTTGATCAAGCGATTGCTTATGGCGCTGGTAAAGTCGAAGAGGCTGGCGTGCGCGCGATGCTTGGCGCGGTCGATCAAAGCTATTTGTTTGAGTTATTGACGGCGTTAATTCAGAAAGACGGCCCTGCATTGCTTAAAACAGCCGATGCAATTGCTGAGCGTGGTTTGTCTTATGAGGCCGCGCTGCATGAATTGGCCTCGCTATTGCAACAAATCGCTTTGGTGCAAGCCGTGCCCAATGCATTGGCCGATGATTTGCCATTGCGTGAACAAATCGTGGCAGTGGCGCAAGCGCTCACACCCGAAGACGCACAATTGTATTATCAGATTGCCCTGCACGGTCGCCGCGATTTACCGCTGGCTCCTGATGAATACGCCGGTTTTACGATGACGATTTTGCGCATGCTGGCCTTTGCGCCGAGTGATGCCGGTCATGTCGTTATGCCAGTGAATTCTTCAGTCACTGCAGCACCTGTTCTAGCGCAACAGACCGCGGTGACGTCGCCAGTGCTTGCTCCGCAAGCACAGTCGGCAATTTCTGCGACATCGCAAACGACTGAAGCTGCCGCAACATACGACGATACGCCGCCTTGGCGACAAGATGATGCACCGGCTGCTCGAGCACAAGTTGCAGTGGTATCGCAGCCTGTTGTCGCGCCAGTTTCTGCGCCGCAGATTCCGGCTGAATTTACTGGCGATTGGCGCGCTTTAGTGGTGCATCTCAAGCTAGGTCAAGCAGGTATGTTGGCGCAGAACTCGGAATTATTAAGCTTTAGCGATATACAGTTTAATATTAAAGTTGAAGAAATCCATCGCAGTGTTGCGACACGTGATTACCAAGAAAAACTGCGCCTTGCTCTCAGCGAACATTTTGGCCGTGATATTGCGCTGAATGTGCAAATTGGCGAAGTAAAAACCGAAACGCCTGCTGATATTCATTATCGTGAAAAACAAGAGCGGCAAGATCAAGCGGTTGCGGCAATTAATGGTGACCCTTTCGTACAAACGATGGTGAAAGAATTCGGCGCAAGTATTGCAATCGATTCAATTAAACCCATTTAAAAAATCTTTAGTCCACGAAAAACACGAAAGCCACGAAAGTAACGCCAATATGGCGGCATGAAAGCCGTTTTTCTCTTGGTGTAGCAAGAAATTAAAATTTGATGCAAAGCAGGAAAAACAGTGGAGAGGATGAGCTAATTTTCTCGCTTTTCGTGTGTTTCGTGGACACCTTCTTTTTGTTTTTAATTTAAAGGAAATTGTATGTTTGGTGGTAAAGGCGGAATGGCTGGCTTGATGAAACAAGCTCAGCAAATGCAAGAAAATATGGCTAAAGCACAAGAAGAATTGGCTTCAGTTGAAGTGGAAGGCCAATCGGGTGCAGGTATGGTCAAGATCACGATCACGTGCAGCAATGTGGTGCGCCGTGTCGCGATTGACGACAGCTTGTTGTCGGATGATAAAGACATGCTCGAAGATTTGATCGCCGCTGCGTTTAACGATGCACTGCGTAAAGCCGAAGCTACGAGCCAGGCTAAAATGGGCGGTTTTACTGCTGGTATGCAATTGCCACCAGGTTTCAAAATGCCATTCTAATGAGTGAAAAGCCTGCTGTCCTTGCGTTGCGATCATCGTTGAGTGTTACATAGATGCAGGCTTTTTATTAAGGGTATTGCTCTGTAGGCATTATCCATCAATTTCTACAGAGCAATACCCATGTCGATTCCTGCTTCACTTAGTCATCTCATCGACGCTTTGCGTATCCTTCCTGGGGTTGGCCCCAAATCAGCCGCTCGCATGGCATTTCACTTGGTTCAGCGTGATCAAAAAGGCGCACTTGAACTGGCCAATGCGCTTGAAAATGCCCTTGGTGCACTCAAGCATTGCCGTCATTGCAATACATTTACTGAGCTGGATGTCTGCGAAATCTGCTTGGATGAGCAGCGCAATCATGCGCAATTGTGCGTGGTGGAAATGCCGACGGATTTAATGTCGATAGAGTTTACCCGCAGCTATGAAGGCTTGTATTTTGTGCTGATGGGGAGGCTTAGTCCTTTGGATGGGATTGGTCCCAACGATATTGCGTTTAAGCAGCTACTTGAGCGCGCCAGTGATGGTACGGTGGAAGAAGTGGTGCTCGCGACTAACTTCACGACAGAGGGCGAAGCTACCGCGCATTATCTGGCTGAGATGTTGCGGGCTCGAGGGCTGAAAGTGAGTCGAATCGCCCGAGGATTGCCTGTTGGTGGTGAGCTTGAACATGTTGATCCCGGTACGCTGGCCCAAGCTTTGATCGAGCGTCGTCGCGTTTAATTTAGGAATTTAAGTGTTGTGCTGAAGGTAGTTGTTACTGAGTGCTTGTGAGCTTTTGATGCAATTTCTTCCTGCCTCTTTAGCGTGATACATGGCTTGGTCGGCGCGACTGAGTAAATCATCCAGTGTGTTGTCGCCAGTCAATAAAGAGGCAATCCCAAGACTGACAGTGACGTTAAAATTTTCGTGCTCGATGCTACTTTGCTGAAACTGCGTCACAGCTTGGCGAATTTTCTCGGCCACAATTATCGCCTGAGCTTGATCAGTCTCTGGTAATAAGATAACAAATTCTTCGCCACCCCAGCGCGCGACACTATCTGGTCCGCGAATATTCTGCCTACAAATCGTCGCTATCGTTTTTAATACCAAATCCCCTGTCAGATGCAATCGTATCAACTTAAGCGCTGCTTGTTTTTTCAATCTCCATCCGGCATGATGCAGAAACAAACATAACTCTTTGATTATTAATTACTATATGATTAAGCACCCTAACTGACTCCCTTCGTAATGTGTCCACTC
>CAUOZE010000071.1:0-14476 GCA_963508915.1 uncultured Deefgea sp.
AGCTTGCGCTGACTGAGATCAGGAAATCGTTGATCAATTTTAATCCCAGAGCGAGGAAAGAACGCACCAATCACCCCAAACCTCACGATTACATTGCTTACAAAGCAACGGTCTGAAGGCTTAAGTTGATAGGATTGCATTATGAGCAAGGTATTTCCGCTATCAAAATATAAAAATGCACGCAAGATTTACCTCAATAACCCAAGCCTTCCGGCCGGAACCCCGCTCAATGAAGCCGCACTTTGGCTCAATCTCAATTAATCTTTCTTCGCTGGTGCCGGATACCATTGATCCACTGGCACCAGTTTTTCAGTATCTGGATCAGCACGATAATTCGGCGACATAATCTGCACGCCATAGGTATTAAATACATCCTGCACTTTGCCGTGCAGGTCATTCAATATTTCCAATCGGCGGCGCGGCTCATCCAGTGCCACGCGCAAATGATATTCCACATACCAATCGGACAATGCTGTCTGAAATACACGAGGTGCGGGATCGCGACGCACGCCCGCAGTACCGCGAGCCGCTTCAATCAACATCGCCTCCACTTGTCGCCACGCCACATCATAGCCAATCGTAATCACCACCTGCGAAATCACACCACCACCCGCCGCAAGCCGGGAGAAATTAATGACGTTTTGCCCAACGAGGACTGAATTGGGGATACTCACTTCTTCGCGTAAATTGGTATGAATTTTGGTGGCAAACAAACCAATATGTGACACCGTGCCTTCGGTACCGCCGATTTGTACGTACTCACCTTGTTTGAGCGATTTGGCATAAATCAATATCAAACCGCTGGCAAACTGGCCCACTACGCTCGATGCACCCAGCGAAATCATCAAGCCCACCATGACCGACAAACCTTTAAACGCGTCGGTATTGGCGCCCGGCAAATACGGGTAAATCATCGCAATCGCGAGTAACCACACCAAAAATGACAAAATACGTCGCGTGGTGCTGGCGGTATCACGATCAAAAAAGGCAATATTAAGCTCGCCGCGCTCGATGCGGCTGAACACAAAATTCATAAAACGCGAAATATAGCGCGCACAAACGACAATAAAGACGACGACCAGCAAGCCAGGAATCGCATTCAATACGCCCAAACCTGCGACCGCCAAAAAGTCTAAAATGGCGTTATTGAGATTTTCGCTCCAAGCTCGAGTGAAGGGAAATTGGTAAAAAACAAAGCTCACCCACGTATAGACTAAGGACAATAACAATAGTCCCAAAACAAAGTTAACCAACCAATGCAAACAACGGTTCAAAATCGAGATTTTGACGCCCACTGTGCGTTTGGTCATTTTTGCGATGGGCACTGTGAGGTAGCGATGCCCCAAACTCAGCAGCACACGCCGAGCCCGATTGAGTACCCACAAACTCGCTAAAAAGATCGCGGTCGCCAAAACGGTGTACAGCACAGCGATTAAAAGCTGTTGTGGATTACGACGTTCGCGGCGCTCTTCAATCACTTGATTTAACTGGGCGGTGGCGGTCTCTACCATGCTGTCCATTGTTTCTCCCACCAATTCATTCACATCACCCGGCTGAATCGTGAACGCCACCTGCCCATCCAGCATGATCGCCATACCCTGACCCGGCGAAGGCACGGGCATTGCTGTGACCTTGCCGTGCGTCGATTCAAGAATTCGCTCCAAACGTAACTGAGCGGCATCAACTCTATCCTTACTGGAATAGCTCAACAGCCCAACCCGAAACGTGGTTAAGGTGCGATTGCCAACGACTAAAGGATAAACTTCATTCGCGATAGCCTGCATTTCAGCGGGCATCGCAGCGCTAGCCAAATTCGTTTTGGGCTGCACCTCCTTCGCCCCTACCGAGCTAACAAGACAGCAAAAGGCAAATAGAACATAAAACAAGTTTTTCATTTGATCGACTCAAGTCAAAAATAGCCAGTTGCGGAAAAATAATCCAAGGGTATAACACGGTAGCGCTTATTTATTAGAAACTACATCAATATACATACAATATCTACTATAGCTTATTCAATACAGAGCCTTATTACCAGCAAGCCAATAGTTCAACTGAACAGCTTAGCTGATACAAAATTAGCGCTTCGATACCAAGCACTAGGTAGGTAACGATCTCAATGCAGCATGCATTACTCACCACAGTATAATCGTGCTGAGTCGGATAAAATCACGCAACACACAATTTTGGAGTTACGCATGCATAGCAATCGCCCCTTCCCTCATACCCGTTTGCGCCGCATGCGCCGCGATGATTTTTCGCGCCGTTTAATGCGCGAAAATACCCTCACGGCCAATGACTTTATCCTGCCGGTATTCGTGCTCGACGGTAAAAATCGCGAAGAAGCCATTAGCTCAATGCCGGGCGTGACGCGGCAAAGCCTTGATAAACTCTATTACACCGCCGAGCAAGCCGTGCAACTGGGTATTCCAGCCTTGGCACTGTTCCCAGTCATTGAACCGGCGCTGAAATCGCTCGATGCAGCAGAAGCATGGAATCGCCGTGGCCTTGTACCGCGCGCGCTCGAAGAACTCAAACGCCGCTTTCCTGAGTTGGGCCTGATTACCGATATCGCGCTCGACCCCTACACCGTGCACGGTCAAGACGGCATTATTGATGAAAATGGCTATGTCATGAACGACGAAACCGTCGCCGCACTGATGAAACAAGCGCTGTGCCACGCGGCGGCCGGTGCGGATATGGTGGCACCGAGCGATATGATGGATGGGCGCATTGGCGCGATTCGCGCGGCACTCGATCGTGAAGACCATATCCACACGCGGATTTTGGCCTACTCCGCCAAATATGCGTCGGCGTTTTACGGCCCATTCCGCGACGCCGTTGGCTCGTCGGGTAATCTCGGTAAAGGCAATAAATACACTTACCAAATGGACCCCGCCAATAGCAATGAAGCGCTGCACGAAGTCGCGCTCGATTTAGCTGAAGGCGCGGATATGGTGATGGTGAAACCAGGTATGCCGTATTTAGACATCGTTCGCCGCGTCAAAGACGAATTCAAAGTGCCGACCTTTGTGTATCAAGTTTCAGGTGAATACGCGATGCTCAAAGCGGCGAGCCAAAATGGCTGGCTGAATGAAGAAGCCGTCGTATTAGAAAGCCTTTTAGCGTTTAAACGCGCAGGCGCAGATGCGATCTTGACTTACTACGCGCTCGATGCCGCACGCTGGCTCGCCACAGCGTCAAGGTAATTTTACATAGCAACTCCGGTATTGCTTCGGCGCGCGACATGCGCGCCGAATGTTTAAATGACATCGTCCTAATTTGATTTGTGAAGGGCTTTGTCATGCTTAACGTCCAATTTTTAATCAATCATCTCAAAGAAAGTTTGAGCCCTGCACTTTATCCAAACCAACTCGACGCGCGCTACCCAAACGTACTCGCGCGCATCATGCTGAGCTGGGAAAAAGGCGATCTGGATGCTTGCTTTAATGATTTATTGATTCAAGCGGATCAACAAAGAGATGGCTTTCCGCCCGATGTTGCGACCGAGCTCTTTCGCCTACAAATCGTACTCGACAGCCTCAAACCTCAAGCCGAAGATGTTTGGGGGCATATTCGTAGCGACAAAATTGATCCAGCGGAGATTCAAACCCTCAGCCATCACGGTCATAAAGTGAACCCAGAGGGACTAAACCGCGCAATTGAACAACGACAGTTTGGGCTCTTGCCGGTGTTTGTTCGCGCAGGCCTATTCATCGAACAAAAAGATGAAGCGGGCTGGACGCCAATCATGCACGGGTGCTTTGCGGGCAAATTAGATGTGGTCATTCAGCTCATTAAATTGGGTGCGAACTTAGGTGTCAAAGACCAACACGGATATTCACTACTGCACTGGGCGGCGCTCAATGGGAATCCTGATCTGGTTGCACTATTAATTGGGCACGAACTTAATCCAGTGCAAGCCAGCAATAAAGGGATCACTCCGCTGATGCAAGCTGCAGCCGGTGGCCATATCGTCGCGATGCAGTACCTTGTTGCGCAAGGCGGTAGCGTGGCGATTAATGCGCGTAGCTATGAAGGCTGGACAGCCTTGCATAAAGCGACCGCCAACAAGCAAGTAGCGGCGGCTTTGTGGTTGGCTGAGCGCGGTGCGAATCCGCACCAGCAAAACCAGCAAGGCGAATCAGCGTGTTCGCTCGCATTAAAACTGAACCAGCCTCGACTGTATGAATTACTGAGCGAATCAGCTGATCGCCAAACCAATACCATTGAATGGCAACTGGCGTGATTCGCTTGCTAAGTCCGTAAATTACGCTTGCTAGGCGACCAAGGCTGGTTTACGGTAGCGCCTATGAACTATTGGCTAATGAAATCTGAACCCGACGACGTCAGCATTGACGACCTTGCCCGCCAACATACAGTGGGATGGTATGGCGTGCGAAACTATCAAGCGCGTAACTTTATGCGCGATACCCAGCAAGTCGGCGATGGGGTGCTGTTTTATCATTCATCCTGTGAGCAGGTCGGCATTGCTGGCATCGCCCGTATTGCCAGCGCGCCCTATCCCGATCCCACCCAGTTTGATCCGACATCCAAATATTTCGATCCGAAATCAACGCCAGATAAACCGCGTTGGCAGCAAGTCGACGTCGAGTTCGTCCGCAAAACGCGACTATTATCGCTGGCCGAACTACGCCAATACCCGCCGCTCTTCCAAATGGTCGTACTGCAAAAAGGCAGTCGCCTCTCCATTACGCCCGTCACACAGCAAGAATGGGATTTTATTCAAGAGTTGCTTGCATGCTAGAAGCCATCCTTGCTTGTCTAGCAGTCGGTTTAATTGCGGGGTTTCTCGCAGGTCTACTCGGCGTTGGTGGCGGTTTGGTGATTGTGCCCGGGCTGCTGTGGGTCTTCCATTTGATCGGCGTGATTCCCGAGCAGCAGCAACATTTAGCGATTGGGACTTCATTAGCGACAATTATTTTCACCGGCGCAGCCAGTGTACGAGCGCATCATCAAAAAGGTGCTGTGCGCTGGGATGTGGTGCGCCAAATTACGCCGGGAATTGTGCTGGGCACTTTTGTCGGTGCGCAGATTGCCGGATTCATTTCCACGTTTTATTTGCAGTGTATTTTTATTGTATTTGCTTATATCGTCGCTGCACAAATGCTACTCGATCTCAAACCCAAACCAACACGGCAGTTGCCGAAACTCATCGGCATGAATGCCGTGGGTGGCGTTATTGGCGTGTTATCGAGCTGGGTGGGTATTGGCGGCGGTTCGCTCTCAGTGCCGTTTATGACCGCTTGCAATGTGCCAGTCAAGACAGCGATTGGTACTTCATCTGCCGTGGGAATTCCGATTGCGATTACCGGTGCAGTAGGATTTGTCGTCAGTGGCTGGTCAGTACCCGCGTTGCCGCAAGGCAGCTTGGGTTATGTCTATTTACCCGCCTTATTGGGCATCGTGCTGGCGAGTTTCCCGATGGCCAAAGTCGGCGCGGCCGCCGCACATCGCCTACCCGTACCGGTGCTGAAAAAATGCTTTGCAGCGCTATTGATTATTTTGGCGAGCAAAATGCTATGGAGCCTGCTGTGAAATATATCGCAGCGCTCATTCTAATCAGTAGCGCTTGGGTACAGGCCAGCCCGCCGCCGGCAGAATGTGTGGCTGCGAGTAAAGCACTGGATACATGGATTAAGCAGCAACACGGCCAAATTCGCCTTAGCGACTTAGAAACCAGCCCGTTTGCTAATGAGGTACGGATGGCTTGCGATGGCACGCCGCAGGCTTACCAAAAAAGCTTGGCGCAAATTATGCAGCCATTGCAGCCAACGCCCTCAAGCAGCGATAATTTTACAATCAGTGAAACCGCCCAAGCGATGCTGGGCATGGCATTCATCATCGGGCTGGCCGCTGTTTCTAGTGGCGCCCTTGTGGTGCTATATCAAGGCGCGGCGGGCGTCGCCATTTTAGCGGATGACTCTGAATGAAACCAATAATCAGCAGTATATTCACCCTCGCATTATCAAATAATGCCTACGCTGAAATACCCCGCCTTGTTAAGCAAATTCAACTTCCCGACAATCGCAGCACAATTCAAGTTGCCGAGGGCGATAACGAACCGCGCAGCATCGGTAGTTATGCAATCCGTCTTTATGGCGGCGCAAATCCTGATTTTCCATTAGATGACTTTATTGCTGGGCAAATTCATCCACGCGATGGCGCGGTGGAGCGGCTGATCAATACCGATTTGAATGGCGATGGCGTCGGCGAGGTGGTCGTCATTATGCGATCAGCAGGGAGCGGCGGGTATCTCAGTGCTGATGTATTTAGCTGGCAAAAACCCTCAAGCGCATTCAATCGATTAGCGATTTAGGCCCCAAAGACGACCCAGTGGCTGAACTCAAACAGCTCGCTAGAAAAAAATGAATCCACATATTTCATCGGCTTATTTAACGCTGATTCTGGTCTGGTCGACCACCGCACTGGGCATTAAATGGGCAGTGATGGGGCTGCCATTTAGTTTAGCCTTACTCGGTCGCTTTGGTCTTGCTGCCCTGTTGGCTTTGAGTGTATTGGCGTGGCGGCGGCAGTCGCTGCCTTTACAGCGTAGCTATTTACGTGTTTATGCGATTGCGGGCTGTGCCAGTGCGCTGTCGATGCTCGGTACATTTTGGGCTGCGCAATACATCAGCTCAGGCATGGTCGCCGTTGTTTATTGGCTAATTCCGCTGGCCACGGCGATGTTTTCGCGCTGGATTTTAAAAACGCCCTTGCAAGGGCTCGAATACTTAGCGATTGCGGTTGGATTTTCAGGATTGGTCGTGATCTTTGGCCAAAAACTCAGCCTCACGCCAGAAGGCTTTTATGGACTTGGTGCGCTTCTTTTGAGTGCCATCGTGCAATCGGGCGCAGCGGTCTTGCTCAAAGTGCACGCCAAAGGCCAATCTCCCGTTGCAGTGAATGCGGGTGCCTTAACCGTTGGCACGTGTATTTGTGCTGTAATTTGGTTATTGGCCGGTGCGCCGATGGTCGAGACCTTGCCGCTACGCTCAGCGGCGGCGGTGGTCTATCTAGCCAGCTTGGGTTCGGTCTTGGCGTTTAGCCTGTATTACTGGCTGATTCGTGAATGCCGCCCAATTAGCGTAGCGCTGATTTCGCTGATTACGCCAGTGACGTCACTCTGGTTGGGTAATGTACTGAATCACGAAGCATTTCATCGTGATGAATTGATGGGTACCGGATTGATTTTGTTCGGCTTACTGATTTACGGGCTGGCAATTCATCGCAAGAAACCATAACAGCCTCTTGCGATGATGGATGCGGCAATCAGTTCGGATAGGCTTGTTTTAATTCACTCTGAATCAACTGCTCTAATTCCTCATAGCCAAATTTGATTAATGGCTTACCGTTCACAAAAAACGACGGCGTTTTACTGATCTGTAGCGCTTGCGCATCCGCACGATCTTGCTCAATCACCGCCAGTACTTTCGGGTCATTCATATCTTTCTGCATTTGCTCAAAATTTAAGCCTAAATTACCCAAGTATTTCCAAACTGTTTCTGGTGCTGGCGCATGATGGCTAGCCCATTGGTCTTGCGTTGCCAACAAAGCCTCCAATGCTGGCCAGTATTTATCTTGCGCTCGGGCCGCCTCTAAAACTTGCGCCACATAGTCCGAACCTTCATGGAGATTTGCGTAACGCACCGTCAATTTAATTTTGCCTTGCTGACTATTGATGATGTTTTTTACATAGGGATAAAACGCTCGGCAAGCTTCGCAAGCAGGATCCATAAATTCGACGATATGCACTTTGGCGTCATTCGCCCCATACGTTACCGATGAAAATCGAGTCAAAGCTGCGCTATTTTCCACCGCCACTTGTTGCGAACTGGCCGCGCTTTGCTGCTTGTAAATCACCGCACCAATCGCAAACAGAGCCAACATGGCCACAACACTCGTCACCACAATCAGTGAACGCTTCATTTTTTATTTCCTTTCGCAATCGTTAAAAGCAAGCCAATCATCAGCGAGAACGCCACGACCGACATCAATGGGATAGTGATAAAGCCAATCAGTTCCAAATCAATTTTCGCGCAAGATACTTCTGCCGTGCAGGGCTGCATGGATTCAGGAATAACACCGCTATAAATCAGTAAATGGAAAAAAGCGAATAGCCAGCCAATGATGGCCAAAGGTAAAGCGTAACGGGTACAACGCGGATCAAACGGGAATAAGGCCACACTAAAAACCACCAGCAAAGGATACATCGCAATCCGCTGATACCAGCAGAGCACGCAAGGCGGAATCTGCATCACTTCACTAAAAAAAAGGCTACCCAAAGTGCCGCTCGCTGCAATTAGCCAGCACGCAAAGAGTAAATACCAACCATGGGTATTGTCGTTTGAAATCTCATTATTTTTAGGCAAAACAGCCCCTTCGCCACTGCAGTATGATTAAAAATCAGCGCATCGGAAAATCGACCTCAACCTGGAATCCTTAGTTATTTCTCTAAGGAGAGAGATACGCGGCAAGATGACGCATCAACTGCGCGGTCGCTCCCCGATGCGCTTGGGCAAATTGGACGCCAGCGCGGCCCATAGGTTCCCGCAGAGCGGGTTCTGCCAGCAGTTTTGGGATTTTTACCATTACGTCTGACAACGTTGCCCCCTGCCAAGCGGCCCCTGCTGTCAACGCGGCCTCTGCGGCAGCGGCAAAATTATAGGTGTGCGGCCCAAGCAGCACGGGGCAGCCCACGGCACACGCCTCGATGAAGTTCTGACAACCAAACGGCAATAAAGAACCGCCCATCACAGTGAGATCAGCGGCCGCAAACCAGGCCAGCATTTCACCCATGCTGTCACCCAAGAGTACATCCGCATCAACGAGGGTCTCGCCTTGCCATTGACTACGGCGCAGCAGACTCAAACCCTGCGCCTCAATCAAGCTCGCCACTGGGTCAAAACGCTGCGGGTGACGCGGTACAATGATCAGCAAGGGAGCAAACTGCGGAAATATGGCCCGCCACTGCGTAAGAAATTCAGCCTCTTCCCCATCACGACTCGATGCCAATAAAACCACGCTACGACCGCCAAATTGCGTGCGCCATTGCCGTCCCATCGCGACTTTATTGGCGTCGATTTGGTTATCAAACTTCACCGAGCCCATCACTTGCGGTTCAATCGCACCGAGCTGCGCCAAACGCGCAGCATCAGCAGGCGCTTGTGCTAAAACCTGCGCCCATCGTGCCATCGCGGGGGCAATTAAAGCACGGGCTTTTTGGTAGCCCAGAAAAGACTTTTCCGAGAGGCGAGCATTAGCCAGCACCAGCGGAATATCAGCATCAGCACACGCATGAATGAGGCTCGGCCAAATTTCGGTCTCCATCACCACACCGCACAGCGGTTGAAAAGTACGTAAAAAACGGCGAGTCGCGGATGGATAATCGTAGGGTAAATAGACAATGGTAGCGAAAACACCAAATAATTCCTGCGCAGTTTCGCGCCCTGTGGGTGTCATGCAGGTCAACAAGAAGGGGCGCTGCGGATATTGCTCGCGCAATGTGGCAATGACAGGGGCACTAGCGCGCATTTCACCGACGGAAACGGCGTGCAGCCAAATTGGCTTTAGCTGCGTATTAGGCTGTAGAAATTGATCGCTAATGGATAGCGAGTAATACCCAAGCCTTTCTAACCAGAAATCGCGATACGCTGACTGCTTTCGACTGCGCTTAAGCAAATACAGCCAAATCAGCGGAAAAATCAGCCACAGCACCAGCCGATACAAACCACGTGCGATCACGACAAACGCCCAGACTGCACTGCATCCCAGACTTGCTCAACGCTTGGCGGTTTGCCATTGCCGCCCAAATTCAGTGCAAACGTCGCCGCACGCACGCCGGTGAGTTCGGGCTCGGAAGCGCAAAAAATCGCCACCACCGGCACGGCAACCGCCGCCGCTAAATGCGCCAAACCGGTATCGACACCCACAACGATGCGACTACCGGCCAGCATCACGGCCGCATCGGTTAGGCTCAATTTCGGCGGAACAATTGCTGAAGTCGCCGACGGAAATGCCGCCGCCAAACGCTGCGCACGCTGCAACTCGGCTTCACTGCCCCAAGGAAATACGGGCCGCACCCCCTCGGTAATACAACGCTGCGCCAACTCAATCCAGTGCGACTCAGGCCATTCTTTATCGGCACGGCTCGTTGCCGTTAACAGTACCGCATAAGGTGGATCGCCCAGCCAAGACAAATTCTGCAAGGGCACGTTCAAACCATAATCCATCTCACCGCGCAGCGAATAGCCATTGGCAGCGGCGGTCAGACGACGGTTGCGCTCAATCGCATGTAGGCTTTTGGCAATCGGATATCTGCGATGATAGGCAAAACTCGCCAAAGGCTCACGGCAAGAATTGCGATCAAAGCCCGCCACAGGGCCACAAGTCATCCGTGCCACGGCAGCGCTTTTGAGTAGACCTTGTGCATCTAAAATCAAATCATAACGACAAGCACGCAGCTCGGTTTTAAATTTCGCCCATTCTGCGCGGGTCGACACCGCCAACGGTGCCTTTCGCCACCGGCGCAACGCCACCGGAATGACGCGCCGAATCGCAGGATGCAGTCGCGGTAATTCGGCAAATCCTTCTTCAACGACCCAATCAATCACCGCATCAGGAAACGCACGAACTAAGTCCGTAATCGCTGGCATTTGATGAATCACATCGCCCATCGAAGAGAGGCGAACAATCAATATTTTTTGCATTTACGTATTCTATCAGGGACACCTTTCATAACAAAGCAGGGCTGGGTTCTATTGACGTTTGGTTTGCCAGCCAAGAAACCAAGTGTCAATAGAACCTAGCCCTTGGCTGAAAACAGTCTAATATCAATATAACATCAAATAGATCTGAGGCTTACAGTCAATGACGTTACTCATTATCCTATGCATTGGATTGGCCATTGGCTTGCTTCTACAGACCATCAAAGTCAAACATTTGCGCCACCAATTATCTGAAGAACAACTCCGTGACCCACTAACGGGGCTTTATCAACGCCCGCATTTATTTGCCCTCTCCGAGCGAGAGGTCAATCGCGCCCAGCGCAGCCAGCACAAAATGGCGGTCCTGATTGCTGATATGGATCATTGTGCGGACATTAATGCCAAATATGGTCTGCATGCTGGCGATTTAGCACTCAAACGATTAGCTGAGTGCGCGCTCAGCTCGGTGCGTGATTTTGATGTGGTCGGCCGCTATTCCGGTGAAGAAGTTGCACTGGTTTTACCCGATACCGATTACAAAGGTGCGATGGTGGTCGCGGAACGTTTACGTAAACTCATCAAAAAACTACCCATTCAGTTAGAAAACCATGATGAATTTTATATCTCAATCACCATTGGTTTAGCCGCGCTCAGCACTGAAACCGAAACGCTCGAAGACATCCTCGTCGCCGCCGATACCGCACTGCAATCCGCAAAACAATTTGGCATTGATCGGATTGAAGTCTTTCCTGCCTCACTGCCTAACCTCTAAATACCGATCACATCAGCCAAATGGCGACAAGGTGAGTAACTTGCCACTTGCCCCCGCCAGCGTGAGCCGTTAGAGTCGAGCGATTCTGAACGGGAAGTCCATCATGAAAGCCATCAACACCGAAACCCAGCAAGCCGCGCAAGAGCGCCAAAGCCAACTCACCAAACCCATGGGCAGTCTAGGTCGACTAGAGGACCTTGCTATTTGGTTTGCAGGACGAACTGGCAACGCGACACCTAAACGACTACAAGCAGCGATTTGCGTGTTTGCGGCGGATCATGGCGTTGCTGCCGAGGGCGTGTCGGCATTTCCTGCCGAAGTCACCGCGCAGATGGTCGTCAACTTCATCAATGGTGGCGCAGCAATTAGTGTGTTGGCACGTGAAAACAATATGTCATTGAGTATTGTTGATGTTGGCGTAAAGAGCGATTACCCCACGCCAAACAGCCCGCACGGAAAATTATTCCGCAGCCCCGTTTGCGCCGGCACGGCGAACCTGCGCATCACCGCCGCCATGACCGAAGCGCAAATGAAAAAAGCCTGGCAAATCGGCGCTGGCTGCGCCTTGCATGGCGTTGAGTCAGGCAAAAATCTACTCATCGGTGGCGAAATGGGTATCGCCAATACCACGTCAGCGGCGGCATTGATTTGCGCTCTAACCGATACAGCCCCCGAAGACATCGTTGGCCTTGGCACCGGCATTCAAGCTGCGGCTCATGCGCATAAAATTCAAGTCGTTAAAGATGCACTCACTCGCGCCAAAACAGCTGGCGCAGTCACTGCGTTCGATTGGCTGCGTGAAGTGGGCGGTCTTGAAATTGCCGCCTTGGCGGGTTTTTACACGGCAGCCGCTGAAGCTGGCGTTCCGGTCTTACTCGATGGCTTTATCACGACTGCCGCCGCCTTGGTGGCCGTTCGCGCGAATCCTGCCGTTGGAGAATGGCTACTCGCAAGTCATGTCTCGGAAGAACAGGGCCATCGCAGCGCCCTAACCGCGCTCAATTTGACCCCAATCTTGGATTTAGGCCTACGCCTTGGCGAAGCCAGTGGCGCGGCAATTGCGTTCCCAATCATTCAATCTGCACTCACCTTGCATCGTGAAATGGCCACGTTTGCCGAAGCGGGTGTCGCAGCGGGCGCGATGTAATGGCATTTCGGCTCACACTAATCCGCCATGGCGTAGCTGAGGGCGCTAGCGAGGCGATCTTTGGCCAGAGCAATCCACCACTATCAGCACTCGGCCGTGAACAGCTTGATACTCGCTGGGCTGCATTATCGGCGCATCCTGTCGATGCCATTGCCAGCTCTACGTTGGCGCGTTGCGCCGATTTTGCACTCGATGCAGCGATGTCGCTGGGCTTGCCCCTGCATTTAGAGCGTGGCTTCAATGAAATGATTTTAGGCAGTATTGACGGAAAAGCCAAAGCAGAATGGAGCATAGCGGAACATACTGCCTGGGATTTGTGGCAACAAGACCCAGATCAACATCCATTGCCAGAAGGTGAAAGCTGGGCGGCATTTTCTAGTCGTATCCACACCGCACTCAACGCTTGGTTTGCCACGGGCGATGCTGAGCACCGCGTCTTGATTGCACATCAAGGGACGATCAAAGCGATTTTACTCACTGCATTAGGTTTACCTGCTGCGCGCCACAGCCAATTTTGGCTCGCTCCCGCTGGCTGTGTGACCTTATGGTGGGATGAAAACTGGCCGCCGATGTTACTCGATATCAGCAATACCCTGCCCGACTTGCCATGAAGCGTTTTTTTGACTGGCGCGAGCCGATTCTAGCTGTTCAGTTTCTGACGCGAATCCCTACACCACAAATCCATAATTTCGAGCCGGCACTGCTGGCCAAATCAGTCAGCTGGTTTCCTGCGGTGGGGATGCTCATTGGCGCGTTCTTATTCGGCATTGCCTACGCCAGTGCGCAACTCGATCCTTGGCTTGCCGCCATCCTTGGACTTGCATTTTGGACTTGGGTCACTGGCGGCCTGCATTTGGATGGTTTGGCCGACATGAGCGACGGGCTGGGCGCAGCGCATCGGGATCCAGCGCGCTTTTTAGTGGTACTGAAAGACCCGCATTTGGGCAGCTTTGGTGTGCTGTCGCTGATTATTCAATGCCTGCTTAAACTCGTTCTATTGATGCTTTTAGTACGGCAGCAACAATGGGCGGCGCTGCTATTGATTCCAGCATGGGCGCGTAGCGGTGTGTTTATTTGGCAAACATTGCCCGCTTTAGCACCGGGTATGCCCGAGCAATTTGCATGGAAAAATAGCAGCAGGGCTGCGCTGTGTTGGTGGGGGACCTTGCTCGCTGTGTCTGCTTACTTGAGCCCTCTGCTACTGATTGCGCCTTTGGTGTTCATCGCGTATCGGCAATGGCTCAAAGCAAAGATCGGCGGCGTGACGGGCGACTGCCTTGGTGCGGGGATCGAAATCAGCGAAAGCGCATTACTACTCATTGCAGTGCTCGGCACAGGTATAATCGGCGCAATTCATTCGTAGTCGGCGCTGATGCTGACCGTCAGTCACAAGGAAATTTTATGAAAATCGTTCGCGCCATTGAAGTTTGGGAAAAAGACATGGAAGGTGGCTTTATCGGCCACCTAGCACTGAGCGAAACGGTGTCGGTTGAATTTTTGTACAGCCTCTTCGCAGCCGAACAAGACAAGCCCGATCCAGAAATGAAATTGTCTTACATGCTCGATCTTGACCGCATCGCCCTATTGCAGCCCTTTGTGGCCGACATCATGGACGCAACGCAGCACGATTTCATTCTCACCGCCTACGGCCTGCCCGATTACGAATAATGAGTATTTCATTCCAGCCATTATTTTGTAAGGGCTTAGCCGTACCACCTCAATTTCTACATTAACTCTGGCATGCTGCACTTTTTATCTTTGGAGCTGCAGCATGGGTATTCGTCGACTACATCTTGGCTTGGAAGCCGTGCAACTTTGGCAGGCCAGTGCCAT
>CAUOZE010000072.1:0-14418 GCA_963508915.1 uncultured Deefgea sp.
CAATCAGCTGGTGGCGACGTAATTGCTTCCGGCAAACCGTCTTTTCATGTGCATCTACGCCATGGATTTGAAAAACCTGTTTGGCAAGATCAAGGCCAATGCGGATAATCTTCATGGTGGACTCCTTTTGCTGTGTGACTGTTGGTTGACACTTCCAGTCTGGCACATCGATGCCGTATCAGGAGGGAGGAGTCCATCCCATTGTCCAATAGCGACCTCACCACCTAACGGTAGTTATGATGAGTATTGCGTCACCTTGTATCAACGCCTGCCAACTCAACCCAAGCCGTGCGTATTGCCAAGGCTGCCTGCGCACGCTGGATGAAATTAGGGCATGGTCAAAGCTATCCGACCCAGACAAACTCGCTGTTTGGCAACGCCTAAAGCGAACGCCATGCGAGCAGTCAAAACAGACGGAGTAAAAAAACCGCCACATTTTTGGCGGTTTTTCTCGACTACAGGGCTGAATTAGCCTCGGCTAGTCACAACCAATAAATGATAACCAAATTGTGTTTTCACAGGACCTTGAACTTCATTAAGTGGTGCGCTGAAAACCACTTTATCAAACTCAGGCACCATCATGCCAGGGCCAAATGAACCCAAAGCGCCGCCTTGTGCTGATGATGGGCAGCTTGAATTGGCTTTTGCAACTTCAGCAAAGTCCGCGCCCGCCAAAATTTCTTGTTTCAATGCTTCGCATTGTGCCTCTGTTTTTACCAATAGGTGACTGGCGGTAGCTTGAACCATCATTAAACTCCTGCAATTTGCTGTAATTGAATATCACGAACATTCATGATTTGACACTTACATGGCGCTAAAACCCGCCTTTTCAAGCGGCAATACATTCAATATCACACATTCCTGGCAAAAAATGTGCCGCTCACAAATCAAACCTTGCTAGAATCCGTAATAAATTTGCTACAAAATTTCCAAAAAAGTCAGCCTTGGTTGAGTTTTCAAATTGATCCGCTGATAATTAAAGCCATGAACAGCCTAGGAATTTTAAAATGAGTTTGGAAGAATTTTTTGAGCACTTCTCTGTTGTCTATTCACAACTGGATGTAGAAGGTGTCACTCAACTGTTCGCCATGCCGTTTTTCACCCTGATTAACGACGAACGCACCGACTGGCCAGACATGCCACCGCTGTATGAAACCACGCAAGTGCTGTTCAACTGGTACGCCGCACAAGGCTTTCACGACGCTCAATATAAAATCCTGAGTGTGCTAGAAATTAGTAGCACACTGGGTACCGCCCAACTCGCTTGGCGCGTCATGCGCAACGACGGAACACCGTGGGAATATCGAACCAGCTACCACCTCAAACGGATTGATGGCGTGTGGAAAATTGCGGGTGTGATTCAGTTTGAAGAAGAAACCCCGAATGTTGCGAGCTTGACCAAGCAATCTAATCACAATGATGCGCCCCTACTCGTGGTCGCGGAAGCTGCATTGCGCGATTCAATCACCAGACCGAACGCCCCCAAAGTCTCACAAGACGCACTTAAGTCATTGATTTAATACACCGCGTATTCTTTTTGCAACAAGATGTAGTGTTTAGTTTTCAACTACATTAGTTTTGACTTATACATAGTCCATGTACCACCGAAACTGAGTGTCATCATGGAAAATGCGATTTATCACAAAACAGCGCTTGGTCAGCAAGAAATTAACCAACGCAGCGGCTTAATCGGGCAAAAAGAGCGCCAAGTGCTCTTTATGATTGATGGCGCTCGACACAGTATGGCACTAGCAGGGATGCTGCCCAATATCGATGTACTGGGTATTTTGCAAAAAATGCAGAGCCTCGGCCTGATTAGCTCGGTTTCGCAAAGTAAGACCATAGCTCAAATTCAATTTTCCGGCCCGACCACCGTTGCGCCACAATTATCGCAAGATTTGAAGCAAAAACGCCAAATCGAAGCCGCTCGGCAAGTCATCCTCAAAGTGACGCAAGAATATCTCGGACAAAGCTGGGAAGAACGTCTAGCTGAGCTACTGAGCACCGTACGGCGCGCTGAAGATTTCGCGCCGATTGTTGAGCAATGGGGTGTGGCGCTCAGGCGTTCAGGCTACCGGGGGGCTGCCGATGTCGGTGAGCGTGAAGTGAAAGCCGCCTTGAGCGACCAATAAAAGCCACCAAGAGCCGCTAGTGCGGCTCTTTTCTATTACGCCAATGGCTAAGATTCAATCCGCTTTGTTGCCAAATCAATTTGCCGCACCACACCAGCACCCATATGCTCGCCCAGCCAAACACTGCTCGCCCGAATTTGCCCCAATAGATCGCCCTGCTCTTTCAGGCTAAATTCAGTACTTACTGCAGTCACAGCCAAGGCCCCAACCCCCGCTTGGCTTAAGGTTTGGACCCCAGCGCCATATTGCACCGCCTGCCACAGTTTTAAGTCTTGGAATGCGCTATCGCCTTCATCAATCCACCCATTCTGATCGTTATCCAAACCGGCTAATTCACTAAACCCGTTGCCCGTCTTCGGGCCAAACAACTCGCTACCGTTATCGGCCACGCCATTGCGATTTCGATCCCAAAACAAAAAAGCCGAGGTCGTATCCGGCATTCGCATCAGTTCTTTTTGGCCGTCATTATCCAAATCAAACTCAACACTTGTTTCATGCAATTTTGCTGTTGGAGCTCCAAAATCCAGCACCAGCGGATCTTGTAATTTTTGCCAATCGAAACCCAGCTCACGCTTCATTTCAGTATCGCGAGAGAGTTGATAATCCACAGCAAATTGCCGTGAACTACCGTCGGCAATGCAGTTTTGCCGCTTGCCGCAAAACTGCATTGCTCGCTTTCACGGATTTGCTCCGTCACCAAAACTTGCAATCTCGATCCTCCTCCACTGCTGGCCGCTGGGTTCGGCTTCGTATCGCCTGCTGCAGGCGCGGTCATCTCAAGCGGCGATGCGCCACAACTGCACTCGCCATCACCAAACAAGAGCGCCAACAGCGATTGAAAACGCTGCGCCTTACTTTTTTCCAAAGTCAGCGCCTCAGGCTCATCCTGTTGTGATCGAAAGCGGGGTAATAACGCGTTGATTTCTTCGGTCAATTGCTTTGAAAACGCATTTGCAGTTTCAGCTGACATATTGAGCTGCATTTGCAGTTTAGATTCCTGCAGCAGATGATGCTCACTGCTGAGCTTGAGTTCTGAATGCTGAATTTTCATGATGTTCTACCTCGCTCGTGGTGGAACACCAAATCACGCATAAAGCGTGCCCGTCTTAGTGAAAAAAACGAAATACAGACCAGATTAAAACGAGAGTGGGCGGGTATTGCCACAGCGGCAAAATAAAACAATGGCTAGAAGGCAATACGTCAGAATTGCATCTATTTTAGGCAATAAAAAAGAGCCACATCAGCGACTCTTTTTTATTATATTCTGGCAGGGGAAGAAGGATTCGAACCTTCGCATGCTGGAATCAAAATCCAGTGCCTTAACCAACTTGGCGACTCCCCTAACGCTTGCCAAAACTTAATTTAGCAACTTAGGGGGCGAATAATACCTGATGTTTTTTAAAACAGTAAGCTTTTTTTTAAATTTTTTTCGTAAAAAATAGCATTTTTATGCAAAATCAAGCACCTAAGCCCAATGGCGTTTATCTAGCACGCTATATTCCGGCACTTCACGGTAGAATGCAGCCCTGCTTATACTTATGTCACTCGGACTTTTTTGAATGCCGCACAACGACCTTGGTAATATCGCCAGCTCGCAAGACAAATGGCTCGTGCAGGCGCTCATCCTAGCTATTTTGCTCCACATGCTTTTTTTGCTGATTCCAGCCTCAGAAAAACCCACGCTTAAAGCACTGAGTAGCAATGTGCTAGAAATGACGATCCAAAAAAAGCAGCCGCCGAAAGCACCCGAGCCCGAGCCAGAACCCGAAGCCAAAGTAATGACACAGGCTCCAAGCGAGAAAAAGCCCGAGTTCCGCGCTAAACCAGCCCCCAAGAAAACCACCAAAGCCAGCGCGCCAAAAGTGCTCACGCAACCATCTGAAATCAAAGAAGTTGAAATTGTCGGTCTCGACCTCGGCAATGGCAGCGCCAAGCAAGGCAAACCTAAAACATTAGACTTAGCTTACCGTCCAGAAAAACCCACTTTTGAAACTCGCCAGCAAGAAGACGGCGCGACGCGTAGCCAAGAAGGCTCAGAAAAAGTTCGTGCGATTTTTGGAATTTGGGAGCAACAAATTCGCCAAAAAGTCGAGCGGATTGGCCAGCAGAATTTTCCGCGTGACGAAAATGGTCGTCCTTTATTTGGCTTAATGCAGTTTAAAGTGGTACTGAATGGCGATGGCAGTATCGCCAAATTGGAATTAACCCGCTCATCGGGCAACATAAAGCTCGATCAAGATGCGCTCAATATCATTCGAATTGCCGCGCCATTTGGCCCCGTACCTATTGAATTACTCGACCATAAAGGGCAAATCGTACTTTCGCGTTATTACCAATTTGTTGATGAGCGCAATGTGCGCTGGAAGCAATAATGACGCGCCACCCTCAATTGCCAGTGACCCAAAAGATCTGTCAGCACTGCGGTACGTCATTTCAATGTGGTTCGGGCGGCCAGCAAGGCGGCTGTTGGTGCATGGATCTGCCCATCGGCCTACCCTTACCCAAGGAAGGCGAAGGCGATTGTTATTGCCCTCGCTGCCTTGAACAAATTAAGCAGCGCAGTATTGATCGCTAGACATTACTAATCAATAGCTCGGTAGCTATACCTAAATAAAACTTAGTTAGCAGCGTTTATTCACGTAGAAAATATGACTGCCCATTGTTTTAAGCCGTGCGATTGAGGCGGCTTTCGCCCATCCGGGATTCACGTCGCGCGTATGGTAGAGCATCGCCTGACTTGGCTTTGCGCCACTCGCAATATACTCCGTCACCACCAACTTAACCTTCAGATAACTATCCGGCTCCCGCGCCTTGGCGGCAGTTAAGGTTCGCGCCGTACCTTGCTGCCAGGTCCAAGAGAATTGTTTTCGCTGGTAGACCACTTCATGCACCGAATCGGGATAACAGGCCGATTCAACCCGCGCCATCGTCACAGCCAATACCGCACGAATACCTGCAGGGGATTCACCGCGTGCTTCATTAAACGCATTCAAAATCATCGCATCGATGTCTTTTTGGCTGAACTGATAATCCGAACTCTCAATCTCAATACTGGCCACTGCCGATGCACTACTGGCAACGGGACATGCCGCACCAGTTGAACTCGCGGCAGAGCTCACCGAACTTACACTACTAGCCAAACAGGCGCCCGCAGCCTTCGCTGGCTGCTGCGGCCCCCAGCGATGCAGCGCACAGCCGGTGACTAAACTACTGATGACAATTAAAGATCCAAGCTTTGCGCCTAACGCCATTCATTCCCCTTTTGCGGCACTCCTCCGGTACAAGGGGAAGGAGCACATGGCCATCCTCGATGGCAAATATGCAATTGTTCTAAACTAAAGAAGGGCATGTTATGTAAATAACTGATTGCTTTCAGTGACATAGTTACATTCATGCCTGCCAGCCCAGCAAAACAGTACACAAAATGCACTTTTACACGGAATATGCAGGCCAGATTAAAAATGAATTTCAAGTAAATAATGGTGGCAAAAGCGCATGAAAAAGCAGACCCTCGCTCTGATTCAAGCCGATGAATTGCGCATGGATTGCCTTCAAGCAGTACAGGCATTAGCACTACCGCAAGCGATGATTTGCGCTGGATTCGTACGCAATTTAGTCTGGGATGCGGCCCATCAATTCAGCACCAGCACACCGCTAAATGATGTCGATGTCGCGTGGTATTCGAGTGAGCAAATCGATCCGCAGTTGGATTTAGAATTGGAATTTCAACTCCAGCAACGCCTATCCAATCTGCAATGGCAAGTGCGCAATCAAGCACGAATGCATCTTCGCAATGACGTGGCGGCCTATATGTCGGCGAAAGATGCCGTTGAACGGTTTCCCGAAACGGCGACGTGTTTGGGCGTTGCCATGAATGACAAACATGAAATTGAATGGTGTGTTACGGCTGGTTTAGCCGATGCATGGGCGCTGTGCTTGCGGCACAACCCCCACTCTGGCTTGGCACTGAGTGTGACTCAACAAAGAATCAGCGAAAAGAATTGCTTAGCGCGCTGGCCGCGCTTACAGTTGACGCCCGAGTTATTGGGCTAACTTAAGCCTTCGCATCCAGTACTTTTTTATCTGGATTATGATCAGGGCTCATATCCAAAAAGCGTGGCCCGCCGGGTAAATTCAGCAGTTGCAGCGACATTTCACCCAAGAGTTGCAAGCCGTTTTTACCGTCGGCATCGGGCTTAAATAGGCCAAACGGACGGAATACGGGTTCGCTGCTCAGGCGTTGCAACAAGTCCATCGCGGTACCGGCAAAGTCTTGTTTGAATCCATCCACTTTTTTGTCATCGTCTTTGCGCGATGAAACGGGCGCTTTGGCCGAAGCGTCATTGGCTTGACTTAAATCGAGCGCATCGATCGGCGCAGAAGCGCTAGATTGCCCTTGCTGTTGATTGTTAGGTATTGTGTTGTAGCCATTACTCATATTGCGCTGCTGAGCAATACTGGCACCTTCAATGACCGATTCATATCGAATCTCAATTTCAATCTCAAAGCGCTGCCCATCCGCTGTGATCAACGTGCCTTTACCGCTAAACGAACTGCTATCGCTCAAACGAAATGCGCTGGCTTGAGAACTACCTTGCGCACTTTGGCTGGTCTGCTGAATGGCGGTAAAGCTCGACTCAGCACTCAGTGACATTTCATCGAACTCGATGGTCATGCCCTTCGCTTGGTCGCCGAACATTTTCTGAGCAAACTGCGCAATAAAATCACTCGCCATCTGCGTCGTCGCTTTACTGAGGTTATCCACCCGCTGCCCAGTCAGCTCGCTGCCCTTGGCCAGCGACTTACCCATCGCCCCCGCCGTCTCCCCCATTTTGCGCAAAGATTGCGCCAAACCCGAATCATTGGAGCGAACGCCATTCGAATGGCTTTGATGCAGCGGAGATAGTGGGTTCATGGCGGGACCTCTTTGTTGGTAACTGTTTATCGACGCGCCACGCCGAAAACTAAAGACTTCGTAAGAAATGACTAGCGGTAAGCAAAATAAGTAATGGCTGATGCAGTACTGCATTAAGGCGACAAAACGCCTGATTTTTGTCGCCAAAATAGCTCATCGAGCCGCCAAACGGCCTTTTGTTCGCGCTGCTGTGGATTGGCTAAAACGACGCTCAAGGTCGGTGTACCTTGTTGTGGCAGCGCAATTTGCCAACTGGCCAAAGTGTATTCCTTGCCATGTCGCCACAAACTATTCTCGGCACCATCATGCTGATCACGACTGATTGCCGCAAAATCATCCAAGCGCCACTTTTTATCCACAGCCAATAGACTTGATACCCGCGCCAAGCGCACATGACTACTTTCACCGAACCGCTGATTGCAGTGCGCCAGCTCAAGGCTGAGGTAATGATTGGTGTGCGCCAAAACACCGTTACTCTGAGTGCTCAAGCTATATTGACCATCGAGGCGAATTTCAACTTGAAGGATTTGATGGCGATCGGCCAGCATTAAAAAATTCGCCCTAGCAGGTTGAAATAAAATCGCGGCATCCGCCATCACCTCCGCCACTGAGCCATATTGCCGCAGGATTTTGCTCATCACACCGCGCACATCGGTTTGTGCATTGCGAATTTTCTTGGGAATACTACTCGCCGCCGCGCTGACTACTGCTAAACCTTGCTCATTCACACCCGCCTTGATGCCAGGCTCGGCACCGTCATCGGCGAACAAACCAACATAGCGAAAACCCTGCTTCGGTGTGAGGATGCGGATCGACTGCGTATGGTCCGGCCGCCAATCACGGTTTTTGGCCAGCAGCGTGCCACCGCCCTCCACCGCATCTCCAGCCGCGCCCCACAGCGTACATGCAGCAGCCGGACCGCTGACGATCAACAGGCCAATCCATATTTTATGCATTCCAATTCCCCTTGCCGCGACAACGACTCACAAATTACACCAAGCCACTTGCCTTCGGCTATCGCGCCGCTTATAAACGAGCGGCGAACTGATAAAGAAGCCTCAATATGCAGCCCAATCCCGAACAACGCATGGCCTTATTGACCAAAAATCCGAGTTTTACTGAGCTGGTGACCGCCTGCCCCGCAGCTTGGGAAGGCGCACGCAGCGAACTCGAAGGTATTTTTGCGCGGCGCGATCCAGCCGAACTCAAAGCCATTATTGAAAAAGTACGTCTTCGCCCGCAACACGATGCCCGATTTTTATCCGAAGAACGAGACGGCCGCGCCTATGCCGATTACGTCACGCAACAAGAACGGCAACGCCTAATCGAACTCGCGCTGCGCCAATACGCTTTCTCAACCGCAACGGGTGTTGGCGCGGGCAAAGTACGCTTTAATCTATGGAATGGCCTGATTATGCAGCGCCTGCTGTTTGAGCGCGATTTGGTGCGCAAACCCGTGTCGATACGGCGCTTTAAATGGACTTGGCCGCTGATTACGCAAAAGCATTTCTTAATGCCCTTAGTGGAAAACGCGGAATTTACTGTTTTTACAGCAAGGAATTGATAGCTGGGCTCGCGCAAGTGATCGGCAACCGCGCTTGCCTCGAAATCGCCACTGGCGACGGCACGCTCAGCCGTTTTTACGTAGGCAGAATGTCGACATGATTGCGTGTGATGATTTTAGCTGGGGTAAAGTTGTCAACTACCCCGCCGATGTACAAAAACTCGATGCCAACGCCGCACTGGCGCGGCACAAACCCGAAGTCGTCCTCTGCTGCTGGCCACCCGCTGGCAATCATTTTGAAAAACAAATCTTCCGCCAACGCGAAGTAAAAACCTACATCGTCATCGGCAGCCATTCGCGCTTTATCACTGGCAATTGGGGCGATTACGAAGCGCAAACACTGTTTGATTGGCAAGAACGGCGCGACCTGAGCCGCTTGGTATTGCCACCAGAATTGGGCGCGGGGGTTTGGGTGTTTCAAAGAAAATAAAATGTAGGAAGGGTGGCTCGAGGCGATACCCATCAGCTCAATAAGATGGGTATTTCAATCCAAGCCTTTATTAATATAATCGACATGGCAATACCTATGTAATCACGGTAAACGTTGGGCTGCGCAAGCTTAGTCCAATTGACTCTCCACCATGCTAATTCTCAAAACTCACTCGCTCCACCTTAAATCCTCGTTTTGCCAACAACGTGGGCAGGCCATTTTTACCGGCCATGTGCAAACTACCAACCGCGACGAAAATCGGGGCGGATTGGCGGTGGAGTTTGGCGATGCCATCACCCATTGGTCCATTTCGGTCGTCAAGTAATCGCCGCAAATCAGCGCGTTGTTTCGACGTATTCATGCAATCACACCAATCGGCAAAGCTTTCCAAGGTAAACAAATCCGATTTGAGCCATGCATCGAATAATTTAATCGCCGTCCCCTGCTCGCTATCATTTTCTAAGGTCGCCAATGCATCGGCGTATTCAGCCGCGCTGACTTTGCCATCACCGAGCAAGGCCTGTATTTGGCTTTCGGCAGTTTCAAGCGGGATGATTTTCTTGCCTACCCCCGCCAACACATATTCAGTGCCATAAGCGGTTTCAAAACCCGCCTCACGCAAACCCAATACACTCAGGTTAGCAAACAATAATGCCGGATGGATCGCTAGCGCGACCGATTCAGGCAGGCACACTTTATCGAGCTGCACTTGCAGGCGTGCTTTGAGCGCTGGCGGCACTTGCCCTGCACCCTGCGCGCCGAGCTGCATCAGTTTCGCCTGTGTTACGCTATCAGTTGGGTCTAGCTCTAAGGCAATCACTTGGCTTTGCTGCAGCGCTTGTCGCATTTTGGGGCCGGGAAAGGCAGTCGATAAACGGTTTACATGAATCGAGCCATATAACCACGATGTACGGCCATCCTTACTGATTTTCCACAGAAAACCATGGTCACGTGCGGTCTCTTGGAGCTGCTGAATTTCTTGTGCGCTCGGTGCAATCGGCGCAGGTACACATGCCGCATTCACAGAGACACTGAGACCAATCAAGATACCCCAAAGCAAAGACGAAACTTGAATCAGACGGCGCATTCACAACACCTTTAATTTTTTTGCTAATCAACAAAAGTAATACGACGGCTAATTTTATACTTACAAATCAAAAACTTAAATATAAAACCAGCCGCACATCAGCTTACACAGCACGGACAATCAAGCTTTGTATACTCACATTATTCTATTGGCATGACCTAGCAAAGTAAGGAGCAACATCATGAATCCAAAAACACTAGAAACTCAAGATCTCATCACCATTGAGGCCAAAGCGGGTGAAGTTTTAAGCCAAACATTGCCGCAAAGTCATCTTTACCAAATGGCATCTCGACTACAAAACATCTTGCGCTTAGAAATGATTCGACGCGGAATTTTTGAGCGGCAAATTCAACGACTTCGTGAAGCAAGCCAAGCACGATAAATAACTGTTCCTGTGGGTATATACCTCTAAATATTAAATTAATTTAGCTTTAGACATATACCCACATTGTATATTCAGATCAAACCATGATTTAGTGTGAGTCACCAACTTAGCGTCAATCTACAATCGCCAACTTTTCAGCCGCCATACACAACAACAAACAGATTACACACCGTTTACCCACAAAATAGTCCACAAAACCTGCTAGAAAGAATCATGCGCCCCTCACGATGGGGCATAAGTATCTGATCAATGAGGCGGAGGATGAAATAATGACGAGCAAAACCCCACACGGCGCAGTCAACATTATGTCACGGGTTGATTTTATTCGGATGGCGTCGACCGATATGGCACAAGCCGTAATTTTTTTAACCTATGACACGACCGATGAACGCACCAGCCATTCGCGCAGCAAATTGCTGCACTATCTCAGCGAAATTGGCATGAGCACCGAAGCGCAAGCAATTGAGGCCCATAAATCGATTTTGACGTATGAATTGGCCAGCGATGCCGTACGTGCTTGGCAGCAGATTAATGATCATACTCATGTCGTTGCTGCACACGTGTTTTGGCATGGACTGCAAGACGATGCGGTGCATAATGCAATGCTGCAAGCCAGACCGAAAGAAGTCAGCCCCTCGCCCACCACTAAATGTATCTACCGCTAGGCATTGATTAATAATGCCTAGCGACCAATACCCATTATTTAATTTCGCACACCACCGACATTACGCTCGCTGACTTGCGCAAAGTAAAACCACTCATTGCCGGGTACTGCGCTTGGATTTGGGAACAATACAAATCCATCGCACGGTGCCACTTCGGCCGTACCGTCATGTCGCGTGCCAATCAACTCGCCTGCTTTAACACGATCAAAACTGGCCCATGTTTTGACAAATATATCATCGGCGTGATGGCGATCAATCACACGGCTGATTTTGAGCACTTCCAAATCATTTTGTACAGGGGCTGGAGGTACATCGGCTAAGTTCAAGCAAGCAATCGCATTGCGAATACCTTGGTATGCCACTTCGGGCGAGGATGCGTCTTTATGCTGGCCACATTCCAAGGTCAAAGAATAACCACCATGCGCGCGCGTATATTCAGTCGTGCCAACGCCATAACTTAGATCGGTATTGAGTAAATGCGAACGCTCGCAAACCGGCGTATACGCCATACGATGTTTAACGCCCTCGGCATAAGTACACAACCAGCCTTCCACAATCCGATGCGGCCCTAAACGTACCGCGAGCGCTTCCTCTTCTTTGGCTAAGGCAAACGGCTGCAAATCGCCATCGTTATTCTCAGGTCCCAACATAATAAAGGGTTCACCCGGATTATTGGTCGAGTGCAAATCCAGTAGTACGTCGTGATCGGCCAGTAAGGGACACAGCGCATTGGCGATACGGTCTTCAAAGTCATGCGGCTCATCGGTCAAGCGTAGATTGCGATTTAAATTGCGATCGCCATTGCGCTGCCCTTTTTCATAGGCCAATGGATTGGTGATCGGTACAAAGGTAATCCGCCCACGCAATAGCTGCAATTCACCCGAATCCAACTCAGCCATAACACGATGAATCGCCTTGGTGCCGCAATCTTCATTACCATGGACAGCGCCCAACACAATCAGGCTAGGACCAGTATCCAAGGCTGAATACGAAAACGATTTAAGCTGGAATCGTTGATGAGGCAGCACGGTTGTCGACATAAAAACCTCTAAAGCAAATTCATAGAATGGTGCGAATTATCAGCTCATTAGCTGCATCTGTACATGTGCGAAGCAATAAAAAATAGGCTAGCCCCAAAATAAAAACAGCCCCTCGCACGGGGCTGATTTGAGTATCAACAAGCAATTACGACTGTGGAAAACGTAAAGCCTGTGGATAAGGGAAAAAGTCTTCGATAATGCCATTTTTTATCCTCGTTTTGGTGTCTTGCCAAAATTTAGGCGTGAGTAAATCGGCGTGATATTTATTAAACGCCGCCTTCACATCGGCCCGCGCCAGCAAAAAGCCACCAAACTCTTCGGGATAAACTTCATTTTTATTGCCGCTAAACCACGTCTCGCCACTCATTTCAAACTCTGGCGCTGGCGGCGGCGGTATACGGCGAAAATCACAATCGGTCATATACTCGATTTCATCGTAATCATAAAACACCACTCGCCCAGCGCGCGTCACCCCAAAATTCTTGAATAACATATCACCGGGAAAGATATTCGCAATCGCTAGTTCACGCAGCGCATTCCCATAATCTCGAATCACCTCTTCCACCGCCTCATCACGGCGATGCTCAATAAATAGATTAAGTGGCTTCATCCGGCATTCGATATACATATGGCGAAACACCACCGTGTCACCCTCAATTTCCACTACCGAAGGCGCGAGCAACTGCATTTCGGCGAGTAGCTCAGGCTCAAAGCGCGCTAAGGGCAAAGCAACATCTGAAAACTCAAGTGAATCGGCCATTCGCCCAACCCGATCATGCTGCTTAACCAACAAATACTTGGCGCGCACCGTCGCACGGTCGACCTCTTTGGGCGGCGCAAACACATCCTTGATAATTTTAAAGACGAAGGGAAACGAAGGCAGCGTAAACACAATCATCACCATCCCCTTGGTACCTGGCGCACTCACAAAAGGATCAGAAGAGTGCCTTAGATGATGAAATAACTCCCGATAAAACATCGTTTTACCTTGCTTACCCAAACCCAGCATCGTATACAACTCAGCGCGAGATTTACCCGGAATTAAGTTATGCAAAAACTGTACGTAGGCCGATGGCACTTCCATATCCACCAGAAAATACGCCCGCGACAATGAAAACAATTGCCGGATATGCACAATTTCGAATAAGGCCGCATCCACATACAGCTGATTAGCTTCATTACGATACAAAGGAATTGCAAATGGAATCTCAACATCCCCATGCGTAGCTTTACCGATAATGTATGCTGCCTTATTGCGATAAAACGGTGAGGATAAAACTTGAATCTGGGAATTAAACTCAGGTGTGAGCTTTTTACCTAAATGACGGCGTAACACCACCAAGATACGCGCGACGTCGCGGTCTAAATCAACAAAAGGCAAATTCCAAGCAAAGTCCGTAAAAACTTGCTTGAGCGTATTTGCCAGCCCTAAATTATTCACATAGTAGCTGTGATAGGTTGCTTCAGATTCTTCGATGTATTCAGTGGAAACGGCAGGGCGATAAAAAATAAAGTCATTATGAAAATACGTCCGATGCAAAATACGGCAACACACTGAATTAAAGAATGTTTCCGCTAATTCAATTTGCTGATGTTTTTGCAGCAAAGCAATATATTGCTGCTTGACGGCTAACCATGCAGAATCGGATAAGGTTTCAGCTGAAAACTCCTGCTTTAAGCGCTTAACCGTCTCTAAAACACGCGCATCATAAAACTCAATCCGGTTTCTCACCGCATCACGCTGCGCCAAGATATTACCCATTTCAAAGTTCGACTTGGCAGCCATGCTGGCAGCACGAAATAATGTGTAGTGGTGGTTAAAACCATCGAGTAAAGTCTGTGCGATCGCGACCGCACATTGCGTGTCATCAGAATTAGCACAAGGTGTAAATGCATTCATATCGGTAACCTTCAAGAAGCTGTCGCTTCATTCTAGGCAATAGATTGCAATGCTGCGCTACAGCAATGAATGATTTATCTATTCTCAGATGTATGTGCTCAGAGATGTTAATTTATATAAGGTACAGATGGATACCTCACACAAAAATCTATTTCCAGTGCACAGCAAAAAGCCCGACTCTTTCGAATCGGGCTTCTTGGTATAGGGAGTCTGGCAATGACCTACTTTCACACGGGCAATCCGCACTATCATCGGCGCTGAGGTGTTTCACTGTCCTGTTCGGGATGGGAAGGAGTGGGA
>CAUOZE010000073.1:0-14140 GCA_963508915.1 uncultured Deefgea sp.
GTTGTGCCGAGGAAGTCATGGCTGTGCTCCTATTCAAGAACGAGGCGGATTGCCTCAATTCTCAAAGTAGGAAACAGCGCTATTAATCAAATATCACAATGGCTAATCGGAGCCACCCTACCGCGCGAGCGGTTTAGTCCGTGGCCGAAAAGCCGTCAAAAAGTCTCCCAAACTCAGTAATGCCTGAATTCACTCGTAGCACCTATCGTCGCGGAGGTTTCAACAGCGATTCAATTACCCATTTGGTTTTCGGTAGTCGTTCGATTGCATTAAACTTCGCTTTCAATTCAGGTATTGCTTGATATAGTTCCCAAAGTCTAAATACAGGGGCATGACCAGCCAAAACGAGTTTGAGTGCTGTGCGTTGAACCTGAAGACTTAAATCCGCATCGCGTTGATCCCAATTGACCGGCGCTTTGCGTATTCGATTTTTGATACCTTCTGGCAAATGGGCTTTTAACCAGTCTTGATCATGCCGATATAGCCATATATATGCGGCAGGGTTTTCAAGTCTGAGAGCTTTGGTGCCCCAACCAGGAAAAGCCTCCTGCAGTGCCAACCAGTCATTTTGCGATTGAATCCGTTTATTTTCATAGCGAGCCAATTGCCAAGCATCATGCAATCCAACTTCGGTTCGCATCACTGCTGTTACGGTCGTGATGGATATGGCGCATAAACCAGCGAGTACCTTTTTGTCTTGCCCTGATTTAATACCATCAATTAATCTGGCCCAGACATCCGGCTTGAGCTTTTTGGGGCGTCGTGAACTTGAAATTCCTGCCTGAGCAGCCCAAACCATTGCAGTTTGAGTATCAATGCCATGCACCTTTGCTGCTTTGTGCATCGAAAATCCCTGTTGCAGCGAATGAATTACTGCTTGTTTTTGGGCTTGCTTTAACGAGTCCTCTTGCACTGGGAGTTCAATGTTCGGTGCAGCCAAAAGTGAAGTTTCTTCCGTTTTCTGAAAATCAGCCGGCTTTAACTGCAACCAGCTCATTATCGAAAAATGTCGCAGTGGATGAGTCCGAATTCGTGGGGGGCGCAGCATTTTAATCAGCTGTGCTTGTGCTAACTTCCGATCAGGAACAAGCGCAGACAATTCAGGGATAAATGCCATTGGTTCGATAAAATGCCAATATTGCTCAACCGCTTGGTCAATCTTAAGTCGCTCACCTGCGGGTAACCAGCCGCGATCCTGTAAAGTCCGACGATAAATTAAGTATGCATTTTCTGTATGGATGGGATGCTTGTTTTGTGAAAATAACTGTATGGACTCACTTAGATGCTGAAGTGTTGCTAAATGTGCTTCTAGTTTTTTTACAGTGTCGGATGGCCAAGTTCGAAGATGTGATTCATCTGGTAAGCACCAAAGGAAACGCTCTACACCTGTGGATTTCAGCATCGATTCTTGTAGCAATACGCCATGCTTTGTGCAGACCCAGACACCAGGATATTGATGACTCAGATGCCAGTATGCCCAGCCGTATTGGCTTCGATCAGCTTGTATACAGAGCGGACATGCTTTCAATGGATGATGGGCACGAAATCGGCTAGTTAGTAATCCCAGTTTGAATTTAAGGTGCGCAATCGAAGGACCAGCCATTTGCTGAATCAAATCACGCGTCATCGATTCAGTTAAAAATGGCCGGTAGAAATTCAGAATAGTATGATCTATTGCCAATGCATATTCATCCCCCCAGACACCATCAGATACTTGAACAAAATGTGCCAGCCCTGATGGAAAATCATGTCGAGTTCCAGCCTGAGCCAACCCAAACAAACGTCGGCTAGTCGATGATGCACGTAGCTCTCCACTCAACCGATGCCATCGGCTTGCCAAACTGAATAAGGTTTCATCAGGTAGCCAAGCAGGCATCGGTTGAGCAGTGAGATTCAGCATGTTACAACCCTAGCCCCTTCCGAAGTTTTGCCAGTTGATCCTCTGATTTACCACTCATGCGCCAAATTTCTTCTAACGGATCTTCTTCCGGTAAAAGATCTTCATACCTTGACATCATGATGGGATCACCACTGTGTAATGCATCAATCGCACCATGCAGCGGCTTGAAATACCGATCATAGGCTTGCTTGAAATCTGCCAGCTCCAACTTATCCCGCTTTTTTTCAAAAACAATTCGGTGTACAGCGACCCATAGTGCAATCAGCAGCCGAGGTACTCCTGCGCTAAACCGATGTAAAGTTGAATACAGCTCATCATTCAGCTCTAATTTTTGCTGAACATATTGATAGCGATACAAAATCTGCACGAACATCTGAAACTCGGGATCAGGGCTGGGTTTATAGGGTTCTAAACGATGAAAACCACTGTCAACCACGCGTTGCAAATTACTGACCCTTTTCTGGATAGCCAACAGCGCATCTGGAGTTCCTGACAAAAGAAGCGGAATCCCCCATGTATTACTGAGCGAAAGCAGCATTTTCAGAGTTTGGTCATCAATGATCCTCAATTCTGGTGGGCGATATGTTCCATTTTTCAGTTTTCGCTTTTCTAGAGTTTCAATTTTGAACAGATTCTGAATTTCATCGACATGCAATAATCCAAGGAAATGTGAATTAGCAACCTGGCGCCATTCATCAAACATTTGAGGGCCCTTTCGGCTTGTTCGTGACAACGTCTCAGTAAATCGTCTCGCCAACGGTCCTCCGTGCATTTCCATGATCGCATCCCACCCCAGCATTAAGTTTGCAGCTAGCTCAGACATGAGCCCATTCGCAGGCGCATCAACCGACAGCCAAACAACCTGACGTAAGCCTCCAACTAGATGTGGAAAATTTTCGTGCTCAATAACCTGATGGCTACACAAATTGAAAATGCGTTTTGCTACTGCAGTTTTGCCGGTTCCAGAGTGCCCAATCAGTAACGCCATAAAAGGCCGGGCAACTATTTTTTCCGACCGTCCACTTACTTTCTGCCACGCTTCAGCAAGCAATGGATTACGCTGCCGATACCCCTGCCGCAACATTACATCCACCGTTTGCTGCAGTGAAATATGCTCATTCCTAGGTATAAAAATATCTCGAAATGTCGCCAACTCGTGCAAACGAGTTTCAAATGGAACCTCCTTTGGTGATTTAGGTGGTATAGGCAGACAAGCCAGATTCGAAATCACCTGCTCGGCGGACAAAATCGGACCTAGACCCTGAACAAGCACGTTACCTGCATATGGATCGAAAATATCGGTCATTTTTCGTCTCCAAATACGGCTTCTAACACGCTACTCATGGTGGCCAAACATAAATCCACCCCAGCGTCATTGGGCTCCTCAAGAGGTGATGATTCAACCTTGCCCTCTGCGATTTCGGATTGAATGATCATATTTTCAATCTGCCGAGCCTCGGTCATAGTTGGTTCTGGACCTTGTGCTTGCAAACTGGCCAGCTGAGTCAATTGTTTTTCTTGTGCGATTAGTTCATGCCGTTTTTTTCGCAGCATAAGTCGTTGCTTAGTCAATAAATGCTCAAGATCAGACCGTTGAAGTCGTTCAATAGCGAGCACATCAACCCACTCCTCCAATGAAATTGTGCGATGCGCATTTGAATGATCTGACATTTGCGCGGCTAACATTCCGCCCTCCACAGGATTAGGCGTCCAGATCTGCTGCATTGACCCTGTAAAATAGTGAATGGGAATTTTCCAACGCCCTGTGTTTCGCGCTAATGCCTGCCATTCGAGCGAATCAAATAATGATGACTGGTAGGTAAGTCCTCCGAATTGCACGCCAGAGGGGGTAACGGTTGCCCAATCGGCAGGTAACAATTGCGGAATGAGATTGTCCTGTGACAATTTTCGTTGGACGCCGATCCCCATGTCATGCCCCCACTTCCAGAGACCCGCTGGCGTCGGCAGAACTCCAACAGAGGTCATGCCAGCATCTAGGCGATGTCTCCGATCTGCTGTTAAGTTATATTCGCTAAATAGCAGATGAAGATACTGGGTATAACTGCGGATAGTAAAACTTGCTGTTCTGGGATCAAAACGGCGCAACTCGAGCTCGGCACGGCGCGCATCAATGGCTCCTGGCAGAAATTGAAATTGCTGATCTTTCTCGATCCGATGAAGAACCTCTGCCAATGATTTCAAATCTGGGCGGTACGGTGGTGTAAACGACTGGTTGGGCAACAAATTTAGTCCGGTGTGCCGAGCGCCCTGAGACAAGTACTCTCCTCGGTCACACAATAAGGTGCTACACAATGTCGGAGCGGGTTTCAAACTCAAAACAGGCTGATAACCCCATATTTTTCCGAGTAATTCTGGGCAAACTGCTGCACTAAAAAGTGCTTGCTTAGCCATATCCCACGAAGGCCCACTGAGGCAGACATAGAATCCCACGACAGCAGTCGACCAAACATCCACGAGAATGTAGACAATCGGCCTTCCAACAAGCCAATTCCGATTCACCGATGACCTCAGATAAACATCGCCGACTGTCGAATCAATAGCCCAAGTCCCACCTGGCCCAGCAACGTCTTGCCATGCTCGACCTTTCATGCCTCGATCATTTCGTAAAAAGTGCCCCTTGGTCGTAGCAAGCAGAATCTGCTCTAATCTTGGAATTTCAGTCTTGAGTATCCAAATAATCTGTTTCTTATTTGGATATTGACCTTTGGCTGGCAATTCCAGAGTCATTTGACCTTGTGCATCAACGGTGCCCTGCGTCATAAAGGCGATACGCAGAATTTCTAAGCAACGTTCTGGCATTTTGGGCCGAGGTGTAGGCAATGTACGGTCTGCAGCCAAGATGCGAAGACGCCATTCGGTGCTCATCCCCAACTGTTCTTGGGCAACCGTTACACCTGTTTTTTTAGCCAAGCGCTCACGGGTAGTTTTTGCGCCAGCCTTTTTTCTTCCACCGGGGTCACAAGGGCGCTTAACCCCTCGTGCTCCACATCGAAAATAACGAGGCCGAAGACTATCCTCGGTGATTCCCAATTTACAAAGTTCAGACCAGTACTTTTTTATTGAGGATAAACTCGCATCTTGTTGCTGACAGACTCTGTTCATTAACGGAGCCAAACTGCGGTAAGCCTCAAGTTCGTTTGCCAACGTTGGTAAGTGCAAAAAATCACGCATGATATTGACGCGATCATCGAAGATTTTCTGATTAGGCTCAGAGAGTGGCATCAAATACTGGTAACTGACTTTTTGCTCAAACGGCAACACTTCTTGGTTGGCAATCCGCCGCGTTAAATCTGCGTTATCAAACGGAACTATTGCACCGATTTGTGGTGCTGACTTTCGAGGGTTATTCCCCAGTTTTGGCTTTCGACCACGCAGGGGTTGATCTGAAGTTACGATATCTCGCTCCAGACACACCATATAAACTAAGTTACGCGCGGCATCCTTATGAATAACGCGGTAAATTCCAGCGTCCATGCGGCCGATAATTTTAATGAGGCGGTTATGAATCAGTTCCATGCTGACCTCCGCGATACGATGGGGTTTTGAGCCCAGAACGCTTTTTCCGATAGCAGATTTAACGTTTCATAAGGGCGCCATCCAGTAGACAAATCCATAGGAATCTTCCCGTAATAGACTGACTGCCAAAATGCACGCTGCCCCAAATCCACACAGCCCAATTCCTGTCCAATTCTCTTTATGGCCAAAAACCTTGGAAGGCCAACCATCTCATGCGCAATGCGGGTTGCGAGTTCTCGTTGAGAATTACTACAAGCCTCACTTAACGACCAAGGGAGAATACGGCGCAAGGTTAATCCCACACGAGGGTCGTAAACTTCAGGAGTTATTAATAACCATTGAACCCCGCGAATAGCCCAATACGCCTGTTCAAGGGCTAGTAATTGCCGACTACGTTTACTTAAGTCCCCACTTGGTTTGCAAGAAACGGCCAAGAGCTGGAGTTGGTCAGATTTAACAGTCAGTAGTTGGTCGGTGGTCATTACCCATGAAACACGATCCATTTTCGCGCCAATAGCGGGATGTCGGATATCAAGTTGCTCTGCCAATTCCTGCGTACCAGCAAAAGACATGTCTGCTGAAGTAGACACATATGGCATCAACTCATGTGCACCAGCATGCTGGTTAAGGGGAAATTGTTCTCTCAGGTCGAAGATCCCCGGAACTTGCATAGAAAATAGCGCAGCAACAAGCTCTCCATCACTCAGTAAATCAATCTGACGACCACGCCAGCGTAAAATGTGAGAGCGCCCTCGGCTCGATGGATCACCACGGGTAACACCATGCCAACCTTTATAACTTTCAAAAACTCCTTCACCACGACCTTCTTTGGCAAAACGCCCAAGTACCGTTGGCGTAAAACGTTTAGTTGTACGCATTAAATTAGTCCTCTGTTTCGTCAGGCCGAACAAAACCGTCGCTTGTCGTCTGACATTCGAAAAAATGAAAACAGGGGATTGACGCAGCCGAAAAGTGCGCTTAGACTGGATTCGTGAATGGATCCAATCGGGGTCAATCCCCAAAAATGAAAGTAAGCGCACAGTTACAGCTGTGCGTTTTTTTTGCTCAAAAAAAACTCAATCGATAGTATTCCCTCCTTTGATAGATGAATTTTCCATTCTACGTGCAATTTTTCTCACAAACAATTTACGAATCTTCAGTAAAAATTGCTACCCACCACCTAATCTGAGTACATAGCTCCGACGTATTTATTTGCAACCCTAAAGATATACTGATAAATTTATACCCAATATAACATTGAATAAATTAGAATTACCTACAAAAACTTTACTTGATTTTACTTTATTACTATCAAAAATATGACTACAGTGCCAGCATGGTTAATAGATATTCATAAAATTTAATTGATAAAAAATACAGCAATTTTCTTGGATAAAAGGCTCTAACAATGACGGGGTTTACCAGTGATGACGTGCGGGCTCTATTGACAGCCGGCGGAATGGAATTTGTTGCTGATCGCTGCAAACAACTAGGAATATCACAGCCGACTTACTACCGACGAGTCAATGTACTCATCCAAGCCTATCAATATTGGAATGAACACAAAAATGAACACAAAAGACATCCGCTACAAGAAAACGTACTCGAATTAGTTCTTGCTCACCCAGATTGGGGATGCAGCAGGATTGCAAAGGCACTAGACAATCAAGTCACACCACCCACTATTCAAGCGATACTGCAGAAAAATGGACTCGCTACCAAGAATGAACGAGCGTTGCATATTCACAACTTGCTCAAAATCGGGTCTCTTGAACAACCCAGTCAGGAACAAATCAAAGCACTTTTCAAAGCAGGACTACTTACTCCGGATCTCATTCCTCAAGTTGCGACACAATCTCATATCGACTTGATTGGAATCAGTCTTGGAAAGCATACCGATGGGCAACACTACTTAGTGGTGGCAATTGTCTTACCACTTCGGCAATTACATCACTCCATCTGTGTTTACAAAAGTAAATCATTTTCAAACTATATCGATATTTCGCGTTGTGTATGGAACTTAATTAACGATGCGAAACAAAAAACAGCAATTTTTTTATCTCATGCAAGATGGTCAAAAGAGACATTGGGAGTATTGCTGAGTCGAAATATGGAAATGATCCAATCGTTTGGTGAGCGCTACTCAAGTAACGCTTTCTTCGAAATTAAGAATAGCCAAGCTGACGTAGTTTCATCTGAAATAAAGCAACTACTCAGGAAACGTTTAATCGAATTAAAACAGGAATATGGCAACCTGACGGAGTCCATGATTGAAAAGGTTATTGATGAATTTAATACTCATTACTGCACGGACAAGCTTGACTAGGGTTTAAAACCGCACAGGTGAATGGCATGGATAATATTAAGGCAAATCATAAAATGACTTGATCCATCCGAGTCAGGAACGATCTATTTGATGCAATTGAAATAAGCCCTACAACATTCTCTTCTTACTTAATCATTCGATTGCAGCTCACTCCGATTTTCTCGCGTTTTTTTATGATGAGGATCGCAATGATCCCGATACAGGGATAACCTAGTCATTTCAGCCGAGCATTAAGACTAGGTTGTTGGTGGTAGAATTGGTAAGCTTTCTTTTGATGTACGTTCAGTTTGAATCGATAAGTCGAGCAAACTTTTGCAGTTCCCTAAGCAGTTAAGCTGCAAAAACCTTTGATTCTATCCGCAATCAGCAACATGTTGTTTACACCATCTGAATACGAATGCCATGAAACATTCGACCTAGACCTTCAAGATTAAAGGTATATGCCATATCTGTTCGGCCTTAAGCGACACCAAACTCCTCATTTTCGTAATCGATTATTGCTTTAAAGTTTGGGGGGTTAAATCGCCCACAAGTGAGTACATAGTACGATCACATGAAAACCAAACATTTAGCCTAAAAATTTAATACTCGTCTAACAGATGTCCAGTCAGGAAACTGAGCGGTTCCAAAATGGATAAGCTTTCCTTCGAAGTACTCCTGACCACGACCTGAATTATTGTCGTCAATTAAAATATCGCCTTTAAGAAGACTCTTGTTAGAACAAATAATTAAGCGATCTACAAAATCATAACCAAAATGGTCTTCTATCCAGACTCTTTTTTCGGTGTATGAAAATGGATTTTTAGTTGATGGCGCAGTTAAAATGTAGGGCCTATATTTATCTGAATAAATTAGTGCTTTTACTGCCTCAATTGCGCCATCTAATGGCGGTAATTTCTGGTAAAACCCATATTGAGACTGAGGAAAAGCGATGCCAGGATTTTCCGCCAGAGCCTTTGCATGCGCTCCAGAAAAATCACACAGTACATCATCCATATCGATGTAAATAATCATTCATTTTCTTCTTGGGTTAATAGTTAAATTACCTATATGCTCGCGCCATTTTACTGAATAAATTCAAGTTTTAAACAGGGCGAAAATCATTTTCGGCAAGCAAAGTCATTTTTCATAAAAGCAAAGCTATCGTGGTTTACTTAGAATATCTTCTAGCAAATAAAAACGCCAACTCAGTACTTCAAGTTGGCGTTGTCTAGTTCTTAGAGCGTCGCAGCTAATCTAGCTCTGATTTCCGCAAGACTAGCATCGTTCAACAATTTTCCATCTTGAAACACTTCGATAAACTCACAATTGTTTACCTCATCCCAACTTGCTTGGTCTTTTAAGTAAAACTCGCCATTTTCGTCCTTGAACACAGCCACCAAACCTTTTGCTGAATTTTTCGTGCCATCCCCTGTTTTGGGGGCTTTGAAAATTTCACGATCTTCACCCGCAATTTTGGCAAATGTAGCTTTAACAGCAAAACCATCGGTATCCCGTGTTACGAACTGATAGGTATAGCTACCGATACCGAAAACCACATTCGTCGAGGCAAAGCCTTTGGCTTTTAAGCCTTCACAAATCGCTCTAGCACGCTCGATAGTGATCGAATCACCATAAATCAACCCGACATGCGAATCGAGTAATTTATAGCCAGTAGTACTGAAGGTGCCGCCAAATACATCCCATAAGCATTCAATCGCGCCTTTATATTCTGGGGAGCCTTCGGGTGCATCGGCATCACCACAAATCATTTTAACTGGGCAGCCAGTATCTGGACGGAACACCACTTTGCCGTCACGCGCTAAGATTTGCGCTTTGAGCTTAACCGTAAAGTCGGTCATGACTTGCCAGAAATCCCAAGAATCTGAAACGATACTCACGATGCCAGCTGGATAAATATCTTGGATCAGACGGCGGAAGGTTTCTAACTCATTGTCCATACCGCCAGCGCACATGACCGAGTGTTCTGTTGCGGCTACGCTGCCGCCAACCAGTTCAAGATCGCTATTGGCGTTGTAATAGTCTTCCAGAAAATCAATCGCTGGAATGGTATCGGTGCCGGTAAAGCTCAACAAATGCGCTGCGCCACTCATCGCGGCAGCTTCAGCGCCATACATGCCACGGAAACTAAAATCGTGCCCTTGCCAATTCACAAAATCGGTACTGCCATCCGTTTCTAGCGCGAATTGAGTGAGTATTTTTTTGTATTCATTAGCTGTAGTGGCGCTGGTGCACATACCCCAAACATTGGTCGATAAAATCGTTTCCAGATAATTGGTCAGCCAGAAAAAACGCTCGTCAGTATTAAAAATAATTAGACAAGGCACTTTCAATGGATAAACCGAACCTTCTGGCAATGCCATGATTTTGATCGGTAAATAACCCAGATCGTGCAAATCAGCAATGTGCTGGGTGCCTACGTTATTTGGCCCAAGGTAATTATTAATACGACGTGAAAACCGGCGAATCACTTCGTCTTTGGGTTGCTGGAAAAAGTCTTCATTCCAATTTTTAATCAAGAAGCTTTTGACGAAGTATTGCAGCCCAAAAAACACCATCTGATCGGTATAGTCACGACGAGTGTTTCGTGCGGTCAGATTACTAAAGATCACTTCAGTGTTATCTGGATACTGACGGCGGTGATCGACTTTATAACCATCAATGGCAGTAGCGGGATTCAAGTTCATTCTGACTCTCCTTGTGTTGGCATATAGCGCCAAATATTTTTTACATTTAGAAATTCAGTCGCTGGCCAGTCTTGCAAACTGCTGGTTGTGTACACCGCATCAATGCCACTGTAAGCTAACTTGGCCACATCAGCACTACCCTCATAGTGAGAGACAGCGAGGATGATTTTTTCACAGCCTTTGGCTTTGAGTTTTTTAGCCAATTCAATAAACGTTCGGCCGCCAGCACAAATATCATCAACAATCAGTGCTGTTTTGCCGCTTAAGTCATCACAGAACACTTCGGTACCAATGATCGCGCCATTGCGTACGTCACGAATTTTGTCCGCTCGTACGACAGGGAGTCCGCCAAGCTGGCTCGATAACTCAAAAATCTTCTTATTCGAGCCCGCGTCAGGTGATATCAAAACGACTTCTTGGCCAGTCTCGTTGAGTACGTCTTTCAAAAAATCATGATTTTTAACGACCTGAACCTGATTCAGTAATGCCACGATGACATCGCTATGTGGATCAAACAGGCAAACTTTGCTGTACTGCTGCTGATTGATTAAATCGGCATAAACCTTGGCAGAGAGCGATTCGCCCGGATTACAGACGCGGTCTTGGCGTGCACCAGGAAAATATGGAATCAATAAATCAATTTTTGTTGCGCCTTGACGACGCAGTGCATCAGTTAGCAGCAAAAGCTGCATCATTGATTGATCACCTTGGTAGCGAAACAAAATTTCAACGTGCGCGCTATTGGGGGCCGCAATTTGGACATGATTTTCACCACTACCAAATTGAAATAGCTTCAACACACCATCTTCTTGCTGTGCATTTGGTAAGGAATAGCGGCTAATTACTGTACTGGAGCTTGTCATAACTCGACCTTTTTGAAAGTAACCAGAGCGTAAGTGATTCCAAGTAGCTTGACTATGCTTCTGCGTGTGATTTGCATCTTCTGTTCCAAACCACAACGCAAATATAGTGTCACTGAGACACTATGTCAAATTTAAATACGCACATTTCTCTTTGCTGTGATTTTTATGCTATAAAAAGAATGTCCTAGAGACATAAAGTAGAGAGCACAATGCAAAGAACAGACTTCATCAAAAAACCCCTATTCACCGTTGATAGTGTGTTGTTTACCGTCCAAGACAATGTGCTTAAAGTGCTTATGGTGAAACGCGCAGAGCTTCCTTATCGCGGAACGTGGGGCTTACCTGGCGGTTTTATTGATATCGACCTTGACCAAAACACTGACATGACAGCCCGTCGAAAATTAGCTGCCAAAACAGGATTCGAACCGAATTACTTGGAGCAATTGCAGGTTTTTTCAGGTCTAGAGCGAGACCCACGCGGGTTTAGTGTCACGCTAGCCTATTACGCTCTCGTCGCCTATCAGGCTGTAGCATCAAATATTGAAACCGTAGAAATGGCCTGCTGGATACCAGTGAGTGAACTGACTGAGTTAGCGATAGCGTTTGATCATCTGCAGATCATTGAGCTTGCACGGCAACGATTACAACAAAAAACGCTCTACTCAATGATCCCCATTTTTTGTCTGCCGCAGCAGTTTACGATTGGGCAATTGATGGCTGTAATCGAGGCCATTATTGAAAAGCCGATTCAGCGTAAAAGCCTAATGCGACGTATTGAAGCTTCAGAAATGTTTGAAGTTAGTAATGAAAAAACCACATCAGGTGGACGCTTTGCGCAGTTATATTCACTTAAGCCGGATGCAAATATCATTAACTTCGAGAGAAATTTAAGCGTATAGCAGCAAACGTCAGCTCTGGCCGAAGCCTCTATGCCTAAATAATATAATTAGAAGACTGCAATTTATCTGGATACAGTCTTTATTCATTTCTAGTCATGATAGTTTGGAGAAGCCACAAATAATTTACTGAAAAAAGTATTTACTGAAAAAAGTTGCTTGGCGAAATGCCAAATTGGCGTTTGAACATCGCAGTAAATGCACTGGGGCTGTTGTAGCCGCAATCAAAAGCCACATCAATCACCCGCTCGCCTTGCGCGAGTCGTTCCAGCGCATTGAGCAAGCGGGCTTGTCGCCGCCATTCGCCCATCGTCATACCGGTGACTTTATTAAATCGGCGCTGCAGCGTACGCGCATCGACGCCTGCTTGGCTGGCCCAGTCTTCCGTCGTGCGGTTTTCATCGGGGTTTGCCAGAATGTCAGCACAAATCCCGCGCAGTAATCTGTCATCGGGCATCGGTAATTGCATCGGTAGCATAGTGAGTGTTTTAACTTCATTGAGCAGTAATTGCGCAATCATCTGGCTGCGCGGCAGGATGGGCTGTTCTTGATAATCAATGCTGATCGCCGCCAAAATCAGCTCGCGCATCAACGGGGTGATTTCAAGGACGCAACATTCGCTAGGTAAATCCTGCACCGCGTCGGGGCGAATATAAATCGACCGTACCTCGACTAAGCCGATCATAAACACTTCGTGCCACACGCCTGCGGGCACCCAAATACCGCGATTGGGCGGCACGATCCATTGACCAAGTGGCGTGATCACGCGCATCACGCCGCTGATCGCATACAGTAGCTGGGCAACTTCGTGCCAATGGCGGATCGTGGCAGAGCCGGGCTGATGATCGACTGCCTTGCCGTGAAGCAATGCGCCCGCCATATCGCGCAATGGGCCAACTCTTTCGATAAGCATGTCGTTTTCTCGATGGTGTTTGCCTTATTCTCGCAGGACAGGCAGGGGTGATGTCAATAAGATGTGTTCTCAACTTATCCCATGACTCACTTGGAGCGTCAGATGAATACCGCGACGATTACCAGCCAGCCCGAGCGCGCATCGACCCGATACCGCGTTTTGGCGGCTATAAGCAGTGCCCATTTTCTCAATGACATGATGCAATCGCTGATCTTGGCTTTGTATCCAATGCTGAAGGGCAACTATCACCTTAGCTTTGCCCAGCTCGGTTTGATTACGCTGACCTACCAGATTACCGCGTCAATTTTGCAGCCGTTGATCGGCGCGATGACGGATAAGCGACCGCAACAGCACTCGCTGGTGGTCGGTATGGGCTTTACCTTGGTTGGTCTACTGCTCTTATCGCAAGCCGACTCCTTTCCCTTGATCTTGCTGGCCGCAGGCTTGGTCGGAACAGGTTCGTCGATCTTTCACCCCGAATCATCACGCATCGCGCGCTTTGCATCGGGCGGACAGCATGGTTTGGCGCAATCGCTGTTTCAGGTCGGTGGAAATGCAGGCAGTGCAATGGGGCCGCTACTTGCTGCGCTGATTGTCATTCCGCTTGGCCAGCCGAGTTTGGCTTGGTTTTCACTCGCTGCCTTGCTGGCGATGGGCGTGTTGTGGCGCATTAGTCTGTGGTATTCACACCAACAAAAATCGCAGGGTCACAAAGGCAACGCGAAAACCGCTCCATTCACGCCACGCAAAACCTTGTGGGTGATGGGCGTGCTTTTGACGCTATTGATGACCAAGTTTGTGTATATGGCTAGCTTCCAGAGCTTTTACACGTTTTATCTGATTGAGCGTTTTTTGCGTATTCTTAGCCATTTAGCCCCCCATTCTTATCAGATACATCCACTCAGACTCATCAATTTGTCCAGATTCCCATAAGCAATAAATTAGAAATAAAACTTACAATCTGAAAGAATGTTTGACGAAGTAACTCGCTTCACCTAGAGTGCGCATTCATTCATCA
>CAUOZE010000074.1:0-14060 GCA_963508915.1 uncultured Deefgea sp.
GAGAGTGGACACATTACGAAGGGAGTCAGTTAGGGTGCTTAATCATATAGTAATTAATAATCAAAGAGTTATGTTTGTTTCTGCATCATGCCGGATGGAGATTGAAAAAACAAGCAGCGCTTAAGTTGATACGATTGGGGGTTTTTGGGGTCAATGTTTGAGGCCGTAGGCCGAGTTTTGACCACAACCGCCTCGATTGTCCGCAGTGAGGGTACGGGCGTAGCCCGCGCAGATACTAGGGTTGCCTTTCTTTGGCCTACTTTTCTTTGGCAAAGCAAAGAAAAGTAGGTGCCGCGCGGCATCAGCGCGACTCAGTTCAAAAAGATCGTAACAACTTGAGCTAAACCACATATTAAAAAAGCGGGTTTAGCGCAGCGCGCCACTATGCTGGCCACCCCAACTCCCGCTGACTCTCAAACCGCCTCGCCTCCCCCGTTACCGGATCAACAAACTCAATCGCCCGCGCCAGCAATTGCAATGGCGATGAAAAATCGTTGCCTTTATCGGGCATCAGCTCGGGATACCATGCGTCATTGACAATCGGAATACCCATCCCCGCCAAATGCACCCGCAATTGATGCTTGCGGCCCGTATGCGGCGCGAGGCGGTAATGGGCGTAGTTGCCGCGGCGCTCTAGTAGCTCAATCGCCGTTTCGCTATTGGCTTCGCCTGCCACTTCTTGCACCGTAAACGCATCATCGCGATATTCGATACGGCTGGTGTGCACGCAAGGAAATTGCAAATCAGCGCTAAACCCGGCTATCGCTTCATAGGTTTTTTGAATTTGCCGCGATTCAAACAAGCCATGATAAGCATGACGATGCTGCGGGCTTTGGCAGAACAAAATCACGCCAGCGGTTTCTTTATCGAGGCGATGCAGCGGTGTGATTTCTGGATTATTTAAGCGCAATCGCAAACGAGTTTGCAGATTTTCCAGCGCGTAACGGCCGACGGGCGCGACGGGCAAGAAATGCGGTTTATCGACAACGAGCAAGACGTCGTCTTGGTACAAAATATGCTCGGCAAACGGCACGGTAAGCGGCTCTGGCTGCGGGCGGTAGTACCACAGCACAGTGCCAGCGCGGTACGGTGAATCCACGCGATAAGGATTGCCGACTTCATCGACCACTTCACCACGCAGCAAGCGGCCACGAATATCATCGGCCGCGACGTGCGGGAAGCGCTGAATTAAAAAATCCAAAATCAGCGGCCAGTCGCCTTGCGGTAGGCCGACAAAACTCGGCGCGATGCCGTCTCGATGCGGAATCGGGGCAATCGGTTTAGCCATGTGTAAAATCTCAAAAACAACATCAAAATTGGGGTCCACGAAAGACACGAAAAGCACGAACAAAGGCCAAGCAGAATACATTCATCATTAAGCTCAATGGCATTCGCCGTGGTCTTGGTTTTTTTCGTGTCTTTTCGTTAATTTCGTGGACAAAAAGGCTCTGCTTTTAACGTACCTTATTCGGCCCACGGCGGCCGCGTTGTTTCGGTTTACCTGCGGGTTTGGGATTGGGGTTTGGCACATGCACGGGGGCGACGGTGATGGTCTGCGTCTGCCCCAACTCAACACCATCGAGCGTATAGCCACCTATTGCATAGCGAATAAGGCGTAGCGTTGGATACCCAATCTTCGCTGTCATCCGGCGGACTTGGCGGTTTTTGCCTTCGGAAATTTTAATTTCCAACCAGCTCGTTGGAATCGCAGCGCGCTCGCGTATCGGCGGCACACGCGGCCAGACTATTTCGGGTTGCTCAATAAGGCGCGCCTCGGCAGGCAAGGTTTTGAAATCGCCTAAATCCAAACCACCAGCGCGCAATGCTTGCAGCGCAGCATCATCAGGAATGCCTTCAACCTGCACCCAATAGGTTTTGACGAGTTTGTGCTTGGGATCAGTGATTTTGTGCTGCAAAGGGCCGCTATCAGTCAGCAGCAATAGACCTTCCGAATCGGTATCCAAGCGCCCCGCCGCGTAGACGTCTTTCACCGATACATAATCAGCCAAACACTGGTGCGGTGGGCTGGGTGAAAACTGGCAAATCACCCCATAGGGCTTGTTCAATAAAATCAATTTAGGCATGGCAACAGTTTATCGAGTAAATCTTGGCAGAATGGCTGCAAACCTGTGATAATAGTGCGTTTTTTCGCCGCGAAAAAAATATTAATCAATTGCGGTGAAAGTTTTTAACCACTGATTTCACAGGTGTGCCCGATGAGTCTAATCAAAGTCCCACAAGGGGGCGAAAAGATCGTTCCTAACCTAGCAACGCCAAACAACCCAATCATCCCGTTTATCGAGGGTGATGGTATTGGTGTGGATATCACTCCGGTGATGATCGACGTAGTCGATGCAGCGGTTAAAAAATGCTACGGCGATGACCGTAAAATCCATTGGATGGAAATCTACTGCGGCGAGAAAGCGTCTAAATTGTACGCTGATGGCTCTTACCTGCCACAAGAAACCCTCGATGCATTGAAAGAATACGTTGTATCAATCAAAGGCCCATTGGCAACACCAGTTGGCGGCGGCATCCGTTCATTGAACGTGGCTCTGCGTCAAAACTTGGACCTGTATGTTTGCTTGCGTCCAGTACGTTATTTCCAAGGCGTTCCTTCGCCAGTAAAACACCCAGAACGCGTTGACATGACGATCTTCCGTGAAAACACAGAAGACATCTACGCCGGTATCGAGTGGGATGCGAACTCTGAAGGCGCGAAAAAAGTTATCGAATTCTTGCAAAAAGAAATGGGCGTGAACAAGATTCGCTTCCCAGAATCTTCTTCAATCGGTATCAAGCCAGTATCGAAAGAAGGTACTGAGCGTTTGGTTCGTAAAGCAATCCAATACGCAATCGACAACAACCGTCGTAGTGTTACCTTGGTTCACAAAGGTAACATCATGAAGTTCACGGAAGGCATGTTCCGCACTTGGGGCTACGAACTCGCTAAAAACGAATTCGGCGGCGTTGAGATCGACGGCGGCCCATGGTTGCAATTGCCAAACGGCATCGTAATCAAAGACGTGATCGCTGATGCGTTCTTGCAACAAATCTTATTGCGTCCAGCTGATTACGATGTGATCGCGACGTTGAACCTGAACGGCGATTACATTTCTGATGCCTTGGCAGCAGAAGTTGGCGGTATCGGTATCGCTCCAGGCGCGAACTTGTCTGACAACATCGCTTGCTTCGAAGCCACTCACGGCACGGCACCAAAATACGCTGGTCAAGATAAAGTGAACCCAGGTTCAATCATCTTGTCAGCAGAAATGATGTTGCGTCACATGGGCTGGACTGAAGCCGCTGACAAGATCATCGAAGCAATGGGCAAAACGATTCAAGACAAAGTTGTGACTTATGACTTCGCGCGCTTGATGGATGATGCACAAGAAGTGTCTTGCTCTGCCTTCGGTAAAGCAATGATCGAACGCATGTAAGTAGGAAAGCAAAAGTCTTTTAGCTGCGTTGTCTTGCCAAAAAACTTTTGCGCTGATTGGCCGCTGATCTTTCGATTAGTCACGTCAATCAGCTACATGATAAAAAACCCCGTTTTTTAACGGGGTTTTTTCATTTTCTGCTGAAAATAGTCGATAACAAGAGAAAGCAGGCAATAAAAAACCCGCCGAAGCGGGTTGGGACTTTTTACTTAAAGCAAAAATTAAGCAGCTTGGATGTTACCAGCTTGCTGGCCTTTTTGACCTTGAGTAACGTCGAAAGAGACACGTTGGCCTTCTTTCAAAGTTTTGAAGCCTGGCATGTTGATCGCAGAGAAGTGAGCGAATAGATCTTCGCCGCCTGCATCTGGAGTAATAAAGCCAAAGCCTTTAGAATCGTTGAACCACTTAACAGTACCTAATGCCATGTCGAGGACATCCTGAAAACAAAAAATAAAATAAATTGCCGATCAAACTAGAATAGAAAATCGGTAAACCGGTTTGTCGTAGAAGGTCCACAACAAACATATATAACTTTTTACGCCACTTTGACTATTTCGGTCAAGCGAAAATAAAAGATACACGGCACACTGTGGTATTGCATTCACGCTTGAAAAATTCGTTGTGAGCGCCAAATATAAAGGTAAGCGAGGAAAAGACAAAACCAATGGCGATCCAGCATCAAAACGACACGCAGTTAAAAGACTCAGCAGTACGCACAACCCCACCACCTATGTGGCAAGTCGTACTCCTTAATGATGATTACACACCGATGGATTTCGTCATCGATGTGTTGCAACACCACTTTGGGATGCCCGGGGAGCGAGCTAACCAAGTTATGTTAAAAGTCCACACCGAAGGCCGTGGCATTTGTGGAGTTTATCCTAAGGATATCGCCGCCACCAAAGTGGCCGAAGTTACGCAGTACGCTCGGGCGCATCAGCATCCGTTGCAATGCATTATGGAGGTGAACCAATGATCGCCCAAGAACTCGAAGTTAGCCTGCATATGGCTTTCATGGACGCAAGGCAAAAACGCCACGAATACATTACCGTGGAACACTTGCTGCTCGCGCTACTCGACAACCCTTCTGCCATTGAAGTCATCAAAGCCTGCGGCGCTAATCTAGATGAATTACGCCGCCAGCTCAGCGACTTTGTCACCGAACACACACCCGTGGTGTCGGGAACGGCTGAAGTCGAAACCCAACCCACGATTGGCTTCCAACGCGTCATCCAACGTGCCATTTTGCATGTGCAATCGTCGGGCAAAAAAGAAGTGACTGGTGCCAACGTACTGGTCGCTATTTTTGGTGAAAAAGACAGCCATGCCGTGTATTTCTTGCACCAACAAGGCATTACCCGCCTTGATGTGGTCAATTACATCGCGCACGGAATTAGTAAGTCAGCCAGCAGCCAACCGTCAACACCACGCTCTGAGCCTGCTGAGGATAGCGAAGGCGAAAGCAGCGCAGGCAAAGCGCTCGATAGCTATACGCAAAACATGAATGAGCAAGCGTTGGCGGGCAAAATCGATCCTTTGATTGGTCGCGATGCCGAGCTTGAGCGCGTCATTCAAATCCTATGCCGTCGCCGCAAAAACAACCCGCTCTTAGTCGGCGAAGCCGGTGTAGGTAAAACGGCAATTGCTGAAGGTCTAGCACGTTGCATCGTTGAAGGCGAAGTACCCGACATCCTTGCTGATGCAACGGTATATACGCTGGATATGGGCGCTCTGCTCGCGGGTACCAAGTACCGTGGTGATTTCGAGCAACGCCTCAAAGCGGTCATCAAGCAATTGGGCGAAGAACGCAACGCAATTTTGTTCATTGATGAAATCCATACGCTCGTGGGTGCAGGTGCTGCTTCCGGCGGCACGCTCGATGCGTCGAATCTACTCAAACCAGCACTATCGAACGGCACGCTCAAATGCATCGGTGCAACAACATACAGCGAGTATCGCGGCATTTTTGAGAAAGACAATGCGCTATCACGTCGCTTCCAAAAGATCGACGTGCCAGAGCCAAGCATCGAGCAAACCATTGAAATTCTCAAAGGTTTGAAAGAAAAGTTCGAGCAACATCATGGCGTGAAATACACGCAAGCGGCATTAACTACCGCGGCCGAACTATCAGCCAAATACATCAACGACCGCCACTTGCCCGATAAGGCCATTGATGTGATTGATGAAGCTGGTGCGGCGCAAAAAATCTTGCCGCGCTCGAAACAAAAGAAAACCATCGGCAAAGGCGAAATCGAAGACATTATTTCGAAAATTGCGCGGATTCCGCCAAAATCAGTATCGAGCAACGATAAAGATACGCTCAAAACCCTTGAGCGTGATTTACGCAATGTTGTGTTTGGCCAAGAAAAAGCGATCGAAGTACTCGCTACCTCAATCAAAATGGCGCGTGCAGGCCTGGGCAATCCGCTCAAACCAATTGGGTCGTTCTTATTCTCTGGCCCAACAGGTGTCGGCAAAACCGAAGTGGCGCGGCAATTGGCGTTCACTATGGGCATTGAGCTGATTCGTTTTGATATGTCGGAATACATGGAGCGCCACGCGGTGAGCCGCTTGATTGGTGCGCCTCCGGGCTATGTCGGCTATGAGCAAGGTGGCCTTCTGACGGAAGCGGTGAATAAGCATCCGTACTCGATTTTGCTGCTCGATGAGATTGAAAAAGCGCATCCAGATATTTACAACGTGTTGTTGCAAGTGATGGATCACGGTACGCTGACTGATAATAATGGCCGCAAAGCAGATTTCCGCAATGTGGTAATTATTATGACCACCAATGCCGGTGCCGAGATGCTGAATAAATCAACGATTGGTTTTACCAGCAAGAAAGAAGTCGGCGATGAAATGCAGGAAATCAAGCGGATGTTTACGCCTGAATTCCGCAATCGTATCGATGCCATTATCCCGTTCGCCTCATTGACGCACGAGATTATTCTGCAAGTGGTGGAAAAATTCTTGATGCAACTCGAAGCTCAGTTGCACGAGAAAAAAGTCGAGGCTCATTTCACTGATGCACTCAAAGACTACTTGGCCAAAAATGGTTTCGATCCGCAAATGGGCGCTCGTCCAATGGCGCGCTTGATTCAAGACACCATTCGTAAAGCTTTGGCTGATGAATTGCTCTTTGGTCGACTGACCAATGGTGGTGAAGTCACGATTGATATCGACAGTGATGGCAAGGTATCTCTTTCTATCCCCGTACTAGAAAAGTCTACCGCCTGATACTTATTAATAAATATTGAGCCCACAAAAAAACCGCCAGTATGCTGGCGGTTTTTTAATCTTTATAATTATTGCTGATGAACCATCACAACTTGTGAAGGCGTTGGCGCGGGGAAAGCAGACAAGGTCGCCAAAATAGCTTTATTGGTATCGAAATACACTTGCCAGTAGTGATCATTGTGGCAATACGGACGCACAGCCAATACTGGACCCACCAATTGGAATTCCAAGATTTCAACATCAACTGCAGGATCAGCAATCACATTTGGGATTTTTGCGATGTTTTCTTTCAACAAAGCAATCGCTTGATTCACATCCGCAGCGCCTGACAATTGCGCTTTCAAGTCAACACGGCGAAATGGCGTTGCGGTGTAGTTTTGAATGTTATCAGTAAAGATTTTATTATTGCCGACTACGGTCAAGATATTGTCTGGCGTCATGATCGTCGATGCAAACAGACCCACTTCATGCACCACACCTGTCACGCCGCCAGCGGTAATCATATCGCCCACTTTAAACGGACGCAGTACGATCAAGAACGCACCACCGGCAAAGTTGGCCAACAAGCCAGACCATGCCATACCCACCGCCAGACCAACTGCAGCGAGTAATGCAGCAAAGGTTGTCGTTTGAATTCCAACATAGCCCAAAATGCCAATCACGAGCAGTACATTCAATAGCACCGTGACCGCCGAACCCACATAACGCAATACGGTTGGATCGACTTTTTGCTTAGTCAAACCCGCTTGAACAAAACGAACCACTAAGCCAATGAGCCAGCGACCTACGACCCAAAAAGCAATACTCGCCAAAATTGTTACGCCAAATTGAGCCACATAGCCCACGGCGATATCCTGATACTTCGACAGTAGTGTTGCATCTATCATTGATGATCTCCCATAGTTAAACGTCATGGATTTGACTGCAAACAAAGCTTACCTGATTCATGCTGAAAACTGAATTTTTACCCACGGGGATGATGTGATTGGTGCAAAGATTTCAATCGAGCAGCGACAACCTGTGTATAAATCTGCGTTGTCGTGATATCAGAATGGCCAAGTAGCATCTGCACCACACGCAGATCAGCGCCATGATTGAGTAAATGCGTGGCAAAGGCATGTCGCAAGACATGAGGACTGAGCAATTCAGCCGGGATCTGAGCTAATTGCGCGTATTGCTTAATAATGTACCAGCAGCCCTGCCGCGTGAGCGGCTCGCCGCGCTGATTAATAAATAAACAACCCTCACTCGGCTGTTTAATCAGCAGCAAGCGTGATTCACGCAAATATCGCGTTAACCAATCGGCGGCCCAATCGCCAATTGGCACAAGGCGCTGTTTACCGCCCTTACCGTTCACAACGCGAATATATTTCTCACGGAGGTACACCTCATTGACTGACAAGGTCACCAACTCAGTCACCCGCAGTCCGGTCGCATACATCAACTCCAGCATCGCACGGTCTCGGATACCAGCCGTCGTTTCCAAATCCGGTGCGGCCAGCAAGGCTTCAATACGGTCTTCTGATAAAGCTTTCGGGAGTGGCCTAACTCGCCGTGGTGAGCTTAACTCAGCACTCGGATCAACCGTGATTTGCGCATTGAGAACAGCATGGCGGTAAAACTTTCGCAAACTCGCCATCCGCCGCGCCAACGTAGCTGCTTTCATATCACGTGACTGCCGCGCCATAAAAGCCTGCACTGCATCTCGGTCTGCCGTCATCAGCGTATGGGCCGTCTCGGCTTGCAACCAATTAGCCCAGATGAATAAGTCGCGCCGATAACTTTCAATGGTGTTGATGGCCAAGCCATCATCCAGCCAAATCAGATCGAGAAACTGATTAATGATTTCCTGCTCTCGCTCTGCCACTTCAGGCAGCGCAGGTTTATTCGGCATAAATCAAACCTTCATGCCGCAGTAGCCAGCGTTTAATAGGCAACCAATCAAGGTCATTGCGATTCGCATTAAATCCGCCAAAGCCTTTGGCCGCGACAACGCGGTGACAAGGAATAATCACCGGCAACGGATTACGCCCACAAGCACCACCAATCGCACGAGGCGCAGAGCCAATCTGTGATGCAATCGCGGCATAGCTTGTCACTGCACCAGCAGGAATTGCTGCGATGGCCTCCCAAACTTTTAGCTGATGCGCAGTACCTTGCAACTGATAAGGCAGATCAAACACAAAATCAGGATTACGAAAATACGCCGCGATTTGCTGCTCGGTCTCCCGCAACAGTGGATGATGAGCGGTTAACAAAGTTTCATGACTCGGTAAAAAATCGACCGCCTTCAGTCGCTCAGCCTCCACCCAAAGCCCTAAACGCCCAAATGGCGTAGCAATCACGGCATGAGACATTAAATCGATCGACATAAACCCTCTATGATGTATATTGCCATAGCCATTGATTTAAAATACCTAGAAAGACATACCCAACTATTGAACACTCAAGCTCAAAGCATCAAGCAAGGTATTGCTCGGATCTTCGGTATATTCCCAAAACATCACTCCCGCCAAGCTCTGCTGCTTAGCGTACAGCCCTTTCAAAGCGATCGATTCAGGATCTTCATAACTAATAAACTCATCACCATCAAACAACCAAGGCACCTGAGCCTCGGCATCCCAGTGTCGGGTATAGCGCCCGCTCGGCAGTAGCTCATTGGCAATTTTCTGATAATTGTACGTGCCATTACTTTTGGGCGCACCTGCCGCGCCTAAACCGGCCGCGCCAACACCGCGCAAACTTCGCCCATAAAATGGACAACCCAAGACCAGTTGATCGGCGCGTACGCCATTGGCTAAATAAAGCTGCACGGCATGATCTGCACTATCGCCCTCAGGATCATGGCTTGCGCGATATAGGTTGGCATGATGGCCAGCACGCGTGGCCCAACCATTATAAAAATCATAGGTCATCAAATTGATGAAATCGCACTGCTCAGCGACCGCTTTAATTTCTACACCATCCAGATAATACTGCCCAGCACCGGCGGCGATAGTTAGTAAATAGGTCGTTCGTTTCGCGGCTGTCGCAGCTGCAGTCAATTGCTGGCGCAAGGCGGTGAGCAGCAGCGTGAAGTTTTCTTTATCTTCTATTCGCGCCTTAATCCCAGCCATATCGTTGCTAGGATATTCCCAATCTAAATCAACGCCATCAAATTGGTATTTTTGGATAAATTCGAGCGTTGAACGTGCAAACTTCTCGCGTGAATCTGCCGTCAATGCAGCATCCGAAAAACCATCGGCACTCCACCCACCGATAGAAATCAAGATCTTCACGCTGGGATTACGCTGCTTAAGCAGACGCAATTGCTCGCTCAGGTGCAGGCAGTACTCCTCTTTACCCATACTGGGATCACTAGAGTCCTGCGGTATCACGTCACCATCAACGACTTTGGCAAAGGCATAACATAGATGCGTTAATTTTTCGACCGGAATCCGGTCCACATCAAACGGCTGCCATGTCGCTAAATACGCTAATACAATTGAAGCCATACCTACCTCACAAAATTAATACACCCAATCTCAGAGCCATATTTACAAGGCCGCAATTACCGTCATTTCGATCTTATAAGCGGGATCCGCCAATTTAGCCTGCACAGTAGCTCGAGCTGGCGTATGGCCTTGGGGTATCCACTCACCCCAAGCTAGATTCATCGCATCGTAATCAGCCATATCAGCTACATAAATGGTCACCTGCAAGATTTTGCTTTTATCTGAGCCTACCTCGGCTAATAATCGATCAATACAAGCTAACACCTCGACGGTTTGCCCCAGAGCATCTTTACTCAAATCCTCTGCAATTTGCCCAGCCAGATACACTGTATTGTTGTGTACCACGGTTTCGCATAAACGTGGACCAACGTGATAACGCTGAATAGAAGACATTGACATACTCTCCAAATAAAAAGGCGAACCCACGGCTCGCCTTGATGCTCAAACATAATGTTTAACTGCAATTAAGCGACCGCACGCAAACGCAGCGAAAATTCTCGCAATGACTGAATGCCACTTGCTTCAGCGCGGGCGCACCAATCTTGTAATTGCACAACCAGTTCATTGCGATTCAAACTTGAGCGCTCCCAAATCCGAGTCAGCTCTTGGCGCATTTGATAGACCTGCTCCAATACTTTACTTTGAGCAAGAATCAACTCGAGATGAATTTTATCACTGGCCGAGGTGTCTTTTGCATCTTGCTTGAGCCAAACTTTCATTCGCTTCGCGACATCAAAATTAACCGAGGGTAAACGTGCATTGGCCGACAACTGCTCAACCTCTTGCGCCACAGTCGCTTTCAAAGTACGCGCATAATTGGCTGCAATCGCATAGCGATTAGCAATAATCGCCTGCAACAAAGACTCATCTAACACCGGACGAGTTTCGGCAATCACTAATTTAGGCGCCACCTTACGTACTTTAGCCAAACCCAATATCGATAAGATGCGGATGTAGAACCAGCCGATATCAAACTCAAACCATTTGTAAGACAATTTGGCCGAAGTCCCAAAAGTATGATGATTATTATGCAGCTCTTCACCACCAATCAAAATCCCCCACGGCATGATATTGGTCGAGGCATCTTCAGTTTCAAAATTGCGATAGCCCCAATAGTGACCAATCCCATTAATCACGCCAGCAGCGGTCACCGGAATCCAAAGCATTTGCATGGCCCAGATCCAAATACCATTCGTACCAAACAGCAATAAATCAATCACCGCCATCAGCGTTGGCCCCCAACTCGCATAGGGGGTATAGAGATTACGCTCTAACCAATCATCTGGCGTGCCATGACCATACTTTTGCATCGTCTCAGGTTTTGCTGCCTCAGCACGATACAACTCCCAACCTTCCCAAAACACTTTCTTAATACCGAAAACTTGCGGACTATGCGGGTCTTCTGCTGTCTCGCATTTAGCATGATGTTTACGATGAATCGCTGCCCATTCTTTAGTAACTTGTGCCGTCGTTAGCCACAACCAGAAACGAAAAAAATGGCTGACAATAGGGTGCAAATCCAAAGCACGATGCGCCTGATGGCGATGCAAAAAAATGGTGACTGACGCAATTGTCACATGCGTCAAAACCAGCATCACCAATATATAGCCCCACCACGACAGGTCAATCAGGCCATTCAACCATTCCATACAATTCATCCTTCGAGCAATTGCCCACGTTCAAGCACATAATCAGATTTTACTCAGATTTCATCCAGTTAGGCGACTTAACTGACAGATTGCACTGCTGCAGGACTCGGTAAAATCGAAATATCACGTCGTGGATAAGGAATTTCGATGCCATGCTGTTTAAATAATTGCCAAACTTTTAAATACAAATCTGAACGTAAACCACCTTGACCATTTTCAGGGTCTTTTAACCAAAACCCCAGCGTCAAATTAATCCCATTATCAGCAAACGCCAAAATCATCACCCCTGGTGCAGGGTCACGCAAAATTCGATCATTTCCTTCGGTCACTGTTGGCAATAATTCCATGACCATTTCTAAGTCTGAGTTATACGCAATTTGAACAGGTAACCCAATCCAAATTGCCCGCTCATAATATGAGTTATTCACGACAGTGGAGGTAATCAGAGTTTCATTTGGAACCAATGACTCAGTCCCATCAGGTGCTTTGAGAACAACATAACGAGAGGTTAATTTGCTAATCACTCCTTGCCGATTATCAACGGCAATCACGTCACCCAATTTCACCGAACGATCAAGCAAAATAATAAAACCAGAGACATAATTTGAGGCGATTTTCTGCAAGCCAAAACCCAGACCCACACCCAAAGCACCGCCAAAAACCGATAATACCGTTAGATCAATCCCCACCATCGCGAGCGATGCAAGTACCGCCAACACCACCAATAACGAACGCATTACTTTGACCAACACAACACGAACGTTCATGTCCATCATACTGGCCGACATTAAACGCTGTTCGAGTAGTCGTCCGGCCCACATTGCAATCACAAGCGTAAAACAAACCGACAACAAGCCTTGAATGACAGTCAGTACCGAGATATGAATTGCGCCAACATTAAAACTTAGTGAATCTAAAATGTTTAAGACTTCGGGCAAGATACCCACGACATGCAACACATAAGCACACCAAACACTTGCTGCGATATATTTTTCACTTTGTTTAACCCAAGCGGAACCATCAAAAGCCAACCTAAGTACGTAAACTAATATTCGAATATTGACCATCGCCAACATTAACAAATTAGCGACTTGCAATAAGGAATTAGTCCTGCCCTCAATAAAGTGCAAAATAAGGTTAGCGGCACTAACCAAAATTAATGCCAAAGCAGGAAATAGTATTCGGCGAATCCCGTCCTCACCAACCTTCCACTTGCTGGTTTGACCTTGAAACTGCCGCAACAAAGAGCGAGAAAACCAATATGCACCACCCCAGCAAATCAATAATACTGCCGCCTGAATCAAAAACTGAGGATGAAACACCCCAAACTCACTAATATCCTGAATGAGTGTAGCGAGTAAATTATGTTGTTCATTGACCATAACGGTTACTTACCCCGAATTAAATTCAACGTTTTAGTCGTTGATGTATCAAACAAAAATGGAATTGAATGCACTTTGCCACTACGGCTGATTGTTTCTTTACTACCTACAATGGCATCGATCGACCAATCGCCACCCTTAACTAATATCTCAGGTTTTAATAATTCAATTAAATCAAATGGCGTATCTTCATCAAACCAGGTCACCAAATCAACGGCACCCAAACTTGCCATCACCGCAGCACGATTCAATAAAGGATTCACTGGTCGATCATCACCCTTACCCAGTCTTTTAGCAGAAGCATCTGTATTTAAAGCCACCACCAAAGCAGCCCCCAAAGCTCGTGCTTGTGCCAAATAAGTGACATGCCCACGATGCAAAATATCAAAGCAACCATTGGTAAAAACTAAAGGACGCGGCAGATCAAGCATGCGCTGCATTAAATGAGCAGGCTCACATATTTTTTTTTCAAAATCGGGCATCGGATAAAGAGACAATTCAGTTTGCATTTATTTAGATCCAATTATATTTATCACTAAGCTAAAGACTTTGAATACTAACTCAATAGACAAGACAAGCACCAAGGAAATATAACCAAAGGTACGTATAGACATACAAGCATTGCGATTCATTGCCCACAACAAGATACCCACAATCAGGTATTTCCAGCGCACAGCAAAAAGCCCGACTCTTTCGAATCGGGCTTCTTGGTATAGTGAGTCTGGCAATGACCTACTTTCACACGGGCAATCCGCACTATCATCGGCGCTGAGGTGTTTCACTGTCCTGTTCGGGATGGGAAGGAGTGGGACCACCTCGCTATGGTCGCCAGACATTAAACTGTCTGGTGTGGTGCGC
>CAUOZE010000075.1:0-13800 GCA_963508915.1 uncultured Deefgea sp.
AGTGGACACATTACGAAGGGAGTCAGTTAGGGTGCTTAATCATATAGTAATTAATAATCAAAGAGTTATGTTTGTTTCTGCATCATGCCGGATGGAGATTGAAAAAACAAGCAGCGCTTAAGTTGATACGATTGGGGTATATCGGCGTGGTCAATGATTAGAATTTGATGCAGGGCAATACCAATGCAGATTTTGATCGCAATGGTCGGGTGAGGCTTTTAAATACCCGTTAAAGCGAAGGCCGAGTGAGGAGCGAGACCTAGGCTCGCGACGAAAGAGGGAACGGCGGAGCCGACTTCGCCTCGGGTCGCCTTCTCTTGCTTACTTCTCTTGGCGAAGCAAGAGAAGTAAGTGCCGCGGCGCATAGCCGCTCATCCGTGGTGGATGAATCGTTGCAGGCAAAGAAAAACCGCCATAGTTGGCGGTTCATCACTTCACAGATGGTGTAATGCGCTTCGCTTATTACACCCTACGCGCTACAGTAAAATACATCAATAGTGTAGGGCGACAATGAGCATCGCGAATTGCGCCGAATACGCCGTGAAAGCAAATCACCGATTCAATTCATGCCAAATATGCCGCGCATCACAGGCGGTGCAATTCGCCAAGCTCATTGCCCCCTACGATTCATCGCATTCGGCACGATTGCGGTTTACGAGTTACACGCCCATTTATACGATGCCAAGCCTGCTAACGCAGGCGGTGAACCGGCGGTTTCGCCCGCCAAGACGAGCAAGGGACGGGTCTTGCTCCGTCCCTTGCAACCCTCGCGTGCCCGATCGCCGCGAAACCCCGCTTGAAAAAGCCACGGCGAGGCGCCGCAAAACTCGCTGCGCGCTAGCGTCGCGCAGCTCAAACAGGTTGCGGCTTAAAACCTCGCCGTAACTTTTTCAAACGGCGCGGCTCCACGGGCAAGCCGTTCTAATTAGCGCTAGGGTATATCAGAATAAACAATACAAAATAATGACCGTAGATCTATACACCATCCATGTATATGTCTTGATGGTCGGTCTGGGGCTTAAACTCCCTTGTAGCGAAAACCGCAGCGAGGAGAGAGACAAACAGCTTTATCGTTTGGCTCACGACGAAGCAAGGGCAGCGCGGAGCGCTTTTCGCCCGGGTCGCCTTCTCTTGCTTACTTCTCTTGGCGAAGCAAGAGAAGTAAGTGCTGCGGCGCATAGCCGCTCATCCGTAGTGGATGAATCGTTGCAAACAAAGAAAAACCGCCATGGTTGGCGGTTTCATCATTTCACATTCGGTGTAATGCGCTTCGCTTATTACACCCTGCGCGCTGCTCGTTATAAAACCTTCAACACTTGATTGTTTTCAATGTCGATTGAATGACAAATTGATGTTGGATAGTCGTTACCAACTAGCTCAAAAAGCTGAATTACTTTTTCAACTCGAAGAGAATATAAGCGTTTGTCTTTGTCTGTATCTGATGTAAATAATATTGCATGTAATCCGTCATCCTCAGTTAATGAAGGTACAAAAATAAAACTATGGATTAATCTACCGCAAATAAAAATCACATCACGGGTTTCATGCCCTAATATTGCAAAGTCATATAAATAATCCAGCTTGTGATTATTAAGCCAAGTTGCACTCTTACCTTTACTTGGATACCAACCTAGTTCAAGCTTTGTTGCTTTTACTCGATCTGTTAATTTTGTAGGTGCTTCAAATAATTTTCGTATTGAGTAAAATCCAATAAATATATCTTTTTCAAATTATGCGACTTGTTCTTCTGTTAGATCAACTGCAGTTTGTAATGACTTAAGTCTTTCAGCCATTTCAAGCAGAGGCTGTTTCCAAAAATAACTTTGATTGATCATATTTCCTCTCAGTGCGTAGGTTGGGCTAAATGAAATGCAGCCCAACGTTCACCGCGATTGTTAGGATTTGCAAGCTCAGCAGCAACCTACAAAACCCAAGCATTGAAAACGTCTTAATGCGCCTCTTCCCAATTCATCCCCACACCCACTTCCGCCAATAACGGCACATTCAATTTCGCCACCCCCGCCATAATCTCCGGCAATTTGGTTTTCACTAATTCCAATTCGCTTTCCGGCACTTCCAAAATCAATTCATCGTGCACTTGCAGTAGTAATTTGCTTTGCAGCTTCTCTGCCACCAGCCAATCAGCGACCGCCACCATCGCGAGTTTAATTAAATCAGCAGCGGTGCCTTGCATTGGGCCGTTGATCGCGGCGCGTTCGGCGCCGGCGCGGCGGGCTGCGTTGGCGGATTTGATTTCGGGCAGCCACAAGCGGCGGCCAAATACCGTTTCCACAAAGCCTTGCTCGCGCACGATTTGCCGCGTTTGCTCCATATATTCAGCCACACTAGAAAAGCGATTGAAGTAACGCTCGATAAAGGTTTTCGCCGCTTCGCGCGTGATTTCGAGTTGCGCGGCCAAGCCAAACACGCCCATGCCGTAAATCAGGCCAAAGTTAATCGACTTGGCGTAGCGGCGTTGCTCGCTGGTCACTTCTTCCAGCGGCACACCAAACACTTCGGCGGCGGTGGCTTTATGAATGTCGTGGCCGAGTTCAAAGGCTTTGAGCATCGCAGCATCATTGGATAAATGCGCCATGATGCGCAATTCAATCTGGGAGTAATCGGCTGAAACCAGCTTGCAGCCTGGCGCAGCGATAAATGCCTCGCGAATTTTACGCCCTTCAGCGGTGCGAACTGGGATGTTTTGCAGATTAGGATCAGATGAACTCAAGCGCCCTGTGACGGCTACGGTTTGGTTAAAGCTGGTGTGTACGCGGCCGGTTTTTGGATTGACCATCAGCGGCAATTTGTCGGTGTAAGTCGACTTGAGTTTAGAAAGGCTGCGGTGTTCGAGCAGCACTTTGGGCAGCGGATAATCTTTGGCCAACTCAGAGAGCACTTCTTCGTCAGTCGATGGCGCGCCTTTCGGGGTTTTTTTGACGACGGGCAGTTTGAGTTTTTCAAAGAAAATCTCGCCCAATTGCTTTGGTGAGGCCAAGTTGAACGGTTGGCCAGCCAGCTCATACGCTTGGTTTTCCAATTCAATCAAGCGCAGGCCAATATCGTGGCTTTGCCGTTGCAGCAGCGCAGCGTCGAGCAAAATGCCGTTGCGCTCCATCGTGTACAGCACGGCGCGCGATGGCATTTCGATATCGCGGTAGACTTCGAGCAATTTGTCAGTGAGGCGCGGCTTGAGGGTATGCGCCAGACGCAAAGTAATATCAGCATCTTCCGCCGCATACTGCGTGGCAATTTCAACATCGACTTCAGCAAAGCCAATTTGCTTAGCGCCTTTGCCGCAGATTTCTTCGTATTTGATCGTCGTTTCGCCCAATTCGCGTGCGGCTTGGTCGTCCATATTGTGGCGTTCGTGACTGGCGAGCACATACGACATCAGCAGCGTATCGTCGCTAATTCCGGCCAACGTGATGCCATAATTGGCCAAAATGTGTTGATCGTACTTCAAGTTTTGGCCGACTTTATGGTGCGTTACTGATTCGAGCCAAGGTTTGAGCAGCGCCAAAGTCGCATCGAGCGGCAATTGCTCAGGCTGATCGGGGCCGTTGTGGGCCAGCGGCAAATAGGCCGCCTCGCCCGCTACCACTGAAAACGACATCCCAACCAAATGCGCTTGCATCGCGTCCAGACTCGTTGTTTCGGTATCGAATGCGGTCAGTTCGGCGGCGTTGATTTTCGCCAACCACTCGCTCAGTTTTGCGGCAGTGTTAATCGTTTCGTAGTGGCGCTCGACGATAGGCTTAGGTATATCCAGCAAAGCATTTTTATCTAATGGCTGCGTAGCAATACCCACATCAACAGTTGATTCGGCAAATAAATCGCCACTACTACCGATGCTCACCACGGGTGCGACGGGTGCAGCGGGCGCTGATGCAAGGCGGCTTTCTAATTCACGTATCCAAGTTCGAAAACCAAAACGCTTGAACAGCGCCAATAGCGTTGCACTATCCTCACTGCTGGTTTGCAGGTCGCTTATGCCATTCGGAAGTTCGACACTGAGATCCACATCGCATTTAATCGTCACCAATTGCTTGGCCATCGGCAACCATGCCAAGCTATCGCGCAGGTTTTGGCCAACGACGCCTTTGATGTCGTCAGCATGCGCGACTAAATTGTCCAAGGTTTGATATTCGGCCAGCCATTTGGCGGCGGTTTTCGGGCCGCATTTAGGTACGCCCGGCACGTTGTCGACGGTATCGCCAACCAGTGTCAAATAATCAACGATTTGCTCGGGCCAGACATTAAATTTGGCAAACACTTCATCACGGCGCAGCACTTCTTCGGTCATGCTGTTTTCAATGCGCGCAAATTCATCCACCAACTGCGCCATGTCTTTGTCGCCGGTCGACATAATGGTCGTGATGCCTTGGCGACTCGCCTCGCGCGCGAGCGTTCCGATCACATCATCCGCCTCTACGCCACTGACCATCAAGATAGGAATCCCAAAGGCGGCTACCGCTTGGTGAATCGGCTCGATTTGTACCCGTAATTCATCCGGCATTGGTGGACGCTGCGCTTTATATTGCTCATATAAATCATCGCGAAAAGTCTTTCCTTTGGCATCGAACACGCACGCGATATAATCAGCAGGTGTTTGCTGCCGCAGTTTTTTCAGCATATTTACAAAGCCGAATACTGCATTGCTCGGAGTACCATCGGGCGCAGAAAGGTCGCGAATCGCATGAAAAGCGCGATATAAATAAGATGATCCATCAATTAAAAGCAGCGTCGCCATGCGAGATTTCTCTATACTGTTGTAAGAATGAAGTGTTGCAGCGTGCATTATACGCCCTAGTACTCTACTTATTTCCGTACCCCCAAGGATAAACAATGCGTAGCCTCATCATTAGCCTCAGCCTACTTCTGACCATGCCCGCTTTTGCAGCAGAAGTAGCCGACACGCCGCCCCCCATGCCAGCTGAGGCGAGCGAAGATCAACCTAAAGTCGATATTCGCGTGGTGCAAAAAGGCGATGTGACGATGACCGAATATCGTATGAATGGCCACCTCTATCAAATCCGAGTCGTCCCTGCAGTAGGCCCTGAATATTATTTGGTTGATCCCAATGGCCAAGGCAATTTCATTCGCCAAAGCGGCCCAACTGAAAATATCGCCGTACCACGCTGGGTCTTGTTCCGCTGGTAAGCACGGCTGCAAAGCATCAATACGAATTGAGTGATCCGTGATTCTCAATTCTGGCTTTGCCCAAGGCGCACGGATGATTCATACTGCGCGCCTACGTGAAATGCACTGAAATCTCGAGAGTACCCATGTCTGTTTTTACTACGGTCGCGACTTCCGACCTCGTTCCTTTCCTGCAACGTTATTCATTAGGTCAACTCGTCGAGCTAAAGGGCATTTCTGCGGGTGTGACTAATACCAATTACTTTGTCACGACCACGCACGGCAAATATGTTTTAACTTTGTTTGAAACTCTGCGTGCCGACGAGTTACCGTATTACGTGAACTTGATGGTGCATCTAGCGCAGCACGGTATCGCCGTGGCGGCACCGATTGCCAATTTGCATCATCAGTACGTCGATGAACTGAACGGAAAACCAACGCTACTCGTACCTTGCTTGCCGGGCGCAGTCATCGACAACCCCAATGCAGAGCAATGCATCCAAGTGGGCGAAATGCTGGCGCAAATGCATTTGGCGGCGACCAGCTACAACGGCAAAATGGACAATCCGCGCGGCCCGCAATGGTGGTCGGCGACGGCGCAGGAAATGTACCCATTTATGAACGAGGCTGACGCAGCGCTGTTGCACGCTGAAGTGGCACTCCAATCCCAACACAAATTCGATCAGCTACCGCAAGGCGTGATTCACGCCGATTTATTCCGCGACAATGCACTGATGAATGGCGATCAGGTCGGCGGCTTTATCGATTTTTACTACGCTTGCAACGATATCCTGCTGTACGACTTGGCGATTACGCTAAACGATTGGTGTGTACTTGAGAATGGCGACATTGATGATGCGCGCGCACGCGCAATGCTGACGGGCTATCAATCGGTGCGTCCATTGACTGAGGCTGAAATCGCCGATTGGCCCATCATGCTGCGTGCTGCCGCCTTACGTTTCTGGGTTTCACGTTTGCTTGATTTTTACAAGCCCGCAGCAGGTGAAATGACCTTTGCCAAAGACCCAAGCCATTTCCAACGCGTGATTAATCATCACGCCGCACGGCAAAACTTCTGGATTAATTAATGTCATTTTTAGCGGCCGATTTGCAATCTCATCACTCTGCTTTACTGCGTTACGCACTATTTCAATTGAATGACGCGCAGTTAGCCGAAGATGTGGTGCAAGAAACGATGTTGGCGGCGCTTGAAAAACCAGAGTCGTTTTCTGGGCAATCAAGCTTAAAAACATGGCTGATGGGCATATTGAAATACAAAGTGCTTGATGTGCATCGCCGCCGTTACCGCGATCCACAACTCATTTCGCCGCTAATCGCCGAAGAAAATGATCGTAGTGACTTTGATATGTTGTTCGATAGCTCCGGCCACTGGGGTTCTGAAGCACCGCGAAACTGGGGCAAACCAGAAGCCAATCTCGAAGATCGGCATTTCTGGAAAACGTATGAACTGTGTGCCACTAAAATGCCACGTCGCACCGCAATGGTTTTTGCGATGCGCGAAGCAATGGAGCTCGAAATCAGCGATATTTGTAATCAATTAGAGATCACCACGACTAATTGCTCAGTTCTTTTGTATCGAGCACGCATGAGTTTGCGTCTTTGCTTGGAACAAAATTGGTTTGAATCCAGCGCAGTGAGTCATTCATGATGCTTAAATGTCGCGAAGTTTCTTTTTTACTCTCCGAAGCGCAAGACCGCCCACTCAGTATGAGTGAAGCACTCCAACTGCGATTGCATTTATTTATGTGCAAAAAGTGCAGCAATTTTTCGCATCAACTCAAGGTGATTCGACTCGCTTGCCAAAAGAAAGCGAACGACGAAGATCTTCATTAAGTCCAAATTATGTTGAGTGAATTCTTAGAGCAACTTCAGTCATGGGCTGAATCACATAGCCTATTGTTCGGCAACGACACCGCCGCTTACTGCGTGGATCAACGTCGCCGCTACCAAGGCCAAACCCTCGCAGTCGCTCGGCCAAACTCAGTGCAACAACTCGCAGAAATCGTCCAGCTCTGCGCGCAATACAGTGTGGCGATGGTGCCCCAAGGCGGCAACACCAGCTTATGTGGCGCTGCGACGCCGGATCAAACTGGACAAAACATCATTATTTCATTCGAAAGAATGAATCAGATTATTGAAGTCGATGCCGACAACAACACCATTACCGTCGAAGCGGGCGTGACGCTACAGCAAGTGCAGCAAGCCGCACTGGCCGCTAACCGCCTATTTCCGGCCAACTGGGCCGCGGCGGGCAGTTGCCAAATCGGCGGCGCGCTTGCGACTAACGCCGGCGGCGTTAATGTATTGCGCTACGGGAATATGCGTGAACTCACGCTCGGCCTTGAAGTTGTTCTGGCTGATGGCACGATCTGGAATGGGCTCCGCGGCTTACGCAAAGACAACACAGGCTACGATCTCAAGCAGCTCTTTGTAGGTGCCGAAGGCACGCTCGGCTTAATTAGTCGCGCGGTGTTGCGGCTCTATCCATTACCCACCGCCCATGCAACGGCCCTCGTGGCAGTTGATTCACCTGCGGACGCGGTGACATTGCTGCGTGATCTACAAGCCAAAGTCAGTGACCGTATTACGTCATTTGAACTCATTTCACGCCCTTGCCTTGATTTGCTCCATCAACACTTCCCCAATTTGCAGTCCCCGTTTGCTGAACCACCAGCATGGTGTGTGTTACTTGAGCTATCGGATGGTGGCGATAGCAAGCATTTGTTTGAGCAACTGGCGAGCATTCTGTTTGAAACTGGATTTGAAGATGCTTATGTCGCGCAAAATCAACGCCAAGCTACTGACTTTTGGCGTTTGCGCGAACACATTCCAGAGGCGCAACGCCTTGAGGGTGTGAGCATCAAACACGACATCAGTATTCCGGTGGGGGATATTCCAGAGTTTTTGACCGCTTGCCAATCAAACATTATGTTGCAATATCCAGATGCGAATATCGTCGCCTTTGGCCATCTGGGTGACGGCAATTTGCATTACAACTTATTTTTAAGCGACAAAACCGCCTTAATTTATCAGCAAGAGGCAGCAATCAATGCCATTGTTTATCAATTGGTTGCACACTTCAACGGCAGCATCAGCGCTGAACATGGCATCGGGCAACTCAAAAAGTCGACCCTAAGCCAGTACCGCAGCAGTACAGAGCTTTTACTCATGAACAGTATCAAGCAAACACTTGATCCACTGGGCTTGATGAATCCTGGCAAAGTTCTAATCTAAGCTTACGCTTACAAGAGTTTAGTAGCTAGTTACAAAAGCTGACTTAGCGTATGCTAATGCATTCGATTTTTCAGTTCTATCACCCCTTGTTAATAACGGGTCACTATGGATAGCTCTACCACTAAATCAGCTTCGCATGCATTTGATTGGCATGTTAGCGAAACTCAAGCTCACTTTGACCAACTACTCGATTGTTTAGTCGAGTTAACACGCCTGCATGGCTCACCGTGGACGCATGAGGCGCTCTCTGCGGGTCTACCGCTGGTTGAAAATCGCCTCACCCCCTCACTACTTCCCCGCGCAGCACATCGGGCGGGTTTATCTGCCCGTGTTCTACGCCGCAATCTCGATGAAATTCCTGAGCGATTACTTCCCGCTATTTTATTGCTGAATGATAAACGTGCCTGCCTCTTGCTCGAGCGACTCCCCGATGGTCAATACAAAGTTCGCTTTCCAGAAGGCGGCGAATCGGTTGAAACACTCAGCGAAGCCGAGCTAATTGAGATCTACACCGGCGTTATGCTGATTGTTCGCCCACGTTTCCGTTTTGATTTACGCACTCCGGAAATGGGCAAAATCCGCGAGCGGCATTGGTTCTGGGGCGTAGTATTTGATAATTGGCGGATTTACCGCGACGCTTTAATCGCTGCGCTGTTAATCAATATCTTTGCTTTAGCAATGCCGCTGTATTCGATGAATGTGTATGACCGAGTCGTCCCAAACCATGCGATGGAAACGCTGTGGGTACTCGCGCTAGGGGCAACGCTGGTTTTAGGCTTTGATTTTGTGCTGCGAACGGCACGTGGCTACATTTTGGATGTCGCATCAAAACGGATTGACGTGACACTCTCGGCGCTGATTATGGAGCGCGTACTCGGCGTCCGCATGAGTGCCCGTCCCGCTTCGGTCGGCTCTTTCACCGCCAATTTGCGTGCATTTGAATCGGTACGTGATTTTATTGCTTCGGCATCGATTACGACTTTGGTCGATCTACCATTTGTGCTGATCTTCGTCTTGGTCTTAATCTGGATTTCACCTTGGCTGGTCTTGCCACCCTTGATTGGCGCCATTTTGATTATTGCATTTGCTTGGCTCGCCCAAGCCAAAATGAATCAACTAGTCGAGCTAACGCAACGCGCCTCAGCACAACGCAACGCCACACTCGTTGAAAGTATGGTCGGTCTTGAAACGATCAAAATCATGGGTGCAGAAAGTGAAATGCAGCGCCGCTGGGAGCGTGCGACCCAGTTCTTGGCGCAAATTGGCGGCCGCCTAAAATTAATGTCAACGACCACGGTCAATTTTGCGCAAGCGATTACGCAGTTGGTCTCAGTGGTTATTGTCATTGTCGGTGTGTATTTATTAATCGAAGGCCAACTCAGTATGGGTGGCATCATCGCCGCATCGATGCTCGCTGGCCGCGCGATGGCACCATTAGGCCAAGTCGCTGGATTGTTGATGCAATATCAAAATGCAAAAACTTCGCTCGGCGCAGTAGAATCGCATATGCAAATGCCGATTGAGCGCCCTGCCAATAGCAATTTCTTGCATCGCGAATCGTTCCGTGGCGATATCGAATTTCGTAATGTGACGTTCAAATACGAAGGTCGCGACGATATCGCACTGAATAACGTCAGCTTCAAAATGAAAGCGGGTGAAAAGCTGGCGATTATTGGCCGGATTGGTTCGGGCAAATCCACAATTGAAAAACTCATTTTAGGGCTGTATCAACCTACAGAAGGCTCTGTGCTTGTTGATGGGATTGATACCCGCCAAATCGACCCTGCAGAATTGCGCCGCGCCGTCGGCTATGTGCCACAAGACCCGTTGCTCTTTTTTGGTACTTTGCGCCAAAACATCGCGATGGGTGCCCCGTACGCCGAGGACAGCCACATCATCGCCGCCGCTGATTTAGCGGGGATTTCTGATTTTGTGAATGCGCATCCACGTGGTTTTGAAATGCCGATTAGCGAGCGCGGCGAATCACTCTCGGGCGGGCAACGCCAAGCGATTTCAATTGCCCGTGCCGCGCTGAATGACCCGCCGATTTTCATGCTGGATGAACCTAGCAGCGCGATGGATCATCAAAGCGAAGAGCGCCTCAAATCCCGTCTACGCACTTATTTAGCCGGAAAAACGATGATTCTGGTCACACATCGCACGTCCTTACTCGAACTCGTTGATCGACTCATCGTGATCGATCAAGGCCAATTGATGGCCGATGGTCCAAAAGCGCAAGTAGTCGAGGCCTTGCAACAAGGCCGCATTGGCAAGGCGGGAGGCGGCGCATGAACAAAATACTGACAATCCTTAAAAAAGGCTGGGATGGCCTACAAAACAAAAGTAATGAATGGTTTGATCGCTACCTATTTGCGACCGAAAAACGCGATCTGATTGATGATCGTGACTTTATTGCCGATGCTGATAACGTCATCATGGAACAAAGCCCGCGCGGCGCGCGCTTACTGATTCGCACTTCCGCTTTAGTGGTGCTGGTCTTAATCCTTTGGGCGGCCTTTGCCAAAATTGATGAAGTCACCAAGGGCGATGGCCGAGTGATTCCATCCAGTGAATTGCAAGTGATTCAAAGCCTTGACGGCGGCATGGTCAAATCGATTTTAGTGCAAGAAGGACAAACCGTTAAAAAAGGCGACCTCTTGATTACGATCGACTCAACCCGCTTTGAATCATCCCTCAACGAAGGTCGTGCGCAGTATTTGTCACTGAGAGCCAAAGCGGCGCGTCTTGATGCAATCGCAAATGGCAAAACATTTGAAATGCCCCCAGAAGTCGAAAAAGAAGCACCCGACATCGCGATGCAAGAAAAAATGCTGTATCAATCAAAAATGGCCGAACTCGATGCCAGCTTGGGTGTAGCGCGGCAACAGCTCAATCAACGGACACAAGAGCTGAACGAAGTACGTACTCGTCATGAACAAGCGAGCCAAGGCTACCAACTCACCAAAAAAGAACTCGATGCCACACGACCATTACTCAAAAGTGGCGCGGTATCTGATGTTGAAGTTTTACGACTAGAGCGTGATGTATCACGCTACAAAGGTGAGATGGACGTTGCTTCCGCACAGATACCTCGCATTCAGGCATCGATTGCTGAAGCCGGCCGCAAAGTTCAAGAAGTCGAACTCATGTTCCGCAATCAGGCTAGAACCGAGCTTGCCGAAACATCAGGTAAATTGGGCAGCCTTACTCAAGGCAATCTTGGCCTGGCAGATCGCGTGAAGCAATCAGAAATCCGTTCTCCAATGGATGGTACGGTACAGCAATTGTTTGCCAACACCGTGGGAGGGGTTATCCAACCGGGTAAAGACATTATTGAAATTGTTCCGGCTGGTGAAAGTCTGCTCCTAGAAGCCAAAGTCATGCCGAAAGACATCGCCTTTCTGCGCGCTGGGCAACCGGCGTTGGTAAAATTTTCCGCGTATGATTTTTCTATTTATGGCGGGCTTGAGGCCGAAGTGGTCAATATTAGTGCCGACACCGTCAAAGATGAAAAAGGCAATGCGTTTTACTTAGTTCGCGTTAAAACAAAAAACAGTTTTTTAGCAAAAGACGGTAAACGGTTGCCGATTATTCCGGGCATGATGGCTGAGGTCGATATTCTAACTGGCAAGAAAACGATTCTTTCTTATTTAATCAAGCCGGTTCTCCGTGCTAAATCCTCTGCGTTGACTGAAAGATGAGCCAAACCATTTATTTTTATACCAGCGACACAGGCTTACTTCGTCATTGGCAAGCCACATTTGACAATGTAGAACCTGTCGCACAAGAGTGGTCACATAGCAGCGACAGCATTGCCGTTGTTGACTCGCAATATCCCGACTTGCCCGCTTGGGACAACCCAATTTGGTCTCGCAGGATGGCGCATCAACGCATTATCGTTATCAATACCAATCCAAGCGACGAAGAAGGCTACACCGCCCTACTAGCTGGCGCTGCCGCTTATTGCCATGCTGCTGCACCCAAAGAGCTACTGCAGCAAGTACTCAATGCAGTCAATTCAGGTGAAATCTGGGCGGGTCGCAGCTTAGTGATGCGCCTACTTAAAGCGGTCAATCAGCTCCCAACAAAAACCGACCCACTCATTGGTCTATCCAAACGCGAACGCGAAGTGGCTTATCTAGCCGCCCGTGGCCTTAGCAACAAAGAAATCGCCCGCGACCTCAACATCACCGAACGTACGGTTAAAGCGCATCTCAGCGCCTGCTTTGAAAAGCTCAACCTCAGTGATCGAGTTCAACTCGCACTCAAAGTAAACGGCATTAGCTAATCTATCAACACATCAAAACGGTAAGCGCTGATATGTATTTAACTGTTATCTGCTTAAAAGATATTCTGCGCTTGTAGCGCACTCCTCGCACACCACTATTAAAAACACTAACTGTACTTCGGTACAATCGCATTTGTCATAGGCCATGCGTACACTCCACATTAGAAATTTCTAACTCTTGGGGTAATGTCATGACTGAGCAAATCATTCCGGCAACAAACGCCGCTGCTAAACAACAAATCGTTGTACTAGAAGGTGAAGCCTTTGTTAAAGACGCACGAGGTCAGTTACAGCCCATCAAAGCCGGCGACACGCTACTCGAAGGTCAGATTATTGCCACCGGCCCAACCGGCCACCTCACCATCCTATTGCCGAACGGACAAATTATTGAATTGGGTGCAGATCGCTCCCTGTTAATCGATGGCGACTTACTCGCGACGACCCCCACAGACAGCACTGAAGCCGCGATTGCCAGCAACACCGACAGCGCAGATCAAATCATCAATGCCCTCAATCAAGGCAAAGACCTCTCAGAAGAATTAGAAGCCACCGCAGCAGGCCTCAAAGCGGGTGCAGGTACCGATGAAGGCAGCGGCTTTGTACGGTTGATGCGTGTTGCAGAAAACGTTGATCCAATCAGCTTTGATTTTGGCACCACACAAACAGAATTTGAACCGTTGCCAGAACTCAATAATGCGTCCACCCCTATCATCATTGCAGATGCTGAAAATCAAGCACCTAATTTTGTAGACGCTAACAACTTACCACTAGGCCAAAGCCAAACCGTTGCCACCCCAGAAGACACACCAATCAACGGTCAACTCAAGGCGACAGATTCTGATGGCGATGCGCTGGTTTTCAACAAAGTAACTGATCCAAGCAATGGCAAAGTAACAGTACAAACCGACGGCAGCTGGACTTACACACCGAATAAGGACTACAACGGGCCAGATAGTTTCCAACTTACCGTATCAGACGGCAAAGGTGGTGTGGATACGCTCACCATCAATATTGGCGTCACCCCAGTCAATGATGCGCCCGATGCGATTGATGATTCAACCAGCACCGCCATCAATACCCCAGTGGTGAATATGAATGTACTCGGCAACGACAAA
>CAUOZE010000076.1:0-13208 GCA_963508915.1 uncultured Deefgea sp.
CAACGATAGCGATGTCGATAACGTCTTGAGGGTCGCGACCTTCAGTATTGGCGGCAGCAACTACACCGCCGGCCAGACTGCGACGATTGCCAATGTCGGTACGCTAACGATGGCGGCGAATGGCGATTACACCTTTACCCCAGTAGCGAACTGGAACGGCAATATGCCACAAGCCACCTACACCACCAACACCGGCAGCAGCGCCACGCTGGATGTGACAGTGACAGCGGTTAATGATGCACCAACCGCAAACGGTGGCGCGGTGACCGGCACTGAAGATACGCCATTGACTTTAACTTGGTCGCAATTTAATGCATCAGATGTCGATACTTCGGCCAATAATCTTTCTATTCGAATTTCGACTTTGCCTGCTGATGGCAAATTGCAATACCTGAATGGCACAACTTGGGAAGATGTTGCCATGAACAAGCTAGTCAGCAAGGCGGATATCGATCTTGGCAAACTGCGTTTTGCGCCTGATTTACATGAATCAGGTGACAACAACTTCACGTCCACAGGTCTGGGTAATCAAAAACCCGATTATGCGCAGTTTAAGTACACGGTATTCGACGGCAATTCGGGTAGCAGTTCTGCAACGATGAATGTTGATATTGTCGCAAAAGCAGATGCACCAACCATCTCAATTGGTGGCGTGACCTTAGTTGATGGCGGCTCGTCATCAACCATTCCGAAAGGAAACGGTCTGACTGTTCAGTACTTTGCTCCGAATGCAAACGATGGTATGAACACGACCACAGCGGGTGATACAGCGAATATCGAGTCTGCGATGGAGTCCAGCACGGCAACGTCAACAACCATTCAAACCGCACTAGACAAAGCATCTGTCACCAGCGATTCAGGCTACAGAATCACCGGTCTGATTTATCTTGAGGCAGGGAAAACCTACACCTTCTCAGGTAGTCGCGACGATACCGTTCTGATGAAGATTGGTGGAACTGCAGTATTGAATAGCCCATATGATAATTATGGCGATTTCTCGGCAACGCCATACAAACCAACAACTTCAGGCTATTTCAGCTATGAATTTGTGATGTTCAACGTTAGCGGCATCGGTAATTTTGATCTTAATATCTCGGTGAATGGCGCACCTGCAATCGACTTCAATGCAACTAATTTCAACCTATATAGCTCTTTGACTGAACTAGAAAAAGCAGGCGGAGTACACGGTCCATTGATTCCTGTGGGTGATGGTGGAATCTATCCAGCAGGGCTAAGCGGACAAGAAGATATATTTATTAAATTGAGTAGTCTGAGTGTCAAGCTAGTCGACAAAGACGGCTCTGAATCAATTACTGCAATCTCCTTATCAGGTTTAAAAGCAGGCAGTATTGTTACTGATGGCACCAATAACTATACCGTGCCAGTGGGTAATGACGCACTAAACCTGCAAGGATGGAACCTTGCCAATTTATCAATCAAACCACCACTTAACTTTAATGGTCAGTACGATATCTTTGTGAATGCGACCAGTACCGAAGGCAGTAACAACGATAGTGCAAGCTCGAAAGTGACACTGAGCGTGAATGTGCTCAATTCATATGATGCTGCAGTCGCAATTGATGATGGCAACACCATCAAAGAGGACTCAACACCAAACCCAATTTCTGGCAATGTACTGACTAATGATCAAAATTCAGATTCAATGGCGCTCACCGTTTCTAAAGTGAACGGCAGTACCACCGTGACTGCAGCTGGAACTACGGTACAAGGTGAGTTTGGCACACTGCTAATCAAAGCAGACGGTACCTACAGCTACACGCTGGACAATTCTAATCCACGTGTCAATGGCTTAGTGAATGGCCAGCAATTGTTAGAGAAATTTACTTATACCTTAAGTGATGGTACAGGTACTTCAACTGCAACGCTAAACATTACCATCAACGGCAATAGTGATTTAGTAACACTATTTGGCTCCAGTGCGAACGATCAAATTACTGACAACTATGGTGAAAGCATCACCTTGGGAACAGGAGAAACCGAAGAAGGGCGTCAATTTGTCTTGCAGCTAGGCGCAACGGCGATTGGCAACAATCCAAACGGCACCAATATGATTCAAAATACATTAGGCATTAATCAGGTTATCGACTCTGCAGGTGGAAATGATTATGTCGAAGCAGGGCGTGGCAATGACATTATCTATCTTGGAGACTCTGGGAATAACAACCACAAAGTCACAGGTATCTTGCCAACCGCACAAGACATCGATCGCACGGCACTTATGCAGATGAATTGGGATGGCGTAGGTGCAGATCGATTATTGATTGATGATAAGTCGCTCTCGACAAATGCCCGCATGAATGTTTTTGGCGGCACGACAGCAAATGAGAAAGGCTTAGCATCTGAATGGGCGGATTTGGCGCATGGCGGTTCTGGCAATGATGTGATCTATGGCCAAAGTGGTGTTGACTTGATGTACGGTGGTACAGGGAACGATTATCTCGATGGGGGCACTGGTAGCGATGGCTTAAGAGGCGGCACTGGTAATGATGTGCTTCGCGGCGGCGCAGGCAATGATATTTTGCGTGGAGACGCAGGCTCAGATGTATTCTTGTGGATGCCTGGTGATCAAGCCCAAAATCGAGGTGTTGTTAGCATTGGAAATGTGCCAGGAATGTCAGCGAGTGATTTGGGCGTAAGTAGTGCTCTGAACATCGTAGCTAGTGCAACAGATGTGGTCAAAGACTTCAAAACCACTGAAGGTGACAAACTCGATTTGCGAGACTTACTGCAAGGTGAAAATCATGATGCAAACAACCCAAATGACATCGGCAATTTGCTCAATCACTTGCATTTTGAAAAGTCAGGCACCGGCACTGTTGTCCATATCAGTACAGCGGGTGAGTTTGTGAATGGCGCTTATGACGCTAGCAAAGAAGATCAAACCATTATTCTGCAAGGGGTGAATCTTACGGGGGCCACTGACACAGATATTCTAAAAAATTTATTGCAAAATAATAGGCTGATTGTTGATTAAGCTTTTAAAACTGCAAAGCAAACGGCTCCTAAAGAGAGCCGTTTTTTTATGCTTCATCCACCAATAAAACATACACGAAAATACAGCAAGGGCTCTCTTAGCCCGATTGAATACCGAAAGAGACTTGGCTTAACTACATAAAACCAGTCCAGTCCAAGAATTTATCCGCAGCCCCGCTAGTCAATATTCAGTGCGCGTCAACACGATACGACGCCGATTGCGATTAGCAAAATGAATTGGTTATTTACTGGCAGCGAACTCGCCGTCCTGAGCGCTGCTGCGATTCAAACGCTACTCTGGGTACGGAAAATTGAACGGTCTCGACCAACAAGCTTGGCGCACCGACACCCTAGAAAATTTACCCACCTAGTCTAATAGCCGCATCGATATGAATTACCCTTGCGAATACGAACAGAAAAACATGCTTCAAAGTGGTGGAATGGCTGAGCCTTTACATTTATTTATCAATACATACAAAATACATCAAATAATTTTAGACATCGCTATTGGTCCAGTTGCACCGCTCAAACCCAAGGCTTGTAATTTAGTCCACTCCCCTTCGCTACGGACTTGCTCCGCAATCGTCAAGACCCCCAAACTCGAAGCCATTTTTACAATTTCTTTCAGTAGCTGTTGATTGCCCGTGTGTTGGTCGATTTTGTGAACATAACTGCCATCAATTTTGATGTAACTGAGCGGTAAATCATAGAGTCGTAACATCCCACTCGCTGAGCGGCCAAAATGCTCAATCCCCACTTTGACACCGACTTGATTCATCTCAGCAGCAAAAACGGCCAGCGTTTCAAACTCTTGCTTGAAACCATTACTGTTAATCTCCAACCACAAGCGAGTACGCGTACTCTGCGACAGCGATTGAAATATTTTTGCTAATTCAGCTCGGAATGGCAGATTACTCAGCGATTCGATATCCAGATTGACAGCACAAGAGAACGGGTTATTCTTTAGCTCACTAATCGCCAAGCGAATAGCGGCCAAATCCAGCTGAGGCGTCAAACCCAAACGCTTAGCAAAAGGCATAAAGACGCCAGCATTGAGCAGAGATACACCATCGTCATCCGGCATGCGCAGCATGAGCTCTTGGTGAATAAGCTGCCCCTGCCAATCGATAACGGGATACTTTTGCACGACAAACAACTCAGCCTGCACCGCTTGCAGCAATTTATCTCGCCAAACTGTATTTGGGTTTCTCACCGGAGACAAATCAACCAAGGCGGCCACGCCGCTCACTACGCCACGGCTCTCTGCTTGAGCGAGTGCCGCATCAGCACGCGTCAAGATTTCACTCATCGCTTCGTTTTTACTAAATTCGGTGTACCCAATATGAATAAAGTCTTCAATATCCGATAACTGAGCCAGCTTGGCTAACAAGGCCTCAACAAACTCTGCAGGCTGCTCCAGCCTTGGGGTTGTCAATACAAAGTCTGCACCATTTAAACGAGCCGCAATCCAATCTTCCCCTTCATCATCCCAATCGGCTAACACTGAGGCGATTTGATTCAGAAGCAAATCGGTCGCTTTGCGCCCCACACGCTGATTTAAAACCGTCAAATCCTTGAGGCGAACAACGAGTAAATACCCATGACTGGCGCAGTCTTCATCATGAAGTAAGCCAGATAAACGAGCCATAAAATAACTGCGATTGGCCAAGCCAGTTACGCTATCTCGGTTCACTGAATAATTCAATTGATCAATACGCTCTGATTGCTCATCGAACATTGATTTCACACGCAGCACCATACTATTCATCGCGGTGACGACACGACGTAATTCAATATAAGGTGGCTCGGCGATGGTAATAAAACGCCGCTCGCTAATCGCCTCGGCCTGCCCAACCATTTCTCGGATTGGCTGGCGCACACGATTAAACATAAACCGCACTAAAAAAGCGACCGCAATCCCGCCGCCCATAATGGCCAAAAATAACTTCACCGCCCCATTCCAGAGCGATTCATAAGCAAATTTCGAGTGTGCGCGGACTTCAACACTACCCGCTTGTTTCCAGCCTTTACTCACCAAAGCTTGCCCTGATGCGACTTCAATCGGAAATCCAGAAATAAACCACGCAGGCACTTTGCTGGGTAAATCTTTATTTTTTAATTCAATGACTATTTTTTTATGCTGATCACGAAATCGAATCAATTCAAAATGGCCAGAATCAAATAACGCCGAGGTCATTAACTCCATCATGGCTGGATCTTCGGTTTGCTGCGATAAAGATAATGCTAAAGACGATGCATTATCACTACTTTGAGTAAATAATTGCTGCTCTAAATAATTTCTCGCACTGACTGTACTTACCACCATGCTTACTAAAAACGCCAGCAAAGTGGAGATAATAATCAGCGCTAACATTTGACGAATTAAAGACACTTTGTTATTCCTTATAATAAATGCCATCAGCTTGCATTCTGAGTAAAACATCTTTCCAACGTGACAAACGATCAATAGATGCAGAAGGTTTTGACCCCGTTCCAGCAAATACACCTTCGTGATTAAAGCTAAATACGGGAGTTAAATCAGGCCGGCGGCTCGCGGGGCGAATTTCAGTAATTAAATTATCTAAAATTAATGGCTCTGCATCGGGAGCTGCGTAATAAGTTAAAACCATGTGCGCTTGGCTAATCTTACTATCTGGACCGCCAATTTTAGCTTTAACATAGCTAAGCCTTAACTTATCGGTAGAAACCCCAATATCTTTTAATGCCGCATATTTGATAATGGTGAAATCTTCGCAGTCACCAGCGGATTTACCGATCATTTCGAGCGGTGTGGCCCAGTAATCGGCTTGTTTCCATAAAACGGTATCATCAACAAATTGAAACTTTCGATTGATATACTCATTAACGCGTTTTAATTTTTCAAGCTCCACAAGATTACGACTTGACACAATTAATTGCTGAATTTCAGTTGCCGTTTTAGCACCACTCGCACCATAGCGCTGCTGCGCCAGCCGGGTGAACGTGTCATAATCCCATGCCGAAAATGCAACACTGCAGCATAGGATCGCCAAGGACAAAACAGCCCCGGCTAAGCCATATCGCAATTTGTGTGGTTTTTTCAGCATGAAAGACAAATTTGTGAGTGAAATTAATTAAACTTCTACCTATAGTAGCAAAATTGAATCCTTAAGCATGTGAATTATAAAAAAAACAAAACACACAGTCATCAACGGCTTTAACAGCTAGATTTTTGGAAACGAATCACCATGAAACTAAAAACACTTGCGCTTTTACTTATTACCTGCGGCAGCTCAGCATCTTATGCTGCCAGCAATTTACGTGATGCCGTAGAGCAAACCGTGCTGCGCAACCCTGAAGTCCGCGCGAAGTGGCTCAGTTTCCGTGCAGCAGGCAATGAGCAAGATGTTGCTCGTGGTAACTACTATCCAAAAATCGATGTGCTTGGCTACGCTGGCGTTGAACGACAAGACCGACCGAAGACAAGTAGCGAAAGCTTCAGCCACCCAGGTGTGTCTCTTGAGCTTCGCCAAATGCTGTTTGATGGTTTCGCCACTCGTGACGAAGTACGCCGCTTGGGTTATGGCAAATTAACACGTTACTATGATCTACTTGCAGCCAGTGACGCTGCCGCGCTCGAAACCACGAATGCGTACTTAGATGTCAAGCGTTATCGCCAACTCGTTGCACTAGCGAGCGAAAACTTCGCGATTCACCAAGAAACATTTAATCAAATTCAAGAACGAGTTACCGCAGGTGTGGGGCGCCGTGTCGACCTCGAAACCGCCTCGGGTCGCTTGGCCTTAGCCGAATCCAATTGGCTAACCGAGTCATCTAATCTACACGACGTCTCTGCACGTTATGAGCGCCTCACAGGCACTATCCCGCAAGAGCAAATGACTGAAGTACCCAATTTTGCAGACAAAGTGCCGCAAAATCTTACCGAACTCAAAGAGCGCGTGGCATACAACCCTGCGTTCCGTGCCTCCGTTTACAATATTCGCGCCGCACGCGCTGATGCACAAAGCAAGAAAAGCACCTTCTATCCTCAGTTTGAAGTCCGAGCCAGCCAAGGTTACGAACTAAATCGTGACAACATCGACGGCAGCTTTAAAGATGGCAAAATTCAACTGGTGATGAATTACAATCTATTCCGTGGCGGTAGCGATACTGCGCGCGTCAGCCAATACGCAGAACAATTCAATATCGCCCAAGAAATGCGCGACAAGACTTGCCGTGATATTCGCCAAACCACGCAAATTGCTTGGAATGACACTTACCGCTTGAAAGAGCAACTTAAATACCTTGATCAACACGTACTCTCAACCGAAAAAGCCCGTGACGCATTCCGCAAGCAGTTCGACCTTGGTCAACGCTCGCTTCTCGACGTATTAGATACTGAAAATGAATTGTTTGAAGCGAAGCGTTCGCTGGTTCGCGCTGAATACGATCACCGCCTCTCGTACGCACGTGTGTTAACGCAATCGCACCAATTGCTATCGGCTTTACAAATCTCACCGCTAGAAAACACCTCTCCCGATAACGATTTGGGTGACAATTTAGCCGAAGATGAAGCGATCAATTGTTCTGGTGCACTCATTGCAGCCGTACCGCTCAATCGTGCAGCCGCGATTGCCGCCCACCCAGCACGGGTGGTTGAGCCATTACCTACCCCAGTCGCAACCACTCCGAGCACAGCGACAAGCTGTGATAAATCAGTGACCGATTTTATCGAAAACTGGCGCACTCAATGGTCGGGCAAGAAGGCGGATGAGTATTTGGCACTTTACAGTAGCCAGTTTGACGCAGGAAGTGGTCGCACACGCGCCGATTGGGAGGCCAAACGCCGTACACGCCTAAATAAAGAAGGCGATATTAAGCTGAGCGTTGAAAAATTCAGCTGCACCAATGTCAGCAAAGACCGTGCTGATGTGACCTTCAAACAAAACTACAGCTCGAACAACAACCAAGACGTCGTAGAGAAAACCTTGGAATTGGTTCAAGACGGTGGCAAGTGGAAAATCAAACGTGAACGCGTGACCAGCGGCCGCGCAGAGTAATTAAGCACGCTGTTTCACCGCGACAGCCCGTCAAGCGACGGGCTGTTTTTATTTTCTCTGTGCACATCTGTTAACATCGCATTAAATCAACATCACGACACATTATGAAACTGCAATTAATTGCCGTCGGCCACAAAATGCCGAACTGGATTTCTGAGGGCTATCACGAATACGCCAAGCGGATGCCGCGCGATTTTGCGTTAACGCTCACCGAGCTCAAGCCCGATAAACGCATCAGCGCCCGCACGCCGCAACAAGTGATGAGCGAGGAAGCCGACCGGATTTTGGCAGCAATTCCCGATGGCGCACGCGTCTTGGCGCTCGACGAGCGCGGCGCGAATTGGACGACGATGAAGCTCGCTGAAAACATGAAAGACTGGCAAATCGATGGCCGTGAGACCGTGTTTATCATCGGCGGTACCGATGGACTTGACCCGCGCATCAAGCAGCGCGCCGATCAATTGCTACAGCTTTCAGCAATGACGATGCCGCATGGCATGGTGCGCGTATTACTCGCCGAGCAACTGTATCGCGCGGTGTCGATTATTAATAACCATCCGTATCACCGTGAATAGGAAATATTATGGACTGGAGTGCGGCATTGGGATTGATAGGGCTTGGAGCGCTATTAAAGTCCGGAGTAGATTTTTTCCTTAGCCGAAAATCAGCGAGAACCGATTTGCAATACAAAGAAAAAAGAGAGGCCTATCTTGGCCTCTTGGATGCTTTGCATAAAGCGGCTATTGAACCCAGTGATATAAATTCAAAAAATTTTGCTCTTTGGCAAAGCAGAGTGCAGCTATTTGGCTCGCCAGATGTTGCTGAAGCGGTTCAAGGGATTATTGATACTAATGATGGTCCACGTGAAAAACGGGAAGAATTTTTCTCAAAAATGCTCAAGTGTATGAAGGCAGATCTGAGTTCTTAACCTCTTTATTCTCTGCTATTTAGGTAAATTTCATGACCCAACTCTACCTCGCTTCCGGCAGCCCGCGCCGCAAAGAACTGCTCGCACAAACGGGCGTGATTTTTGAGCGCATTGCGGCGCCGATTGATGAAACACCGTTCGCCAATGAAAATCCACGTGAGTACGTCATTCGCATGGCGGTGGAAAAGGCTGAATCGGGCTGGCGGCACTTAGAACAAATGGGCTTGGCGCTCAAACCGGTATTGGCGTCTGATACTTCGGTGGTTTTCGGCGATGAGATTTTAGGCAAGCCACTTGATGAGGCCGATGCGGCGGCGATGCTGCGCAAGTTATCTGGCCAAACGCACGAAGTGCTCACCAGCTTGGCACTGCGCGATGTGAATGGCGTGGAAACACGCTTGAGCATCAGCCGCGTGACGTTTGCTGAACTGACCGACGCGCAAATAGCAACTTATGTCGCCAGTGGCGAGCCGATGGATAAAGCCGGTGCGTATGGGATTCAAGGTTTGGGCGGGGTGTTTGTCGCGCATCTGGACGGTAGTTTTACCGGCGTCATGGGTTTACCATTGCATGATACAGCCGCTTTATTGGCTAAGCATGGCTTGGGCGTCTTAGCAGCACAATAAATATTAACAGGTATTGCCATAAAGGCATTGTCTATCAATAGCTACAATCAAATACCCTTAGGAATAAAAAAATGGCAATTCAAACTTTTGAACTCAAAAATGAATATATCGCGCTATGTGATTTGATTAAAAACCTTGGGATTTCACACTCCGGTGGCGCAGCAAAATTGATGGTGGCTGAAGGCTTGGTCGAAGTCGATGGCGCGCTGGAAAGCCGCAAAACAGCCAAAATTCGCGCGGGGATGGTGGTTAAAGTTTTAGGCGAAGAAATTCACGTCGTCGCGGCACCATAAGTTATTTTTTAAGTAGCGTAGTGCCGCTGGCTTGAGCTATAAAAGTGGATGCTGGGTTCGTACAATATCCGGCATCAACAAATGCAGCTCATCCGTTATTTGAGCACTAATTTGCGCCAATTCCTGCGTTAAAAAATCAACTTCATCAATCGCAGAAAGTGCGTTGATCAACGCAGCGCCATCCTGCAAATCATTTCGCAAAAAACGTGCTGCACGCGCTGAGCGCATTAATGAGCGAAAAATCATGGATCTCAGTCGCCGATTGTCCGCAAATGGGGGCGCTGTACTTGCTGCATCCGAACTACGCTCCAAAAACAAATACAACATGCGCTGATGACGATGCAGCGCATCAAAACGTAAACTCTCTTGACCGCTCTCTTTGGTCGCAGACGGGATCAATAAGCGCATTTTTTGCAAACGCGTATTGACTCGCTCCAAAGTCAAGCCAATATCAAATTGAGAATCAAGACCGATTTGCCGATATGCAAGCGCCACTTCGCGTAAATTTTCTGCCAACAAAAATCGCCAACGATCAATCGCTCGGGTCGGAAATAAGTTAGCAAACAACATCGCAATGATGGCACCAATCAGCACATTGCCCAGCCGCCAAAACGACTCTTCAATCGCTGATTCACCTAAGCCCCCCACAATCACCAAGGTGACGCCTGCGACCACCGCTGCCTCACTATTTTTCCCCAGCGCAGGTAGGCACTTAAGGCGATCATGAATATCATCCACGACAAACCCAGCCACGGCGTCACCAAATAAAACACAACAGCCAGCAATCCAGCTAAAGCACCATAAAAAGTGCCTAAAATTCTTTGTCCCGATTTACGCGAAATATCGCCCTGCGTGGGACCATTTCCCATCAATACCACGATGGTGATCAAGGTCCAAGTACCATAAGGAATAGCAAAATATAGGTCAATCGCACCGCCAAATAAAAAAGCCAGCGCCACTCGTAAAGCGTGAATCGCCCGGAAATGTTCATACAAGAACACGGGGTGTTTTAACACCCGCCACGGGGTAGAAAAAAGAGGAGCTATTTGCATAAGCCACACGATAGCAAACTCAAGCGCACTTAGCGAAGCGAAATACTATTCAGTCGCATTTAGCCATAGGCAAACTCACGATCTCATTCAACGCCTGCTTGAAGAATGCTCAAAGGACTAATTTGCAAATTTTCACCGCAAAAACACAGCCGCCCTGCACCTTCGATCAGCACTTTACCCACTGCCAATTGCCGATGTTCGCCACGATAGAGTTCGATGTCCTCAGTCGACTGCTCATGCGTCACCCAAATGCCACCTTCTTCACACCACAGTTGCGCTGGGTGGGTCAGCTCAACCACCAGCAATTCATGAGATGTAACGCTTAATCGTAAATAGGTGACCATTTCTTTCATCCGTTTGGCATAGTGGATTCACTATATCCAATAAATAAAAGCCTGTTGCTGATGATTTTTCGGAGTTTATGTGAGTAAAATTCACATAAACACATTTTGAGGCTGCTGCCGCACAAGGAAATTACGATGAGCCAGTTGCCCCCACTCGCTGCTTTACGCGCATTTGAAGCCGTCGCCCGCCTTGGCAGCGTCGTCAAAGCGGCCGAATCGCTGAATGTGACACACAGTGCAATTAGCCATTAACTCCGCACGATTGAAGATTTTCTTGGCCTTTCACTATTTTTGCGCGAAGGAAAGCGCCTGCAACTGACCGAAGAAGGCCGAATTCATGCGCTACGGATTCGTGGTGCGATGGCCGATATGCGCGAAGCCACGCAACGCGTACTGACTCGCCCCAAGCCAAATAACATTACCATCGGCGTGGTGCCATCGTTTGCGCTCAACTGGTTAGTGCCGCGCCTACCCGATTTCAAAGCGAAATATCCGCAATACACCGTCAGCCTGCGTGCCGGTTTAGGTTTTGATGAAATGAATAATGGCCTGCTCGATATGGCGGTGCGTATGGGGGCGGGTGGCTGGGATGGCATGAAACAGGTGCATTTGATGGATGATTATCACATCATGGTCGCCGCCCCCAGCTACCAACCGCGTCCAACATCGGTCAACGACATTAAAACGGCGACGATCATCCACAATCCAACAATCCCATGGGCGACATGGTGCCAAGCAGCAGGATTGGCCGATTGGCGACCAACGCCAAGCTATTCCTACAACGACAGCAACCTAGAACTCGAAGCAGCCCAACTCGGCCACGGCATTATGTTAGCGCGAACATCACTAGTAGAATCGCATCTGGCCAACGACACGCTGGTACAAATATCTGATATTTGCGTGCCCTATCAATATCCCTACTGGCTAGTCTGGCCCGACCGCAGCAGCACCAGCGGCAAAATCGCCGATTTCACCGCATGGATCAGCGAGCAAGCCAATACCTACGAAAGGGTATGCCAATCTAGCCATTTACTATAATAGGCTTGATAGACATACCATATACAATCATAAACACTATGCGCGGAAAAATAGCTAACGGGCAGCGCCAAAACCTAGTTACGCCCTGCCATCACGCCACCATCGACATCCCAAACTGCGCCGGTCACCCAGCTAGCAGCATCGCTGAGCAAGAAATCAATGGTGTTCGCAACATCATCCGGCTCGCCAATTCGCCCAATCGGATGGAAGGAATTAAACGACGCCAAAACCTCGTCGACCTGATCCGCTTCAATGAACGACTGATAAATCGGTGTTTTCACTACCGCAGGCGAAACCGCATTCACCCGAATATGCTGCTCAGCCAATTCCATCGCCATATGCTGGGTGAGTGCGTGCAGACCCGCTTTTGCCATCGAATACGCTGAAGAAGGCGTCGCTTTAATCGCCTGTTTGGCCCACATCGAACCTATATGCACCACGGCACCACCGCCAAACTTCGCCATATTCTTCGCGACGGCTTGTGAAATAAAAAATGTCGCCCGATTTATAGCAAGATATTGATCATAATCGGCGTGTGTATGCGCTAAAAAAGCAGCGGGATTAAATGTACCCGCAGCATTCACTAGATACTTGATATGCAACTCACTCTGCGCAATAAAATCGATCAGCTTTTGCACATCCTGCTCTTGCTGCAAATTGATTTGCAGCGTTGTGATATCGCCCAAATGCGATAACTCTTGCTGCGCCTGTGCTAATTTGTCCGCCGATTGGCCGACAATCAGCGTCGGAATATTGCAATCGTATCAACTTAAGCGCTGCTTGTTTTTTCAATCTCCATCCGGCATGATGCAGAAACAAACATAACTCTTTGATTATTAATTACTATATGATTAAGCACCCTAACTGACTCCCTTCGTAATGTGTCCACTCTCA
>CAUOZE010000077.1:0-13170 GCA_963508915.1 uncultured Deefgea sp.
AGCTTGCGCTGACTGAGATCAGGAAATCGTTGATCAATTTTAATCCCAGAGCGAGGAAAGAACGCACCAATCACCCCAAACCTCACGATTACATTGCTTACAAAGCAACGGTCTGAAGGCTTAAGTTGATAGGATTGAGTCGCGGGCGGTCATGCCAGAGTGAGTGCGAAATGCACGCGAAAACAAAGCTTGTGATTTAAAGCCGCAATCCAGAGCAATTTGCTGCATAGGGAAGGGCGGGTAAATCAAGAGTAGGTTCGCCGCGCGCTCGATGCGGATGCGGCGCAGGAAGTCATTCGGTGTTTCGTGCTGTATCGCTGTGAACACGCGGTGAAAATGATAGGGTGAAAAATGCGCAGCTTGTGCCAAGTCAGCCAACTGAATGTCTTGATCAAAATGAGCGTGGATGTAGCTGATGGCTAAATGAATGCGGTGGGCGTGATCATCAATCATGAGGGGCTTTGTGATTGCTGTGATGAAAAAAAGGGAAGCCTGAGTTATATGGAGTAGCTGGATAGTAATATTTAAACTACAAAACAACCACCTCATGCATTTGAGGTGGTTTTTTTATTGGCTAAGAAAATAGGAATGGAGCAATAACAGTCATATTATGAACTAAGTCCAAAAGCAGTCATAAATGCAGCGCGGACACTAAAATGTAGACTGTAACTTAACTCAGCAGCACATTCGCCATCCCGTCCAATCGACTCTTCACCTTTTCCCATTGCGGCATCACTTGCCCCATTAGCCGATAGAATCGCTCGCTGTGATTGTGCTCGGCTAAGTGACATAGCTCATGAAGGAGCACGTAATCAATACAATCTCTTGGTGACTTAACTAAGTGAGGGTTGAGCGTCAGTCGTCCTGCTGGTGAGCAACTGCCCCATTGGGTTTGCATGGTTAGGATTCGTAGTGGTGGTTTTTCGCCCACCCACAATGCTTGTTCCAACATTGCATCTAGCCTGCGTGCGAATACTTCTTTGGCTCGCGCTTTGTACCAATCGGCAAGCAGTGTACTGATTTTCTCTGCTGATTTTTCACGCACAGTGACTTCGATCTTTCCGCGTAGCAACTTTACGGATGGTTTTACATCTGGGTTTTCGATCACCTTCAGCACGTACTGCTTGCCAAGATAGTAGTGGCTTTCGCCGCTGATGTACTGTCGTGGACGAACATGTTCTAAACGGCTGCCAAACTCGCGTAGTTGCTGGTAAATCCATCGGGCGCGCTGTTTGGCTGCAGAGATGACTTCCTCATCGCTCGCAGTTTCTGGTGCGCTGATTTGCACACGACAATCTGGCAAAACTTTAATTAAAATTTTGCTGGCTTGACCTGGCCTTGGCAGTCGCTCAAAACAAATTTGCTCGTCGGCGTACCTGAAACACAGACTTGCTTTGTTGAGGACGGACTTGATAGCGACGTTCACTTCAAACCCCAGCGGCATTCAAACCAACGCGGGTAATCTGCACCACCCATTCAACCATCGCCTTGGCTTGATCCATCCCTGCGCCAATCGCTTTGCATTCGGTGAACAGCATAGGCAACAGCTGCTTACGAATATTCGACTCAATGTTTTGCGGATTAATCGAATGCTCAGCGACAGATTGCTCAACCATTTGGTCGATTTGAAATGCCAGCGCCACCCATTTATCGACTATTTGAGCATCACTTATCGCAAACACTTCGGGCAAGGTTTTCTTGAAAATGCCGAAATACGCTTGAGCATGGCGGTTCCCCGCAAATGCATCGGGTAACTCATCCAATTGGCGCTGCTGCACTTTTTCTTCAAATGAATGAAACAGCAGGTATTGTTTGAGCGGATGATCAAATAGTTTTTCCGCTTCGCTAATCGCATCGCGGAGTAGCTTTGAGAAAGCTTCTTGCGCATAAGGATCATCGCGTAGCTCTTGCTCAATCATCTTGGCGACACGGGTTTTGATGATGTCAGTCTCGTTGCGCGTTTTTTCTTCAGACCAATCTTCTAGCTTAGGTTTCGTGCCCATTTTGCCTACTTCGTAGGTCCCACCTGGCTCTCTGACCTCAATGCCAACCACATGCTTGTCGAGCAATTTCTTTACTTGAGCTGCGTAATCATCGTAGTTAATCATCTCCCCCGAATCCTGTTTTACGAGGATGCGGAGGCTAGAGAACTCTTTCACCGCTTCTTTGTAGTGCTGGCGATCTGCGTCACTAAAGCTCTTATCTTCGAAGAATGTAGCCGATTGCAGTGCGACCTTCAGGCAAGCAGAAAACTCAGTTAATGCTTCGTAAAAATCATCACGCACCTTCTGATTCACATCAACCAGTTCACCGTTTCGATCTTCGGTTTTCGGCACCAATACTTGCCGCAATTGTTCGATATCATTCTTGTTTTTAACGTTTTCGAAAATAGACCAGAGCTGCTTGTATAAACGAGGCAGGCGCTTATATTCGGTACTCATCGGGTTATACAGCCCGGCAATATCATTGATGTCGTAGCCGCCTTGGGTGCGCGATGCGAGATCCTGATATTTGGCAATGGTGGTGTCTAGCTCGGCCAAAATACCGCGATAGTCGATTAACAAGCCGAATTTTTTCAGCGGGTGCAATCGATTTACACGAGCAATCGCTTGAATTAGATTGTGCTCTTTTAGTGGCTTGTCGATATAGAGCACGGTGTTTTTCGGCTCGTCAAAGCCTGTGAGTAGTTTATCCACCACGATCAGCAGCTTGAGTGAATCATCCTTATCAAAACGCTCAATGATTTGTTTGGTGTAAACCTGTTCATCCTGCGAACCCACATTCTCTTTCCACCACTGCGTCACTTCTGGCATCGTGGCTTCATCAACCTCCGAGTTACCTTCGCGGGTATCGGGAGCGCTAATCACTACGGCAGATTCAAACAACCCAGCTTCATCGAGATATTTTTTGTACTTGATGGCAGATGCTTTGCTGTCACAAGCCAGCTGCCCCTTTAGGCCATCATCGATATTCTTAACAAAGTGATTAGCGATATCGAGCGCAATCAATCGAATGCGATCTTCTGCACTGTAAATCTGCCCTTTACGCGCAAATTTACGTTTTAAATCGGCTCTTTGTTCGGTCGTTAATCCTTCGGTAATACGTTCAAACCAAGTATCAATAGCACGTTCGTTGACATCGAGATCAGGGATGCGCTCCTCATACAGCAGCGGGGTAACCGCTTCATCTTCCACCGCCCGCTGCATGGTATAGGCATGCACAATAGGGCCAAATTTGCTGGTGGTTTTGTCGTCTTTTAGCAGGGGCGTGCCTGTAAAAGCTACAAAGGCGGCATTGGGCATCGCCTGCTTCATGCGGATATTGCTTTCCCCTCCTTGGCTGCGGTGGCCTTCATCAATCAACACAATGATGTCTGCACTAGTGTTAACGCATTCGGGCAGTTTGGTCGCGGTATTGAATTTATGAATCAGCGAAAAAATAATACGCTCGGTGCCAATGCTAATTTGCTCAGCCAATCGTTTGCCTGATGTCGCAATGGCTAACTCTTTATCTTTTTTACCTGATAGCTCACCACCAGAAGCAAACGTTTTAGAGAGCTGGGTTTCTAAATCGACGCGGTCGGTCACAACGACAATTCGGCATTGCTTGAGCAGATCATGCAGGATCAGCGCCTTGCTCAAAAACACCATGGTGAAAGACTTACCTGAACCCGTGGTATGCCAGATCACACCACCTTCGCGCCCGCCATCGGCGCGGCGGGTATTGATCCGATCTATCAAGCGCTTAATGCCAAATACCTGCTGATAGCGGGCGACGATCTTGCCCACTTTTTTATCATACAAAGTGAAGTAACGAACCATTTCCAGTAGGCGAGCAGGCATCAATAGGCTGATCAGCAATTTATCCTGCCCTGTTACGGCCAGTTCACCGCCCGCCAGCAGGGATTGATACCACGACAAATCCTTGGCTGGACGATGATTGAAAAGGGTATCAGTCTGTAGCTGGCTAATTGTTTTGTTTTTGATCGCATACATCTGTGCATCAGAAATATCTTCTTCGCGCCATGCAGCAAAAAACTTCGCTGGCGTGCCACACGTACCATAGCGCCCGTCTGTGCCGTTAACCGATAAAATCAGTTGGGCATAGGCAAACAGCCGAGGGATTTCATCATGGCGCTGGTTACGCAAGGATTGCGAAATCCCCTCGGAAATCGTCGGGCCTTTTTTGGCGTTGCCATCAGGACGCTTGGCCTCGATGATTACCAGAGGAATACCGTTCACAAAACACACAATATCCGGGCGGCGCGAGTCGATCCCGCCAGAGCGAGTAATGCTGTATTCCTCAGTAAACAGAAAGCTATTGTTTTCTGGCGTTTGCCAGTCGATCAGCGCAATCGTTGGGTTGGCTTTCTTGCCATCCACAAACTCAGTGACCGAAATGCCATACAGCATGTGGTTGTAGAGCTTTTCATTCGCCAGCGCGAGGCCTTCATTGAGCGCTGGGCTGCACACCTCGGCGATCAGCTTATCAATCGCTTTATCCGACAACGCTTGCTCACGCCCCTCAAAGCGAAAACGCCGAGCTTGTAAAGCGCAGCGCAATTCATCGCGTAAAACCACTTCATCTTGCTTGCCTCCACGCAATGCCAGTGCTTTTTCGGGAGGTAGAAACGTCCAACCCAAATTGGTTAATAGCGTCAGTGCAGGGATTTTGGCGCTGTATTCTTCTTGAAATTTTGGAGAGGGATTCATCCCATCATTCCTTTTTGTACATGCAATCGGCGCGTCATTGATAGCGGCTTGCTAGATCCAGCGATGAACTCACCTGTATTTGCGAAGAAGTCACTTGTATTTGCACCGAAGTGGCCTGTATTTGAAGGGCAAGTCACTCGCATTTACCACGGAGGTCAGTTGTTCGGTAAATCCGAACAACTGAAACTTCAACTTGGATGTTATGCCGCAAGGCGGCTACGCAATATATTGCTAAGAACAGGCGCAAACGGCTCAAGCCTGCCGCTTTTAGGCCGCGCCAGATCATCTATCAGCATGCGGATCAGTTCCTCATCCTCTTCAAGCTGAAGTTGATCAGGGTCGTCGCCATAATTGGCCCAGATCAGGCCATCTACTAGCTGCTTGCGTTTTTCAATCAGCGCTTTGTTGTGATGCTCCGTATCACCAAGATTCAGCACCTTAATCGCTTCGCGAGCACGGTCTGTCAGGCCTTCCACCCGACCACTCAGCTTGAAGCGCAGCTCGGTTTCGCACTCGGTCATCAGTGGAGTAAGCGGCAATGGTTGGGAGCCATGGGCAGCATCGCACTGCCTCGAAGTGGTGCAGCTAGCCACTATATTGTTAAAGTCCAGTGTACGATTTAGTGCCAAAGACTGAGCTTCGACATGCTCGTTCATAGTGTCAGCGTTAGTGCCAGAAATCGTTTGGCAGCAATATGCACATAAATACAACTGCTCTAGCACACAAGCTTCACGGATATCTCGACGAATATCTGGGCGTTTGAGTCGTGTCAAATCCTCATAGCAGCCATGAGGATTGTCACGCTTAAATTCGTATAGGCTAACAGGCTCATTTCCTTTCTCAATTTTGCGCACGGCGTAGCTCCTCCTTGCGCAATAACAGCCGAGCCTTTGCCAACTCCATGTTTTGCACTGGTAATTCCGCCTCCAATCCCTGTAGCAGGGCTTGTGCTTCGTTTAGCCTGCCATCTTCAATCAAATCACGCAGATCGTTGATTCGCGTATTGATAGTGGCATTACGGATATCGGTATTCATCACATCTAGCAATACCGTATTGGCATCCTGACCGTATTGCGATGGCACAGGAGTCAGCTCGCCATTCTCCAGTGAATACACAAGTACATCTTTGCAATCACTAATCACCAAAGGCGAATGCGTAGTTAGCACAAACTGACAATTTGGGAAGGTATTGGTTAACCGTTCAATAATGCTGCGCGCCCACTGTGGATGTAGATGCATATCCACTTCATCAATCAGTACAACGCCATCACCATGCAGTGGATTTTCCAAGCTAGGGTTCATCATCGCGAGGCGGCGGGCAATATCGCCCACCAGTGCCATCAGTGATTTTTCGCCTTGCGAGAGCTGCAATACATTTAGCGTTTCACCGTTCTTATCAATCGCCATGTGCAATCTAGGTTTGCGCTTTACCTTCAAGTCTGTAAATCCAGGCATGAAATTCGCAATCGCACTACGAACTGCCGTCAATTGTCGATCCTTGGCTGAGGCATTTAATTTTTGCAGCTCTTGCCAAACCTTATCATTACTGGTTTTTCCAATAACGTCTTTTAAGTATTCCAGTACTTCGATTGGAATAGCAGACTCATTTTCAGAATCTTCCCTTTCACGAAACCACTCAAAAAAACGACGGAAATCGACTCCTTGATTGAGCGAGTTATCATAGCCATCCAGCTGCAAAAAGGAGTGCTTATCTTTAATTTTGAGGGGAATATCCAGCACCACGCGCTCAACGGGATAAAAAGCAATTAATGGCAAACTAGCATTGTCATCCGCAGTCAACAGTGATCGATACTGATCTGCCAGACGTCCTGCATCGTGCAACTGTGAGCTTTGCTCACCTTTTTTACCTGCACGCGATTTGGCTAAAACCCAGTGAAAATCCTGTTGGTCGTGCACGTCGAGGTGAATCGCTGCCGAGGGCTTACCATTTAATATCACCTCCTCAGGGATGGGGCTACCTGCGCCTTTTTCGCTCCGCAGCCGCGCCACAAACCAGCTCAGGCTGGTTGCCAGAGACTTCAGAACCGAAGTTTTACCTGCCCCATTATTACCAATAAGCACGGTCACATTCGATCGTAGCGTGGCAGTGGGTGCAAACGCTATTTCCTGCAAGCGAAATCGCCCCAGATTTTCCAGCTTGAGCTTGGTGATTTCCATGGTTTTATCCTTAGATTTCTTCAGGCATAACATTAACACGGCGCTTGCCGGTGAGCAGGGTTTGCATCAGGGCTTTTTTCTCTTGTTTCAGGCCGTCAAGCTGTGATTGCAGGGTTTCGATTTCTTGGGCGGCGGAGTTCAGAACTGCTGCAACCTTGCGCTGTTCTTCTAGCGTTGGTGGGCAATACAACTTGGTTTTTTTTGCATTTTGTATTGTATACGTGCCAACTGTTGTGACAGCCGCCTGATCTGTTATTTGCTTCTGAATAAAATCAGACTGAAAACAATGATAAAAAAAGTCTGAGTCAATATCACCTTCGCGCTTAAACCAAAGAACATTTCCATCTTTAAAGTAAAAGCGATCCCCGTCTTTTACTTGATAACAAATACCCAAAGTACCAACACCACTAACCAAGAAATCGCCAGTCGAAGGTGTTTCATATTTTTCAGAAATTTCTGCGAATAGGCGTTCTGAGATAAAAATCTCACTTCGGAATGGTTCGTTTTTGTTTAATGAAACCAACTCCCTTGTTCTATAAAATGGAACGCCAGAATCCGTCCAATCTTCTTGCAGAACACGTTTACTTGAACCCACCTTGAAAAAGTCATTAACACTGCAAAATTCCCAATCGCCATCAAAACGTTGCCCGGCACTTGTTAGCAGGCGTTTTTTGCCAGTGAGCAGTTGTTGCATCAGGGCTCTTTTCTGCTGGCGGGCGAGGTCGAGTATACGCTCGGTTTTGGCAATGGCTTGATCCCAAGTTGAGAGAATTTCGGCTATTTTTTTTTGTTCAGGGAGGGGGGGGACAAGTGTTCTAACCTTTCTTAGCTCAGTTAATGAAATCTCTTGTAGTGCAGAGCCACCTACTCTACGTATTAAATCTGCTCTGAATTTTGGAGAGCGAAGCTCCCATAGCAAGAACTCTGGATAAATAACATCCTTCTTTGCTGAAATTCTAGCAAGACCCCTAGTTATATTTGCACCTTCAAGATTGAAGTCAATCAGTCGAACCAACCCAACCTCGCCACGCAATGCCATTACAATTTCATCTTTCTCAAGTATTGTTTTTTTATAAGCGTTATTTATTTCATCTGACGTCCTAATCATTTCATCAGGCTGTATAACATTTTTTGTGAGATCCACAACCCGGAGGCAAGGCGTACCCTTTGGAAGGTTTTCTCCTGTTTGTACAATGCCATACGAAATTTGCTTTCCACAAATCTCACTTAAAAGGTGGCAACTCCAACCATTAGGCACCATAACCCAGCTCCTGCAAATATTTGGCCATCTCGCTTTCCAGCTCGGTTAGTTGCTTTTTCAGCTGCTCGCGTTCATTGCGTACAGCCAGAAGGTCGATTTCTGCATCTTCTTCAAAGGTATCAACGTAGCGTGGTATGTTCAGGTTGAAATCGTTATCCTTAATTTCGTCAAAGCTGGCGACATACGCGTATTTATTAATATTAACGCCATCACGGTAGGTAGCTATGATCTTGGCGATGTTGTCATCGGTCAGCACATTTTGGTTTTTACCCGCTTTGCATTCGTTGCTGGCGTCGATAAAGATCACATTGGTGTCGGATTTGTTTTTCGAGAAAATCAGAATCGCCGCCGGAATGCCGGTGCCATAAAACAGTTTTTCCGGCAGGCCGATGACCGCATCGAGCAGGTTTTCTTCAATCAGCCTCTGGCGAATTGCACCCTCGCTGCTACCACGGAATAGCACGCCATGCGGCACTACCACGCCCATGCGGCCAGTGCCGGGTTTGAGTGTTTCGATCATGTGCAGGATAAAGGCGTAGTCGCCCTTAGTTTTAGGTGGAACACCACGGCGGAAACGGTCGAACTTATCGTGTTCAGCTTCATCATGCCCCCATTTTTCTAGGCTAAACGGCGGGTTGGCGGTCACGATGTCGAACAGCATCAAGTCGCCATTCTTATCAAGTAGCTTGGGGTTGCGAATGGTGTCGCCCCATTCGATTTTGTGATTATCCTCGCCGTGCAGGAACATATTCATCTTGGCCAGCGACCACGTCGAACCAATGGCTTCCTGCCCGTATAACGCGTACTGCTTACTACTGTGATTACTGACCACCTTGCGGCCACACTTCATCAATAGCGAGGCCGAGCCGCAGGCCGGATCGCAAATGCTGTCGCCCGGCTGCGGATCGAGTAGCTCGGCGATCAGTTCGGAAACTTCAGGCGGAGTATAGAATTCACCTGCTTTTTGGCCGCCGCTGGCAGCGAAGTTTTTGATCAGATATTCATAGGCATTGCCGATGATATCTAGCGTACCGACCCGCGAAGGTTTTAGGCTCAACTCTGGCTTGGCAAAGTCTTCTAGCAGTTGGCGCAGGATGGTGTTTTTCTGTTTTTCTTCGCCCAGCTTGTCGGTATTAAAGCTAATGTCCTGAAACACGCTTTTGCCCGCGTCTTTGAGCTTGGTGCCATTGGCTTCTTCAATCGCGTGCAGCGCTTGATCAATGCGTTCGCCATTGCCCGGCTCGTGGCGGCGGTCATGCAAAACATAGAAGCTGGCGTCTTTAGGTAGCACGAAACGCTCGTTTTTGAGCATCTCGGTAATCAGCTCTGGCTCATCGCCGTATTCGGCCTGATAGCCATCGTAGTGGTCTTGCCATACATCGCTGATGTATTTCAGAAACAGCATGGTGAGCACGAAGTCTTTGTAGGTATCGGCGCTAATCGTGCCGCGAAACGTGTCACAAGCCGCCCATAGCGCCTTATTGATATCGTCTTGATTGATTTGGTCGGTCATGGTTTTTCCTTAGATAGTAAATTCTTAACGAGACTGTTTTCTTGAGTCGCATCGGCGAGCAAGTCGGCGGCAATCACGGCCAGCATTTGCTCACCATTGCGACGAAGTTGTTCGATCAGGCGTAGTTCTTGTTTCAATGTATTGGCGAGTTTAACAATGGCCTGCTGTTTATCCAGCCCAGGAATTGCGACATGTATCTCTTCCAAAGCATTGCGTTTAATGGCCTTGGTAAGAGTACCCTCTGAATTAAGTTCAAAATAACGCTGACTAGGTTGCTGATTTAAAAACCAGCAGAGGTATTCGGGCAGGATGCTTGAAACATTGACGCGCACGATGAAGAACTGTGGCGCGGCAATAGCTTGTTTGCCAGTGGCGATGAGTGTGTCGTCAATCAGTACGGCATAATTGCGGCTGCCTCGTGCGGCAACCAGTATTTCGCCGACTTGCAGACAGTCATCACGACGGCCTGTTGGCTCTGTTTCTATACACTCAGCCCAATTGACGCCATCTTGCGATGAGGCGTCTTTCATCTGCACAGCCACAATCCCAGAGCCTGGTGACTCAGGAATTTTTCCCCTAAAGGGGTGCCCAGCAGAGATGTTGGCAAGGTATTTGAGTTGCATGCTTGTGTTGTTTCATAGTCGATGCTGCAGAATATCCTTTCCTAACAGTCGCCGTCAACATTATTCGTTTCTTTTACGTTACTGCATAAAAAAACCACGCAAGAGTGCGTGGCTTTTTTAGAGAAATTTGAGGGCTAACGATACAAACGCGAAACTTCCAACATGACTCAATACATGAAAAACAATCGTGCCGCCTGCCGTAACACCGCGTTTTCTTGCTCTAAACGCTGAATACGTAGCTCAAGTGATTGTTGAGATTTTGGTGGTGCAATTGAATGTGCATGTTGAGATTCACGTTTCATAAATTCTTCGAGCCCGATTCGTTGCCAAGTGGCTAGCGTTGAAGGGTGAACATCAAACCTAAGCGCCGTTTTTGTTAGGCTTCCGACCTTGCGGAGATACTGCAAGGTCTCGATTTTAAAATGGTTTTGGTAGAATTTTTTCATGGCAGCATTTGAAACTAAGAATTCCTTAGTATATCTTATGTGATGGAACTAAGAAAATCTTAGGCATTGCACCTTCATAGTGATTTACGTAATGCCTCTGCAATCCCCATTTCCCGCCCGCCTAAAAGAAGCGAGGACAATCAAAGGCTTAACTCAGCTACAGCTAGGTTTGAAGTTAGGAATGGATACTAACAGTGCGAGTGCACGTATGAATCAATACGAAAAGGGCAAACATGCGCCCGATTACGACACCATGAAACGCACGGCCGACGAACTTGGGGTGCCGGTGGCGTATTTTTTCTGCGAAAGCCAAACAGACGCTCAGCTCGTCAAAACAATAAGCCACCTGAGTGAAAATGATAAGAAAAAATTGTTAGAGCAACTACAGGTTGCAAAGCCTCAATCAAACGTCTAATCACCATTCTTTGCCGCATTAGAAGCGGCAATTTTTTTTGCTTGCCGCTGGATAGTACGCTTCAACGCAGCCGCCCGTTCTTCGTTCAGAAGAAGCATCATTACAGTGGTAAGCGAATGGAATCCCAGATAGTCCAAAATTTGACACTTAATGCGTGGATTAACCTCCATTTTTCCCCTGCGCACGTCAGACAGTGTCGAAGAGGGAATATTAAGGTAGTTCGCAAATTCTTTTTCTTCGACGATGCCAGTCGATTGTTTCAGACGCTCCAAAGCTAGTACCCAGTTGATTGAGCCTCTCTCCGTATCCCAAAGCTCGGGTGGAATCTGAACGTTTTCGGGTAAAACATCCAAAAAATCAAGTACGACTGTTTCTGCATTCAAGACCATTGACAACCCTTTTCAAATATACTAACGTATAGTACGTTCCGTATTTACGGTTTGTATTTACATTTTGATGGTGGTTATATTTGCCGTTAGTATATAACAGAGGGGAGCGAAATGACTCATGCCGTCATCTGGTACAAGATCGTCCGTGACAACACCGGCATTCATGAGGAAATTCCTGTCATCCTTACTGAAATCGGCCCTCTGTATCCGCTGATTTTCTACATTCTCAAGCATCGGCACATACTTTCGGAGAGCAATACCAACAAGTTGGTGCAGGCGGTGGGCCTCCTGATCGACTACATGGAAGCCAATCATCCTGCCTTCGACAATCCAGACGACCTGTTTAATACCTTCGTACAGCGACTCTACAGCGGCACGTTGGGCATTGACGGCAATGACCCTAGTGACCTTTATTGGGATGCCCGCAGTCCATCAGTGGTGCGTACACTTGTGAATCACCTCTCCAAGTTCAGTGACTGGATGACTCAAGAGCAAGGTACCAAACCACTTAATCCGTGGCGGCAGGCTACACGAGTCGAGGAACAACTGGCATGGGCGGCGAGTCAGCATCAAAAGCATCGTTCATTCCTGGGGCACACCCAGGATGTTGACGTGGCTGCACTCAAGGTCAGCCAGGCCCGTAGCGTGCTGCTCAAAAGAAACCCAGTCATCGAACACGGGCCGGTCAAATTCTTCCCAGCAGGTCGCATGGATGATCTGCTCTTCAATGGCTTTATCGTGCCGAGCAAGCAGAAAAGTCCACGCATTGAGGAGAGATTGAACCTGCGCGACATCCTGATCACAATGCTGATGCACTACGGTGGACTGCGCGTGAGCGAGACGTTTCACCTTTACATTCACGACGTGGTTCCTGACGACACGGCACCCGGTGAGGCGCTGGTCAAGGTCTATCACCCCAGCCTGGGGCTTGCGCCGCCCGATCTATACGATGTCAAGGGCAAGCCGATTCACTGTAACCGCGCGACCTACCTGCGCGACAAGTACGGGCTGCTACCCAGGACAGAGTACAAGAGTTCACACACCCTGCATGCCGGCTGGAAGGGCAATGCCCTCGACAGCAAGCAGTACTTCATGCATGTACACTGGGCACCGCGCTGGGCGGGAGCGCTGTTCTGGAAGCTGTGGGTGTTCTACATGGCCCAGCGCGACCAGCTCAATCCTAATCATCCTTTTGCCTTTGTTACCCGTGCAGGTAAGCCCTATGGCATTGATGCTTTCGAGGATGCGCATGCCAAGGCGGTCAATCGCATCGGACTGGTGGCGGCCAAGGCGCTCGGCACCACGCCACATGCGCACCGTCATGCCTATGGTCAGCGCCTGTCCGATCTTGGTCTTGATGCAATCTTCCTAAAGAAGGCACTGCATCACAAATCGTTGGAGTCCCAGCTCGCCTATACCGAGCCAGATCGAGTGAAACTCAAACGAGCCATTGATGCCGCCCAAGCTCGTGCTGAAAAGTCCGAAGATGGCACAAGGACTAAACCGCTCGCGCGGTAGGGTGGCTCCGATTAGCCATTGTGATATTTGATTAATAGCGCTGTTTCCTACTTTGAGAATTGAGGCAATCCGCCTCGTTCTTGAATAGGAGCACAGCCATGACTTCCTCGGCACA
>CAUOZE010000078.1:0-12701 GCA_963508915.1 uncultured Deefgea sp.
GAAAAACCTGTTTGGCAAGATCAAGGCCAATGCGCATAATCTTCATGGTGGACTCCTTTTGCTGTGTGACTGTTGGTTGACACTTCCAGTCTGGCACATCGATGCCGTATCAGGAGGGAGGAGTCCATCCCATTGTCTAAATTGGCTTCGCGGCGAAATAAATCCAGTCGCGCATCAAATGCCGCCTGCGGCACATCAAATAAAGCCTGCAAGATTTCAAACGAATCCTTTACCGGCAAATCCCACCACAACTGGCTACGCTGACCAAATACCACGCCAATTTTCTTGACGTATTTAACCCTATCCCTTTGTGGATGATGGCCAGCAACTAATACCTTGCCTGAGCTAGGCTCCAAAATGCCGGTCAACATTTTAATCGTCGTGGATTTTCCTGCGCCATTAGGGCCTACTAAACCGACACACTCACCCGCTGCGATTGTGAAATTCACATCGCAGACCGAGAGTTTGTCCTCGAAATTCGCACGAAAGACATGTTTCAAACGCTCGCCCCAACCCTTAGGGGCAACTGGTGTGCGGTAAATTCGACTTAAATTTTCGACTTGTATGAGCATCTTTTCCCCGTAAAGCATAAAGATCATGAAAGCTAGACTTTCACTCTGGCAAAGCAAACGCTAATCTCACCGGCAACAAAGCACCGTGCAAGCAAATAGACAGCCAATTTACAGACTTGATCAAGTATTGAAAATGACACAACATGACATTTAATTTGTCCAAAACTCACATTGGGTCATAAATGGCACTCATTTACCGCGAACGGCTCGACATCGGCACTAAATTACCAGAAGTCATGGTGGGCACCCATGTTGTTCACAAAGAGCCCTATCCTCCGCTGCGCGATCGCGGCATCTTGATGTGTGGGCTTAGTGAAGGACGAGATTTTTTTGAAGTCGAACGTGTGGATACGCCGTGGCATGTCTTGACGTTTTGTCTCTCGGGCAACGGCGAGGTATTTACGCGCGATGGCGTCATCCGCAGCATTAGCGCGGGGCAACTCGCATTGATGCCCCAAGGCGTACACAGTGGTTATCGCCGCTCTGGTGATGTCGCGATGCGGCACGTGTGGTTTTTATTGCATTGCAGTTCACGTTGGGATTATCTCAATCGCATGCAACCCGCGATTTACAACAGCCAAGAGGGCACAGCACTCGCCGATGCAGTACAGCAATTTCATCGTGAAGTGCTGCGCTTTAACATGGGAGATACAAGCAGCTTGGCGGTTCCTGCGTTGGACATCTTATGTCTACTACTTGAGCGCGCCACCAAGGCCTTTAGTACGCAGCTAGGTTGGGCGGAACAACTAGAACAATTATTTGCTCATGTGCAAAAAAACCTGCAACACGACTGGAATAACGCCGCTCTGGCCGATCAATTGCATATCACAACAACGCATCTACATCGGCTTTGTGCTCAGCATTTGGGCGAAACGCCGAATAAGATAGTGTTCAGAATGAAAATGAATCAGGCCAAAGAATTACTGATGCACGGGCACAGCGTCAGCGATGTAGCGCGTACCAGCGGCTACCAAGAAGTCGCCAGCTTCTCACGCCGCTTTCGCCAACATTTTGGCTACAATCCCAGCCAAGTTTTAGGCAAACACCTTGCCAGCGCCGGGCATCAACAGGTATGGGAGTGACGCATCAGATTGAATGCTTTTATTGAAGTGATCTGGATATTAGTCAGGCTTTAACTTGATAATAAAATTTAGGTATATCAATGTAGATCTTACCAATCAATGGCTAAGACGTAATACCCTAGTCGTATTTTCTGTACATGCCACAGCTAAATCGGCAACTTCAATCCCACGCATGGCGGCTAGTTCCAAGGCAATTCTCGCCAATTCAGCCGGCTCATTGCGCAACGGTGGTGGCCCTGCAAGCCAACTAGGCTGAATATCGGGGGCATCGGTTTCCAGTACCAACGCTTCGAGCGGCAGCGTTTGCGCCAAACGGCGAATCCGCTGCGAGCCTGAATAAGTTAGTGCCCCACCAAAACCGAGACAAAACCCCAATTTGATGAATTCAGCGGCCTGCTGCTCGCTCCCATTAAACGCATGTGCAATCCCGCCACGTACTTTCCATTTGCGCAGGTATTTAAGCACTTGATCTTGGCTGCGCCGAATATGCACAATGACGGGCAAATCGTAATCGCGGGCAATTTTGAGTTGGGCTTCAAAAAAATGAATTTGCCGCTCGGCATTCAGTTCAGGCAAATAAAAATCAAGTCCAATCTCCCCGACCGCAAGCGCATCACCCACATCCAACTGTTGCCGCAACAGTAATAAATGCTCGTCGCGGTGCTGCGCTTCATAAATCGGGTGCAATCCAAAGGCAATTTTTGCACCGTACAATTGCTGCATCTTTCGCGTACTCGCAAACGTTTCAGCTGTCACAGCTGGCACGACCCAGCTCTTGACACCGGCGGCTCGCGAACGCGCCACTACGGCATCTCGATCGGCATCAAACTCAGCCGCATCAAGATGACAGTGGCTATCAATGAAACTTATTTCTGATACTGTGCTCATAGTGCTATCGTTCGCGCGATTCAATTTATAATGGTGTAGTGTGCGAGTTAATGTAGCGCTTAGCAAGCCATCAAATAACAGGGAATAAAAATGGAATTTTTAATGGACTTATGGGTCGGCTACCCAGTCTGGGTATGGCTGATGTTTTTTACCGTCGTCATTTCGCTACTTGCGTTTGACTTGGGCGTTTTGCAAAAAGACGACCATGAAATCAGCGTGAATGAAAGCTTAAAACTCTCGGCAATGTATATTGCAATGGGGCTTTTATTCGGGGTATGGCTCTGGTGGTACAAAGGCGCAACGGCTGGCATGGAATACATGACGGGTTATTTAATTGAGAAATCACTCTCAATGGATAATGTTTTCGTTATTGCCTTGATTTTTACTAGTCTTGGCGTGCCACGGATTTACCAACACCGCGTATTGTTCTGGGGGATTCTCGGGGCGATTGTAATGCGTGGCTTGATGATTAGCGTTGGCGCAGTCTTAGTGACTCAGTATCAATGGGTGCTGATGATTTTCGGTGCGTTCTTGATTTTCACCGGTATCAAAATGCTGATTGCCGATGATGAGCACGGCAAACTCGAAGACAATGGTTTTTATAAATGGCTACGCGGTCACATGCGCTTCACCCCAGCCATCCATGGCAATCAATTCTGGGTGCGCGGTGAAGAGCACGGTCTAGCCAAAGGCTGGTGGGCTACGCCGCTGTTCTTGTGCTTGATCTTGGTTGAAACCGCTGATTTGGTCTTTGCGGTTGATAGTATTCCAGCGATTTTCGCGATTACCCAAGATCCATTTATCGTATACACATCAAATATTTTTGCGATCTTAGGTTTGCGTGCGCTGTACTTTGCACTGGCTGCGATGGTGCATCGCTTCCATTACCTGAAGTATGCATTAGCTGTGGTGCTGGTGTTTATCGGGATTAAAGTCGGTTTGGTGTATTTGAATGACATCCAATTGGTGGCATTTAAGATTCCTACCCTAGTTTCTCTGGTAGTGACCTTTGGTTTACTTCTTGCTGGCGTGCTGTACTCGCTTTGGAAAACCAAGGACGAGCCTTTCCCAGAGAAAACTGAGTAATCGTTTCAAGTTTTAAGTATAAAAAAGCCGCACACTAACGAGTGTGCGGCTTTTTTATGGCCGATCTATATTACTTTTTCATCTGAAAACTAGCGCAGGGATCGTCTCGCTCGGCGGCAGGAATTAGATACACTTCGTCAAAATTAGCTTCGCTTTTTGACTCAATAAATCCCACCGAATACGCCGAAGTTAACCATTGCGGCACACCAATATCTCGTCGCACGTGGCCATTACCTGCCAGCAAAACCACGCCACGCGATTGATACGGCCACATCGTTGCCGCCATCACGCGGTCACGCGCAATTTGTGCTCGCGCCATTTTTTCTTCCATCGCGACCGGCAACTGGCCGCAATGGCCAAGTTGAACAGCGATGCGCTGCTGCTCAATCAGCTTGGTCGGTAAAGGATCATTTAAGTTGACTCCTTCTGCGCCTTGTAAATCGACCCGACCATTTTTAAACAATTCACCGGCTTCTTTGCGTGACAAATTGGCTGCCAAAATCGGCAAATTATAGCGATAAGCCAAAGCGATGACCGGCTTATAAAATCGCCAATCCCAGCGCTCGCCGCCTACGGTTTTGATTAAATAATCGACATCGTCTGGGCGCTCTTTTCTAGCTCGATCAATATCAGCCTGCCGCTCACGATCAAACTGCTCCATCGCAATCGCAGGCCGCCAGCCTTGCCCCACCTTTTTTTCTAGCCATGCATAACGTTGCTGATGGCCGATTTCATTGTCATGAACCTCACCCAATAGTACAGACGACTGAAACGAAGGCGTGCTTTGGCAAGCAGAAAGCAACGCGCTCAACAGAACAGGGAATATTATTTTCATGGCAAAAGCAGTTGCAAAGGAGGCTAAGGCTTGATTCTATTTGATCCTCAAGCCAAATTGCAAATAAGAATCAGTATCAAAAACATACAAAGCTTCTACATTTCACAATTGATAACAAATCTCATTCGTGATAAATTGCCTCAATTGCAAATGAGAATGATTGTTAATAATGAAATTAAAGTTTATCTCGATGGCCGTGATGCTAAGTCCCCTCGCTGTTTTAGCGGAGGTCCAACTCGATGCGGTGGTGGTCAGTGCAACACGCACTGAGCGTGCTCAGATCGATGCGCCGATCAGGACTGAAATCGTTGATCGTGCCGAGATTGAACGCACTCATGCCAACACCTTAGCGCAAGCCCTCGAGAATGTACCTGGATTACAGCTGCGTGAGATTCACGGCAAATCCGGCTATGAACTGTCTTTGCAGGGATTAAATAGCGATCAAATATTGATAATGATTGATGGACAACCGATCTCTGCCAGTACGGGCTCTACCGTCAATCTAAGTCAATATCTAGTGGGCGATATTGAGCGTATTGAAGTCATCAAGGGCGCGGCGTCTGCGCAGTATGGTAGCTCAGCAATGGGTGGTGTCATTAATGTCATTACTCGGCGAACTGAAGCAGGCTTTAAAGCATCGCTGGATCTGAACACGGGCAGTTACGGTCAGCAAAATGATTCTGGTCGCTCAATGGATAACGGTCGAACGACAGGGCGAGCTCAGATTAGCGGTGGTAATCAGCAATGGCGAGTGTCGGCACAAGTTGAGGCGATTGACGACCAAGGTTTTGCGCAAAATCCCGAAAAGTGGAGTCGCCAAGGCGACGCAATAAGACGCGACCAATATGGTGCTCGCATCGATTGGCTACCCCACGAAGACTGGCAATTCTGGCTTGATGGCAGCCGCTACCAAGAGACGGCTTATCAGCGTTATCAAACCTATGCACCGCCCAATTATATTCCACAGCAAAAACAAGAAGACATTAGCCGCGATCGTTGGGCCGCAGGCGGTATTTGGCATTTTGCCGACAAAGGCCGCGTGCAGCTCACAGGACTCAGTGAGCAATATGACACCCAGTCTCTAGCCAGCGCAAATCAAGTCGCAACAGGTGATCGCCGAGCACGCCAAACTTTGCAACAAGGCTCGCTGCAATTGGATTTACCTGCGTGGTATAGCCAGCTATGGCAAGTAGGAATTGACTTTAGAAAAGATACTCTAGACCAGGTTAATAATGGCTATAGCGAATTGCAAGCCAATGGCATGGTAGAACGAACCAGCACAGAACTTTACGCTCAGAATGATATTTTCATTGGCGATCAACTTGAACTGGTACTCGGCCTGCGTGCACAACACGACTCCGACTTTGGCTCTCATGCTGCGCCAAAAGTGGCTTTAAAAGCAGACTTATTACAAGACGATGCACAACGTTTGATTGGCCGAGCCAGCTGGGGTCAGGGCTATCGTGTACCCAATTTAAAAGAACGCCATTTCTTATTTGATCATAGCGCGCTGGGCTATCGGGTGATCGGCAATCCAAATCTACAGCCAGAAGAATCCAATAGCTATCAGCTTGGAATCGATTGGCTGTTGGGTGAGCAATTCTCCTTACAGGGCAATGCATTTTACAACCGAATCCGAAATTTGATTCAAGTCGATATAGACAATGCCAGCATCAGTAATGGCGTTGCCAGCTATCAATATGAAAATATTACTGCCGCAAAAACGGCCGGTATGGAATTGTCTGGGCAGTGGAAGGTTCTACCTGAACTGACCTTTAATGCCGCTTATACCTATACCTATACCCGTGACGAGCAAACCAACACCATGCTCACTCGTCGACCAGAGCATATTGGCCGCTTCGGGCTGGACTGGACTCCACGCAAAGGCAGTACTCTGACCTTACGCAATCAATGGCAGAGCAAGGAATTGGTCGACTCGGCCAAATCAGCTTATTCACCCGCATGGCACAAGACAGACTTGAGCTTCAATCAACAGATTGGACGCGACCTGACCGCCTATGCCGGTATCAATAACCTATTCAATGTGCAGCGCGACTTTGCCGATGCCAATGATGTTGGCCCAATTGCAGGCCGTTTTGTCTATCTCGGCATCCGTTACCAATGGGATGCGAATTCTTCAATGCAAACCCTTCAATGAAAACCCTTCAATGAAAAGCCTTCAATGAAAACCCTTCAACAAGGAAAGTAACACCATGAAACAGCTATTTATTGCACTGGGCAGCACAGCTTTACTCAGTGCTTGCGGCGGTGGCGGCAGTTTAGGCGGTGCCACAACGACCCCCACACCAACTACAGCACCCACTGCAGCGCCAAGCCCTGCGCCTGTCGCGCCGACGGCGCAAGTATGGAATGCCAAGCTGCCTGCCGCTGGCAGCGCAGTGTGTTACGACTTTGATCTCAGCCAGCAAGCGGACTGCGCTTCAGCCAATTGGGATTTAAAACTGGCCAGTGCCAGCCGTGGCGTTTCTTTGTGGAGTAATAGTGGTGAATCTGGAGCAGGCAAAGGCGGCGTATTTGGTAGCCCGTTTGATTACACTTGGGAAGCGCTGAAACAATGGAAAAATGGCGCAATCGATCCGGTCAGCGGTGCAGTCATTCCAGAAACTTTATATCTAAAAGATACTGCCAATAGCGTATTCACAGGTACTAATGGCATCCAGAGTTCGGCGTTTGAATATGGCGTAGGCGGTAATAATGACCACAAACTTTACCCTAACTTCCGTGTATTTCTAATTTCAACCGACAATACCGCCGTTAGCAACACTGGAACGGCGACTGCACCAGTCTATGCATTGCAAATGACGGGCTACTATGGCGGCGCGAGCGGCACCGTATCTGCCAACCCATCATTTCGCTGGGTAGATCGCAGTGTTGCTGGCGCGCCCGTGCGCACTGCCACAGTCGATGCCAGCAACGCTTGGGTTTACTACAACCTCAACACAGCGCAAACCGTCTCTGCCAATGATACTTGGCATATCGCGTTCAATCGCTACAACGTCAAACTCAATAGCGGCACTTCGGGCGCAGGCAAAGTGGGTGGTTTCACCGCCAAAACACCAGCAGGATTCTATGGCGCCGACGGCAAAGCGATTGCGAGCAAATTTACCGAAAACAATATCCTCGCCTCAACTTTGCCTGATTTGACTGCCACGGATTTGGCAACACCAGGCAGCGCCAGTGCATGGAAAAAAGACAGTATCACCTCGAAACTCAACCCTGCCGCACAAGGCACTTACCCTGCCAAACTTGATTACGGCTGGTACAACTATTACTCAACAGCGGAAGGCACCATTGTGGCCCACAGCCAAGTGGCTAATCCGAATCGCGGCACCTTGCTTCGCTCTGCCGAAGGCAATAGCTTCGCCCGTTTGCGCCTAAAAGAAATTGGCTATGCAACACCAGGCGATATCCGCAGCCAGCAAACTTGGCAGTTTGAAATTGAAGTACTGCCCAACAGCAAGTAAATCACCTGCACACAGTACCGCCGAACAACAACTCGGTGGTACTGCCTCAAGGACAAGCGCATGAACATTATTGGCTTACACCCTTTTGTACCGGCATTGAATTTCGAAACCTCGCTGGCGTTTTACCAAGACCTCGGATTCAAGCTCGTATGGCAGGACGGTGCACTGGCGCGTTTGCAATGCGATGAGCATGCGTTTTTTCTGCAAGATTTTTACGTCAAAGCATTTGCTGAAAATCTGATGCTGCAATTACACGTGAACGATGTCGCCGCATGGTGGCGGGTGGTTGAGCCTTTACAGCAAAAATACGGCATCCACGCTCAGCCGCCGACCGATCAAGCTTGGGCGATGCGCGACATTGTGGTCGTCGACCCTAGTGGCGTGCTGTGGCGTATCGCGCAAAACACCTCACAAACAAATTAACCACTTTAAGAAGGAGAACCTCATGAACGCAATGAGTTTTGCCCAACACGCGGCCACATTACAGGCCGCCTACCAAGCCCTCCTAGAAACCGAACCAAAACTACGCGCCCGTGAACGCGCTGCACGTCTTAATGTCAGCGAAGCGGAACTCATCGCTGCGCAATGTGGCGTAACAGCCTCCCCGCTCACTGGCACAGCACAAGAAATCTTCCGTGAATTGCCAACTTTGGGCTCAGTGATGGTGCTGAGCCGCAACGACTGGTGTGTGCACGAGCGTCATGGCGAATACGAGCAAGTCGACGCTGAAAAAGGCATCGGCTTGGTACTGGGCAAAGACCTCGATTTGCGGATGTTTTTCTCGATGTGGAAAACCCAGTTTGCCGTGCTCGAAGGCGAGCGCCGCAGCGTGCAGTTTTTTGATGGTGCGGGCGTTGCCATTCATAAAGTGTATTTAACTGAGCACAGCAATGTGGCGGCTTTCGATGCGCTGATTGCTAAATTTGGCAATGGTGAAGCAACTTGGCCACAGACTGCCGCCTACCCTGTGGATGAAACGCCAAGCCAAGCGCAAGACTCCGCCGCTTTGCGTGCCGCATGGTTGGCGCTCACCGATACGCATGGCTTTTTCCCAATGCTGCGCAAACACAATGTGAGCCGCCTCGGCGCATTGCAAGCAGCCGGTAATGACTTAGCGCAATCGGTTGCGATTGATGTCACTGAAACGATGCTACAAGCCGCTGCCGCCTCAGAGCTGGCGATTATGTGTTTTGTCGGCAATCGCGGCATCGTACAAATCCATTCAGGCCCAGTGCAAAAACTGGTTCGCACCGGCCCTTGGTACAACGTGCTCGACCCGAAATTCAATCTGCATCTGAACACAGAAGCGATTGCTTCATGCTGGGTGGTGAATAAGCCAACGAGCGATGGCTGGGTGACTTCACTGGAAGTCTACGCTGCCAATGGCGAGCTAATCGTGCAGTTCTTTGGCGTACGCAAACCGGGCGTACCTGAATTGCCAGAATGGCGCGCGCTAATGGAAAGCTTGTGCAGCACGCCACTGGCTAAATAACAGGTATTTATCCATAGCCATTGATTTTCAATGGCCACATCCAAATACCATTTATATTTTTACAGATTAAGTCTTAATCGTTTTTTTAGTGCCTACCGCACGGTGTTTTACAGTCGCAATCCGCGACTGTAAAACACCGTGCCGAACAGGCACTTAAACTGCTGGAAACCACCATGCGAACTTTTTACTCCATCACCACCTTCATGGTGCTGTATTGCCTCAGCGCCTTTACCGCCGTGGCCGTCGCCGCCGAAATGCGCGTTGTCAGTTTGGGCGGGCCGCTCACTGAGATCGTTTATGCGCTGAACGCCGGCAATCGCTTGGTCGCAGTCGATCAATCTAGCGTTTATCCCGCTGCAGCGAATCAATTACCCAAGGTCGGCTACTACCGCCAATTTTCAGTCGAAGGCGTTTTATCGGCCAAGCCCGACCTCATTTTGGCGTCGGACCAAGCTGGCCCGCCCGAAGCGATTGAACAATTACGCCGCATGGGTCGCCGCGTTGTCGTGTTGCCAAGCGGCCCGACGATGCCGGATTTAGAAAAACGCATTTACGGCGTTGCCGCTGCGCTTGGTTTGCGCGATGACGGGCGGAAAATGGTCGCAGACTTGCAAAAACAAGTCGCCTCGTTGAGCCAAAAACCCAATCAAACCCGCGCGCTGATGCTGATGAGCCGCACCGGAACGCCCGAAGGTGCAGGCAAAAATACCAGCGCCGATGCGATGATGAGCCTCGCCGGCATGAACAATGTGCTCGCTAAACAGCAAGGCTACAAACCCCTCTCGCAAGAAAGTATCGCCGCGCTGCGCCCTGAGGTCATCATCACCACCACGCGCTCGGTGGAAAGCTTGGGCGGCATCGATAAAATGCTCGCCTCGCCCGGCCTCTCGCAATCGCCTGCCGCGAAACAAAAACGCGTGTTAGTGATGGACGATTTATTACTCCTCGGCTTTGGCCCACGCCTACCCGAAGCGCTCACTGAACTCAAGCAGCTCGTACACAAATGACCAGCAATCCTCTCCAATGGTTCGCCAGCGGCGGCCTCTTGTTGGCGCTAATTTTGATTACCGCCAGCCACGGCAGCGTGCAAATTCCGCTGCGCGAATTACCTAGCGTATTTTTTAATGCTAGCTTGGATGGCGACCAACAATTTTGGCGTGATGTATTGCTCGATATTCGCCTGCCACGCGTTTTGCTGGCGGCCTTAGCGGGTGGCGTCTTGGCGCTGGCGGGCGCGACAATGCAAGCCTTGTTTCGCAACCCTTTGGCGGAACCGAGTTTGATAGGTATCTCGTCCGGTGCCTCGCTGGGCGCGGTGATGGCGATTGTACTGGGTGGGGGTAGTTTTGCAGTGCTGGCACCCGCCGCCTTTATCGGCAGCCTCATCGCCACCGCCTTGGCCTATCACCTCGGCCGCCGTTATCCGGGCATGGCGGGTTTGTTGCTGGCGGGGATTGCGATTAATGCAATTTGCGGCAGCTTGATTGGCCTGTTCACTTACTTGGCGGATGACAACGAACTCCGCAGCCTCACCTTTTGGAATATGGGTAGCTTGGCGGGCGCGAGCTGGCAACGATTAGCGATATTAGCGCCGTTTTTATTGTTCATCTCTCTGTGCATCATGCGCTATTGGCGCGCGATGAATGCGCTGCTACTGGGCGAACGCGAAGCGCATCATTTGGGTTTTGAGATTAAAGGTTTGCGCCGCATTCTGATTACGCTCACCGCACTGCTCATCGGCCCCTTGGTCGCTGCTACGGGCGGGATTGGTTTCGTCGGCTTGGTCGTTCCGCACTGCGTACGCATGGTGCTGGGCGCGGATCATCGCAGGCTGCTGCCAGCTTCGTTTTTGCTCGGCGCAATAGCCTTGCTGCTGGCCGATTGGCTAGCACGCATCGCCGTGCAACCCGCAGAATTACCGATTGGCGTCATCACCAGCTTGATTGGCGGGCCGTTTTTCCTTGCGCTTTTATTGCGCCGCCAACGTTAATGATGACTGTGACACAGCAGAAATCAGTCCACGAACCACACGAAAAGCACGAAAAAACCAAGGTCTCTCAGTCTTCGACCTTGTTCGTGTTTTTCGTGCCTTTCGTGGACTCCGTTTTGTGCATGTGAATAAGCCACCATTCATCAGGAATCAAAATGCTAAAACTCAAAAATATTACTTTTTCTCGCGGTAAATCGACGGTTTTGCAGGACATCTCGCTCGACATTCCGGCGGGTGACTTCACCGCGATTTTGGGCGCGAATGGCGCGGGAAAATCAACGCTGTTATCGATTGCTGCTGGCGAACTCACGCCCAGCGCGGGGCAAGTGCTCTGGGGCGATCAGCAATTGTCTGCTCTGAATACAGCGGCATTAGCGCGCAAACGCGTCGTCTTGCCACAAAATCCGGGGCTAAACTTCAATCTGATGGTCGATGCCGTGATTACGATGGGTGCCTACCCTTTTCCAGAACTATCGCCAGCAGAGGTCGCCGAGCAAGTTCAACACGCCGCACACAGAGCCGATGTCACGCATCTATTAGGCCGCTGCTACCCCAGCCTATCGGGCGGCGAGCAACAACGCGTGCAGTTCGCGCGGGCGATGGTGCAAATTTTGGCCTGCTATCAATCGGGAGAATATCGCTGTCTGTTACTCGACGAACCAACGGCCAGCCTCGACCCACTGCATCAACACAGCCTCTTATCCGCCGCCAGAACATTGGCGCTAGAAACCGGCATCGCCGTCGTCGCCGTACTGCATGATGTGAATTTAGCAGCCAGATATTGCACCCGTATTGCCATGCTAGCCAATAAAAGCATAATCGCTAGCGGCATACCCAGTAGCGTTCTGCGCGCTGACTATTTAGAGAAAACCTACGACCTGCCCGTCACCGTACTACCGCACCCCAAAGATGCGCAACGGCCTTTGGTGCTGTTTGCTTAATCTATTGACTGGATTGCGCTTAACTCATCTAGCACTGTTGACCTATTTCGCCACGAAGTAAGCGGAGAAAATGCTGAGCTTTAAGGCTTGAGTTAAACTACGCGACAGGCCGCAGTCGGCCAACAGCAGACTGTTTGTTTTCAAGATATGACTTACCTAAACGCCTACACTAGCTATTTGCAGGCGTCTAATAGGATGCCTTAATTTTTTGCAAGCAAAATGTGAGATGAAATGCCTCCTAAAAGCAGAACAAGAAAGGTACAAGCCATAAATATCAGTTCGACTTTATCTTTTTCTTTTTTCGAAAAATTCATTTGGATAAAGACAATC
>CAUOZE010000079.1:0-12477 GCA_963508915.1 uncultured Deefgea sp.
AGTGGACACATTACGAAGGGAGTCAGTTAGGGTGCTTAATCATATAGTAATTAATAATCAAAGAGTTATGTTTGTTTCTGCATCATGCCGGATGGAGATTGAAAAAACAAGCAGCGCTTAAGTTGATACGATTGGGTAGCGCATGAGTTGAATACGCCGCTAGGTATTTGTGTAACGGTGATCAGCACTCTTAGGGAGAAAGTCGATGAAATTAATGCCGAAATGGCGCAAGGGCTGAAAAAATCGAGCATGGTGGCATTTTTGCATGACTTTGAGCAAAGTACCGATATCTTGGCGCGCAATGTGAGTCGAGCCGCTGAGTTAGTGACGCGTTTTAAACAAGTCTCTATTGATCGAGCGAGCAGTGTACGACGGCCGTTTTTGTTGCGTGATGTGATTGTCGAGGTGCTGTATGTCAACAGTCCTGAATATCAAAAAAAACCGCATCGTATTAGCGTGGATGTGCCAGACAATATTCTGCTGGAGAGCTATCCGGGTGAGTTAGGGCAAGTGCTAGGAAACCTCGTGGATAATGCGATGTTGCATGGCTTTGATCGGATTGCTATTGGTGAAATATGGATTCGTGCTCGGCAGCTCGATGCAGAGTGAATAGAGCTTCAGGTGCAAGACAGCGGCGCGGGGATTCCTTCCGAATCAATAGATCGAATCTTTGATCCATTTTTCACCACCAAATTGGGTCGGGGAGGTAGTGGCTTAGGACTGCACATTATTTACAGTATTGTGAGCACCGTCTTGGGCGGTGAGATACATGTTGCAAGCATCGTCGGGGTTGGCAGTACATTTACCCTGAAATTGCCCCGGCAAGCGCCGTTGGCGCAAGCCTAATTTGCTTTAGCGTTATGATTTTAGCGATTCAATCAATTCCATTTCTTCAGCCGTAAATCCAGCTTCTTGCCGCGCAATATGATTGAGCGTACCGCGAAACACGGGCGCTTCATAATCGCGGAGCAGCGCGACAAAGGTACTAATTGGGTCGAGGCTGCGTTGGGTACAGCACCAGTGATACCAGTGATTGCCCATGCGGACATGGCCGATTTCGTCTTGCAGGATGATGTCGAGAATTTCGCAGGCGCGCAAATCGCCAATATGAAAGAGTTTCTGTCGAATCGGAGGCACGGCATCCAAGCCGCGTGCTTCTAAAATGCGCGGCACCAGCGCCATGCGTGCCATCACGTCGCCATCGGTTTTAACCGCCATTTCCCATAAGCTATTGTGGGCAGGAAAATCGCCATAATCAAAGCCCAGTGTATTGAGGTGTTCACGCAGGAGGCTGAAATGGTAGGCTTCCTCACGTGCAATCTGCAGCCAATCGGTATAGTACTGGGCGGGCATTTCACGGAAACGATACAGCGCATCCAGTGCCAAGTTTATCGCATTAAATTCGATGTGGGCGAATGCGTGCAACAGGGCTGCACGGTTTTCCGCTTCGCCCAGATTCCTGCGGCGGGGTAGGTCTTTGGGGGCCACAAGTTCGGGCTTGAAGGGGCGACCTGGATTTTCTACTTTAATAATCGGTGTTCCATCATCAGGCTGGCGATGATTGAGGTCGATTGCAGCGAGGTTGGCTATTTTTAAATCAGGGTCAGTTTCAATTAGGGCAGCAAAGGCAGCGGCAAACACGGCAAAGTCCATTCGTAAAAAGCTGATGCAGTATTGCGGTTCACTTCGAAAGTGGCAAGCGGATTGAGCCATAAAATGGTAAGAAATTCGTGATAAAGTCCCTGTTCTATGTTGATGCAATTGCTTACAAAAAATTAAATCCTACTATTTTTAATTACATGATTGGTAATGCATAATTGCTCAGATTGAGAGTTCATTCTTAAATATTTAATTTCTGGTGCAGAAATGATTAAAAGATTGACGCTTGTATTTCTGCGTGAAAAACTATTAATTCATTTTTCTTCACTGTATGAGTCAAGACTCTACTTTTGCTAGGCTAAGCGCAATGATCTCATCTGATCTGCTGCAAGCGTTATTTGATATTTCCCCTGCTGGCATTGGGATTGCTGATGAGCAAGGTCGATATCTACAAGTGAATGATTCGTACTGCTGTTTGTTTGGCTATTCCCGAGCTGAATTGATTGGCAATACCTTTGGCTTAATTTTGGCTGAGCAAGATAAATCGCTTGAAGCCATAATTTTGAATCTGGCATTAACTCAAGATCAATCTGCTCCTACTGAGTGGCAAGTGCAACACAAAAGCGGCCGAACTTTATTTGTTCACTCGTCGTTTAAAACCTTTATCTATCCAGATGGCAGCGCAAAAATTATCACTGTATTGAGCGATGTATCCGCCATGGTGTGCACGTTTAATACGCTGCAAGATCAAGAAGCCAAGTTAATAAAAACCAATGAGTCTTTAGAGCAAATAGTTTTTCGGCGCACCATTGAACTGGAGCGCGCCAATGGTGAGTTGGCTAGGCTTGCAACGCAAGACTCCTTGACTGCTACGTTGAATCGTCGTGCCTTTGAATTTGAGGCGGCCAAAATTATTTATGCGGCGGATCGCTATGATCGACCTGCTTCATTTATGTTTTTAGATATTGACTTTTTCAAGGCGATTAATGATCAATACGGGCATGCCGTTGGCGATATGGTGCTTAAAAAATTGGCGCTGAATATTCGTGGCTTGCTGCGTGCATCTGATGTGCTGGCGCGCTGGGGCGGAGAAGAGTTTGTTATTTGCTTGCCCGACACCCTATTAGCCGATGCCATCATGGTGGGTGAAAAAATCCTCGAGGCATGTCGACAGCTGAGGCTGACTCATCAGCAATTCACGATCTCCTTGACGATGAGTGGTGGCGTCGTTCAGCGAGCGATCAATGAATCATTGGATGAAGTGTTGCAAAATGCCGATGTCGTATTGTATGAGGCCAAACGTACTGGCCGTAATCGCTTGCTCGCCGAAATCGCTAAGCCGCTGTACGCATACAAATCCGAGCTACTTAATTTTCAGATCTGAAGATAGGTTTACGATTGTGTTATTAAACTTATGACTTGACCTCGATTTCAAAAAACAGGCCGTTTGGCCTAATCCCGTTTACTTAAGATCTGTTTTGTAGATTTTTCGGATCGGATAGCGTTGCGGCAGTGCCTTGGCAGCACGGGGCATTCTCGCACCTTCGTTGCCCTGGCAGCTGCTATAACGCCCCAGCTGATCACGCAGATGACGATGCCGCAGCTGAAATTGCTGCTGATGCCGCCCCATAGGTGGCTAGAGTTTACAATGTCGCGATCAATCAAGAGGGCACAAGCATGATTTACTTCTTTACCGGCGCAGGCATGGCTGCTGATTCGGGATTGCCAACATTTCGTGCGAGTGATGGCCTGTGGGAAAAACATGATATCAATCTGGTCTGCAACTACGATCGCTATCGCATCGACACGAATGTCCGTGAGCTAACGCGTGAATTCTACAATGCTCGGAAACTTCAATACGGCGATGCACAACCGCATGCCGGTTACGCCGCCATCGCACAATTGCAGCAGAAAACGCCAGTCACGGTCATCACTACCAATATTGATTTGCTCCATGAAAAAGCGGGCACTCAAAATGTCTTGCACCTGCATGGGCAGGTGGATCAAATGTCCTGTACCACCTGTTTGCATTACTGGCACATTGGCGATGAGGCCTTCCAACAAGATGATTGCCCCGCCTGCGGTAGTGGAATCACTAAACCGGGCATTGTCTTTTTTGGTGAGCCCGCGCCGCAGTACGAAACCCTCTATCAAATTGCTAACGATTTAACTGAGGATGATATTTTTGTCGTCGTTGGCACAAGCCTGAACGTTGTCGATCCGATTCATCTGATTCGCTCGATGCAACGGCTACCTCGCATCGTGATGATTGACCCTATTATTCCAAAATCTGCACGGCAGTATGGTGCAGAGTGTATTACTGCTCCAGCACTGCAAGGTGTTTGTGATTGGATCGCGTCTTTGAAATAAACAAGAAACGACAAGATAGAAAAGCTAGAGCAATAATAATTAGGTGAGCTAGGGATCAAGCAACGCTTATATTTTTCTTACAAAAAAACTTGAATAAAGCATGCAGGCCATGCCTGCCACAGTCCGCTACTCTGAACGCATAACGATTAAACAATCACCGATTGTGAATCAACTTGAGTCGCGAGACTTCTGCTCAGCCTAATTTACGCACGAAGTGCAGGTAGCCCATTTTTCGAACGTAACCCATTTTTTGATAAATACGATGGGCGCGGACGTTTTCTGGGCCGGTTTCCATTGTGATCATGCCAATGCCAGCGGCTTGGGCTTCTTTTTCAACTTGAGCGAGCAAGGCTTCGCCGATTTGTTGACCTCGATACGCTGGTTGGACGTAGAGGTCATTGAGTACCCAGCTACGACACAATGAGATGGATGAAAAGCTCGCAAAGACTTGTGCAAAAGCCAAGGTTTCACCTTCGGCATTGCGTGCTAAATAAATCTTTGAGTCTCCGGTCGAAAGTCGCTCAGCCAAAAATGCACGAGCTTCTGGAACGTTATCCGCGCAGCCATAAAAGAGTCGATACGCATTAAAAAGCGGCGCGAGCGTGTCTAAATCGAGAATACTGGCAAAGCTCAAGTAGAAGGATGAAGCGCTGGCGGCAGGGGAGAGTTGATTTTCAGCGACGGACACGATGATTCTCTTTTGTAGGTGTTTTTCTGTATGTTACAAAAAAACCGAGCGTATAGCTCGGTTTCTATTTTGGGTGTTGCATCCATCGCTTGTGGACTAAATCCCGTCTTGTGGATTATTCGTTTGCAAACGCATTTCTAAGTCGGCGACACGTGCTTCCATTTGCGTTAGGGTCTCACGAGTTCTTGCCAATACTTCTTGCTGAATCTCGAATTCTTCACGTGTGACCAAGTCCATTTTATTAAACGCCGTACCCATCATCGCGCGAATGTTTTTTTCGACATCTTTTGCTGGGCTAGCCGCTATGGCTTCAGAAATCTTACTGGCAATATCATCGAAAAATTTATCTTTCAACATGGCCTTCTCCGGTTGGTTTAAATCCTGAATCCAGTTTAGCAGATTCAAATTAAATGCTGGCTAATTCAATCGCACCAAAAGAGTGCGACCAGTTGTTTTGCTGTTTAAATATTGCGCTGCAACAGTGCTGTCACGAACATGAAGTAGCTTAAAACCTTGATTCGTCATGTATTTACGCTCTGGCACGCTTCCTGCTATAGAATGATTCCATCGTTTCAGTACATCCCGCTAAGGAGTTGCACCATGAAATTCGTTACTGCAATTATCAAGCCATTTAAGCTTGATGAAGTTCGTGAAAGCCTATCTGAGATTGGTGTTCAAGGTTTGACCGTGACCGAGGTAAAAGGTTTCGGCCGTCAAAAGGGGCACACTGAGTTATATCGTGGTGCGGAATACGTTGTTGATTTTCTACCGAAGGTCAAAGTAGAAATCGCGATTGCTGATGAATTGCTTGAGCAAGCGATTGAGGCCATCGAGAAAGCCGCGCACACCGGCAAAATTGGCGACGGCAAGATTTTTGTCTTTGACTTGGCCCACGTGGTTCGGATTCGCACTAGCGAAACCGGCGAAGCCGCCATCTAAGTTTGACTGGAGAGAAGAACATGAAAAAGATACTCAGCTCGCTCGCACTATTGGGTGCGATGTTATTTGGGGCGCCGACCTTTGCCGAAGACGCATCGGCGGTTGCCTCTGCGCCAGTCGCTGAAGCCGTTGTTGCTAGCGAAGCTAAAGCCGAACCAGTTACAGTTGCCAGTGTCGTTGCTGCAGAAGTAGTAGCACCAGCAGCACCGACGGTAACGATCAATAAAGGTGACAACACTTGGCTATTTATTGCCACCGCCTTAGTGATTTTGATGTCTATACCTGGCTTGGCGTTGTTTTACGGTGGTCTGGTACGCAGTAAGAATATGCTGTCGGTGCTGATGCAAGTATTTACCGTATTTAGCCTGATTAGCATCTTGTGGGTGGTTTACGGCTATAGCTTGGCCTTTACCGAGGGCAACGCATTTATCGGGTCACTGTCGAAAGTGTTTTTAGCAGGTGTTACCCCAGATTCGATTGCGGCGACATGGAATAAAGGCATTGGCGTTTCTGAATTTATCTACATTGCTTTCCAAGGTGCGTTTGCAGCGATTACGTGCGGTTTGATTGTGGGCTCGTTTGCGGAACGCATTAAATTTTCTGCGGTTTTGGTGTTCTGCGTGATCTGGTTTACGTTTAGCTACTTGCCGATTGCACACATGGTTTGGTATTGGGCTGGTCCTGATGCATACACAACTGCAGAAGCAGCCGCTGCTGCAACTGCAACTGCAGGTTTCTTGTTCCAAGATGGTGCGTTGGACTTTGCAGGTGGTACGGTCGTACATATTAATGCCGCAGTTGCTGGCCTAGTGGGTTCGTATTTTGTCGGTAAACGAGTTGGCTATGGTCGTGATCCAATGACACCACACAGCTTAACCATGACCATGATTGGCGCTTCATTGCTGTGGTTTGGCTGGTTTGGTTTCAATGCTGGCTCTGCACTAGAAGCAAATGGCACAGCGGCTTTAGCGTTTATCAATACTTGGATTGCACCAGCAGCTGCTGCAATGACTTGGTTGTTGATTGAATGGATGTGGAAAGGTAAACCTTCATTGCTCGGCGCCGCTTCGGGTGCAGTAGCGGGTTTGGTGGTGATTACTCCTGCAGCAGGTTTTGTGGGTGTAGGTGGTGGTTTGGTGATGGGCGTATTGGCAGGTGCTGCTGGCCTATGGGGCGTACATGGTCTGAAACGCTGGTTAGGTGCGGATGATTCCCTTGATGTATTTGGTGTGCATGGTGTGTGCGGTATCTTGGGAGCGATCTTGACTGGCGTGTTTGCTAGTCCAGACTTGGGTGGTACCGGTGTGTGGGATTACGTTGCAAATGGTGTAGCCAGTGGTTATAGCATTGTGACGCAAGTCAAAATCCAAACCATTGGCGTATTAATCACGATTGCATGGTCAGGTGTAGTGGCGATTATCGCGTACAAACTCGTAGATATGACTATCGGCCTGCGTGTGAAAGAAGACGAAGAGCGCGAAGGCTTGGATGTCTCAAGCCATGGCGAGAAAGCCTACAATATCTAATTGTTGCGCTGAAAATGACAACGGCCCACTCTGTAAAGAGGGGCCGTTTTTTATTGCAATAATAAAGCGCTGAATTAATCACAGGCCAAATCAAATTTGATTTAGAAATTAAAACCCACAGCCGCATACAAGCCATCGGCCACCGTACGCGTATAGCGCGAATCAAATTCAGCTTGGCTGTAGCGATAGCCAAGGTCAATCGAAAGCGGCTTGCTAATGTTAAATCGAACGCCGGCAGCGGCATCAACATAACTTGTTAAATTACCCGAGGCCGCAAATTCAGGGGCCCAATATGCACTACCGTAAAGCGCAAATTGTGACGTGAGGGGAATTGCTAAGTCGCCACCAAAAGACATGGCATACTCAGTTTCTTGGTATCTAAAATCAAGGAAATTAACTTTTGCCCCTACGGTAAGCGTGTTTGAACCTAGAGGAATATTTTTACCAAGGCCAATATTGGCAATCGTGTCTTCGTGATCAAAGTTATGCACCAAATCGGCACTCAGTTTGAGTTGATTGAGGTCATGACTGTAATGCACACCAAAATACTCATTACCAATTGAGCTTGAAAGCTCACTTGCATGTGCGCCAACAGAAAGAACTAAGGCACAGGCCATGATTGAAAAACGCATAAAAACCGTATCCAGCAGATGAATGGGACGCTAGCTTACGAGCCTTTTGCTGTAAGCGGCTATGTAAAAATATACATAGGTGTGATCCCTTGCAATTGACGCCCTAATCAATTGGCCTAAGCGTTAAGCGACTAAAAAACTTATTCACCCCAAGCTTGCCGCAATGGCTTGGGAAAAATTTTGAATAGTGGCGCAAAGTCAGTCGCATCCATCAGATTCTTCAGCGTTAAACCCAACTCGGTATCGCCCGTAATGCTTAATCGGCGCTGAAAAAACAGCGTATCTGGGTCTTCTTGCCGACGAGCAATCAGCCAGTAATCCGCCAGACTCGCCGTCAAAGTCACATCCGCTGGCGTATCGCCACAGACAAAGCGGCCATTTTGATAGCTCAATGTGATGCCAAAATCAAAATCGGTCACTGCCATCCGTACTTGCCGCCCTTCCCACCATGAAAAATCCTCTTCAGGCCAAAGTTGTTTCTGAACTAAATTCAAGCCGGTCACCACCGCGAATGCCGGTGGTGTTTCAGGTAGGGCTTGCAGTAACTTGAGCAGTGGCATTGGTAATTTCATGATATTTCCTCTAAACGAATTCCGGCTTCACCATGCCAATAGCCATTGACCAAGCCTTCGGGATTAAAGCGCGCCCAATCAACAACAGGTACTGTCGGCGCGGTAAGTTGTGTTGCGTAGGCGGCAATGATGTCAGCGGTGAATTGCGTTTGCGGGCTAATCCGCAAATGGCTGACGCCCAAAGCACGCACACTGGCTAGATCATTGATTAAGGCATGACAAGCCGCCGATTGCGTTTGAATACCATTCAGACGCAAGAAAGGCTGGCCTTCACGGGTATTGAGCAATTGACCATCCGCGTGCTCAAGACACTTAAATTCACAGGCGTCTTTGCTCAAATCATAATGGCGGGCGGTAAAGCAACGCGCCGAAAACGCCAGCGGCAAGCGGCCATGCGCAAAGACTTCGGTTTGAATCGGCTGCGTGGCCTCCAGCAAAGTGGCCGCGATACTGGCCTGACTCGCCTCCAACGGCGGCAGCCAACGAGTCGCGCCAGCTTGTTGGTGCCAATCGAGCGTAGCACCGTTGTAAATATTTAGATGCGTGCCGGCAATATAGGGAATCTGCAAATCGCGCGCGATTTTGACAGCGCCCAAATCATTGGCTTCTAAAATCCCACCCTCACTCGCAAAGCGGCGCAAAGACGATAAATCCGAGCTAGATTCAAGCAGCGCTTGCGAACAATAAACAACATTTTTACCGGCTTGCCGCAATTCGCCACCAAGTGCCAACCAATCAGCAGTCCGCAATTCATGCCGCCGCGCACAGACCACTTCGCCCAAATAAATTGTCTCGACCTGCCAATCGGCAGCCGCAGCATAAAAATCCAACGTAGTTTGCCGTGACCAGTAATACAGCAAGGGGCCTAGGGTGAGTTGCATATTCTTTCCCGATAAATTCAAAACTTAAACCTTAAAAGCTGAAGTCCACGAAAAAAACGAAAGGCACGAACAAATTGCTTAGTAAGCCGCCGCAGAATTTAAAACGCATACTGGCGTGGTTTTATTTTGTGCCGTTCGTGTTTTTCGTGGACAAATGGTTTTACCGCCACGGGCGGCTATACGCACCAAGCGTTTGTTGATGGCCTTCCGATACTTTGCCCAAGGCCTGTTGCCATGCGGGTTTGACTGAATAACGCGGGTCGCTCGCCGCATCAATCGCGGCGCGCAAGGTAGCGGTCACTTCGCCAACATAGGCTGGGCTGCGTTGCCGACCTTCAACTTTGATCGCTTTAACGCCCATTCGCATCAGCTCGGGCAGAACCGACAAGGCATTTAGGCTGGTTGGTTCTTCCATTGCGTAGTAGGTATCGCCGTCTACCTCAAATCGACCCTTGCATAGCGTTGGATACCCTGCAGGCTCACCATTTTCAAAATGGTCGATCAAAATGCCATTGAGGCGCGTATCGAGGGTATCGCCCTTGGGGAGCCATTGAACATGGCTTGCGGGTGAACACACTCCATGGGTATTTGGCGATTCGCCCGTTGCGTAGCTCGATAAAATGCAGCGGCCTTCGGCCATCACGCAGAGGCTACCAAAGCCAAATACTTCGATTTCGACCTTGGTATTTTTAATAACGTATTCAATTTGCGGCAAGGTCAACACGCGTGGCAAGACGGCGCGGCTGACGCCAAAATGCTCATACGCCAGATTGACCGCCTCAAAATTCGTCGCCGAGCCTTGCACTGATAAATGACGGCGCAATTGCGAGTGGCGACGCGTGGCGTATTCGAGCAAACCCAAGTCCGCCAGAATCACCGCATTGGCACCTAAATCAGCAGCAGCATCGATGGAGCGATGCCATTCGGCCGTTCGCCCTGCTTGCGGATAGGTATTAATGGCAATGAGAACTTCCCGATCTTGGGATTGTGCATATTCGATTCCCGTTTTAAGCTGGGAGTCGGTAAAATTAAGGCCTGCAAAGTTGCGCGCATTGGTCGCATTCTTAAAACCAAGGTAAACCGCATCGGCGCCGGCATTAATGGCTGCTTTTAAGGCAGGTAAACTGCCCGCAGGGCAAATTAATTGCGGCAATTGTGGGGCTAAAGAGGGCATAATAGCGCGACCAAATAAATAATTTGGGCTAGCTTAGGCCTTCAGCGAGTCCAGAACTTTAATACAAATCAAAAAAAAGCCTGCATAGTGCTTCGGTGGTAGGCGTAATACCGATAAAAGCACCTGCTTTTCGCCTTATACGCATCGTATTGGGCGGGGCAAAACCTACAAGGAAATGAGCATGAATATCGCAATGATCGGTTTGGGCAAAATGGGCGGCAATATGGCGCGTCGTCTCTCTCGAGGTGGTGCGAACGTATTTGGCTTTGATGTGAGCGCAGAAACGCGTAGCCAATTGGCGTCTGAGGAAGCCAATTTTCAAGCTTTTGCCAGCGTACCTGAGTTGATCGCTGCGTTACCAACACCACGCGTGGTGTGGTTGATGTTGCCATCCGGCGATATTTCTGAAGCGGCATTTACCGAAATGAAAACGCTGTTAGCACCGGGTGATTTGATCATCGATGGCGCAAACGCGATGTATAAAGACAGCCAACGCCACGGTGCAGAACTTTCAGCACTGAACATCAAGTTCATTGATGCGGGTGTTTCTGGCGGTGTTTGGGGTCTACAAAACGGCTATTGCCTTATGTTTGGTGGCGATCAAGACGCTGCAGACATCGCAACGCCATTCATGAAGATCTTGGCTCCGGGCGCAGATCGCGGCTGGACGCATACCGGCCCAGCTGGCTCTGGCCACTACACCAAGATGCTACACAACGGTATCGAATACGGCATGATGCAAGCGTTTGCAGAAGGCTTCGCAATGCTGAAAGCGAAAAAAGAATTCGATCTGGACGTGGCTGAAATCGCTGAAACTTGGCGCCACAGCTCAGTCGTGCGCTCATGGTTGCTCGACTTGGTGGCTGAATCATTCTCGCACGACGTTGAATTGGCCGATCTGAACGCCTACGTACCTGATTCAGGCGAAGGCCGCTGGTCGGTACTGGAATCGGTAGAGCTGGGCGTTCCTGCGCCAGTAATGGCAACCAGCTTGTACGCGCGCTTTGCCTCTCGCGGCAATGATGATTACGCGATGAAAATGCTGTCGCTGATGCGTAATGCCTTTGGCGGCCACGCCATGTCAAAGAAATAAGCGACAAGGCCGAAGCTGAATTTAGTAATTAAATAACAAAATGCCCGCTACATCGTTGGATGTGCGGGCATTTTTTATTGCCGTTATAGATTCGACATTAAGCCTTTTTCAAAAAACAGGCCTTCAACATCATCTGACCTAGCTCGGTCTTGCAATCGATTTCATGATCGCCATCGACAATTCGAATACCTTTGATTTTGGTGCCCACTTTCAAAGTGCTCGACGTACCCTTCACTTTCAAATCTTTCGCCACGACCACGGTATCGCCGTCTTGCAACACATTGCCGTTCGCGTCTTTAACGATACGCACATCGGCCTCTTCTTCAGCCACTACCATCGGCCATTCAAAACCACAGTCTGCGCAGACGTAATTCTCACCATCTGGGTACGTGTTTTCTAAGGTGCACTGTGGGCAAGGGTTTGACATAAGTTGATTCCAAAGAGAAAAGCAGATTATACCCCTATGTAAGTAGGGTTATTTAGCCAAACTCAGTGAAAAAATTGACAAAGTAAGAGTTGCTACTTCGATGACTAGCAAACCTCAGATGTTGCAATAAAAGATATTACCTACACAGAAATTGACATTTAAATTACGCAACAATACCATTCCTCCAATTATAAACATTGGTAATGTTATTCTTTGCAATGCATTTGTAAGAAATTCCGTCATCACGGCGCTATGCTGTGCCTTAAGTAGTTGTGCAACTGTGCAGCAGAGTGCATTAGGACAAGCTACAAAAGAGACTTTCAATAGCGATGACCCATGCTCAAATAACGCCCGTAATTGGGGCTTAGTCATCGGTTCCCTAGCAGGTGCAGCTGCAGGATATTATTTGGGCAATAAAAAAACGGGGGTTGCAATACAATCCTATCAACTTAAGCCTTCAGACCGTTGCTTTGTAAGCAATGTAATCGTGAGGTTTGGGGTGATTGGTGCGTTCTTTCCTCGCTCTGGGATTAAAATTGATCAACGATTTCCTGATCTCAGTCAGCGCAAGCTTCA
>CAUOZE010000080.1:0-12065 GCA_963508915.1 uncultured Deefgea sp.
ACGATCAGGATCTGCCGCGCGAATAGCCCATTATGGCCCGAGCAATTGCGCTCAACATTGAGGCCGGATATACGTGAGCAGTCGAACCGAAAACCAGAACTGAGAAATGCTTGCAAACCGAGAGGAGTCCATATACGGGATTTTTAAGCCCCTGTCCAGTCAGTGCGGCACAGCATCAAAGCCAAATTTGAATATCGTAATAAAAAAATAGCTCAACAGGGTGTTGAGCCGTTGGCTAATTAACTCGCCGTACCCAAATCTTCCTGCCCTTCGTGTAGGCGGTTGATTTTGTAATTGATATACAGCGCAGTGAATAGAAACGTCCAACCACCGTGAAACCAATCGTCGTGCTCTGGCGTAAGCGCCAAGACGGTATTCAAACGATTGCGCATTTGCCATGCCCACAGCAAGGCCATCACATTGCTAATCAGTGCAAACACGGTGCTAGTTAAATTCACTGCATGCTCGGGCGGCACAAAAAACGATGCCACGGTAAAGACCGCGCTCAGTCCATACGCGGCGATGGTGCTATTCAGAAAGTTACTCGAAATCAACGGCACATTTGGAATTTGCGCCAGTTTTTGGCTTTGCTGCTGAATGTAAAACGCCGTGTAAATGCCAAGGCTGAACATACTAAAAAAATACAAGCGCCAAGTGCTTTGGCTTTTCATCAAGCTGATGATTTCTTTGCGATCCACAATACGTCCTTGTTGTGTCAAACCCGAGGCAATGCCTTGTAAGAAAGAATGATATCGCTTTTTGCTGGGTTTAAGGGGTTTGCCAGCCGCTCACGATAATCAGCATTCCGCTAATGGCCACGCCAGCGCCCAGCCAATCGAGCCAAGATAGCTGCACGCCATCCACAAATTTCAGCCACAGCAAAGCCGTTGCCACATAAACGCCACCATAGGCCGCATACACCCGGCCACTGGCGGCGGGATGCAAAGTGAGCAGCCAAACAAATAGCGCCAAGCTCAATAGTGCAGGCAGCAGCACCCACGCAGGCGCTGACTTTTTCAGCCATAAATACGGCAAAAAGCAGCCAATAATTTCGGCTAAGGCGGTTATAAAAAACAGCCCCAGCGTTTTAAGCATCAATAGTGCAGTCATCTAGGCTTTAGTTGTGAATCGCGTACGGCCAAAGCCGCACGCGCAGGGGTTAGCCCAAGCACGCTTGCGCCGCGGCGCGGGCGCTGCATTCTCGGCTGCTGTAGGCGCAAACGTGGCTAGTTCCTTCGGGCGCTGCGTCGTAGCCGTTGCGTAGCGCGACCAAAATCAATTGCTCGCCAAATTTGGCAGTCAGTTGCGCAACAAAGGCTTTCGATGCGTCTTGCGCAAAATCTTCGCCGGGCAGTGGATAATTTTCAGTCACGGCCAAAATACGCTGGCGCGAATTCAGCGGTACTTCTTTAAAAAATTCCTGCGCCGCTTCGTAATCAAGGCAATGCAATTGTCCTTCTGGCACATGCAGCGACAGCTCGGCGGCAAAATATTCAAACGCAGGGATTTCTTGATTCGGGCCAATGCCACGCGGGTTGATCAGATTGGCGTAGTCGTCCATCGGCGTGGTTTGGATGACGATAATTTGCTGATCGTCTTGCAGCGGTAGATTGCCCGCTTCATCACGCAGGATTTTCACCGCTGCGCTCGCTGCCGCAGCTTCAATTTCGCGATGCGCTGCCAAATCAAAGTCTTGATACAGCGGCATAGGCACAAGGCGCGCGAGTTTAAATGCCACCACGCGCTCGGCAATCGCGTTGATTTCGGCTTCTGCCATACGGCCATCGTTCACCGCCGCCACAATCGCTTCGATCATCGCGATTTGATTGTCGAGGTAATTCGGGTTGTGATCGTAATGCTCTTCCGACAACATCATCATATCGATACCGGCGTGAAAAGCAGTGATCGCGGCGTCAACAGGCGCGAAATTGCGGCGAATTGCGCCCATATTCATACTGTCTGAAATCACAATCCCTTTAAATCCCAACTCGCCGCGCAGCACGTCTTGCAAAATCGCTTTCGATAAAGTCGCTGGATACTGTGGATCAATTTGTGGATAACAAATATGCGAGGTCATCATTAGCTCGACGCCCGCATCAATTGCCGCTTGAAACGGCGCTAAATCTTCCACTAGCAAGGTTGCCAGCGATTTATCGACTTGTGGAATTTCGCGGTGCGTGTCGCCCGTCGTGTCGCCGTGGCCGGGGAAATGTTTGGCGCAAGCGACAATGCCGCCCTGATGCGCGCCGTTCACCGCCGCCGCGACTTGCGCCGCCACTTGGCTTGGCGTCTCGCCAAACGCACGCGTATCAATAATCGGCGAATTAGGCTGCAAATTCACATCGGCACACGGGCCGAGCACGCAGTTAAATCCCGCCGAACGCATTTCTTGGCCAAACACTTGATACATTGCCTTAGTTAATTCAGTTTGATTCGCGCTACCGAGCGCCAAATTACCGGGGCCGGTGGTGGATTCCGGTGATAGCACGCTCCATGCGCCTTCTTGATCGACGCCGAGCAACAGCGGAACAGCATTGGCGCGTTGATTAACGATCTCTGCCATCGCTTGCGTTAGCGAGCGCGCTTCGTCAAATGTCGTTGCATTGTCTTGGCTTAGATAGCAGCCACCCAAGTTATAACGCTCAATCAAAGGCTGCGCTGCAGCGGCGTCCGAGCCGGGAAAAGCCAGAATAAACAGCTGCCCCACCTTTTCTTCTAAAGACCAAGAGCGAACAATTTGTGCGGCTTGCGGCTGAAAGGCGGAAAACATGGGCAACTCCAAAAGGACAAGCGGGAAGGGATAAGTTGTCGGAAAAATGTATATAGCTTGACTAGCAATGTCAATTTAGCAGTGCCGTATGACAATAAGCCACACACTCACCCATCGACTCGTCATTCCGGCGCAGGCCGGAATCCAGCTGCAATGCTTATATTACCATCGCTCTGGATACCGGCCTGCGCCGGTATGACGAAAACTAGGGCAGTAGATAAGATAGGCCGATCTACGAGCGCATTTATGTATGTTGCTCTGTCAACTTCGCCGATTGCGCTTGCAAACTCGCCGCCAGCGACGCCAACACAATCAGAGCGCCACCAAAGATCACATTCGCGCTTAATGCTTCACCCAAGATCAGAGCGGCAAACAGCGCACCAAACACTGGCTCGGTGCCGAGTAAGAGCGCCACCCGCGATGGCGTACTGCGGCGGATCGCGTAGTTTTGCGCGAAGAAAGCAAACAGCGTGCAAAACAGCACCAAGAAGATCGTCGCGGCCCAAAAAGTTGGCGACATGGGCAGCGGAGGCAGGCCACTCGGCATAAGCAGCGCCAGCAGTAAGCAACCGAGCATCAACACGCCCGATTGCACCGCCGTCAGCGCCAATGTGGAAAAGGTTTGGCCAGCGCAGCGGCGCTTGGTTTCCACCATCATCACGGCGCGTAACAGCGCCGCCGCCAAAATCAAAGCATCGCCTAAATTAAACGCGGCATTTAAATTACTGCTCAGCAGTGCCGCGCCCAACATCGCCACCCCTGCTGCCCCCAACGTGAATGAATCAGGTCGTTGTTTCAGCAGTAGCCATTCCACCAAGGGCGTCAGCACAATGCATAGCGAAATCAAAAACGCCGCATTCGCCGCCGACGTCTGCGCGATGCCGTAAGTCTCGCACAGGAAAATCGCGAGCAAAATTAATCCCAAAGGCAGACCGATCCGCAGCGCGGTTTGCACTTCGGCACTACGAAAATCTCGCAAACTTGGCAGCAACAGCGCAAACGTCAAACCAAAACGCAAAGCCAAAAAGCCCAGCACCGGATAATAAAACAACGCAATCTTTGCCACGCCATAACTCAGCCCCCAGACGAGAGCAACGGCAAATAGCATCAATTCGGGTAACGGTAGGCGGTGGCGCATGGTGGCTCTCGGTAAGGTCAAAATTAGATCACAAACGGTATAAAAAATAAGAGGAAGATCGGCGTGTAGAACTGGTGTTGATACAACGTAAAATGGGCAATTAAAAGGATCAAACTCGGTTGAATAAGGCCGCTATAACTCCTTCCCCCTTTGACGGGGGAAGGCTGGGATGGGGGTGTTGAGCCTAAAATACACGCCGTAGTATCACCCTCACCCTAGCCCTCTCCCGTCAAGGGAGAGGGAATGCTGCGATTCTGCTCAACAGCAATGCGTGATCTGAGTGCCATTATCAATTTATACTTGAAACTTGATAATCCACCTCAACTGCATAGGACTTGTGCGCCATGAGCACGAATAATCGATTGTTAGCCTTGCTACCCGATTTAGCGGTGCTGGTGAAAGTGGTGGAATGCGGGAGTTTTTCGGCGGCGGCGCGGGGGCTGAACTGCACGCCGTCCAGCGTGAGCCGACAAATTTCGCGGCTAGAGGCCGCGCTGAAGGTGCAATTATTTATCCGCACCACGCGCACGCTGCGGCTGTCTGAAGCGGGGCAATCCATCGCGCAACATGCAACTGACATGCTGGCCGCCGCCCGCGCCGCCGCTGCGGTCAGCGATGTGCGCGCTGCGCCGCAAGGATTGGTGCGGCTGTCGGCGCCCAAGGCGTTTAGCAAACAAGTAATTCAACCGCTGCTCGGCGCGTTTTTGCGCCAGTATCCGGCGGTGAATGTGCAGCTCATCGTCACCGACCGCCTCACCGACCTGCAGCAAGAAGACATCGATCTAGCGATCCGCATCACCGACCAACCGCCCGAAGGCCTAATCGCCAAAGCGCTGATGCCGATTGAGCAAGTCTTGGTCGCGTCCAATGGGTATCTACAGCAACGCGGCATACCACAATCGCCAGCGGCGCTTACCCAGCATGATTGTATTTATCTCGGTGAACACGCCAACGACAATCGCTGGGTATTGCGCCAAGGCGAGGTCAGCCACAGCGTACAAGTCAGCGGGCGCTTCGTCGCCAACCACACCGAAATCCGCCTCGCCGCTGCGCTTGACGACTGGGGCATCGCCAGCCTACCGCTTTTTACCGCCCAAGCCGCGCTGGCAGATGGCCGCCTCACGCGAGTCCTCCCCAACTGGCAACTCCAAACCGCCTACCAAGGTACCGCGTATTTGCTCTATCCCCCGAATCGTTATCTTGCGCCGAAGGTGAGGGTGTTGGTGGATTGGTTGGCATTGAGCTTTGACAATATCGCGAAAAATTCACGTAATTAGGCTTACATTTTTCAACGCAAGGGCATAAGATGTGAAGCCGATGAACGGTGGTTTTAGTGCCTTTGGCACAGGCTTTACAGTCGCAATCCGCGACGTGGACTCACTTTCTTTGCTTCGCAAAAGAAAGTAAGCAAAGAAAGGCGACCCTATACCTGCACCGACTTCGTCGGTTTGGTATCAAGGGGTTTTAAAAGCCCAAGTCCGACGAGCGCGGCATAGCAATTACTGAATCGAGTCATCGCCAATTAATTGAACGGCTGGTAAGAAAATGATGAAAAAAACGCTAATTCTCACGCTCTGCCTCAGCGCAGCGCTGGCCCAAGCAGGCGTCGTCGAAAGCACCACCCGCGAAGCCGCGCGTGGCATCAGCAAAGGTGTCAACGAAGGCACAGCGCAAGCTTTTGAAAAAATGCTGGATGATAACGACAAACGAATGAAACAAAACGCCGCCGACGCCAAGCGCAAACAGCGCCTAGCCAACATCAGCGGCTGCGCCACTAATGCGAAGAAAACTTCATGCAAGTGCTTTGATAAGCAGGGATCGATTGAGACGATTCTGGATGAGAAGCAATGTATGGAAGTGGTGAATCGCGGATTGGCGGCGGTGAATGATTTCTAATTTGAATAGACTTAATATGGTGGTGCTAAATGTCTAGATGGCAAGAACAATTTAATCTCCATCCATTTCAATTGGTTTGGAATGATCTAAAGAATCAACTTTTAAATATTGATGTTGATGATGTTACTGTAATTACAGATGTAGTAGAACTGGCGCGACTTAAAAAAGTAACTTCATATATTGATCACTTGGTATTTTCAATTGATCCAGAATTGGTTCCATTATCAGTATGGGATAACTTTCATTCTCAAGTTGTGATTGCCTCACAATATATTTCGGCATTTAATACAGATAAGAATATTCATAATATTATTAATGCTAATGCGTGTTCAGATAATTTGCTTACATATGTAAGACCATATATGGTTAATTCAGATGATGTTATTGTTGCGAATAGAAAGGGTTTGGAGGCTTTAAGAAAAGAATTTGAAGGTTATGTTGTTAATTTTAAGGCTGAGGCGGATAATACAAAAGATTATATTAATGATTTAAAAGTTAAGTTTGATAGTGCCGCTACTGAAACTTTAGCTAGTGGGGGACGAGTCCAAGATTTGGAGCGTAGCTTAATTGGTGTTGATGGCTCGGAAGATAGTGTAAAAAATATAGTATATAAGTTGGTTGAGGAATTTAACAAAAAATATGATGAAATTAATGGGTTTTATAATGAAACCCTAGTGAGTTCTGGTGATCGCTTGTCAACGAAGAAGATTGTTACTGATGCTAAGAAAATTATCATAGAGGCAAAAGAGCAAATAGAAGAGACTGTTGATTCAGTAGAGAAAGAAGTTTCAGAGCTAAAGAAATTTTATGTCAAAATTTATGGCGGTATCGATAAGACAGGTTCTAGTCATTTAGGTATAGACCAAGAACTTGAAGATAAAGTTAAGGCATTAAATGATTTTGAAGGGATGCAAAAGAGAAAATACGAAGCGCTTAATATACAAATTGAGTCCCTTTTGCCAGGTGCAACGAGTGCCGGTTTAGCTAGTGCCTACAAAGGAATGAAGGATTCATTCGCGGGTCCTATTAGAAATATGAGTAAGTTGTTTTATATCTCGATTGCAATTTTGGTTATATTTTCAATTTTTACAGCAGTTAAAAGTATTGGGTGGTTCTATATCGAGTACAATGATCTAAATTCTTGGGAAAATATCCTAAAAAGTTTAATAAATAAACTACCATTTTATGCTCCAGTGCTTTGGTTAGCATTGTATGCATCTAAAAGACGCAGTGAGTACCAAAGATTGCAACAGGAATATGCTCATAAAGAAGCTCTTGCGAGTTCTTATGAAAGTTATAAAAAACAGATTTATGAACTTGATGCGGAAGATAAAGAAATGCAAAAGTCATTTATTGGAAAAACAATTGATGCTATAGCGTTTAACGCATCTGGAACATTAGATGCAAAGCATGGTGATAAGTTACCAATACAAGAAATGGTGAATCAAGTAATCAGTACTATTGAAATAGGTAAGAAAAGCAGTTAACGATTTCAGTGCCGTAGTTTGGGCTGAATGTAATGAAGCCCAACGTTTACCGCGCATGTTGGGCTTCGCAAGCTCAGCACCAACCTACCAAACCCAAACAATCAACTCTGGTGCAATTCGCTAAACATTATTGCGTCGTACGATATGGATGTATTTAATCGTAGCCATTGATTAACAATGCCTAGCAGGCAATACATCGACATTATTTCTCGCTCGTCGGTCTTGGCGCTGTTAAAACCCCTTGATGCCAAGCCGACGAAGTCGGTGCAGGTATAGGGTCGCGTTTCTTGGCTTAGTTGGCTCGACAGTAAGTGCCGCGCGGCATGAGCGCGTCTCAGTTAATCAGATCGCTGCAGATTAAATCCACGCCAACGTTTACCGCGCCTGTTGGGCTTCGCAAGCTCAGCACCAACTTACCAAACCCAAACAATCAACTCTGGTGCAATTCGCTAAATTGACTGCGTTATACGTTGATGACGTATTTGATCCTAGGCATTGATTAACAATGCCTAACGGGCAATACATCAATATTATTTCTCGCTCGTCGGTCTGGGGCTTTTAAAACCCCTTGATACCAAGCAGACGAAGTTGGTGCAGGTATAGGTCGCCTTCTCTTGCTTACTTCTCGCAGCGAAAAGAGAAGTAAGCACCGCGCGGCATGAGCGCGACTTGGCCTATCAGAGCGCGACTCTGTGTTCACATCGATGAAACTCAACCCATCCGCCACTCTGCAATCGCCTTTTTCAACGTCCCCTCATCGGTCATGCCACTCATCACCCGATTGCCGATCAACATACTGGGCGTGGCAAAAATGCGCAGCTGTTTGCCTAGCTCAACACTGCTGGCCAAGGCCGCGGGCATGGGGCGTTTAAGTAAATGCTCAGTTTGCGTGTGTTGGGCGATGCTGAGCATGGCTTGCTGCGTGATAGGCATTGGGGCTTTCAGAAGTGCGGCATGAACTTGCGCATATTTGGGGCGCGCGGCTTGCCAGATGTTTAGCGCGAAACTTGCGGCGTCTACGCTGCTATCGGCCATCATCGTCTGCCATTTCAACACAAATCGCACATCGCTCTCTTGCGCTACTTGCTGCAAAATCGCGTCGATTTTGCGGCAATAGGGGCAATTAAAATCAGTAAACACCAAGACGCTACGCTGCGCTTTGGCTGCACCGATGACAGGATCGGCGGCATTAAAGTACACCGCTTTGGGCTGGCTGCTGGCCAATTGATTGAGTTGCTGCTGAAAGATTTTAGTTCGCCGCGCAGCTTCCACTTGCAAGTCTTCCAATGACGTTTGCGCTCTAGCGACCAAGGGTAAGCCAGCAGGGCGAGAAAAGTTCGGCGTTGCATGGTTTTCATTTCAAAGAATAGGTGCGCCGATTGTGGCGCTTTGCCGTGCGACTGTCTTGGTAAATAGTGGCTTACTGGTCAGAGGATTAATACCATTCAGCCAGAAAGGATAGCGTCCGTAAGTCATTTATAATTTATGCTTCGTTTTATTGACCAATGGAGTACACGACAATGAAAAGAATGCTCATCCTTTGCCTATTGCTTAGCACATCGATGTTTGCTGTGGCGGCAGAGATTTCAGTTGACGGCATGACGATCAAAAGCGGCAGCACCACGATTAAATTTGGCGATCAAAATAAGCGCGGCTATTACTGGGATGGCAAGTATTGGCGTGATCCGGTTTATTGGGATAAACACCACGGCAAGGGTAAAAACAAACATCTCTGCCCGCCGGGCCAGGCCAAAAAAGGCAATTGTTAAGACGTCATTTTTAGCAAAAAATGAAGTTGGGTATGCTCGTTGTGTTTTGTACGTCACATCTTATGCTGTGATGTATTTGATTGTAGCCATTCAATATCAATGGCTAGCTTGTAATACCTTGATATTTTGTCTGGCTTACTTCTCTTGGCGAAGCAAGAAGTGCCGCGCGGTGTGAGCGCAACACAATCAATTAGATGTCAGCAGATTCATTCCATGCCAATTCTTGCGCAATTCGTATTGTTCTGCCCCCCGCGTTATTGGCCGCAAGTGGTCAATAACGCGGGTGCTTAAGCTTCACTGGCTAAGATCGTCCAAACTTGGCGCGCTTTGCTCGCGTCGCGCAAAACATCGAGCGTAGCCAGTGCTGCATCGCTGCGGCTGAGGTACATTTTTTTCATGGCCGCCAGCGATTGCACTAGTGAATAGCGGCCTTTACCCGCTTCATCGCTCAAGCCGCCGGGGCGAACAATCCGCCAGTCCAGTGTGCTATTACGCAGATGGCGTTCGGCTTGGGTTTTGGCAATCAGCGCTTCGCTTAAGGCTTGCTGCACATTGGGCGGCATTTGCTCAAATTGCTCATCGCACCCCAATGAGGTGAGTAGTACAAAGGGCAAATCACTGCGCCAGCTTTGCGCGGCGTTGATGACATTCAAATTCCCGACCGCATCAATCCGCCGCCCTAAGCTGTCTTTGCCACCGAGCAAGCTGACCACCGCACGCGGCAAGCAGGTTTGCAGCGCCTGCTCGCAATCGGCGGGTTCAAATGCATCGCCGCGAATGACGGTACCCCCCAGAGCGTTGAGTTCGCTGGCATCGCGCTCATGGCGCAATAGGCAAGCCACCGTTAGACCCGCTTGCAGTGCGTGGTCAATCAAGTGCCGACCCGTTTTGCCTGAGCCACCAAAAATCAGTACATCATGCGCTGCCATCATGCAGTTTCCTTATTGGCTAAAGCACGTAGAGCTTCGACTTGTTCGGTGCGCAATTGACCTTGTTCGTCACGGCCAACAAAAATCTTGAACATCACTGCGCCGGTTTGATTGCAAAAAATCAGGCTGGCAGTGGGTTTGCCCATAAAGGGGTGCTCGACCCAATAAATGGCGGCGCAATTTTGATAGCGTAAATGCCCGTGCAGGCCGGTGCTGCCTTGCAAATTAAAGAAACCATGGCCTACTTCGCTCACGGGTAGTGGGCCAGTAAATTCCAAAATCGCGTCGTTGCTGTGCGTAATCAGCGTGACTGGCGTTTGCCATTGATGAATCGCCGTCATCAATTCGATAAAGCGCTCGCCTGCGATTTTTTGCCATAGCGCTGCGGGCAGGCATTCGATGACTTCGGCGATGGCGCACTGATGCGAATCGGCCAATTGCTCCAAAATCACGCCGGGATTAGCGGCTAGGCGCTGACTGATTGCGGCTTTTTGTTCTGCATTGATGAGTGCGGATGCTGGCTGTGCGGCGGACATTGTTCTTCCTTCGGTGGTGAAATGAGTTGGGCTAATTCGCGAATCAGCGTGGGCGCCCAAAAGCGCCCGCCGATGCTTAAAGTGATTTGATCTTGACTGATGGTGAGCAGGCCTTGCTGCTGCCATTGCTGTAATTGCTGCTGCAAGATCGGATATGGTGCAAACAGCGAGCGGGCAAACTGCCCTGCTTCCAGTGCGCCTTGAATCAGGCCAAAAGCTTGTTTTTGCGGGCTGGTTCCCGCCAAAAAAGCGATGGGTTTTTGATCAAGCGGCGTTGCGAGGTAGTCATCAAGATTACCTTGCACTTGATAGCTATACCCCGCATGGCAGCCACCCGCGCCCGAGCCAAACGCGAGGCAATCTTGGCCAGATTTAATCGCCTGATTGTAGCGATTGCGCTCTTGTCGATTGGGGCTAGCATTGTGATTAGGGCTTGGATTGGAAAAGTGGCTATTACTGAGTTGCGTCCAGCCCGCATCAATCAGGCGGCGTACTGCATAGGCGTAATGGCGGCTTTGGGTAGCCAGATCGGGCAGCGGCGGCAACGCGCCTTTTTCGAGCATCCGGTTGATCGGTAGCGTGGGAAAGCAGTTAAACGCGTACAAATCCATGCCCGATAAACCCAGCGACAGCGCGATGTCCAGATCGTGCGCCCATTTGGCATCATCTTGCCCTGGCAGGCCAAACATCAGGTCGGCCACGATGACCGCGTCGGTTTGACTGCACAGCTCGCGCAAATATGCAGCCGCATCGTCGCCCGAATGCTGGCGGCCAAGGCGGCGACGCAGTTGTGAGTCAAAGCTTTGCACGCCGATTGAAATCCGGTTCGCTCCCGCCGCTAGGCAGGCTTGCGCTTTGGCGAGGCTGAAATGAGAAATGCGGCCTTCGATGGTGATTTCACAATCATCAGTCAGCGGCAGTGTGCGGCGCACTGCGGCGAGCAGGCGGCATAAATCAGCTTCGCTCAATGCCGTGGGCGTGCCGCCACCAAAATAGACTGCGTTAATTGAGCCACCCGCAGGACGTTGGCTGGCCTCAAATTCCAGCTCGGCAATCAATCGATCCACATAAGGTGCGCCGTGCTTTGCTTGCCATGCATTGCGATAAAACCCACAAAAGACGCAGCGATTGGCGCAAAACGGGATATGAAAATACGCCAAAGTGTTGGCTTTGATTGGTGTGTTGATGATTTGCTGCGTGATTGCAGGCCACGCGGGCGGCGGAATCATTTGCGCGCCCCACATTGGCATCAGCGCTTTACGCTCGGCAAATGCAGCGGGTAGTGCATCATTGGGCTGCAGCCAGCGATCAAGATCAGGGCTGGTATCAATCCTATCAACTTAAGCCTTCAGACCATTGCTTTGTAAGCAATGTAATCGTGAGGTTTGGGGTGATTGGTACGTTCTTTCCTCGCTCTGGGATTAAAATTGATCAACGATTTCCTGATCTCAGTCAGCGCAAGCTTCAGACGTTTTAACGCGCTCGGTTTGCCCAACAATATCCCGGGTAAGCAGCGTTTTAGAATAGAAATGGCCGTAGT
>CAUOZE010000081.1:0-11957 GCA_963508915.1 uncultured Deefgea sp.
AGTGGACACATTACGAAGGGAGTCAGTTAGGGTGCTTAATCATATAGTAATTAATAATCAAAGAGTTATGTTTGTTTCTGCATCATGCCGGATGGAGATTGAAAAAACAAGCAGCGCTTAAGTTGATACGATTGGGTGGCAAGGAGGTAGCGCCATTTCTTCAAGTTGAGACCAATTCCATCCGTGGAATAAAATTCTACGGCTTCCCGGATCATTTACTATTGTATCGAGGCAATAACGAAGTTGATCAATTGATTTGTATAGCACTACACTGTTTGAGTTGTCGGAATCATTTTGATTTTTTAGCATTCCTATTTGTCGATAGCCATTCGACATGGCATGACTAATCTGCTCTTTGCTATTGGGTGAATCTGAATTGATTATTTTATAAGCGGGCCAATTTCTCCACTGCACCCCGTATACAGGACCGAGATCATCTGTATCGATTCGATATGGATTTTCAAGCCATTGCTCATTTTCATTGGCATTTTGATCCCATACCTTGCAACCTAAAGCACGGAAATCTGCTGCGTTGCGATACCCCCTTAGAAAACCAACCATTTCGCCTATGGCAGTTTTAAATGCGAGTTTTTTTGTCGATATAGCAGGGAAACCATCCTGTAAATCAAACTTCATCATTGCACCGGGGAGGCTACGAGTACGCACGCCTGTACGGTTCTTTTGCCAAGAGCCGTTATCAAAAATTTCCTGAACTAGATTTAAATATTGCTTCATTTTTTGGCCTTAAGAGCAAGAAGTATGTGGCAGTAGCTTTAGCGGAGCTAGCCTTTTGTATCGTTCGATGTTATAAAAACAGTCTTTATATCATTGATGGTCTAAAGCTAGATATGTTAGGCTTTTTATATAAATACAACTTGAGCATATGGCAAAAAATCGACACACCAAGGAATAAATCAGCGCTGCGCTGATAAAGTTGGCACGAGAGTTTGCCACGCTGATCCGTATCGCCTGGCTGGGCGGGGGCAACATAAAATTGGAAAAATGCATGGCAAGGTGGCAGTGCCATGTTTTCAATTTCACCGACATTCCACGCAAAAACGATAATGCGGCGTGAGTCTGGATTATTTTTGAGTGTATTAATTACTTCAGAAATTTGGTCAATATGACGGCCATCTTGCGTTGGCCAGCTGCGCCATTGTGAACCATACACTGGACCGAGTTCACCATTAGCATCAGCCCATTCATCCCAGATTGTGACGCCACGCTCTTGCAGCCACTTCACATTGGTTTCCCCACGCAAAAACCAAAGTAACTCATTGATGATCGATTTTAGGTGGGTCTTTTTTGTAGTGACCAATGGGAAGCCATCGGCTAAATTAAATCGCATTTGGTGACCAAAAATCGATACTGTGCCAGTGCCAGTTCGATCTTCTTTCGCGACGCCGTGATCAAGGACGTGTTGTAGTAAATCGTGGTATTGGCGCATGGTAACTCCAGTAATAAACCCTGCCAAGCAGGGTTTCGGTTTAGATTAGTCTGCGATTATTTTACAGCACGGTAGGCTAAGCGTCTTTAGCTTCAGCGGGAGATAGCGAAATAATAAAGGCCGAGCCGTGACCAAACTGGCTTTCGCAGCGAATATGGCCGTTCATTGCTTCGATGAGTCGTTTGGTAATCGACAACCCTAGCCCTGTGGTGTGTTCTCCACCGGTTGGGCGTGCCGAGAGCCGGCTAAACTTTTTGAACAGCATCGATGTTTCGTGCGGCGCAATACCGGGTCCTTGGTCTTTAACGCTGATTTCAATATCGCAGTCTCGATGAGCGACGGTAATTGTGATTTCTTTTTCGTGCGGTGAATATTTGACCGCATTTGAAATTAGATTATCCAGTACTTGCCATAGCGCTTGTCGGTCGGCGGTCACGCTGAGTCCTGAACGCACAAATGTACACTTCTGGTGCTTGTTTTTCAGCCGTTCTTCCCATTCTGCGATTGCTAACTCAATTAATGCGTCGATATCAATCGTTTCAAAGTTGAGTCGAATCGAGCCTTTTTCTAGCGCATTGTGGTCGATTAAATTGCAGATAATGCTTTGTATGCGGCCAGCAAGCTGATTAATCCCGCTGAGACGGTCTTGAACTTTCTCCACGGGCCACTCATTGATGCGGTCTTTCAAAAGGACCGACATTCCTTGGATGCTGGCGACGGGGTTCTTTAGATCGTGTGCTGCAATGGTGAGTAGTTCATTTTTCTCATGATTGAGATATTTGAGTGCCTCGTTGGCGGCTTCAAGTTGCAGGTTTCGGGTGGCGAGTTCTTGAGTACGCTCGCTGACTAAGTCTTCTAAATGATGGCGATGGGTTTGTACCGTGTGCGCCATTTCCTCGAAGGTGCGTGCTAACTCGCCGATTTCATCATCACGATGAGTGTCTAGCTCTTTGGTTTTTCGGCCAGCGGCTAAGTCTTTGATCGCATTTTTAAGGCGATTCAGTGGTCGAATCACATCGGTTTTGAGTACCCAAGCCAACAAACCCAATTCAAGCACAAGTGCAATTAAACCAAGAAATAACACCATGCTCGCCGCAATCGCTGCTTTGATTTGAAGTAGATTTTTTGGGTAAACCGTTACGAACATCCAATTGGTGCTCTTGATTGGCGCGATACCCAGCCAGTATTTTCCATCACTACTCTCGATAAAACGATCTAGTGGTTGCGCTTTGATTAATGCTGAATAGAATGCTTTTAAAGGTGTGTCGGATGTTGCGATATTGAATGCGCCTTGCTTATTTTGAATTTGTTGCATGTAGTTGGGGTGAGAAATTAAATTGCCTTCCCGCGTTACAATAAAATTGTAAGTACCGGGAATGTTGACAGTATTGGTGCGTGCAATCAGCTGCGACAGCAAGACGTCTTGACCCACGCTACCAATATATTTGCCAAGGTAATCAATCGGAGTCACCACCGATACCATCCATTCCAGCGCTTGCTTATCGTAGTAAATTCCGCTCCATTTGGTATTGCGTTGAGGATTGGCAGCGGGTGTTGCGAGCATTTCGGGCTCAAGCGTTTCTGCAAAATCAGCGGCCGAGCCATTGCGAGCATAGTTAAGCTGTGGCAAAAACATTAGGCTGGCGTCGGACACATTTAAATCAATAAAGGTATCGTAGTAGCGATTTGAATATGCTGGGCCGTATTGAGACAGCAGGTTGTAGCCAAGCACGACTTGGCGTTTGAATTCAGGGGTGAGCTTGGCGGTTGGTAGAATTGCAACGGTGGCACGGTGTTCAAAGTCATCAAATTCATATTTGACCCGCCACATACCGTCTTTATCTTGCCGAAGGAATTGATTGAATTCAGGGCTGGGGTCGATGCCTTGCGCTAGTGTGTAGCGGCGAATAAATTCATCGCGAATGAGCTGAGTGTTGTCTTCGGCGTTGAGAAATAGTTCACTTTCAATTTGGCTGCGGGCGTCAATATATTTGGCAAGACTGGCGAGTGCTTCTTCTTGCAGGCGTGTGTAACTGTAATAATAACTTATCGCCGAAACCGCAATCGCTGCCAGCGTAATACGCAAGGCCATATTACGCAGTACGCGTCGATAAAAACTACCCGTTTTGGATTGAAATAAGCTCATAAGCCCTACAATACAATAGTCTTTTATTGTGGGGCAAAGAATCGACAGCTACGGGTAGGGATTGTTGGGTTTTTTGCCCGTTTATGCTTCTGGCGTAACGATTTCGCAGTATTGGATTTCGATGACTTCCAATTCTTGGATTCCGCTTGGTGTTCGCAGCAAGACCACGTCACCTTCTCTGGCTTTCAGTAAAGATCGAGCAACTGGTGAAGTCCAGCTGATGTGATTGAGTGCTGCGTTGGTTTCATCAACGCCGACAATACTCACGGTTTCACTGTCGCCATTGCTGCGCTCAAAAGTTACCGTGGCACTAAAGAAAATTTGGTCGGTGATTTCGCGGGAGCAGGGGTCAACAACTTCGGCGATTTCGAGTCGTTTGGTTAAAAAATGAATGCGACGGTCAATTTCACGCAGGCGGCGCTTACCGTATTGATAGTCAGCATTTTCTGAGCGATCGCCATTGCTTGCGGCCCAGTTAATCATTACAGTAAGCTCAGGCCGTTCTTTTTTGACGAGCTGGTAGAGCTCGTTTTTGAGTCGCTGCCAGCCGTGTGGTGTAATGTAGTTTTTACTGCCGGAAGGGATGATGAGATCGGCGGGAATCACTTCATCATCAAAATCTGAGTCGGTTGTGTTTTGCATGGTCTTGTTGGGTATGTAAAGCTAGGCATTGTTGGGCAATGCCTAGCAAGTAATACCTAGTCTTTGACTTGGCCCATAATGGTGAGGCCGGCCCATTTCATTGCGGCCAAAACTTCAGTTTCTGAAAGCTCATAAAACTCGCCACGCTTGAGGCGGCCTGGCAAACTAAACATGCCAAAGCGAATCCGTGTCAAGCGGCTGACCATAATGTTGAAATGCTCAAACATCCGGCGCACTTCACGATTACGGCCTTCTTTAATCACTACGTGATACCAATGATTACTTCCTTCCCCGCCACGGTCTTCGATGCGTGTAAAGTGGGCTTCACCGTCATCCAATGTTACGCCTGCGGTGAGTTCTTTCATTTGCTCCGGTGTTAATTGACCATGAACGCGAACTGCGTATTCACGCTCAACCTGAAAGCTAGGGTGCGTCATTCGGTTGGCGAGCTCGCCCGAAGTCGTAAATAGCAGTAGACCGGTGGTGTTAAAGTCTAAGCGACCAATTGCAATCCATTTGCTCGAATACACGCGGCGCAGGCGGTCAAACACAGTAACACGGCCTTCTGGGTCGTCACGACTGACCAATTCGCCTTCTTGTTTGTGGTACATGATGATTCGAGCCATGCGGTCTGGCCATTTCAATGCCACTCGTTTACCGTCAATGCGAACTTCGTCGCCTGGGCTCACTTTGCAGCCTAAAGTCGCAATTCGACCGCCGATGGTGACGCGCTCGGCTTCGATGATTTCTTCCATGTCGCGGCGTGAGCCTAGGCCTGAATAAGCCAGTACTTTTTGTAGGCGGTCATCTTCAATTTCAGAGCTGGCAAGGCGTTTTTCGCGCAAGATTTGTTGGAATGCCAACTCTTCTTGTGAGCCTTGGCGTTGTTTCATGCGTTTAGCGCGCTTAACGTTTTTATTGCTCTTATCGCTGTGCTGCACAATCGTTGTTTTGGTGCTTTCGTCTGTTTTTTCAACCGTTTTAATGCCTTGTACTTCGCGTGCGCCAGCCGTTTTGGCGATTGCTTGAGCAATCATGCGGCTCATGCCGACAGTTGAATTGCCACGTTTACGAATACCGGTTGCAGGTGTTGAAGAGCGGCCGGTATCGGGCAGATTTTGCGCCCGATTACGTGCAGCTTCACTCGCTGAAACGGTTTTTTTCTTGGTTGCGCCCAGTTTGGCGGTTGGCGATTGCATCGGTTGAACGGCTGCTTTACCACGACTGCCCGCCTTATTGGCGCTACGTAGCTGGTCACTCGCACGGCCTTCACGAATGGCAGGCTGTGGACGGCGGGCTTTTACTGTTTTCATCGGGCGTTCTTCTTTGTTCTATAAGCGCTAATTATAACTGGTTTGGCTTGACGCTGCTCAAAAATGCCAATAGCCGCTGCAGGCGGCTATTGGTCATGGCACGTAGGCATTGATTTAATGCGATGGATTGGTTTTCAAAGTGAAAAACGCAATGCCACCCAAACTGGTTAAACCAAAGTTAAATACTTGCGTTGCCATGTCGTTATTGTCGGGCCCAAGTTCAAGTTTTCGTTGGATTTCAAACAAGACTTCGAGTTCTTTAAACCATTTAAGGAGTCGGGTGTTTTCATTCAAATAAGCTTCAATGGCGGCTTTATTGGGATGATCGCCAACTACTTGAATTTTACCTTCTGCGGCGCTTTGCAGCTGAAAAGCGGGTGGCACTTTGATTTGGGTGTGTGCTAATAAATGACTGGCGAGGTCTTCGCCAAAACGGCGTACTTCGCTGGTCGCGCTATTTTTTAAATCAGAGAGTTGAATGCCTGCTGATTCATCAGGGTTGCTCGTCAGGCGTGCTACATCTAAAAGCGCGCTGCCAAGGTTGTCGCGTTGCGGTTGGGTGGTATCAGTAGCCACAGTCATTTCCTTTGGTGAAACAATATTTTGATCATTCAATTTAGATGTTTTGCTGCCGTTTTGCTCGGTAAATTTTTACATTTATTGATCTAGATTAGTTCTTGTAAGCGGTAGATCAGCTGCAATGCATCACGTGGGCTGAGTTCATCGATATTGATGGCTTCAAGTGCCTCAATAACTGGATGAATTTCAGTATCAATCTCATTTACATAATTATTAGCAGCAAAGAGATCCGCTTGCGGGCCATTTGTTAGACTATTTTGTTCTAAGTCGAGTAGTTTTCTTTTTGCTAGCCGTACGACATCACGGGGTACACCGGCCAAACTGGCCACGGCAATCCCGTAGCTTTGTGATGCAGGGCCGTCCTGTACTGCATGCAAAAACACAATCCGATCTTTATGTTCAACCGCATCTAGATGTACATTGCTCACTTGTGGGTAGTCTTGTGCGAGCCGAGTCAACTCGAAATAGTGCGTGGCAAACAAGATATAGCTGCGGTTCTTTTCGATTAGCGAGCGGGCAATCGACCAAGCGAGCGCTAAACCATCAAACGTTGACGTGCCACGGCCGACTTCATCCATCAGCACGAGGCTGTATTCATTGGCATTGTTGAGGATGTTCGCGGTTTCGGTCATTTCAACCATGAAAGTCGAGCGGCCACCCGCCAAATCATCGCTTGCGCCAATTCGGGTGAAGATTCGATCAATTCGGCCAATCTTGGCGCTTTGCGCGGGTACATAGCTACCGATGTGCGCGAGCAGCACAATCAGCGCGACCTGCCGCATATAGGTCGATTTACCACCCATATTCGGGCCCGTAATCAGTAGCAGTTTGCGGGCGAAGTGAAAGTCTGCACTATTTGGAATGAAGTCATCGATTTGATCTTCGACCACGGGGTGACGTCCAGCTTCAATATTGAGCACGGCGTCATCGCCAAACGAGGGTGCAATATAGCCAGCGATAAAGGCACGCTGCGCCAAACACACCAACACATCCAAAGTGGCCACCGCTTGCCCTGCAAGGCGTAATGTTGCCAAGTGGGGTTGCAGCGTGTCGATCACGGTTTCGTAAAGTTGTTTTTCTAAAGCCAGCGCTCGCTCATTGGCCGACAGTGCTTTTTCTTCGAATGTTTTGAGTTCGGGCGTGATATAGCGTTCGGCATTTTTCATCGTTTGCCTACGACGGTAATCATCCGGAACTTGGCCTAGGTATGAGTTGGTAATCTCAATAAAGAAGCCAGCTACACGGTTATACTCCACGCGCAAGGTAGCAATCCCTGTGCGTTCTCGTTCGCGCTGTTCGAGTGCGGTCAAAAAATCACCGCAATTACTTTGGATGTTGCGTAACTCATCCAAGTCGGCCGAAAAACCATCGGCAATCACGCCACCTTCACGAATTAATACACCGGGTTCGGCTTGAATCGCTGCGCTGAGTAAAGTCGCTACCGCTGGTTCGGCGTGCAGGGCTGCGGCAAGACCACGAAATAGTCCGCTGTGCGGCAATTGCTCGGCAATACTTGGCAAAATCAATAGGCTACTACGTAAGCTGGCTAAGTCGCGTGGTCGTGCACTGCGCAGTGCGATACGCGAAACGATGCGCTCGATATCGGCGATTTCACGCAGATTTTGATGCAAGTGCTCACTTGAGCCTTGCTCAAGCAAAGTCGTAATCGCGGTTTGTCGTTCGAGAATTTTGCTGTGACTGCGAAGCGGATGGTGCAGCCAATTCGCCAGAAGACGTGAGCCCATGCCGGTGGCGCAATCATCGAGTAGCGAAAATAAGGTCGGCGCAGTTTCTCCGCGAATGGTTTCGGTCAGCTCTAAATTGCGGCGAGTTGCGGCATCGAGTTCGATATATTGCGTTTTACTTTCAACGCGCAAGCCCGCCAAAGCTGGCAGCGCGCCGCCTTGCGTGCTGCGTACATATTCAAGTAATGCGCCCGCAGCACCGAGCGCGAGCATATTATCTTCGACGCCAAAGCCAGCTAAATCATGCACGGAAAAATGACGCGTGAGATTGCGTTTGGCGCTATCGTTTTCAAATTGCCAAGTGGAAATGCGGCGCACTGGGATGCGTAGTTGATCGAGTAGCGCGAGTTCAGTGCCTTCTGGCACTAAAATTTCAGCAGGGCGCAGGCGCTCTAGCTCAGAGCCGATTTTTTCGACTTCAGAATCCATCAAGGCAAAATCCCCTGAGGCGAGCGACAACCACGCCATGCCGATTTTGCCTTTGATAAAGCGAATCGCCAGTAAGCGGTTTTCTTGCTTGTCGTCGAGTAGCGCTGCATCAGTCAAAGTGCCTGGGGTCACCACGCGCATCACTTTGCGTTCGACCGGACCTTTACTGGTGGTTGGATCGCCGACTTGCTCGCAAATCGCAATCGATTCACCGAGTTTAACGAGCTTGGCTAGGTAGGGTTCGAGTGAGTGAAACGGAATGCCGCACATTTTAATCGGCTCACCCGCACTACTGCCACGGGTGGTGAGCGTAATGTCGAGCAGACGCGCCGCTTTAACTGCGTCGTCGTAAAACAATTCGTAGAAATCACCCATGCGATAAAACACCAATTTGTCGGTGTGATCGGCTTTGAGCGAGAAATATTGCGCCATCATCGGAGTATGTGTGGGTACGGCTGGATCTTTGCTACTTTTTGCCATGATGTATTCCGTTTTGATGCATGTATATTGTTTAAGCTATTATTTTATATGGCCTAGCTGAGAATACCCTTATTGGGGTGGCTAGGGGTCCAAACAGGTAGCCAACCCATTTGACCCTCTTTCGCTTGAAATTCGGCGTGCACGCCTAAGCCTGGCATCGCGGCGAATTGCTGATTGATGTAAATCAACGGTGTGGTTTCACGTAGCCACGGTGCGATGCCTAATGCTTGGCATTGAGCTTTGAGCGAGCGAGTGGGGCGATTGCTAGCGAGCTTCAAACTTTCGCCGCCAGAGCGGCCTGCGATGCGGTAGCCATCTAGCAAAAAATGTTCGGCAATGCCGTGATCATCCTGTACCCATTCCAGCGTACCAAACCAATCATCAATAAATGGCACGTCACCCAATTGACGATTTTGTTCAGGACCAGCGACCAAACTGGCGCGGGTAATGTGTAACGCGCCACGATAACGGCGAATCGCGGCGTTGCGCCAAACCAGCGCTGGGCAGGCGTCTTCAGCAGCGGTTAATGCTACGCGCAATAATTCGTCAAAAGCACGCAGTTCTAATGTGATGTCATGCGTGCTGAGCCAGTGATGTAATAAATTGCGTTGGCGGGCTGAAGTCAATTTTTCTAGCTCGGACAGCATCAGTGCATCGTGCTCGCAGCACTGAATGAGGTCTTCTTGAGCGCGTTCTAGCAAAATGGCCGATGCATCGGACTGATGTATTGCGCTGCGGGCTATGGTTGATATTGCTTTTGGGTTAATACCCTCTAGCATTGGAACGAGTTCGTGACGGACTTTATTTCGTTTAAAGTCGGTATTGGTATTGCTCTCGTCTTCAATCCATTGGAGCTCATGGTGCAGGGCGTAGTGCAATAGTTCTGCTCGCGGTAAATGCAGCAAGGGCCGAAGCAATTGAATTTCCGCATTCAGCGGACGAGATACTGGCATGGCGGCCAAACCGGCTGGGCCACTGCCGCGTAGCAAGTTGATCAGCAGTGTTTCGCTTTGATCGTTTTGGTGGTGAGCGAGTAAAACGGCATCACAATGCTGCTGAGCGAAGACAGCGTAGCGCGCTTTGCGTGCACCGCCTTCAATGCCTTGGCCGTGTAAATTAGCGAGTGAAACGCGCACAACAGGGCATTCAATGTTCAATTGCGCAGCAATTTGGGTGGCGTGATCGGCCCAAGCATCGGCGTTAGGCGATAGCCCATGGTGGACGTGGACTGCACTGAGTTGGAAACCAAGGTCGGTTTGCTGCGTGGATAACCAGTGTAATAAAACAGTCGAATCGAGGCCGCCAGAAAAACCAACGCACAAGCGGACTGGTTCTGGGGAATGCGATTGAAAACGGGGGCTGAGGCCCCCGTTACGACAAAAATTCGCGAGGATGGCTTGTGATTGCGACCAAGCCTCGCTGTTTAGCATCGCATTAAGCGACAGCTTATTCTTTAAATTTGCCATATTCCATTAATCGCTCAAAGCGGTCATCTAGCAGTTGATCGATTGATTTGGCTTGCAGGCTTTTTAAACCATCAGCAATCGATTTTTTCATGGCAGCCATCATTTGCTGATAGTTGCGATGTGCGCCACCAACAGGTTCGTTAATCACTTTGTCGATCAGCCCCAAGGTCTTCAGGCGTGTAGCGGTGATGCCCATCGCTTCTGCAGCATCTGATGCACGATCTGCTGACTTCCATAGAATGGAGGCACAACCTGCCGGTGAGATGACCGAGTACGTTGAGTATTGCAGCATTTGTACAATATCACCGACGGCAATCGCTAATGCGCCGCCTGAGCCACCTTCGCCAACAATGGTGCAGATCGTTGGTACGCGCAATTTGGCCATTTCAAATAGGTTGCGGCCGATGGCTTCGGATTGACCACGCTCTTCGGCACCAATGCCAGGATAAGCGCCAGGGGTGTCAACAAAGGTAATCACTGGGATATTGAATTTTTCGGCCAGTTTCATCAGGCGTAGTGCTTTGCGGTAGCCCTCCGGACGAGGCATGCCGAAGTTACGGCGGATTTTTTCTTTGGTGTCACGTCCTTTTTGGTGACCAATCACCATGACGCTTTGACCATTAAAACGGGCTAAACCGCCGACAATCGCCAAGTCGTCTGCAAAGGCGCGATCGCCATGCAATTCTTGAAAATCAGTAAAAATGGCGGAGATATAATCGTAGGTGTAGGGGCGTTGCGGATGGCATGCCACTTGGTAAATTTGCCAAGGCGTGAGCTTGGCGTAGATATTCTTAGTTAGCTCTTGGCTCTTTTTTTCTAGGTGCGAAATTTCAACTGAGATATCAACAGCCGAATCATCTTGCACATAGCGAAGTTCTTCGATCTTGTTTTCGAGTTCCGCTACCGATTGCTCGAAGTCGAGGAAGGTCGTTTTCATGCTCCAATACTCCAAAAGCGCCACTGAAAAATAGCGCACGCGCACGGCTAGCCGGTATGGCTAGCACGAAAAGGGCGAATCATACAGCAAGCCTCGCCACACTCCAAGATGCTCTGGTGTGTGCGGTGCGGTTTCTGTTTGGGTTGGCTGCAGAATTAGGTATTGCGAAAGACGATATCGGCTTTGACGTCGAGTTTTTGCAAGCCTTTGCGGCTTTGTAGATTGATGACCAGCGGTGCGCGGGTGTTGGCACTGATGGGGCTGTCTTCGGGGCGAGATAAAATCAAAAATAACTTTGCATCTTCGGCGTTGTTAAGATCGATGCATGCGCATTCTTCGTCCGAAAGCGTCAGCATATAGTTAAGGCCAAGGCGTTCGGCTTCGATTAAGGTAAACAAGACAGTCGCATCATCAAGCGATTGCAGCCACAGCACTTGTGGGTCTTCGCTGTCTTCATGTAGGAGCTTGTAGTTTTTGCAGTCTTCAAAGCCCGGAATGCCGAGCGGGAAATGAATAATGGTGTCTGGATCGACTTCAATTTGGCCAAAGCGGCTTTGAAAAACTTGCATTGAATAAGCTCCGTCTGAAATAGGTAGAAATTGCAGCATAGCGCATTGCTCAGGGCAGGGCGTAGCAATCCTATCAACTTAAGCCTTCAGACCGTTGCTTTGTAAGCAATGTAATCGTGAGGTTTGGGGTGATTGGTGCGTTCTTTCCTCGCTCTGGGATTAAAATTGATCAACGATTTCCTGATCTCAGTCAGCGCAAGCTTC
>CAUOZE010000082.1:0-11381 GCA_963508915.1 uncultured Deefgea sp.
GCCCGAGGCAAGAGCAAAATGTCGGCGCTCGGTGCTTGCATGCGTAAACTGGTTCACCTGTGTTTCGGCGTGCTGAAAACGCAAAAAAAGTATCAAGCTGAATACCAAAATGCTTGACCGGCAAGACGGTATCTACGGTATATATGTATTTAACTGAAGCCATTGAAACCTCTAACTTTGATGGCAATACATGGTTGTAGTTTGAAGCATCGTTGAGTAAGGAAAACCCCTTGGCGTCAAGTCGACGAAGTCGGCGCAGATGCAGGGTCGCCTTTCTTTGCTGACTTTCTTTGGCGAAGCAAAGAAAGTCAGTGCCGCGCGGCATGAGCGCGACTCAGGTCAAAAAGAATGCGGCAAGATGTTTTGTAGCAGAAGTGAATAGAGAATAAAAACGAATTTAAGGTGTATTTGATTGCAGCTATTGATTATCAATGGCTGCAATCAAATACATCGTATAGATAGAATGTCTCAAGACAGGGAAACACCATGGATTTGAATCATTACCTCTTATTGCTCGTCGGCGCGGTGTTGGTGAACAACGTCGTGCTGGTGCGAATTTTAGGGCTCTGCCCGTTTATGGGCGTGTCGAAAAAACTCGAAGCCTCCATCGGTATGGGCTTGGCTACGGCATTCGTGCTGACGCTCGCGTCGGGTACTTCGTGGATGATCGACCAAGTGCTGATTCTGTGGCACCTCGAATACCTGCGCACGCTGGCGTTTATTGTCGTCATCGCGGCGATTGTGCAATTTACTGAGATGTTCATCCACAAAGCCAGTCCAGTTCTGTACCAATCGTTGGGGATTTACTTGCCGCTGATTACTACCAACTGCGCGGTACTCGGTGTGCCGTTGATTAATTCGACGACCAAACACACTTTTGTCGAGTCGCTGCTGTTTGGCTTTGGCTCGGCAGTGGGTTTTTCTTTGATTTTGATTTTGTTCGCAGCGATGCGCGAGCGGATGGAAGGTGCGGATATTCCGCAGGCGTTTAAAGGCACGCCAGCGGCGTTTATCACGGCGGGTTTGATGAGTTTGGCGTTTATGGGTTTTGCAGGATTGGTTAAATAATTGTGAGTAGGGAGTAGGGATTTGGGAGTATTAGACCCAGCCCACTCCCCACTCCCCACTCCCTTGTTTGATTAAGGTATTTGAATGAGTTTTCTATTAGCACTGGCCCTGATGGCCGGATTGGCAGTTTTGCTGGGCGCAGTTCTGGGTTGGGCGGCGATTAAATACAAGGTCGATGAAGACCCGCTGGTCGATAAAATCGATGCGATTTTGCCGCAAACCCAGTGTGGGCAATGCAGCTATCCCGGCTGCAAACCGTACGCCACAGCGATTGCCAACGACGAAGCCGAAATCAATCAATGCCCTCCCGGTGGCGAGGACGGCATTCGTAAATTGGCCGAATTGCTTGGCAAAGACTTTATCCCGTTTGACGATGGCGGCGCGGGCGCGGCGGAGAAACCGCGCTCAGTGGCGGTGATTCGTGAAGACACTTGTATTGGCTGTACGCTGTGTATTCAAGCTTGCCCCGTTGATGCGATTGTTGGCGCAGCCAAACATATGCACACGATTATTGAATCTGAATGCACCGGTTGCGAGCTGTGTATCGCGCCGTGCCCCGTTGATTGCATCGATATGGTGACGGTTGGCGAAAATGTGAATAACTGGAAATGGCGCTACCCTGTCATTCAATTGAAGCAGGTGGCCTAAGATGACGACGATGGAATTTACTCGGCAGATTTTCCCTTTTCACGGTGGCGTTCATCCGCCAGAAATGAAAGACCTTTCCAATCGCGCGCCGATTGTGAAAATGCCTATCCCGAATAAGCTCGTGATTCCCTTGCAGCAAAGCATTGGCAATAGCGCACAGCCTGTGGTGAATGTGGGCGATGTCGTCCTGAAAGGCCAGCTATTGGCGGCGAGCAATGGCTCGGTGTCGGCAGCGGTACATGCGCCCACTTCCGGCAAAGTGATTGCGATTGACGCGCAACAAGTGGCACATCCTTCGGGTTTGGCTGAGCTTTGCGTCACGTTAGAAACTGATGGCCGTGATGAATGGATCGCAAAAGAAAAATTTGATTGGCAAGCCGCGATGGCGCGGGGCGACGCGAAAGCGGTGCGTGATTACCTGCAAGATATGGGTGTGGTCGGGCAGGGCGGTGCGGTGTTCCCGTCTCATTTGAAATTATTCGGCCGCGACCAGCTCGATACTTTGGTTATTAATGGCGCCGAGTGCGAGCCGTATATTACGTGTGACGATCGCTTGATGCGCGAACGTGCGCTGGAAATCGTCGCAGGGATTGCGATTGTTCGCCAAATGCTGAACGCCAAACAAGTATTGATTGGTATTGAAGACAATAAGCCTGAGGCGGTGGCGGCTCTGCGTGAAGTGCTCAAAACCTGCGGTTTTGCTGCCGAAGTCGTCGTGGTACCGACGCTCTACCCATCGGGTGGCGCAAAACAGTTGATCAAATTGCTAACCAATCTCGAAGTACCTAGCGGCGTTCGTTCGACTGATTTGGGTGTGCAATGCTTTAACGTCGCCACCGTGTACAGTATTTACGCGGCGCTCGAGCAAGCCGAGCCGGTGATTTCGCGGATTGTAACGCTCACAGGCAATGTGGAACGGCCAGGCAATGTCGAAGCGCTGATTGGCACGCCGATTGATGATTTGCTCAAGTTTGCAGGTGTGAAAGCCGCTGCAGATTGCATCTATGGTGGCCCGATGATGGGCTTTACGCTGCCCTCAACGAAAGTGGGACTGACCAAGGCGGGTAACTGCGTTATTGCGATGGATGCAGCGCACTTTCCTGAAAAACCACGCGAAATGCCGTGTATTCGTTGCGGCGAGTGTGCCGTGGCCTGTCCTGCTGAATTGCAACCGATGGATTTGTACTGGTTTGCTCGCGCGAAAAACTTTGGCAAGGCGCAAGAGTGGAATCTGTTTGATTGCATCGAATGCGGCGCTTGCGCTTATGTGTGCCCATCGAGTATTCAGTTGGTCGACTATTACCGCTTTGCCAAATCAGAAATTTGGGACGCAGAACGCGCCAAGAAATCGGCCGATACCGCGCGTGAACGTCACGAGTTTAAGCAATTCCGTGAAGAGCGTGAGAAAGAAGAAAAAGCAGCAAGACTCGCAGCGAAATCAGCGCCGAAACCTACCGCAACTGTAGCTGAAGTTGCACCTGCAGATGCGGACGATAAAGCCGCCAAGATTCGCGCTGCAATGGCGCGTGCCGCCGCCGCGAAAGGTGAAACACCGGCTGAAATCGCAGCACCCGCCCTTGATCCAGAAAAAGCCGCCAAGATTAAAGCGGCAATGGAAAAACGCGCAGCAGAAAAAGCAGAGCTCGACGCACTAAGCCCAGAAGAAAAAGCCCAACGCGACGCAGACAAAAAAGCCAAGATTGAAGCGGCCATGGCGGCAGCGGCAGCCAAGAAAGCGGCGAAAGCAGCGGGTGAAGAAGCTGAAGTTGTCGCGCCCGCAGAGCCAGTCGTTGAAAAACCTGCGATTGACGAAGAAAAAGCAGCCAAGATTCGTGCTGCAATGGCAGCAGCTGCGGCTAAAAAGGCAGCGAAAAATGGCGAAGCTGCACCTGTTGCTGAAGTAGTTATGTCTGTCGAAATACCTTCTGCACCTATCGTTGAAAAGCCTGCGTTGGATGAAGAAAAAGCCGCCAAGATTCGCGCTGCGATGGCAGCTGCAGCGGCGAAAAAAGCAGCTAAAGCGGCCGGTGAAGCTGCTCCAGTCGCGCCAGTTGAAACACCAGCCGAGCCTGTTGGAGAGAAACCCGCAATCGATGAAGAAAAAGCGGCGAAGATTCGTGCCGCGATGGCAGCCGCGGCAGCGAAAAAAGCAGCCAAAGAGGCCGGTGAAGCTGCACCAGTCGCTCCAGTTGAAACGCCAGCCGAGCCTGTTGCCGAGAAGCCCGTAATCGATGAAGAAAAAGCCGCCAAGATTCGTGCGGCAATGGCGGCCGCGGCAGCCAAAAAAGCGGCGAAACAAGCCGCAGAGGGAAAAGAATGATTCGTACATCACCGCATCTTGTGAAGCCAACGCCACTGCAAATTGTGATGCTCAAAGTGGCGGCAGCATTGTTGCCGGGTATTGCGGCCTACGTTTGGGTGTTTGGCGCAGGGATTTTGCTGCAACTTTTACTCGCGACCGTAACGGCCATCGCCACTGAGGCCGCGTGCCTGAAATTGCGTAAATATCCTATCAAACCGTTTATTACCGATGGTTCGGCGATTGTCACTGCATGGTTGTTGGCCTTGTCGCTGCCGCCTTTGTCAGCGTGGTGGATGGTGGTGCTGGCCACCATCATTGCGATTGCCTTGGCCAAGCATCTCTATGGTGGTTTGGGGCAAAATCCGTTTAATCCGGCAATGGTGGGTTTTGCCGTGATGATCGTGTCGTTTCCGGCGCAAATGTCACGCTGGAATGCACCATTGGGTATCGCCGGTGTCGATCTGACTGCTTGGCAGCAGTTTGGGTATATCTTTACGGGTATTCTTCCAAATGGCCTAGCGTTCGATACCCTCGCATCCGCTACGCCGCTTGATGCGGTGAAAACGGCATTGATGCAATCGCACAGCATGGCTGAGATTTTCAGTGGTGCGATCTTCCAAGCGGGCTTCGCAAACTGGTTGCCGAGCCAAATGGCGCTTATTGCGGCGGCGTATTTGTTGGGTGGCTTATTCTTGCTGCAACAGCGCGTGATTCAATGGCATTTGCCAGTCGCATTTTTGGCGGTACTCGCGGGAATGTCGGGTCTGTTTTATCTGATCGACCCTGCGCATTACACCAGCCCATCGTTCCATTTATTCAGTGGTGCAGCGATGCTGGGCGCATTTTTCATCGTTACCGATCCCGTGAGTGGTCCGACCACGCCGCGTGGCCGTTTGATTTATGCCGGATTGATCGGTTTGCTGACATGGTTGATCCGCACGTACGGCGGTTACCCAGATGGCGTGGCGTTTGCGGTGTTGATTATGAATATCGCCACGCCGTTTATTGACCAATACACGCAGCCAGCTGTGTTTGGTCGGAAGAAAGGCGCGCAGCAAGGAGGCAAAGCATGAAAACCATGGTGCAAAATGGCGTTCGTGGCGCGCTGACCTTGTTGGTGTTTGCGGTGATTTTTACTGCGCTGATGGCGGGTACCTATGCGCTCACCAAAGACATCGTTGCTGAAAATGAACGTAAAGCCAAAGTCGCATTGATCGCGCAAGTTTTACCAGTCGGAAGTTTTGATAATGACATCCTGAAAGACGCGATGCCGCAAAATGCCGCTGCGCTCAAGCAATTGAATGCTGAGGCTGGCTCGCAAATCTTCCGCGCGCAAAAAGACGGCAAAACGAACGCTGTCGTTGTTGAAACCATCGCGCCTGATGGTTATTCTGGCAAGATTAAATTGCTGGTTGGTGTGGGTAGCGATGGTCGCGTGCTCGGCGTGCGTGTCGTAGCACATAAAGAAACGCCGGGGCTCGGTGATTATATTGATGCCGCCAAATCGACTTGGATTGCCCAATTTGAAGGTAAATCGCTCTCCGCACCGCAGGCCGATCAATGGAAAGTCAAAAAAGACGGTGGTCAGTTTGACTATATTGCTGGCGCAACGATCAGCCCACGCGCCGTTGTGAAAGCCGTTAAAAACACGCTGGACTACGTTGCAGCCCAGCACGCTATTTTATTTGGAGCCTGAGATGGCCTTGATTAGCCAAGAAGAATCGCAAAAGATTATTCACAATAGTATTTGGAAACAAAATGCTGCGCTCGGGCAGTTTTTGGGCTTGTGCCCAGTACTGGTGATTTCGAGCAATATCGTCAATGGCGTGTCCTTAGGTTTGGCGACGGCCTTGGTGATGCTGATTTCGAGCGCCGCCATTGCGGCGATCCGTGAGTTCATCCCGAATGAACTACGCGCACCGATTTTTATTCTGATTATCGCCGCGCTGGTCACGATGGTTGATTTGCTGATGAATTCCTATGTGCACGATTTATATATCGTACTGGGGATTTTCATTCCGCTGATCACCACCAACTGCATCGTGCTGGCCCGAGCTGAAGCGTATGCATCCAAAAATGGCGTAACCGCTTCCGCGCTCGACGGATTGATGATGGGCTTGGGCCTGACGCTGGTGCTGTTCATCTTGGGTGCAGGCCGTGAATTGATCGGTAAAGGCACATTGCTATCGGGTATCGATCTCGTCTTTGGCCCCGCAGCGCAATCATGGGTCATTCACGTGATCCCCGCCGAATACAATTATCAATTCCTACTCGCCATCCTGCCACCAGGCGCGTTTATTGGTTTGGGTTTTTTGATTGCGGGTAAACAAGCGTTGGATAGGAGAGCTGAGGCGAAAGCAAAGTTAGCCGCGAAGCAGGTTCAGTTGCAAGAAGCTGCAGCTTAAGAGATGGGCGCGCTTTACGATCATATCGGTCAAGTTTACAACGGCACACGGCAAGCAGACCCATTTTTGCTGGCTAGGCTGATTGCTCTATTGGATTTAGCCGCCGATGCGCAATGTTTAGATGTAGCTTGTGGCACGGGCAATTACACGCGAGCACTTGCAGCGCACGGCGGGCATTGGACGGCGTGTGATATTTCAACGCAGATGCTCAACGTTGCAGCGCAAACCGAAAGCGCTGTGCATTGGCAGCAAGCCGATGTTTTGGCGTTGCCTTTTGCAGATCGTCAATTTACTGCCGCAATGACCACGCTGGCGATTCATCATTTCCCCGATTTAACTGCCGCGTTTACCGAAGTTCGCCGCGTGTTGTGTGCCGGTGGTCGCTATGTGTTGCTGACTGCGTTCACAGAGCAGATGCAGCATTATTGGTTGAATCGCTATTTCCCCATAATGATGGCCAAATCGAGCGCACAAATGCCAACAAAAGTGGCGACTTTGGCTGCGCTGGATGCTGCAGGTTTTGATGTGCTGGCGATAGAGCCGTATAGCGTGCAGCCGGATTTACAAGATGCGTTTTTGTATTCGGGGAAATACGACCCGCAACGTTATTTTGATCCCTTGATTCGAGCTAATATTTCTAGCTTTGCCAATTTGATTGATGCAGATGAGTTGGCTGCGGGCTTGGCGCTGTTGCGTTCACATATCGATTCCGGCCAGATCCATCACTATATTCAAGCTGCCGAACATCCCGATGGCGATTACGCCTTTTTGCAATTGCAGGCACGTGCATGAATAAACAAACCCGCTACACCTTTTATGCCCGTCTTGCCGAGTTAGAGCCCAATCCCAAAACTGAACTCAATTACAGCACGCCGTTTGAGCTGCTCACTGCCGTGTTGTTGTCGGCGCAGGCGACGGATGTGGGGGTGAATAAAGCGACCAAGGTTTTATTCCCCGTTGCCAATACCCCCGCAGGGATTCTGGCGCTAGGGCAGGCTGGGCTTGAGTCCTACATCAATACCATCGGCCTTTATCGTAGCAAGGCCAAGCATTTGCTAGAAACCTGTCGGATGTTGATTGAGCGGCATGGTGGTGAAGTACCAAGTGATCGGGAAAGCCTTGAGGCGTTGCCGGGTGTAGGGCGCAAGACTGCGAATGTAGTAATGAATACGGCATTTGGCATGCCAACCATGGCGGTTGATACGCATATTTTCCGCCTCGGCAATCGGACGGGTTTAGCCAAGGGTAAAGACGTACGCGCGGTGGAAGACAAACTGTTGAAAGTGACGCCGCCCGAGTTTTTGCTCAACGCGCATCATTGGCTGATTTTGCACGGCCGCTATGTGTGCAAAGCGCGCAAACCCGAATGCTGGCGCTGCGTCGTTAATGATGTATGTGACTATCGAAGCAAAGTCATGCAGCCCCCGAAGGGGTTCTGATGGGTATGTGATTGTAGTTATTTATAAGTAATGGCTACGTCGATATACATGCTAAGTCAAAAACAATAGTCCACGAAATTCACGAAAGTAAAGCCGCTCTTTACCTTGGAAAATAGGTGCGTTTGGAGATTTTATGTTTTTTCATGTTTGTTTGGTCTTTTTCGTGCTTTTCGTGTCTTTCGTGGACTTCAAATCGGTTTTGTATTTTTATTCCAGAATCGAACTAAAGATATAGTGCTCTAGCACCAAACGATCCGTCGTCGCGAGTGGAATAAACTCCAAACCATATTGCACCGATGTCGCTGGCGGCTCTGACTTTTGATTGCGTACGATCGCTTTGATGCTCATCGTGTGATCAATCCCCGCTGCATGTAGGCGCAGCGCCATGGTGATTTCCTGATCTATTTCTAGCTCTAAACCTGAACCTTCTAGCATCGCGCCACTGGTTGATAGATTGGTAATTCGCGCCGGAGTGCTGTGAACGCCATCGCCGCTTATGCTGGCGATGAGTTGCGTATTCACGCGCAGGCAATTTCGTAGCTGGCGAATTTGCAGCGTTTCTGGCCAGCTTAGATGAAAGTACGGAAACGGCGTAAAGCAGACTTTTTCGATAATCGCTTCAAATGACACGACATCTTTGCCCGCAATCGTTTTCGCTCTGATCGATTGCCCCTCGCGAAACGGCAAAATAGTGCCTTGCGAATTCACCGCACTGAGCATCACGCCCGCTTTGTCCAGCCAACCGATTAACTTCACCGATTCATTATGATTATGTGGGTCGATGCTGGATTGAATATGTAGTGTGGTGCCCGGTGTGATTTTCATCTGCGCGAAATGGCGTTTGATCGGCGCGACTTTCGGCGCAGTAATTTCAGGTGTTGTGGCGGTGTCTTGATGTACGCGCGCGCCTCCAACGGGGTCAGCAACGCGCACACCACGCCAAGCAGGATTGCGAAACATACCGAGTTTGGCCAACACGTCTAATTGCTTAGCGGTGTGGATGATTTGACCGGCGCTGAGTAAGAGCTGATTGTCGGCATCAAAAATAGCGTAGGGAACAGGTTCGCCGATGGCGAGGTCTTGTTGGCGTAAAGGTACGAGGTCGGAATGGGTCATGCGGTGTCACCAATGTTTAATACTATCTATATGCTTTTAATCCAAGTTGGCCATTCCGCCAAGCATCAGCAGACCCGCGTTGCATTGTAGCTACGTGATACCATCCATTTTCGCAATTTGACCGAGTTTTTCATGCTGCATTTGTTAAATCCCCCGCAACGCGCGGCTGTGCAATATTTATCTGGCCCTTGTTTGGTGCTGGCTGGTGCTGGCTCGGGCAAGACGCGGGTGATCACGCAAAAAATCGCGTATTTGATCGAAGAAGCACAAATGGATGCGCGCAATATCGCCGCGATTACATTTACCAATAAAGCCGCGCGCGAGATGCAAGAACGGGTTGCGACCTTGTTGCCGCCCGCCAGATTGAAAGGCCTGACGGTTTCAACCTTCCATAGTTTAGGCATGCGCATCTTGCGCGAAGAAGCGGGGCATCTGGGATACAAGCCCAAGTTTTCGATTTTAGATTCGGCCGACTCAGCTAAGATTATTGCGGATCAACTCGTCACTACCGACAAATCCTTGATTCGCTCGACGGTGAGCCAGATTTCAACTTTAAAAAGCGACCGCATTTCTCCTGACCAAGCCTTAACGATGGCGACGTCAGAGGGCGAGTTGCAGTTGGCTAAGCTCTATCGAGCGTATCAAGATACTTTGTTTGCCTATCAGGCGATTGATTTCGACGATTTGATTCGTCTTCCAGTTGATTTGTTTGAGGCCAATCCCGATGTGCTTCAAAAATGGCAGCATCGCTTGCGTTATCTATTAATCGACGAATATCAAGATACCAACACGACGCAGTATCAACTTGTTAAACAGTTAACCGAACTCACTGGCCAATTTACCGCCGTGGGCGACGATGATCAGAGTATTTATGCGTGGCGCGGTGCGAACGTGGAAAACTTAAACCTATTGCGCGTCGATTTCCCGAAATTGCATGTGATTAAGCTGGAGCAAAACTATCGCTCAGTGGCGCGGATTTTGCGCTGCGCGAATGCGGTGATCTCCAACAATCCGAAATTATTCGAAAAGCAGCTTTGGTCAGATCTTGGCGTCGGCGATTTGGTGCAAGTGGTCGAAACCAAGGGTGATGAAGACGAAGCCAAAACGGTGGCGTTTCGTTTGAAGCAACATATGGCACTCAATGGCACTAGCTTTGCCGATTATGCCGTGTTGTATCGTGGTAATTTTCAGTCGCGAATCATCGAAGCGCAGATGCGCGCAGAAAATATCCCTTATGTGATGTCGGGCGGGCAAAGCTTCTTTGATAATGCCGAAATTAAAGATGTGCTTGCCTACCTACATTTAATCGCTAATGAAGACGACGAGCCCGCATTTATTCGTGCGGTAACGACACCGAAGCGTGGTGTAGGCAATGTCACGCTCGAAAGATTGGGCAACTACGCAAAAGATCGCGAAATCTCTTTATTTACTGCGGTATTTGAAGAGGGGTTTATTCACCAAGTTCAACCTGCGCAATATGATGTACTGCATACCTTCTGCCGATTTATCCAGCGCATGCAAGATCGGGTTAAGTCTGAGCCTGCCGATCAGTTGTTTAGAGAGATACTCGGAGCAATTGATTTTGAAACCTGGCTATATGAATCAGAAGAGCCTAAGCCCGCAGAGAGTAAATGGAAAAATATTCTCGATTTGGGCGAGATGATTAAAAAGAAAGTCGATAGCGCCGGCAGTAATCTCGACGAAATCACGCAGAACTTTGATTTACGCATTATGTTGGAAGGCAGAAGCGAAGATGAAATTGATGCTGTGCGCTTGTCAACGTTGCATGCGAGTAAAGGTCTGGAATATCCACATGTGTTTTTGATCGGCTGTGAAGAAGACATCTTACCGCATCAAAATTCGATTGAAACCGGCATGGTCGAAGAAGAGCGCCGTTTAATGTATGTCGGCATCACCCGAGCCCAGCGTACATTAACGATTACCTATTGCGGTAAACGTAAACGGGCAGGGGAATGGCAAATTACGCGGCCAAGTCGTTTCTTGGATGAGTTACCGCCTGATGATGTGAGCTTTAGTGGTCGTCTTTCTGCTAAATACGAGCCGCCAGCCGATATTAAAAAGGAACATTCGGGCTTAGCTGCCAAAATGTTGGCGCTTTTAAACGCAAAATCGAGCAAGTAATTAGAATTTAGAATAGTTTTATCCCAAAGGGCGCGCAAGCGCCCTTTGGTTTTTGTAGTTTTACTCCAGTTTTGTTTCTAGTTGCTCTCCATGTAAATCAACGACTTATAACCTTTAGTGCATTTTATTTGCGGGTTGGTGTTGACGGGTCTGCGGGGCGTGGGTATAGTTCGGCCTCTCTGCTGCTGACACAGCAAACGAAACAAGCGGTTCTAGTGCTGGTTTCGGTGTCTAAGCCACTGATCTTTAACAAAATACAGC
>CAUOZE010000083.1:0-11304 GCA_963508915.1 uncultured Deefgea sp.
ATGAGAGTGGACACATTACGAAGGGAGTCAGTTAGGGTGCTTAATCATATAGTAATTAATAATCAAAGAGTTATGTTTGTTTCTGCATCATGCCGGATGGAGATTGAAAAAACAAGCAGCGCTTAAGTTGATACGATTGGAAAGCTACCGCCCTATTGACACGTTTAGTGAGCAATTGGCCTTTGCGTTCAAGTATGAAGGCATCCATTTGGAATTTCTTGCTCGGCTTTTTTCTCAAGCTTTGGTCAAGCAAGAGCTGGAACAATGGATTGCGCGAGAGCCAACGGGAAGTTATGTCCGCCGCGCTTGTTTTTTGTACGAATGGTTATTGGATGACACGCTGGCTGCGCCAAATCTATCGCGAGGCAACTACATTGATGCACTTGACCCCGAACTGTATCTAGTCGGAACTCCGATCAATTGCCCGCGCTGGCGGGTTCGTGACAACCTGCCGGGTAATCGCGATTACTGCCCTATCGTTCGTCGAACCGCAGCCATTCAAGCGGCTGAAACCTATAATTTGCCGGCCAAACTGGCCGAGCTGGAATCAGACTTCGGTGTGGATCTGATTTTACGCAGTACAGTTTGGCTAACCGTCAAAGAGAGCCGCGCCAGTTTTTTAATTGAGCGTGAGCAGGATAAAGAAGACCGCATCCGCCGCTTTGCCGCTGTCATGGAAAACGAATGCGGGCAACACGACAATCCATTCACACCCGAAACCCTAAGCCTATTGCAACGCGGCATTTTAGGCGATATGGCACTGCGCTATGGACTGCGCCGCTCACCAGTTTATGTGGGGCATTCAGCTCACTATCAAGCGGTCGTCGATTACATCGCCCCGCATTGGGAGCAAACAAACGCCCTTCTCTCTAGACTTGCGCATTTTCTCAAACGCAGCCAAGGCGCGTCATCCATCGTGCGCGCCGCAATCGCGTCTTTCGGCTTTGTTTATATTCATCCGATGGCCGATGGCAATGGCCGGATTTCACGCTTTTTAATCAATGATATTTTGCGCCGCGATGGGCTCGTTCCCGCGCCGATTATCCTGCCTGTTTCAGCGACTATCGCCGACAGCACGCAGGCGCGCGCCGCTTACGACAAAGTGCTTGAGCGTTTTTCCCGCCGCCTGATGCGTAAATATGCCGATCAATATTATTTTGGCGGACCTGTCATCGCCGAAGATGGTGTTGAATACAATCTTTATTTCAGCGCTTACGATGATGCACTGCCCGCATGGCGCTACCCCGACCTCACCGCACATGCTGAATATCTCGCCAAAATCATAGCCACAACGCTGACGGTTGAAATGCGCAAAGAAGCCCGTTTCTTAAAAGCCAACGACCAAGCCCGCAGCGCCATCAAGCAATTTTTAGAAGCGCCAGACAATGAGCTCGACAGCATCATTCGCAGCATTCGGCAAAATGGCAACGCGCTGTCTAATCAGCTTTGTAAGCGATACCCGATATTTAGTGAAAATTTTGAGCTTGGCGAACGGATTGTTCAGGCTGTGCATCAGGCGTTTGCTGATTAAACTCGTAAACTGTTTATGACATTACTTACTACTAAGCCTATCATGGCGAAATATTTTTTACATCAGCAGCAATCAGGAAATTTTGCATGGCAACGCTCATACCCAGTTTAAACACCTGTTTGTCCCGAATGACTTCTGGTGAAAAGCGCTTTGCCCGCCGTCTTGAAGCGTTACTCGAAGATGACTACCTCTGTTGGTATGACGTTACGGTTGGGGTAAAACGGCGACGCCCCGACTTTCTGATTCTCAATCCGCATCGCGGCGTTTTGGCTTTGGAAATAAAAGACTGGAAAATATCAAGCATTATCAATATCAATCCAAGTCTGGTTGAATGCGATTTCAACGGAAAACTGGTTAAAGATGTAAATCCACTACTGAAATCGCGTGAATTTATTACCACAACCATTGATATGCTGAAAAAAGATCCACTGCTAATCCAAACAAGCGAAAGCCGCTACGCAGGCAAATTAGTGATGCCATACGGGCATGGCTTGGTGCTTGCCAATATCACGCGTAAAGACTTTAACGAAGCATTATTGGGTGATGTACTTCCCGAGTATTTAGTAATTTGTCAGGATGAGATGACCGAATCGGCTGATGCTGAAGCTTTTCAAAAACGGCTCTGGGATATGTTTTTACAGCCCTTTCCCTGCCGACTCACCCTGCCGCAAATTGATCGAATTCGTTGGCATTTATTTCCTGACGTGCGGATTGTCTGCCGTCAAGGCAGTCTGTTTGATGCAGCAACAGATGAAATTCCAGAAGCCATGGCCATACCCGATCTCATTCGTGTGATGGATGTGCAGCAGGAACAATTGGCACGCAGCTTGGGCGAAGGCCATCGGGTTATTCATGGTGTAGCTGGTTCTGGCAAGACAATGATTTTGGGTTATCGAGCCGAATACCTCGCCAAAAGCTCGAGTAAACCCGTACTGATTCTTTGCTTCAACAAAGGCTTATCGCAGAAACTCAAAAGCTGGATGGAACAAAAAGGCTTAGCTCAACAGGTCATCGTCAAAACATTTCATAGCTGGTGCGGTGAAATGGCAAAAACCTATTTATTAGCCAAATCCAAGGCCAAACCCAATAGCTCTGAATACTGGGAAGAAACCATTCAGGGGGTAATTGACGGCGTAAACCGTAATGAAGTGCCTGGAGGGCAATACTCTGCTCTATTGATTGATGAAGGACATGATTTCAAACCGGAATGGTTACGGCTAATCGTACAAATGGTCGACCCCGCCAGCAACGCGCTACTGATGCTCTATGACAGCGCGCAAGATATTTACCAGAAATCGAGCAAACGCCAATTTACTTTTTCCAGTGTCGGCATTCAGGCGCGTGGCCGCACCTCCATTTTGAAATTGAATTATCGCAATAGCGCCGAAGTGCTCGGCGTAGCCTACGAATTTGCTCGCGATTTACTCTCGGCACAAGATGCAGAAGAAGATGGTGTTCCGCTCGTTCTGCCGCAAACCGCAGGGCGACGCGATATAGCACCTGAATTTATTCAGTTACCAACCTTTAATGCTGAACTTGAAACCATTGCAAGAAAATTTCAGCAATGCCAAGAGCAAGGTATTGAATGGCGCGATATGGCCGTTTTGGCTTATTTCAATTATCAACTCGATGCCATTCGCGAACACTTCAAACGCTGCCAGATTCCAGTTCAAACTGGATCAATTGAAACAACTAACGGCGTATCTGTACTTACTTTGCATGCCAGCAAAGGACTAGAATTTCCCGTGGTTGCTATTGCTGGTTTAGGCAGTCTACCCCATCAAAAAAGCGAAGAGTCCGAACAAGCCCGTGTACTCTACGTCGGTATGACCCGCGCCATGAACCAGCTTTATCTCACCGCCGACCGAGATTCCGTTTTTGCACAAAAAGCACGGGCTGCCTGTGAGAAAATAGCGGCGTAAATGAAAACTCCCAACAAAAAAGCCCTGAAAAATCAGGGCTTTCTTTATTTAGCGAGAATCTAAAAGATCATTCCCACTCAATCGTCGCTGGTGGCTTGCCAGACACATCGTAAACCACGCGATTAATGCCGCGGACTTCGTTGATGATGCGGTTTGAGACTTTGCCTAGCAAGTCGTATGGCAATTCGGCCCATTTTGCAGTCATAAAGTCACTGGTCACTACAGCACGTAGTGCGACCACGTAGTCGTAGGTGCGGCCATCGCCCATCACGCCGACTGATTTCACTGGCAAGAACACCACAAACGCTTGGCTGGTGAGTTGGTACCAGTTTTTACCACTTTTCTCATCCACTGCAGAGCGCAATTCTTCGATAAAGATTGCGTCGGCGCGTTGGAGTAATTCGCAAAATTCTTGTTTCACTTCGCCGAGGATACGCACGCCAAGGCCTGGGCCGGGGAATGGGTGACGGTAAACCAGCTCTGGCGCGAGGCCGAGCGCAACGCCGAGTTCGCGTACTTCGTCTTTAAACAATTCACGCAATGGCTCAAGCAAGCTCAATTTCATTGTTTCTGGCAAGCCGCCCACATTGTGATGGCTCTTGATCGCGTGCGCTTTGCCGGTTTTTGCACCAGCCGATTCAATCACGTCAGGATAAATCGTGCCTTGTGCCAACCATTTTGCACTTGGCAATTTGGCTGATTCGGCTTGGAATACTTCAACGAATTCGCGGCCAATGATTTTGCGTTTCGCTTCTGGATCAGATACGCCAGTTAAATGCCCCATAAACTGCGCGGTGGCATCAACGTGAATCACACGCACGCCCAAATGCTCGGCAAACGTTTCCATCACTTGTTTGCCTTCGTTCAAACGGAGCAAACCGTTATCAACAAATACGCAAGTGAGTTGATCACCAATCGCACGATGAATCAACGCAGCAGCTACTGATGAATCCACACCGCCTGACAGACCCAAAATCACTTCATCAGTACCAACTTGCTCGCGGATTTTCGCCACGGCTTGGTCGATGTAGTTAGGCATAGTCCAGCTTGGTTCAGACGCGCAAATATCCAGCACGAAATGATTAATCATTTCGCGGCCTTTCAGCGTGTGTGTCACTTCTGGGTGATATTGCACCGCATAAAAACCGCGTTTCACATCGGCCATTGCCGCAATCGGGCAAGACGCATTGCTAGCGATCACTTCAAAACCGGCTGGCATCGCAGTCACTTTGTCGCCGTGGCTCATCCAAACTTCAAGGCAAGTTTTGTCGCCGTGAACTCGGTCTGACAAATCTTTAAATAATGGGTTGTTTGCGTTCACTTCGATTTCAGCAAAGCCGAATTCGCGCACCGTGCCCGCTTCAACTTTACCGCCCAAGCTTTGCGCCATCCATTGCATGCCGTAGCAAATGCCCATTACTGGGATGCCCAATTCAAACAAGGCTGGATCGGCTTGGTAATCTGACTCATACACTGAGTTCGGGCCGCCGGATAAGATAATGCCCTTAGGGGCAAATTCTTTGATGAAGTCGATGCTGACGTCAAACGAATGCAATTCGCAATACACATGCGCTTCGCGCACACGACGGGCAATCAGCTGCGTGACTTGTGAGCCGAAATCAAGAATCAGAATTTTATCCATACCGAATTGTCCAAAGGTGTGCGGGAAAACGTCGCATTTTACCGTGCCACGGCCTTAAGCGCGAGCCCATATGTCTCACGACTTCAACGATATGCTTTTAAATACAATTATTTTACAAATCGTATAACTATTGAATCTGGGATAGCACACAAATCTTTGCGGAAAAAATCAATGTATGTTGGCACAAGCCATAAATTATTTTGCTTGTATGAGCATACCCATTTGGATTGGCAAACACCTTTGTCACCATTCACCAATCCAGACTACATCGCATCAACTTAAGGTGCGGCAGGAACTGCATTCATCTGCTTGAGTATTTCATCAAAAACGATGCCATAGGATTGAATGAGTAGAAAATGATCGCCACTCACCGTAGTCACCGTGGAGGTCTGCCCTTGGCTGAGCTGCAGCTTTTGGTATGCATCCGCAAAATTAGCGCCGACAATGTTATCAAATACGGCCGAGAATAAATAAGTCGGTATTTTTGACTGCATCGCTTGCGGGTTTACTTCTGCATCACTGAAATTCCCACGTAAATTTGAAATGTAACTCCCACAGCCAAATGAAGCTTGGTAAGCCACCAAATCTGGAATCGCGGCTAAGCCAATCACAGCTTGTGGCAGATTAGGGTTGGTTTTATACAATGCACTCGTGACAGGGATACTCGGACGTGCAGCGGCCCACAAAGCCAAATGCCCACCTGCCGAACGACCCACAACAACCGTTCGCTTCAAATTAACCGGTAAATTTCCCACCATTTGCGGTAGCGAATCCATGGCCAAGCCAATATCAGTGAAGGTCATTGGCGCTTGATAGCCTGGCTCATTAGAGACACGATATTCTAAATTTAAAGTTGCCCATCCTGCGCGAGTCAAAGCATCCGCCATCGGCTGCATCAAGCTTGCTGATGCAATAAAACGATTCCAGCATCCACCGTGAATAATCACCGCCAAAGGATGTGGGCCGTTCCCTGCCGGTAGCTTTAATGTGCCGGTCTGGGGAAACTCTGGCCCGTAGCGCACATTCAAAGTGGAAGCTGGAAGTGTAGGAGCAATTACAGGCGTCTCTGTTGATGAAGGTACAGCTGGACCGCCGCCACCACCGCCACATGCACTAAGTAAAACGACAATCATCAAGAAAAGATAAGGCATTGAATTACTACAAAAAAACACATGTACCAATTAGTAGAAATATACACTCACTGGTAAATTCAGCAAGAATTAATGCACTAATGCAAAATTAACCACGTGGGGGAGGCAAAAAAGACTACACAGCAGGTCGTATTGCAGCTATGGCATAATAGGTAGGATTGATTAGCTCGTCTGACTTTTATGCCGCACACCGCCTTTTGGCACTCCCCATTAATTTCCGCACCTCGATTCCTTCGCCCGTGGTTGAGTGAGCGCGGCTCGCTAACCCAATGCTTGATCGCCCACTTTCCGCAATTTAAGGTTCGCGTTTTGCAGCAAGGCTGGCAAACGCCGCACTTGGATGAACGCGCTGTTTTGCACTTACCTCGCCGGCAAATGAGGGTGGCCACACGTGAAGTTCTACTCTGCTCTAAGGAGAAGCCGCTGGTGTTTGCGCACAGCATCACGACGCGCAGCAGTTTACGCGGCGGCTTTCATCTGTTTGGCCGCTCGGGCAGCCGCCCCTTGGGGGCACTTTTATTCGCCGACCCGACCATTCGCCGCTCGCATTTATCATGGTGCAAACTCAATCACCGTCATCCGCTCTGGCAAAAAGCCGTCGCGGCTGCGGGTCCGCAAGCCGCCACACTATGGGCGCGACGTTCGGTGTTTTATTCTGGCAATGATCAATTACTGGTCACCGAAGTCTTTTTGACTGACGTTTTCACCCCCTCAATTTTAACGCCCGCAGCCTCCGCATCTAAATGACCCAATCCTTCAAGCCACGCCTTTCGCCCTACTTCCGCCTCGCCCGCATGGACAAACCCATCGGTACTTTATTATTACTGTGGCCGACGCTGTGGGGGCTTTGGATTGCGGGCCAAGGACGGCCTGATTGGCATTTAGTGGTGATTTTTTGCCTTGGTACGTGGCTGATGCGCTCTGCGGGATGCGTGATTAACGATTGGGCTGATCGGGATTTTGACGGCCATGTGGAGCGCACCAAAAATCGACCGCTGGCAACCGGTGCAATCAAATCGCGCCATGCACTATATTTTGCCGCCGCTTTAGCGCTACTTGCGCTCGTGATTGCACTGCCGCTTAACACCTTGGCTTTATCATTGACGATTCCCGCTTTATTTTTGGCGGCGAGTTATCCGTTTACCAAACGATTTTTACCCGTGCCGCAAGCCTATTTGGGCATTGCCTTTAGCTTTGGCATTCCGATGGCGTTTACTGCACAGACCAATTCGATCCCAATGATTGCATGGTTGCTGATGCTGGCAAATTTGCTGTGGACGGTGGCCTACGACACTGAATATGCCATGGTCGATAAACCCGATGACCTGAAAATCGGCATCAAAACGTCGGCGATTACCTTTGGGAAATATGACGTTGCCGCAGTAATGTGGTGCTTTACGGGATTTTGGCTACTGATGGTTTACATCGGCTTTCTTGCTGGGCGCAGTTGGTTTTACTTTGCGAGTTTATTCGTTGTGGCAGTCGAAATTGAGCAGCAATATCGGCAAATCCGCTCTCGTGATCGCGAGGCGTGTTTTGCGGCTTTTTTAAAAAATAATCACATCGGCGCGAAAATTTTCATGGGCCTACTTGCTGATTATTTGATTCTCGGATGACGCGCCACATGCTCACGCCAGCTGAACAAGGCACTCTTATTCGACTGCTATCCGATCTTGAATCGGGATCGAGCAGGCAGTGGTACTGGCTAGAAATCGCACAAAAATATCCGACCTCGATCAAAAACAATAAAACTAAAATACTAGGTATTGCCCTGAATAAATTTGGCACCAATGCCTGCGAAGCAATACTTAAAAAATATGGTATAAAAGGACTCAATCTCTATCAAACTGCAAGCCAACATTTTTGGGCGCTGGCACAACATAAAAGCAATGATGCGCTGCTGTTTTCTGGCTGCATATTGGCGCTTTTAATGGGCTTTAATCGCCTACCCGCCAGCCAACAACTGGCCGCATGGTGCTTAGGCCTTGGCGGTGCGACATGGCAGCTATGGAAATTGTCGCGCACAGCACGCCAATTTACGCCCCTCACCCTGCCAGACACGGATGAAGAAACCACGCCCGGCGCAGAGTCTAGCCTTGGCTTGCAAGGCATGTTGCTCGCGGCAGGCGCTACACCCGCTGTTTCTATCGCACTGGTCAAAGGCCTTGCCCAAGACCCTGCCGGATTTCTCGCGCCGCTCTTAGTCAACCTACCTAGCTTGGCACCCGACCCACAACCCACCCGAGCGCAACAAATTATCCTCAGCGCCTCACCTTGGCTGGCGATCGGTGGATTGAGTAGCTGGCTGATTGGTTTGTTTCCTGCATTTTGGGGTGGCGGTGTCGTATTGATCTTGATGCTAGCTGCAGGCTGGGGACTACACCGCACAATCAAACCAGTGGGATTAATGGCAATCAGCTGGCTGGCTTGCGGCCTACTCGCACGACTGACGCATTATATTTAATGGCATCACAATGAACTTGAATCTCCCCATTCTCTACTCATTTCGCCGCTGCCCTTACGCAATGCGCGCTCGACTGGCGCTTTGGCAAAGTGGCGTCACCGTTGAATTGCGTGAAGTGGTATTGCGCGCAAAACCCGCTGAATTACTCACCACCTCGCCCAAAGGCACAGTACCCGTTTTACGCTTGCCGAATGGTCAAGTCATCGAGCAAAGTTTAGAGATTATGCTGTGGGCGCTGGCGCAATGCGACCCACACAATTGGCATCCCCCCGCCCTCGCGACCGAGCAGTTGGCACTCATTTCGCAGCACGATCTTGAATTCAAGCCATTGTTAGATCGCTACAAATATCCAGAACGCCACCTAGAACTCAGCCCCAGCGAACACCAACACAATGCGATGTATTGGCTGCTAGAAAATATAAATCAAAAGCTAGAGCAGCATACCCATCTTATTGATAGTCAATATCGTTTGAGCGACGCAGCAATTGCGCCGTTTATTCGGCAGTTTGCTGCGGTTGATCAGCCATGGTTCCAGCAACAGGCACCACAAGCCTTACAAGTTTGGCTGACCCAATTCACCGAATCGGAATTACTCACTGCAGTGATGGGAAAATTCCCCGCGTGGCAGGCTGGCGCGGTGACTTGCTACTTTGGCCAACACAAATCAACGCTTTGAGCGTGAGCTCGGCGCATCGCCATAGGCCTCACGCTCAAAACAATTATCACGATAAAAACGGCGGCCATTCAGCAATTGCCAACAACTTGACGCTAAATACAGCGGAAAAAACAAAATCCCCCACCTTGCATATTGCCGCACATGCACACGCTCGTGGGCGCGCAGTGCCGCCATATGCTCAGCGTCCCTCGCAATCACCACATGGCCAAACGTAATAGCACCGAAACGGCGAATCCATTGTGCGCAGCAGGATGGCGCACAAATTTCTAATACGCCATCAAAACGCTGCAGCTTTGCGCCTAACACGAGTAAAGGCAGTGCCAGTATTAAGCCACAGACGCTTGCTGGTGATGCCCACAGATAAATACCCAACAGGCGAAAACGCCGCACTCCTTGAGTAGCCAATCAATTCACCTTAAATTTAATCTAGATCGTGCTCCATGCGCATGGGGGATATTTTTCGACTTGCGCCAGCGTGCTAGAATACCGCCCTATCGACACATTGAAAAACACAGGTGCAGCATGGCAGGTCATAGCAAGTGGGCAAATATTCAACACCGTAAAGGCCGTCAAGATGCCAAACGCGGCCAAGTTTTCACCAAATTGATTAAAGAAATCACCGTGGCGGCCAAAATGGGCGGCGGCGATGTCTTGATGAATCCACGTTTGCGTTTGGCGATTGATAAAGCCAAAGCGCAATCGATGCCAAAAGACAATATCGAAAGCGCCGTTAAACGCGGCTCGGGCACGCTCGACGGCGTCGATTACCTCGAAACCCGTTACGAAGGCTATGGCCTGAATGGCGCGGCGGTGATGGTGGATTGCCTGACTGATAACAAAGTGCGCACTGTGGCCGATGTACGCCACGCTTTTGCCAAATACGGTGGCAATATGGGATCAGACGGCTGCGTTTCGTTCCAGTTCAAACACTGCGGCTATTTGATTTTCGCGCCGGGCACCAATGAAGACGCGTTGATGGAAGCAGCACTCGAAGCCGGAGCGGATGATGTCACCACCAATGATGACGGCTCAATTGAAGTCATTACTCCGCCGTACGAATTTGTAACGCTCAAAGAAACGCTAGAAGCAGCTGGATTCAAAGCCGAAATGGGCGAATCAACGATGAAGCCACAAGCCGAAACCGAACTCGAAGGCGATGATGCGATCAAAATGCAAAAATTGATCGACGCGCTCGAAAGCTTGGATGATGTACAAGAGGTTTATACGACAGCGGTGTTTGACGAAGAGTAAATATCGTTTGAATCAACATAAAACCGCCATGCATTTTTGGCGGTTTTTTTTCAAATTCAAAGCGATTTAAACGCTCAGCGCATACAGCTGATGTTTTACCTGTCATTCGTCGCAATACATACCGTAAGTAGCCTGTTTGCTGTGCATAGGAAGAGTGATGAACAACAATGAAATTCCCCCCGCTTATGAAGCGCTCTATATCAGCAGCATGCTTTGGCATACAAAATCAGCCTACAGCTCGATTAAAGTCATTAAAGATTGGCTTGATTTAGTTGAAAATGACGATGCACGGGCACTTGAGCTCCCGAAACAAAACTTATTTGAGCAGTTACAAAACATACTGCATCAAGCTGGCTGCATTTCATGTCATTTTTTCCCTGTAAAGCAGGCAACACAACACGTTCAGCGTGCAAATCAACTAAGGCAAGTTTTCGAAATACAAGATGAGAGCCCACTGAAAGATCGTAAACTAAGAAACGCCCTTGAGCATTTCGATGAACAAATAGACAACTACCTTGCAAAGCTTCGCAGGTTCAAATAGTAAGTGCAACACTGGGTAGGTTCGTCAATTCAGTGACTTGCCCTTGTTAAACACTTGCGCTGGGCTTCTAAATCCCAGTCGTTTCCTGGGTCGATTATTCAATCTTTTTTCCAAATTCGCAATTTC
>CAUOZE010000084.1:0-10476 GCA_963508915.1 uncultured Deefgea sp.
AAGCTTGCGCTGACTGAGATCAGGAAATCGTTGATCAATTTTAATCCCAGAGCGAGGAAAGAACGCACCAATCACCCCAAACCTCACGATTACATTGCTTACAAAGCAACGGTCTGAAGGCTTAAGTTGATAGGATTGCGGAATATTGCGGGCTAATAATAATTTCGCCGTCGCCAAACCCATGCCGCTTGAACCACCAACGATCAATGCCGTTGCTTGCTGTGTATGCTTCATTGTGTAACTCCTTTCATGTTAAGGTGAGAACACACTCTAAGCGACGCGCTCAGGCAGTGAAAAGTAGGCACAAAATGGTTCGGTAGATTCAAAAAGGGCTAAATTCATGAATAGCAAGGAAATAATTTTTTCACGACAATCGCCCCCCGAGCGCAGCGCACGGATGGTGGAAAGTATTTGCGGATGCAAATGGTCGCTCACCGTCTACAAATTGTTAGCACACGCAGTGAATCGCCCAGGGGAAATGGTGCGCCGTGTAGAAGGGCTGAGCACCAAGGTGCTCAATGAATGTTTAAGACGCAATATTGAATACGGCATCATCGAACGCATTGCATTTAATGAAGTTCCACCTCGGGTCGAATATCGCCTCACCCCATTTGGCGAGAAATTCATCAAAATCCTGACTGAGCTAGAAAATTTACAATCAGAAATGGAACAACAGCAGTAACGCCCAACCACTGAGCAATCCTTATCCCTGATACACGCGTAAACCCGTAAAATAGCGTTTTCGCCTTAGATTTCGCCGCCATGACCATCATTCTGTCCACGCTGAACGCCCGTTACACGCATGCCTCGCTCGGATTGCGCTATTTGCAGGCCAATATGGGCGAGCTGCAAGAGCAAACTGAAATCATGGAATTTGTCATTGGCGGCAAAACCACCGAATTTGCCGAGCGACTGCTGGCGAAAAAACCGACCATCATTGGCTTTGGCGTCTACATCTGGAACGTCGAAGAAACCGCCCGCCTCGTGGCCTTGCTCAAGCGTGTGGCACCGCACATCAAAATCATCCTCGGCGGGCCGGAAGTATCGTACGAAACCTTGGAACAAGCGATAGTCAAAGACGCTGATTTTGTCATCACCGGCTGGGGCGAAATCACGCTGCCCGATCTCTGTCGGCAGATCATCAACGGCCCGCAGCCCTTGATGAAAATCCACGTTGGCGTGCAAGCCAAACTCGACGACCTACAACTGCCCTATTCGCTTTACACCGATGAAGACATCAAAAATCGTACGCTCTACGTAGAGGCGTCGAGGGGATGCCCCTTCAAGTGTGAGTTTTGCTTATCGGCGCTGGATAAAACCGCGTGGCCGTTTGAGCTGGAGCGTTTTTTAGCGGAGATGGAAACGCTGTATCAGCGCGGCGCGCGGCTATTTAAGTTTGTCGACCGCACCTTTAATCTGAACATCAAAACCAGTCTGCGCATCATGCAGTTTTTCCTCGATAAAATTGCCGCGCATCCTGATGATCCGGTGTTCGCGCATTTTGAGGTCGTTCCCGATCATCTGCCCGAGGCGCTTAAAGACGGAATTATGCAATTCCCTCCTGGCGCTTTACAGTTTGAAATCGGCATTCAAAGTTTTAATCCCGAAGTGCAAACCTTGGTCAGCCGCAAACAGAATAATGAAAAAGCCGCCGAGAATATCCGCTGGTTAGTCGAGCATAGCCATGCGCACATGCACGTCGATTTAATCGCGGGTTTGCCCGGCGAAACAGTAGAAAGCTTTGGCGTGGGCTTTGATCAGCTCTACGCGCTCAAACCGCATGAAATTCAATTCGGCATTTTGAAACGCCTACGCGGCACGCCGATTATCAGGCATACCGACGAATTTTCGATGAAGTACGATCCCTTCCCGCCGTATACGATTTTGGCCAACCGCGACATTGACTTCACCACCATGCAGCGCTTGGTGCGCTTTGCGCGCTACTGGGATTTGGTCGCCAATTCAGGGCGCTTTGCCAATACGCTGCCAGTGCTCTTAGGCGAATCACCGTTTGCCAACTTTATGGCGTTTGCGGATTGGTTATACGCCAGCACTGACGCTACGCACCGCATCGCGCTGGATCGCTTGGCAAAAATGGTCGGTGAGTGGCTGCAAACGCAAGGGATGACCGCAGCAGCGGCGACGAGCTTGCTAGAAAGTGATTACGCTGGCAAACAACCCAAAGCCGCCACCAAAAAAACCGTCGCACCAGCACGGCAAGCCGTTCGTTTAGCGGCATAGTACACAATCAAATTTTACAATATAGGTATATCATTGTAGCCAATATTAATATTGGCTACAATGATATACCCAAAACAGAGCCACATCATGGAATTATTAAATATTGAATGCCTCGGCAAATCGCTGCGGCTAGAGAGTAGCCTTGCTGGCTGGCAGCAACTGTTTTGGGACAACACCCTCGTCGCCGAACAAGCCGCATCCGCCGATCGCGGCGAAGGCGATAATGTGCTGGAGTTTGAATTACGCCAACTTGAACCAAACGTGGCTGCAAATTCGCCAGAAACCCCAAGCAGCATCCAAGTTCGGCTCGAAACGCAGCTGCAATGGCAACCATTTACGCTGCAATATCGTTTACTGGTTGATGGCCAAGCAGTGCAGCAAGGTCAACGCGATACGCACGATATCGAGCGCCAAACGCCAGTTAGCCCGCCGATTGTACAGAGCAAATTCAGCCTGCTTGGCATTGGCGCGCTGGCGCTCAAATTATTAAAAAGCGCAAAAATGATCAAAGTCGCGTTGGCGGGCGCGAGTGTGGCGGCGTATTCGTGGCTGTTTTCCTTCCAATTTGCCTTGGCGCTCTTGGCCTGTTTGGTATTTCACGAATACGGCCATATTCGGGCGATGAAATATTTTGGCATGAAAACCAAGGGCATTTACTTGATTCCGTTTATGGGCGGCTTGGCGATGTCGGATGAGAAAATCAACACGCGCTGGCAAGACGTGGTGATTTCCATCATGGGGCCAACTTTTGGCCTCTTGCTGTCCATCGCGGCGCTGCTGGCGTATTGGCTGACGGGGAATGTGTTCTTCGCGGGTTTGGCTGCGTTTAATGCGCTGCTGAATTTATTCAATCTACTACCGATTTTACCGCTCGATGGCGGGCATATTTTGAAAAGCATTAGCTTTTCGATGCATAGTAAAGTCGGCCTGATCGCCTGCATCATCGGCGCAGCCTTGGGCGTATTCATCAGCTACTCGCTGGGCTTGGCTTTACTGGGCTTTTTGCTGCTGATTGGCAGCTTGGAAATCATCTTTGAATGGCGCAGCCGCCTGAGCAGCCACTTGCTCCCGCTCGACCGCTACGGCCAAATCGTCTCCGCCGCATGGTATCTGCTCACCGTTGGCGCATTGATCGGCATCATGTGGTACTTCGCTGGCAAAGGCGATGAAATATTAAGACTACCGCTGAAAATTTTGCAGAGTTAAACAAAGCTAATCAATAAGCGTTTTAACTCAAGACCATCACCTCACACGGACTGAATTGATGCTCTTTTTGTAAATGAAGCTCAGCTTGCCCCCCCCCGCTGTACCCATCATTTACCTTAGAAGTCAGGAATAAGTCCAATGCTAAAACCACTTTTACTCAGCTGTGCTTTGCTTGGCTGTCTTGGTCTACAAAGTGCCAACGCCGCCGAATTAACAGCCAAGCAAAAGGAAACACAACGTCAAGAAATTCGACAAAAAAGCCAATCCATCCTCAAGGACCTGTATCGCGTGAGCCCCTCTGCCAAAGGCGCAATTTCAAGCGCCGCGGGTTATGCCGTATTTAGCAACTTTGGCATGAAAATCCTATTTGCCGGCGGCGGTACTGGCTCTGGCATGGTAGTCAAAAATGCCAATCAGCAAAAAACCTATATGAAAATGCTGGAGCTGCAAGCGGGTCTTGGATTTGGTATCAAATCATTTCGGGTCATTTTTGTGTTTGAAAATGCCAAAGTACTGGATAACTTTATCAATTCAGGCTGGAGCTTTAGTGGGCAAGGCACTGCGGCGGCGAAAAGCGGCTCAACAGGGCTGAGTTATCAGGGCGCCATATCTGTGAGCCCCGGCGTTTGGATGTACCAGCTCACCGATACGGGCCTGGCACTCGAGCTGACCGGAAAAGGCACCAAATACTATAAAAATGACGCACTCAATTAAGTGGGTCGAGTTCATTTAAAGCGTGAGCTACAAAAAAGCCAGATCAGTGATGATCTGGCTTTTTTTGATCTCAACCCTGTTTAAGGCAGCGGCAAGATTGCATGCGCGCCTTGTAATGCGGGCTCGGCGGCTGGATAGAAAAAGAGGCCTTGATAGTCTTTACCGAATTTCGCGGGCTGATTGAGCTGCGCAAACTGCGCGAGTACGGCGGGATCGCTTGGGGCTTGGATAAAGCCTTGCTGTAGATTGGCTTGTTTTAATAGCGACTCGACCGTATTGGGCGCTAGCACAACATCCTGAACGCCTGTATCCCAATACTTATTCGTTTGCCCACCGAGCGCAGCGATTTTGACATTGTAAACTTGCTCACCCAAACGCTGCTTGAGATGCCAGCCCATGCTGTAAATCGGCTGTTTGGTGGCTGGCTCTACACCACTCACTTGCGGTAAACCATGCGATGAATTGGTCCAGACGATGACTTTTTTACCGGCAAAGGGTTGGTCAATCAGCCATTGCACATTGTCGGCGATGGTCGGGTTGCGATAATCGTAATTCACATCATCGGTATGCTGCTGGCGACCCACACCAGCGGCGATGCTTTTCACTTGCTGACACCACCAACCTGCCGATTCACGCAAAACAGCCACATTGGCGGGCGCGGTGTCTTGGCAGAGTTCGGTTTTGAGTTGCGCGGCGACGGCATTAAATTGCGTTAAATCCATGCCTTGGCTATTGAGCTCGATGGCGCGCTGCGCGACTTGGCGAAAATCTGCCCAATTGGCTTGCTCAGGAATTTTTGAGCCTTTGTTTTGTAAATATTGAGTCAATGCAGGGAGTAATTCTCTAATCGATGTCGTCCCAGCTAGCGGGATATCAAAACCCGCCAACACCAGTGGACGCTCGCTCTTGCGCGCTTCATCAAGATAAGCCAAGACTTTACGGCTGGCATCGGTTTGCGAGTACATATAAAACACGCGCCCCGGCGCGAGTTCAACGACGCTCGCGTTTTTATCCAGCGCACTGCGCCAAACGCCTTCCACATCAAACATCGCGCTTTCAATCAGCAGCACATCAAAATCTTTTTTCTGATGCAGGTATTGCACCAAGCGATTCATTAATTCATACGCATTCTTATCGGCGTAGCTGTCTTCGTTCAGCACGACCACGCGCGCATTACCCACAGCCTCACCAAAGGCATTCAGATCTTGTTGATCCGCATTTTGCGCCGCATCGAGCGTACTGATTGGCTGAGCAGCTTTGCTCAACCATTGCTGCAAACTGGCCGCCACATCGGCGATGGCCGTTTTATCTACAGCTTCGCTCGTCGTTTTCTTCTCTCCGCAAGCGACCAAACCTAGCCCTAGTAAGCCCAAAATAATCAAATGACGCATTGGTTTTCCTTTGGCATTGAATCAACACCCTGTTTTTATGAGGCAAAGCATAGCGCAATTTTATTGCGCCGCAATATGAAAGAAGGCACTTGCTGTTATGCCAAACTCATCGAGCAATGAGCTTGATTTCAAATAAAAAAGCCAGAGACAATCTCTGGCTTTTCGCATAAGGGCTGGAGTCAGCCCAAAATATTAAGCCATTGCTGGCAATGAGTAGCCTTCGATTTTCGCGCTCGTAACCAAGTTACCTAGGTAGTCGTGCATTGCTTTGCGGCCAGCCATGTCAGTCAAGAAAGCTTGTAGGCGCTCTTTGACTTCTTCAAAGCTCACTGACTCACCGTGGCTGCGATCAGTCACTTGAATGATGTGGTATCCGAATTGGGTTTCAACCAAGGTTGGTACAATCACACCAGCGTCAGTTGAGAAAATAGCAGCTTCAAATTCTGGCACCATTTGACCACGGCCAAATTGACCCAAGCTGCCGCCTTGCGCGCTGGATGGGCAAGTTGAGTGCTCTTTAGCCAAGTCGGCAAATTTGTTTGGATTGGCAATCACATCAGCCAATACGCCTTCGGCTTTGGCTTTAGCCAAGCTGCCTGCCAAGCCTTCACCCAATGGGAACAAAATGTGGTTCGCTGCGGCCATTTCGCCTTTGGTAAAGCTTTCTGGATTGTTGTTGTAAAACTCAAGGCAAGCCGCTTCGTCAGCTTCGACCACTGGGATGGCAGCTTCTAGCAATGCGCCGATGATTTCTTCTGTTGTTGGTGCAGTCACGTTTTGTTTTTTAGCTTGCTGCAATAGCAATTCACGCAAAATCAATTCTTGGATTGCTGCATCACGTGGGCTTTCTGCCTCGGCGTGTTGTGCCAATTCGCTTTCAATTTGTGCTTCGTTGATTTCAACGCCGTTTACGATAATCGCCATGATGTAAATCCTAATTAGTCATAAAAAACCCAGCCTTTAAGCTGGGTTAGAAAATATTGTGCCAGTAGCTTACCCGTATTATTTATGGGTGAATAGGCCGATTATCAAGTCCTGGAGTTAAAGGCAAAAATTCCCAGCGGCTTCATAGCGTCTTGCAGTGGAAATTTTGTATCGAGACTCAATCCAAGCCCACTTTCAGCGCGTCAAACCAATCAATAAAGCGCTTCACATCCTCACCGCGATAAATTGCGCCGTGTTGCGGGCAAAGCAATTCAATATCAAGCTGACGAACCCGATCAATCCACACTTTCTTTGCCGTATTGCTACCCATCCAGCGCCGATGAAAACCTTCGGCGAAGCGAATATGCCGGTCGAAATCTTCGACGTAGAGCGACGAATCAGCATCGGGCAGCAGGGCTGCGCCAATATCGCCGCTGAACAATAATTTACAGGCGGGATCATACAAATGAAAATTACCCGACGAGTGTAAATAATGCGCCGGTACAATCGTCAGCGGCGCACTGCCAATCATCAGCGTGCCGCCTTCATCAGGAATGCCGACAATCGTATTGTCTTCGCCGCCAAAGTGCGGAATAAAGCCGCCCCACAAGCCCGATACATGGCATTTTATTTGCGGATTAAAATCGTGCCACAACCCAAGCGATGAAATCACGTCTGGATCTTGGTGCGAGGAGAAAATCCGCTGCACGGTACGGGGATCAATCACATCCGACAGCGCGGCAAACACGGCAGGAAAAACTTCCGAACCGCCCGGATCACACAGCAAGCTATCGGCCCCCGTGGTAACGACATATTCATTAGTATCAATTAGATGATTTGGCCGAGCAGGATCGCGCGATACAGCAAACCAGCGGTGCTCAGCGGCGCTAGCAATTAACAGTGCTTTTTTCATTATGGTGTCTCAAACTAGGTTTTTAGTGATGCGGCTTAGAGCATCCAAGCGCGGCAAGACCTCAGCAATTTTTTGGGCAAATTCTTCAGATAGTTCGGCAAGTACGCTGCGCAAATCGCCGCTATAGGCCGATTCAATACGCGCCGAACGCGCCAACACCAAACCAAAAGTACAGGTGCGATAAGCGTCTTCTAGACATTCGGCAAAATGGGCTCCGCCGTTAAACGAAACCATTCGTGAGCGAGTTTTTTCCATCGCAGGGTTGAGCATTTGAGCGACGTGATCGGAAAAAGCGGCGGCATCGGTCAATCGAGCAAGGCGACGTTCGGCCTGCAAACGCGCCGTCGCCATCGCTAACAATTCTTGCGCTAACAAGCCCAAGCGCTGCATTTCACCTTGCAGCTCTAAACTGAGTAAACGCAACTCGCCCGAAATCACCCCAAAGCCACGCGCACGCTCGTCCGCTTTTTTTGCCAATAGAATGGCGTTTAAGCCCATTAAATTGATCTCAAAGCAGTTCACGACGACGACTTTGACTTCTTCGTGAATCAGCACCGATTGCTGTAAAGCGTCTACGCCGCTCTTTTCATTTTTCATCAGGCGCCCCACAAAAAATATTCAGCTTCTTTATAGTTAGCAGACGGTGATATACCCAAAAAATAACTACACTACATCCTGAAAAAACAGCAACTACTTAGAGGTAGTTTGGACCCTGATTCCGCAGCACTCAGCCATAGCAAGGAAATGCCATGAATACGCCATTACAAGAACGCCAACAACGTGGCCGTGCGCTGCGCGATCAATGCGCACGTAAAGAGCATGCAAAACAAGCGCAGCACCAGCGCGACCCGGTTGATTTACTGGAACAATCATCGCAAGGCCGCTTACCTAGCTTGGTACCACTTCGTTAGGCCGCATGCTGGCTTCGCCCTTTGTGTTTTATCGCGGTACGGCGCTGCTGCAAGCGCATGACTTATCCACCACACCGGTCACCGGCTTGCGGCAGCAAATTTGCGGTGACTGCCATTTAATGAATTTCGGCGGCTTTGCCTCACCTGAACGAACGCTGTTGTTTGGTATCAATGATTTTGACGAAACTCATCCAGGGCCATGGGAGTGGGATATCAAGCGACTGGCTGCTAGCTTTATGGTCGCAGCGCGGCACCTAAACCATGGTGACCATATTGGTAAAGAAGCGGCGTATCGCGTTGAGGCCAGCTACCAAAAACACATGCAGCTCTATACCACGATGAACGAGTTAGATATCTGGTATGAAAAAATCAGCTTTGAAACCTTGCTCGCCCGTGCCGAATCTGATGCGGCACGGCAGCGAATTGAAAAAGGGATAGAAAAAGCCGCCGGCCGAAGTCATAAAGGACTGCTGCCTAAACTGGCCGAAAAAACACCCGATGGCTGGCGCATCAAAGACAGCCTGCACTCCGTATTTCATGTGCAAGATCACCAAATGCTGCTGGGTGCCGAAAATGTCGACTGGCAGTTGCACCTTGATAAAATGGTCAAAGATTATCAAGCAACCATGGTGGCTGACCGCAAAATACTACTCAATCGCTACCAATACCAAGACCTAGCGTACAAAGTGGTCGGCGTCGGCAGTGTGGGAACACGCTGCTTGATCATGCTACTCACCGATGTGCACGATCATCCTTTATTTTTGCAGCTCAAAGAAGCGCGCCCTTCCGTGCTCGCGCAATACGCAGGTGTCGCCACGCCCTATCAACATCAAGGCCGCCGCGTCGTCGAAGGACAACGCCTAATGCAAGTCGCTAGTGATATATTCCTTGGCTGGGCGACGGGGCCAGCGGGCCGACATTTTTATTTCCGCCAATTACGCGATATGAAGCTCACGCCCGAAGTCGAAATGTATAGCAGTGCAATTTTGCTCGAATACGCCGAGCTGTGCGGTTGGGTTTTGGCGCGTGCCCACGCCAAAGCAGGCGGCTTGTCGCCAGAGATTTCTGCTTATTTGGGGAAAGGCGATTCGTTTGCCAACGCAATTGCCCGCTACAGCACACTGTATGCCGACCAAGTCGAATCGGACTTTATCGCGTTCAGCAATGCCTGTCGCTCTGGCCGCCTACACGCCCAGACCGAGGCTGATTTTGCGCAGGACCTGCGGGTGTAAACTCATTTAGAATTTTGCTTGCGTTCAATTTCAAAGGAATCGCCATGAAGTCGTTGCAATGGATTTTGAGTATGGCGTTAGTCATTACGCTCAGTAGCGTGCATGCGACCGAACTCGTCGTGAGAATGCGCCCCAAGCAAGCCGCATCGGACAGTAGTCATGATTATTTTATTGGCTTGGCTCAACTGGCTCTCAACAAGACCGAAGCTGAGTTCGGCGCGGCACGAATCGAGCTGACAACCGTGCAAATGAATCAATCTAGAGCACTGGTTGAATTAGCCGAAGGTAATTTTATTGATCTTGATTGGGCCGGCACTGATTCCAGCCGAGAAAATGATCTTTGATCTTTTGCCGATTCGTATCCCGCTTGAAGGTGGCTTGCTTGGCTTTCGGATTCCCGTGATTCGCAAGGAAAGCTTGGCCAAATTTGAGAAAATCAATTCCGTACAAGAGCTTAGTCAATTCACTGCGATTCAAGGCATCAATTGGCCCGATACCGCGATTTTAGAAGCGGCTGGGCTCACTGTTGAGAAACCAACGCAATTTGCTTTTATGTATCCCATGCTCAAAAACAAACGCGCAGATTATTTTCCGCGCGGGCTGAACGAAGTCTATTCAGAAGTCGAGTCGCTCAAAGACAATACGCTAATCGCTTATGACAAATTGATTTTGGTTTATCGATTGCCGATGTACTTTTTCACCAGCAAGAACAATCCGCAACTCGCGCAGCGGATTGAAAAAGGACTGCGACTTGCGATTAAGGATGGTTCATTTCTGCGCTATATGCAAAGCAACCCCATTATGAGCCAATCGTATCAACTTAAGCGCTGCTTGTTTTTTCAATCTCCATCCGGCATGATGCAGAAACAAACATAACTCTTTGATTATTAATTACTATATGATTAAGCACCCTAACTGACTCCCTTCGTAATGTGTCCACTCTC
>CAUOZE010000085.1:0-10455 GCA_963508915.1 uncultured Deefgea sp.
CGTCAGGTGGCGGAGTTGCAAGTGCGTGCGGCGATCCTAAATCGCTTCTCGCAACTGGGCACGCCGACGACGGTGCGCGTGGGATAAATCCGTCTGGGGTTTGGGGTAACTTACCCTCTTGCTGATTTATGCAACAAAGCCTTTTTAAGGGATTGCTTTAATATTTTGCTTCTATGGTATTAATTTATCTCTATTTTCTTGATTTATTTCGAGTGGATGTTGCTGTGTTTTCAGCGGGCTGCTGGGTTTGAGTTAGTTTGCCGACTCATCTTCACAGATACGTTACTCTTGACGCACGGCTCTTTGCCGCTGAAACACCGGAATGTGGAAAAAGCGCTGAATCATCGATTGCAGCGCTTTTTTTGGGTGTTGAAATTAACGTGTCGTTAAATTATGCATTCAAAAGCATACCTCTTAGCATAAAGAACAACATTGCAGAAATACACGCCGAAATAGGTACTGTCACGATCCACGCTGCGGCGATTTTCATGATTTGTGAGCGTTTCACTAACTCTTGGCGATAAACCTTCTTCAAGCCTTTACGCTCCATTTTTGAGAAGTGCGCCGGATCGAGTTGTTGTTTCGCATTGGTTTTTAATTCTTCTAGCAATACGGCTTTTTGCGCAATATTGGCTTTATTGAATTTCAACATAAAAGCATCGATCGCTGCTTGATCGCCTTCTGGATGATGTGTCTTGATCGCATCGATGTTGCGGGCATGATTGGCTTTTAGGTATTCACGCAAGAAACCGACTCCAAAAACCCCGCCAACCGCAATATGGGTTGAACTCACTGGCAAGCCCATTTGACTGGCGACAATCACGGTAATGGTTGCGGCTAAGGCAATACAAAATGCGCGCGTTTGATCTAGCTCGGTGATTTCCGAGCCCACTGTACGAATCACTTTCGGGCCATATAAAGCCAAGCCCAAAGAAATACCAATCGCACCAATCACCATAATCCACAATGGAATACTGGCTTTATCATGCAGGCTAGCATCACTACTCATCAAGGCATCATTAATAGCGGCTAATGGGCCAATCGCATTGGCAACGTCATTAGCGCCGTGCGCAAAGCTCAGCAGTGCGGCGGCAAAAATCAGTGGAATCGTGAAGAAGTTATTCACGCTTTGCTTGGTATTTTCAACTTCACGTACGCGTGACTTGATGATTGGCATAATTACCGCGCAAACGACGACGCCGACCGCAAAACCGATACCTAAAGCTGTCAAGAATTCGACTTTCCAAATCTTGTTAAGTCCTTTGAGCATCAAATAAGTGCTAAAAGTCCATGCCATTAAGCCCACGAGCAGTGGCACCATTTTAGCAGCGGCTGCAATCATGTCTTGTTGGTAAGTAATAGTACGTTTAATCAGGTACAAAAAGAGTGCGGCAAAGATACCGCCTAGCAGCGGTGAAATCACCCAGCTCGCAGCAATCGTGCCGACTTGCGCCCAGTCTGCAATACCCATTCCACCTGCTGCAACCCCTGCGCCGAGTACAGCGCCGACAATCGAATGTGTCGTCGATACGGGGGCACCAATCGCTGTCGCCACATTGAGCCATAATGCACCCGCCAATAAGGCCGCGAGCATAATCCAGATAAAGGTTTGTTTATCTGGGATTAAGTTTGGATCAATAATGCCACTACGAATCGTCGAAACGACATCACCACCTGCAATGATGGCGCCTGCTGCTTCAAAAATAGCGGCAATAATGAGCGCTCCGCCCATCGTGAGTGCTTTGGAACCAACGGCTGGCCCTACATTATTGGCAACGTCGTTCGCCCCAATATTGATGGCCATATAGGCACCAACCACTGAGGCGACAATGAGCATAATACTGGGTGTGGTACCCCGTGCTGCGGTATAGAGCACGATGCCGACAATAAACAGCAGGGCAATTCCGAGCCGGATCAATTCAACGCGGCCAGAGTTGGCGGCCTTGTGGATTTTGTTGATTTGTTGGTGATTCATAGCGTCACTGTAGCGTGTTGAACGGATGAAAAATCAGATTGATTTCATTTTTAACTTCATTACATTGTAACAATTCGATCGCTTTGATTCTGGCTTGTTCTGTTGTTTTTTAACGGGAAAATTCACAAAATTACATGCCAAATCAATACATTAGCGTGAGGTCTCTTTGTTCTCGGTATATGCCGAGCAGAAATGGGGCACTTGGATTGGAGCACAGCATGGGGAGGTGGGATCGAGAGCAAGCTTGCCGATTCGGTCTATCGGTATCGACCGAATCGGCTTTGCGGATTTAGTTGTGACCGTGTTGCGTTGGTGTGGCTGCCATATCGGTCATGGCCTGTACTTTGATGGTAACGGTCGTTTTACCTGCTTTGGCAAAGGTAAGCGTCACAGGAAATTCATCACCTTCTTTCAGTGGCTGCTTAATGCCGAGGAACATGATGTGGTAGCCCCCTGATGCCAATTTAACGGCTTGATTCGGTGTGAGCGTCAAGCCTGCGGCAACAGGTCGCATTTTCATTACGCCATCGACCATTTTCATCTCATGGATTTCAGTTTTGTCGGCGATGTCACTGCTGGCTGCGATGAGTTGATCTCCGCCTTTGCTGGTCAGCAGCATAAAGCCGCCAGCATTTGCGGCTTTCGGTGGGCTGGCACGCGCCCAAGGGTGCTCAATCGTGATATCGCCGACGGCGTAATCATGGGCAAAAGACAGCGCGGTGCTGAGGCACAATAGTGCCCCTAAGGTAAATTTTTTAAGCATAAGAAATCCTTTCTGTAAATCTAGTTTGATATAGGGGTATTTTGATCCAAGCAATATCAAACAATGGGTGGGGCTTGACTCTGGGGTAGGGTATATGAAGGGACCGGTATAAAAAAACCTTCATTTCCTACAAGCCGGAGCGGACTCGTGTGTTGTTGAACTGAAGGTAACACGACAGGCGCAGCAGGGAGCGCCCAGTCCTGCTGATTACTGTTGATGCAGAGCGCACATTGTTTAATGTGCTGCGGCGGTGACGGAGGCGTTTCAGATTTTGTAGCAATGGGTGTGTTGATGCTACTACACAGTGTTGCTTGGACTGCATTTGTTGGTTGATAGGCTAATTGCGCGGCATCAATCAAAGGCAATAGCCAAAAAAATCCCAGCGCTAACAGCGCGAACCAGATCAGCTTAGATTGTCGATAAAAACGAAACATTACGTGCATACAGTCATGATTTTTTGCCGATTCTACGTTAAATCTAAGCCATCGACCAATTGAATCGACACCCAATTTGCTGGCGTTTATATTGCGTTACAGTAAGCAAATTGCTGACAAAATGTCATTGATGGTGTGAATATTTACGCTATACTCGGCGCGAAATTATTTTTGGATGCTCCGTAGTGCCTCGTCGATCCACTCACCGTTTTGTTGCGTATTGCGCGCTGTTGGCTATGTTATGCCAACTGATGCTGCCGTTCGCGCATGCACTGGTGATGACGCAAGCGGTAGATGCTGCGTGGTGCGGAACGGGTCCACAGCCGAAGGTGCTGTGGTCAAATGACGTCCAACAAGACGCTCACGCTGAGCAAACAAGCAAAATGCTGTTTTGCTCGGTGTGTGCGATGGCTGGTGCACATGCGCTCGTGCCGCCGACGGCCATTCTTGTTTTTCCGTTGACCAAAATCGATGCCGTCGTTCAGTTTGAGCCCGATTCGGCAGAATTTTCTTATCCTTCACTCGCCATACCACCGCCACCGCGCGGGCCACCCCTGATTTCCTGATCGTAACGCCACGTTCTTGTGGTGATTCATTGCGGCTGTCTATTACTGCCCGCACTTTTGATTTTCGCAAAGCCTGCTTTGCGTTCAGGATTTCATCATGTTTTCTGTTCTTTCTCGCCCACATTGTGCGGTGCGCCCTTTGGCGCTCGCCTTATCTTTACTCTCAATTTCTGCTCACGCCGAAGTCACTCAACTAGAAGATGTTGTGGTGACGGCAACGCGAGAGGTGACGCCGATTGCCAAAGCACCGGTTTCGATCGGCAAAATCAATCAACAAACCTTGCAAGACATCAAGCCGACGTTTATCGGCCAAGTCGTGAATCGCGTGCCTGGCGTGGTGATGACGGATTTGGGCAATGAGCAGCACAATATGTCGATTCGCCAGCCGATGACGTATGCGGCGGTGTATCAGTATTTGGAAGATGGGTTTCGCCAATTCGCCCCGTTGGGATTTTTAATCATAACGCGTTGTATGAAATCAACTTACCCGGTGCGGATGGCATTGAAGTGGTGCGCGGCCCCGCATCGAGTCTATATGGTAGTAATGCCGTGGGTGGTGCGATTAATTTTACGACGGCTGCGCCGCCTGCGGCCCCACTTTTTACACTCGGAGCTCAATTCAGTGATGAGGGGTATCGTCGTGCAGACCTTGCCGCTGGTAATACACGGGCGATACAGGTGTTCGTCTTTCTGGCTACCAAGCTGCACGCCGTGATAGCTGGCAAGATCATAATGAGATGGACAAGACCGGCCTGACTCTGCGTGGCGATCATTGGATTAATGAATCTTTGCTGTGGAAATCCACACTCACGTATTCCAAACTTGATACCGAAATGCCAGGTAGCTTGAATGCGACCGATTTCAATACGCGCCCTGGTTTTTCTTATAACACCTTCACTTCCCGTGAAGTCGATGCATTACGGGCTACGACAGGCATTGAAGGCGAATTGAATACCGGCGGTAAAACCAACGCTACCGTGTATTACCGCGATAACACGACCAATCAATTGCCGAGCTATTTGATATTTAATACCGGCCCGAAAACCGCCAGCGGCCGTACCACTGAGAATAGTTTTACTTCTTTGGGGGCCACCGCGTTTCATCGCCAGCAGTGGGATGCGTTGAAATTAACCGTCGGCGGTTTAATTGAAAGCAGCCCGCAAGATGCGCATGAACAGAATTTATCCATTGTTCGTGATCCAGTCACTGGTAAATACTTGTCGTACACCAAAGGCTCTATTCGCCGTGATTACAGCGTGGATTTGAGCAATCAGGCGGTGTATGGCGATGCGAGCTTGGCCTTGGGGGGCGGCTGGGGCGTGAATGCGGGCTTGCGTTATGACCGCGTGGTGTATGACTTTACCAATTATCTGAAACCATCGCCAACAACGGGTGGAGCTTCCCAAGAGCAGTCGTTCTCCAATGCATCACCGAAAGCGGGCTTGACTTGGCAAGCAGCTCCGGATTTATTTTTCTACAGCGGCTATAGCGTTGGCTTTACGCCACCAGAAGTCAGTTCGCTATTTTCGAGTGCCATTACACCGAATCTGAAACCAGCAACGTTTGATCAGTTTGAATTGGGTCTGCGCAGTCAGCCGCTCCCTGGTTTGAAACTGGATGCAGTCGTTTATCGTCTTGATGGTGAAGACGAGCTGGTCAACTTCACCACCCAACCCGGTAAATCTGAGCCGCGCAATGCAGGTAAGACGCGTCACGAAGGGATTGAGTTGGGCTTAAACTGGGTGGCCAATTCGTCGTGGAGTATGAGTTTGGCGGGGCAATATGCCAAGCATATTTACCGTGAATACAAACCATCGCCAACGCTAAATTTCTCAGGCCATGACATTCCTGCTGCGCCTACTTGGCAAGGTCAATTGGAATTAGTGTACCGCCCAATTGAAGCGCTCCGTTTGGGGTTTGAGACAACCTATCTGGGCAAATACTGGATGGATGAAAGCAATAAAGTCGAATACGGCGGCCATACCTTAGTAAATTTGCGCGCTCAGTATCGTTTGAAACAACTCACGCTGTGGGCCAGTGTGAACAATTTGCTGGATAAACATTATTCAGAAATGTCGGCATCAAGCTACAAGGGCCAAGGCCCGCGCAATCCTGATGCACAAGACACCTACAATCCTGGCGCGCCGGGTACTTTCTTGGTGGGCGCAAGTTGGGCGTTCGGTGATGGTGGTCGTGATGGTAAAGGGGCGCAACAATGAAGCGAGAAGACATTTTGATTCAGCCCGTTCGTACTCAGCGTTTAGCTGCATTCGTTCGCTGGCATCGCGCTTTGGCTTGGGTAGCTGGGGCATCGGTATTGATCTGGGGCTTGAGTGGCGTGATGCATCCGATCATGTCGGCTTTGTCGCCTAAAGTAAATCCAGTTCCGCCTGCAGCTGCTTTACCCGCCACTTTAACGCCTGTGCCATTAGCGAGCTTGGCACAAGGGCGCTGGGCGGATAACAGCCATTCGGTGCAATCGATTCGGCTATTAATGTTGGCCGATCAAGCGGCATGGCGTGTGCAAGAAGCCAGTGTGGATGGAAAGTTGCCTGCTGCCCGCTGGTTTGCTGCCAGCTCTGGCGCTGAACTTCTTGATGCCGAAACGCAGCAAGCTGAAAAGCTAGCGCGCGCTTTGGTGGGGGATGCCCACAGTGAGATTCGCAGCATGACGCGGGTGAGTGAGTTTGGCCGTGACTATCCGTCGATCAATAAATTACTGCCCGTATGGCGCGTCGAATTTGCGCGCGATGATGGCATGATTGCGTTCGTTGATACCGAAGGCCAACGCCTTGCTGCGCTATCGGATCAAACCAAGCGCACCTTGATGGGCGCGTTTGTGTTGCTGCATACCTGGGCTTGGGCGAGCGAACCGGTGAAGCAAATTGGCATTAGCGTCATGCTGGGATTGACGCTGGTGACGATGTTGGCGGGTTTGGTGATGTATATCATTCGCTGGCGCGCCAATACCTTGCGCCCAAATCAGCCGCGTATGCGTCGTTTGCATCGCCAGTTGGGTTTGATTGCGGGTGTGGCTGGCGTATGTATTGCGCTGAGTGGATTGCTATACCTTTGGTTTGGCCGTACACCCCCAGTCATTCCAGCGCCACCTGCTTTGACTAATGTACCGCAATTGCATGCGATTCCTGCAGGGCTGACGGGTTTAACGGCAGTCAATGTCGCCGGGCAAACACTGTGGTTAGTTCAAGGCATAGCCAAGCCGATGCAAGGTGGTGGCGAACACGCGCATCACGCAGCGGCAGCGGTGAAACCGAATCCACTGCCGACTTATTTAAATCACCATGGCCAAGCGGTGGTTGGAGCGGCTGAGCTGCACACTGCGACGCTGATGCAAGCGATGGGGGTTTCGGCGGCGCCGATTCAGTCGATAGAGTTGATTAGCAAGTTTGGCTGAGAATATGGATTTTTCCAAAAACGTTTGCCAGTGTATCGGGTGAATTTGGCCAATACCGCGCAATCGAGTTGGTATATTGAGCCGGCAACGGGGCAGTTTTCTAATCTCGTCGAGCAACGTGATCGTTTAGAAGGTTATAGCTTTGCCTACTTGCATAAATGGCATTGGCTCGATGGTCTAGGTAAAACGACGAGAGATATTATCTTGGCGAGCTTTGCTGCGGCCAATGTCGTGCTGGCGTTGATGGGCTTGCTGCTCTGGCGTCGTCGGCGTTCTCCGCAGTAAATTACTCAAAAATTGCATATCATAGGCCTGAAAAAAAGCATATTCTGCGAGGCTTATCGCAAGGAAGGCGCTTGATGGAATTAAATTTGTGTGGCGATTAAAAACTCAAAACCAAGCAACGCGTTTACGCCGCGCTTTGTTGTGCGCGCTGTTGTTGCATGCTTTTACTGCATGGGCTTGGAAGGGGGCGTTTTCCCTGCCAGCAGCTGCGCCGAGTTCAATGGTCGTAATGCTGCTGCCTGCAGCCAAGCAAGCGCCAGTACCGGCAGTCAATTCTAATATGAGTCAAAACCAAGCACCGCCGCAGCCTAAATTGATAAAGCGGCTCGCTGATGCGGTGAGCGAAGCACGCGCCAAGGCCGTGATTGCTCCGAAGACCGTGCCTGAATCGCCCATTAATGTAGCTGCTGCGCCCGCGCAGCCATCAAACATTGTGGCTGTGCAGCCAGCGGCAGAAGTCAATAAATCGAAAGAGCCTGTTGGTGGCCAAGCAGAAGCCGTATATACGCCGCCGCAGTATCGTGCCGCGCATTTAAAAAATCCAAAGATAGAAATGCCTTTCATCTCACGTAGAAAAAATGAATCGGGGGTAGTGCGCTTATGGGTGAAAGTTAGTGCTAAAGGCGAGCCACTACAGGTAAGAATTGAAAAGTCGAGCGGGTTTTCACGCTTAGATGATACCGCGTACCAAGCTGTGAAAAACACATGGCGATTTGATCCCGCCAAGCGCGGCGATACGCCAATTGAAAGCGAAGTGGCGTTTAATATCCCCTTTGTATTGATCGACGCTGAATAAGGCAAATTCAGCGATAATAACCTAATGAAAATCGACCATATTCCTGAAACCGAAATCGAATTCACCGCCATTCGCGCCCAAGGCGCGGGCGGACAAAACGTCAATAAAGTATCGAGCGCGGTGCATTTGCGTTTTTCGATTGTCAATTCATCTCTGCCTGATGAGCTCAAAGCACGTTTGCTGGTGCTGAACGATCATCGCATCACCAAAGACGGCGTCATCGTTATTAAGGCGCAAACTTCTCGTAGCCAAGAAGCCAATCGGCTTGATGCGATTGCGCGATTACTCGCGCTGATTAATGCGGCGGCCGTCGTTGAGAAGGCGCGTCGCCCCACCAAACCGACGTATGGCTCCAAGCAGCGCAGGTTAGAGGGAAAGCAATTGCGAGGCTCTGTGAAAGCTTTGCGTGGCAAGGTGTCATATTGAGGGAGTGAGCTTGATTTTTACTCAGTTTAAGCTCGTATTTGTTACATAAGAAACATGCAGATAGCCACCCAAGACGGCTATCGATAAGCTCTCAGCATAAAAATCTACGAGACAGTAGATTGGGAGAGAGACTGTGTTGAAATCAAGCCTGTCCATATTGATTGGATTTATGCTGGTGCTGCTGAGTTCGTGGGTGAGCGCGAATCCACGCATTATTGCCTACTACCCGTTTTGGGTTAATCCACCACTGATGTCATTGCCGGTAGAGCGTGCGACGCAAATTACTTATGCGTTTGCCAACCTGACTGCGGACGCGCAAATCACGCCTGCTGAGCCGGCTTTTGATTTAAATAAGGCCACATTATTGCCCGATGGCCTTCGAGTCCAAGGCAATTATGCAGTGCTGCGCGCGCTAAAACGCGACCATCCTGAATTGAAAACCGTGATTTCCATTGGCGGTTGACATTACTCGACACATTTTTCTGATGTCGCTGCTGACCCTAGGTTGCGGCGTGCGATGGCGCAGTCGGTACTGGACTTTACGAAAAAATATGCTTTTGATGGTGTTGAACTGGCTTGGCACTTCCCAGGCTCAGGCGGGAAGATTGGCAATAGTCAGCGCGCCGAAGATGGCCAGAATTTAGTTTTGTTATTGCAAGAAATTCGCAACTTGAGTCAAAAGCGGCCTTTGATTATTGGTTTGAGCTTAGGCCCGCTTGATACGCAAATCGCCGCGCTGCCCGTTGCTCAATTAATGCCATTAATTGATTACGGTGTGCTGCAGGTGGGGGATTATACTGGCGCTTGGAGCCAACGAACAGGCCATAAATCACCACTGTATAGCGCTAAATGGCAAGGTGGAATTGACTTAGCGGTCAATACATTGTTAAGTCAGGGGGCGGTAGCTGACAAGTTAGTTTTGCTGATACCAATACAAGGAATGAGTTTTATCGGCGTTCCGCCCGCAGAGCAGGGCTTAAACCAATCGCATCAAGGCGCATCATTTGGCTCTTGGGATAACCCTAAAACGGGGGCAACCGGCATGATTGGTCAGGATGAGGCGGCCGCCATTATTGGCAATGGTCAATTTACTGCGCATTGGGATGAGACTGCAAAAGCGATGTCGTATTACAGCCCGGCATTGCAGCAATTTATTAGTATCGAATCGCCGCAATCGGTGGCAGCAAAACTGCAGTATGCCCAAGAGAAAAATCTGGGCGGCTTTGCGCTTTGGGATTTGAGTAGCGATTCGAGCACGCAGAGCTTATTAAGCCAAATTGAACATAGTTATTATCCTTGGCGGGCACTCAAGCACGATGTGCTGCATTGGTGGAAAAATCATCCTGCGTGGCTGGATACGGTATTTGGTGTGCTTTTAGCGAGTGTCATTTTTATTGTGCTGGGCTTGTGGCTACGACGTTATCGCGAGCGTCAGTTTCTGGAGATTGAAATTGCTCAGCTACGGCATGTTAAGGATGTGATGCACTCGCTACCGCATGCTTTGCTCAGTTTGCGCCAAGCCAGTTTAGCGATATTAAATCAAAGTCAGTTGGCGCCATTACACGCTAGAACACAGCCTTTATTGGCATATAGTGATCGATTAGCATGGCAACTGGAGCCTTTGTTGATTACTGAGGCCGCTGCCAGTGCACCCCCGACCCAATCCTATCAACTTAAGCCTTCAGACCGTTGCTTTGTAAGCAATGTAATCGTGAGGTTTGGGGTGATTGGTGCGTTCTTTCCTCGCTCTGGGATTAAAATTGATCAACGATTTCCTGATCTCAGTCAGCGCAAG
>CAUOZE010000086.1:0-10420 GCA_963508915.1 uncultured Deefgea sp.
AAGCTTGCGCTGACTGAGATCAGGAAATCGTTGATCAATTTTAATCCCAGAGCGAGGAAAGAACGCACCAATCACCCCAAACCTCACGATTACATTGCTTACAAAGCAACGGTCTGAAGGCTTAAGTTGATAGGATTGAATCAAGCGCCCGCAGAACAAAATCAAATTAATGACTTGCATCGACACTAAGATGCGTTGATCGGCACAGCCAATCGAATGGCCTCACCCGTATTAGGCACAGACGCAGCCCTTAGGCGCTCAAAGTTATAACTGGTAAGTAAGCAAGGCTGAACATTGATCAAGTAATCTGCCGCCTCATCCAACGACATATTTTTGATAAAGTTAATTTTATCTGCGATAAAAAAAACCCGCTTTTGTTCACGCACCACCGGTAAAAAATCTTGTAGCAAACTACGGTTTGCTTCTCGCAGCAAATACCACACCCTATCCTGTACAATCAGAACATTGAGCATCGCCCCCCAGTAGAGCGGGCCAACCACTTTTTGCGGTGAGATTGCGATGATGGTACATAAGGTTTCCGATGCGCATGCAAGCGTAGACAACTGGGCTACTGTACGCACATCGCTTCCGAGTTGAATTTCTATGATTTCTTTATCCACAACACTCTCAACATCACTTACGTGAAAACCATCTAATCATGGTTTAGCGCCGTAAAAAATGCAAATTAAAGCTAAAAATCAATGACTTCAAATGCAAAAAAAATCACTCGAGTGGCTGCAGGCATTCTTATTAACGCTTCTGGCCAATTCTTACTAGGGAGCCGCCCAACTGGCAAACCTTATGCAGGCTACTGGGAATTTCCTGGAGGCAAATTAGAACAAGGAGAAAGTGCAGCAGAAGCCTTGTCACGTGAGCTCAAAGAAGAAATGGGCATCCAAGTCACGCAAGCCACGCCATGGATCACGCAGCGTTTTAACTACCCACACGCCGATGTTGAATTGCAGTTTTTTAAAGTCACCGCTTGGCATGGATTGCTGCACGGTCACGAAGGGCAAGAACTCGCTTGGCAGAACATAGGTCAACTGAATGTTTCCCCGATCTTACCCGCCAACGGCCCTATTTTGCGTAGTTTGGCACTTCCTAGTCAGATCAATATTTCCAACGTTGCTGAGTTAGGTCTTCAAGCTTTCCTGACTCAGCTAGAAGCAAAATGGGCTAACGAAGCGGCGTGGATCTTAATCCGAGAACCACAACTATCATACAGCGACTATGCAAAATTGGTGCAATCTGCCCAACAAATCGCCCGCCCACATGGCGGTAAAATCATCATTCACCGCGACATTGAGTTAGCGCGAAGCCTCAATATGGATTGCATTCATTTGACCAGCGCTCAGCTTGCCACAATAACTGAACGCCCGGACGGAATGAATTGGGTTAGCGCATCAACGCACAACCTCGCGGACTTGCGCCATGTAGATCGACTGGGGCTAGATTTTGCTTTTCTAGGTCATGTGAATTCAAGCCAAAGCCACCCCAATCAAGAACCGCTAGGCTGGCATGAATTTAGCACTCTTTGCCAGCACGGCTGGCGCTTCCCCATTTTGGCAATTGGCGGTCAAAGCTCTGCAACATTAAACACAGCACAACAGCATGGTGGGCATGGTGTTGCAGTACTGCGGGCGGCATGGTCAGAGGAATGAAAACAATGAAATCAGCTCGGATTCAGTTAGTCGTTCTACTCACAGCCACTTTAGCAATTGGGTTTGCCTATTCCGCCTACCAAAAAGGTTATTTTAATCAGTGGCTCTCAGCCAAACCAACGCAAATCATCAACATCAGCTGCGCTAATTTAAGTCTTGGCTGTACATTTAAAATTGATCAGCAAGCCTTCACCATCAAAAGTGAAGGCGCCATTAACACCAGCAAGCCGGTTAAACTCAGCTTAGTTGGCCCAGCAAAATCAGTACGACTCAGTTGGCAAATGCTGGGTATGGATATGGGCAGAAACTACTACAAAATGCTCAGCGATGATCAGCAACAGTGGCGCGCCGAAACCATGCTTCCCATCTGCAGCCAGCAGCGGCTGGATTGGCTACTCACACTTGATGTTGATCAGGCCCAAGTTTTGATACAAACGCAATCAGGCGCCCAAAAATAGCACTGGCACTCTACGCTAGATCTTATAAGCTCAATCAATCCATCGGCCAATTTATAATTATGCGCACACTTTTTCTACTACTCACCCTCAGCATCTGTACCTCTAGCTTTGCAGCCAAGGTCTATCAATGGCGCGACAGCAGCGGCAACGTATTTTACTCAGATCAACCGCCCCCTAATACTGCGGCCAAAGAGCGAACCATACGCACTAACACGGTTAACAATGCAAGCGCGCCGACGAGCAAAAAGGACGGTACGGCAAACGCCCCGCAAGTGGTGCTGTGGATCATGCCGCAGTGCGGCAGCGCCTGTGATGAAGCAGTCGCACTGCTCGATAGCCGCCAAATCCTGTACGATGTTAAAACCGCAGACCCCGCCAAAGAGTCGACAATGATCGAATTTTTTAGCCTCGTAGGCACACTCCAACAACGCCCACCAGTACTGGTGATTGGTAAAGAGGTATTGAAAGAGTGGAATAGCGCAGCTTGGCATGCCGCGATTAGTAAAGCGGGATTTGCACGCCCTAGCGACAAAAAATAAGCTTTTCCTCTCAAAAGCCATCGCAATTTGCCAACAATTACCAAGCGATACTAGGGCTTACGCCACTTGTGGCGGCCTCTCAAATCTGGACAATACTCTTTATGACAATTAAAAGAGTCCAAAATGTCCAAGCGTGCTAATTGGGGTTCAAAAATAGGTTTAATTCTTGCTGCGTCCGGCTCTGCAGTTGGTTTGGGCGCAATATGGAAGTTTCCTTATGTTGCCGGTAAGAACGGCGGCGGCGTATTTCTCATCATCTACCTAGCCTGTGTATTAAGTATTGGCATAGCCATGGTTCTTGCTGAAATGAGTATCGGCCACATGGCAAAAAAATCAGCTACCACGGCCTATCGCAACCTCCAAGGAGGCTTGTGGCCATGGGCTGGTCGTCTTTCTGTGGTTTGTGTCTTCATGATTTTATCGTTCTACTGCGTGGTGGGCGGCTGGAGCTTGGCTTATTTATGGCGCTCCATCACCGGTGAAATCCTAACTCAAGACACCAAAGCACTCGGTAGCTTATTCAATTCATTTATTGGTGACCCAGTCCAAAGCATTGCGTACACCAGTGCTTTTCTAGCCGCCACGGTAGCCATTGTGATGGGCGGCGTACAAAAAGGGATTGAGCGCACCAGCAAAGTATTGATGCCTGCATTGTTTATTTTGTTGCTGATTATCATCGCCCGCGTATTAACACTACCGAACGCCATCGACGGCGTGATGTATTTCATTACTCCGGACTTTTCAAAAATCAACGGCGCGATGTTGATCGAAGCAACGGGCTTAGCGATGTTCTCGCTATCGATTGGCTGCGGCACCATGATCGCTTACGGTTCTTACGTTGACTCAGAAACAAAATTGCCTGGCGCCACACTATGGATCTCTTTGCTCGCGGTATTGGCGTGTATTTTGGCTGGCTTAATGGTACTGCCAGCGGTGTTTGCCTTCGGCATTGATCCATCAGCAGGACCAGGACTGACATTCATAACAATGCCAGCGATTTTCTCGCAAATGCCAGCAGGGCAATTCTTTGCTATCGCATTTTTCTTATTACTGGTCTTTGCTGCGGTGACTTCATCTGTTTCACTGCTCGAACCCATCGTGGCGTTTTTGATGGATGAATTTGAAGTTGAACGCAATAAAGCCACTTATTCGATTTTTGCCGCCGTATTTGTCATGAGCATACCCGCTGCGCTTTCTTTTGGTGTGCTAGCGGACTTTAAACTCTTTGGTAAAAATCCATTCGATTTAATGGACTACGTGGCATCAAACATCATGATGCCAGCGGGCGGACTATTAGCCGCCTTGTTTGTGGGCTGGGCGATTTGGCCGAGCATTCAACAGTCACTCACCGCACAAGGTTCAACTGCCATCTTGCCGGCGTTCCGCACAATTTGTGCCGTGATTGCCCCCGTAGTGATTAGTATCGTGTGGATCCACAATCTGTAACTGCCAGTAAAAGCTGCGAGTGCTATCATAAGCACTCGCAGCTCAAATACAGTTCCCGTGACATCAAACAACTACACCATCAGCCCGATTGGCTTTATACGCACCCCGTTTGCCGACAAATTTGGTATTCCTCGCCAACCCAGTTTAGCGCCACACGCGACCGGAACCTTAAAACTCATTGCCCCCTATAACCATGCCGACTGCGTTCGCGGTTTGGCCGATTTTTCGCACGTTTGGCTCAGCTTTATTTTTCACGAAGTCGCAGGGCAATGGTCACCTATGGTGCGCCCCCCTCGGCTCGGTGGGAATGAAAAAATCGGTGTATTTGCCAGCCGTAGTCCATTTCGCCCCAACTCGCTGGGGCTCTCTCTGGTTCAGCTCGTAAAAATCGACACCCATCATGGCGTTACTTTGCATTTTTCTGGACTTGATTTAGTCGATCAAACACCCATCATTGACATCAAACCTTATATTCCTTTTGTTGAATGCCAGGCCAATGCCAAAACAGGATTTGTGACAGGGCAACCACCCCGGCTGAACGTTGAGTTCAGTGAATTGGCCCTCCAGCAAATCAGCGATGCACCTTATGAAAATTTATTTGAGCTCATTACTGAAGTATTAGCCCAAGACCCTCGCCCCGCTTATGCTAGCGACCCATACCGCACATATGGGATACGTCTTTATCAATATGATATTCAATGGCGCTGCGATGGAAGCTGCGCCTATGTCCTCGCTCTGGAACTCGCTTAAACTATGAATTCACTTTTCAAATTCAGCCTCAAAATCAGCTGCGCGATTGCCGTACTGAGCCTGCTTTCGGCATGCAATAGCAACCCACCGGCGACGCCGCTTGCCACGCCTAGCCCCACTAAGCCACCAGCCCAAGTAAAAGTCGGCCTCGCCCTCGGCGGCGGTGCTGCCAAAGGCTTTGCGCATATTGGCGTCATCAAAATGCTAGAAGCCAACGGCGTTAAAGTCGAAGTCGTTTCTGGTACCAGCGCAGGCAGCGTAGTGGGCGCGATGTACGCCAGCGGAATGGATGCCTTTGCCTTGCAAGAACGTGCATTTAGCTTGGATGAAAGCCAAATTCGCGACGTCAATCTACTCGGGGGTGGCTTGGTCAAGGGGCAAAAACTGCAAGACTATGTCAATCAATTAGTGGGCAATAAATCGATCCAACAATTTCCCAAGCCTTTTTCTGCCGTTGCCACCGAGTTAGAAACAGGCAATCGGGTCGCATTTAACCGTGGCAATGCAGGTCAAGCAGTACGCGCGTCGAGCAGTATTCCGGGCGTATTTATGCCGGTATTGATTGGCAGTAAAAAATTCGTCGACGGTGGCGTCGTCAGCCCTGTTCCAGTTGACTCTGCGCGTGAGCTTGGCGCCAATTTTGTTATTGCAGTCGATATTTCCAGCAAGGCTACGGGCACTGCGGCGACCAGCGCTTTAGGCATCATGCATCAGGCCTTTGTGATCATGGGGCAAAAACTAGGCGAACAGGAACTCGCTCGGGCTGATATCGTCATTCGCCCCAAAATTGGCAAAATTGGTACCGCAGATTTTGACATGAAAAATGTCGCGATATTAGAAGGCGAAAAAGCTGCGCTCGCCATGCTGCCGCTTATTCGACAAAAAATGACTGAAAAAGCCCTCGCCGGAAAATAGTCTAGGTATATAAACAGAGAGATTACAAACCAATTGCTAGATAACAATACCCAAAGAAAATTACATTTATGGGTCGATGCAGACGCCTGCCCTGTCGTTATTAAAGAAACGATGTTTCGCGCCGCAGATCGCTTGAATTTGCCGCTCACCATGGTCGCCAATCAACTGATTCGCGTGCCACCGTCACCCAATATTCGAGCGGTACAGGTTTCGCACGGGTTTGATGAAGCCGACCACTGGATTGTTGAACAAGTTCAGGCGGGGGATTTAGTGGTTACGGCCGACATCCCGCTGGCCGCCCGCGTCATAGAAAAAGCAGCCTCAGCGCTCAATCCGCGTGGCGAGTTTTACAGCCCAGAAAACATCCGTGAACGCCTCAATATGCGTGATTTCATGGAAGAGTTGCGCGGAGCGGGCTTGCAATCGGGCGGCCCTGCCGCATTTAGTCAGAGCGACCGACAGGCTTTTGGCAAGGCACTCGACCGATTTTTAGCCAAAAACGTCAAAGCTTAGCCTGAACGCCTCTCTCAATCTGCGAACCTTTCGCGCCTTCACTAAGGAAAACCATGTCAATTTCAATGTACAGCGCTTCAGTTCCGGTTTTTAAACAAATGTTATTGGCGCTGGCCGACGTACTCGCCAAAGCAGAAGCCCATGCCAAAGCAAATGGCATCGATGCCGAAACGCTACTGCAAGCACGACTTGCGCCGGATATGTTTCCCTTGGTGCGCCAAGTGCAAATTGCCTGTGATTTTGCCAAAAGTATTCCTGCACGTTTAGCGGGCGTCGAAGTACCAACATACGAAGACAGCGAACAAAACTTTGCCGAGCTGCAAACGCGCATCAGCAATACACTCGCCGTAGTTGAGAGCTTTAGCGCGGCGCAAATCGACGGCAGCGAAGACCTTGAAGTCGTGCTGCGCGCTGGCACACCAAAAGAAAAAAAACTCAACGGCCAAACGTATTTGCTCAGCTATGGCTTACCGCAGTTTTTCTTTCACATCACCACCAGTTACGCCCTGCTACGCCACAATGGCGTAGAAATTGGCAAGCACGACTACATGGGCGCTTATTAATTAGTAGGGGTATTTGACGCTATAAATTGATTTATGATGGCCAGCATCAAATACCCAACCATCCCCATACTCAACTAGCAGAAAACACATAAGTGCGGTACAGTTAGACCAATAGAACGATTGTTCAAGACCCCACGTATGCAAATCAGCCAACTGCCGCCAGCCCAGCAACAACGCTTACTCAAACTGGGCATCAGCTCGGCTTTTGATTTGATTTTGCATCTACCGCTGCGTTACGAAGACGAAACCCATCTATACAGCATTGCTGATGCCCCGCTCGGAAGCCCAGTCTTAGTTGAAGGTGAAGTACTCTCTTGCGAGGTAAACTACAAGCCGCGCAAACAGCTTAATGCGAGAGTAAAAGACGCGAGCGGCTCACTCGTCGTTCGGCTGATGAATTTCTACCCCAGCCAAGCGCAGCAATTGGCGGTCGGTAAACGGGTTCGCCTGTACGGCGATATCAAGCACGGTTATTTCGGCACCGAAATGGTCCACCCAAAAATCCGCGTCGGCGGCGAAGTGAGCCTACAAGAAGCACTTAGCCCTATTTACCCAACCACTGCGGGTATGTCGCAAACCCAGATAGCGACTTTTATTGCCAAGGCGCTGCGCAGCACACCGCTACCCGACACCTTACCCGAGTCAATTCTAGCGCCACTCAATCTGCCCGACTTTGCCAGTAGCGTACAGTTACTCCACGCACCGACGCCCGATATCCCTACCGTATTGCTTACTGCGCGCACCCATCCGGCGTGGCAACGCTTGAAATTTGACGAATTATTAGCCCAGCAATTATCGCTACGGCTTGCACGCGCTGTGCGGCGCGAAAAAACCGCCCCCAAAATCAAACCCGATGGTCGACTTGCCGCTCAACTGATCGCCAACTTGCCATTTGGCTTAACCGGTGCACAAAAGCGAGTTTTGCTCGAAATCACCAAAGATTTAGCGCAAAAGCATCCGATGCAACGTTTGCTACAAGGCGATGTAGGCGCAGGCAAAACGATTGTCGCCGCCGTAGCCGCTTGCCATGCGATTGAAGCTGGCTTTCAAGTGACTATGCTCGCTCCGACTGAAATTTTGGCCGAGCAGCACTATCAAAAGCTATCGAGCTGGCTGGCCCCGCTCGGCGTGAATGTCGTTTGGCTCACCGGCAGCTTAAAAACCAAAGCCAAGCGTGACGCGATTGCGGCTGCGGCGGATGGCAGCGCGCAGTTATTGGTCGGTACGCACGCGATTTTCCAAGCCAGTGTCGAACTCAAAAATCTAGGTCTGGCGATTGTCGATGAACAACATCGTTTTGGCGTCGCACAGCGACTTGCGCTGCGCGAAAAAGGTCAAAGCCCACATCAACTGATGATGAGCGCGACGCCGATTCCACGGACTTTGGCGATGAGTTTTTATGCCGACTTGGATGTGAGCGTGATTGATGAATTGCCGCCAGGCCGCACGCCGATTGTCACCAAGCTCATTTCGGATGCTCGACGCGATGAAGTTATTGAACGCATTGCCGCTAAAGTGCTTGAAGGTCGGCAAGTGTATTGGGTTTGCCCACTGATTGAAGAATCCGAAACACTGCAATTACAAACGGCGGTGGATACGCACGCACAATTATCCGAAGAACTTGAAGGTATCGCCGTCGGCCTATTGCATGGACGCATGAAGCCAGAAGAAAAAGCCGCAACAATGGCAGCGTTTCAGCGTAATGAAATTCAAGTACTGATTGCCACAACGGTGATTGAAGTCGGTGTTGATGTGCCCAATGCCAGTTTAATGGTGATTGAGCACGCCGAGCGCATGGGGCTATCCCAACTACATCAATTGCGTGGCCGTGTTGGTCGTGGCGCGCATGCGAGCTTATGTATTTTGCTCTACACCACACCACTGGGTGAAACCGCTAAAGCGCGCTTAAAAGTCATTTACGAAAATACCGATGGCTTTGAAATCGCAAGGCAAGATCTGCACATCCGTGGACCCGGCGACTTGGCGGGCGTAAAGCAATCGGGGGTGCCGATGCTGCGCTTTGCTGATATTGAAAACGACGCTGACTTACTTGAGTTGGCGCGCGAAACCGCTGAAGACATATTGCAAAATCAAAAACAGATTGCTCAGCCTCATCTCGACCGCTGGCTACCTGGCAGAGAAAGTCTACTCAAAGTCTAAGACTACTTAATACCATTCAAACAACAAAAATCAGTCGTGCGATGTAAGTCACTGCACAGCTATTGGTAAACAGCATAAAATGAAATTCCATTTGCTGCGAATAGCGTGAGATTTTGTTTAACATTAAATACCGCACCCTCTGCATTGCGACCGTTGCGATTCTTGCTGGTGCTTTTGCTTTTATCTTCAGCTACGAGCTAAAAGCACAGGCCCTACTCAAACAATTCAATACGCCAGAGCAACTGCAAAAGCTCAAAGACGCCCGTTCCGCCAATAAAGAATTCAGCTTATTTGAGCGCGCACTGGACGACTACCAAGAATCGCCCTCGGCGGAAAACAAACAAAAAGTCAAAGTGACCTTTGACGTGTTTGCGCAACGTATCAATGATTACCAATCAGGAGTTTTTCCTGATTTAAGCAATAACAATCCACAAATTGAAAAGCATTTGCCACCGATTGCGAGATGGCTTGAATCCAATACAAGCAAAGTACGAAATATTTCACCTGAATTAATAAATCCAATTCGTGACTCAGCAGATCGAATGTCGCCGCACTTACGTCAAGTGGTCAACGCCCTAGATACAAGGCACGCTCAAATCTTAGACACCAAGAAGAATCAAGTTATCGCCCTACTCCAAGAAAGAAGCACTTTGAACAGCATTTTGCTGGCCGCGATGTTGATATTTTCTTTTGTAACTTTACGCACACTATGGCGCAATCAACAAACACTCTTAAAGCTCAAAGAAGCTGAACAGAAAGCACAAACGGCCAATCAAGCAAAAAGTCATTTTTTGGCCTCAATCAGCCATGAAATGCGCACAGCACTGACGACCATTTTGGGCTACGCCGAACTGATTAAGAAAATGAACCACCAGCCACAGATCGAGCAAAAATACCTAGAGCACATCATTCAAGCAAGTCATCATCTGCAAACCCTGCTTGGTAACGTTTTGGATATGAGTAAAATTGAAGCGGGTCATTTTGTCCTTAATGAAACCACTTTAGATACGCAGTTATTCATCAATGAGCTCAAAGGGATGTTTGGCCCGCTTGCCGAACGTAAAGGGCTGACGCTAACCATTGAAGCCGATCAAAACCTGCCTGCTGCAGTCGCTTTAGATACGGTGAAATGGCGGCAAATCTTACTCAATCTGTTATCCAATGCAATTAAATTTTCTGATGCGGGCCAAATCCACTGCACCCTATCTTGGACGCCACGTAAAAACAATCAAATCGAACTAATTGCTTCGATTAGTGATCAAGGTCCTGGGATTAGCCCAATCCTATCAACTTAAGCCTTCAGACCGTTGCTTTGTAAGCAATGTAATCGTGAGGTTTGGGGTGATTGGTGCGTTCTTTCCTCGCTCTGGGATTAAAATTGATCAACGATTTCCTGATCTCAGTCAGCGCAAGCT
>CAUOZE010000087.1:0-10305 GCA_963508915.1 uncultured Deefgea sp.
ACCGTTCAGTGTCTGATTTGGCGAAAGAAGTGAGGACGAAGGGTTTAATCTAGATCGCAAGGTCGATGCCTTCAGGGTCGCCTCAAACTCACTTCGCCTCATGTGGTAGTAGCTAACCACCACGGAGAGAAAGATACAAGGGTTGCCTTTCTTTGGCCTACTTTTTGCTTCGCAGAAACTTCGTTTTCTTTGGCAAAGCAAAGAAAAGTAGGTGCCGCGCGGCATCAGCGCGATCCACTCCGGAAGAACACAGCATCTAGTCTTGATATATCATCCGCCTGTTCATCATTGCATTAAAAAAGGAATCCCTTTTGAGCCTTAAACCGATTGAAATCAAAACTAATGTCCTCAGTGGCCTAACGGTGGCTTTGGCGCTGGTGCCAGAGGCGATTGCTTTTGCCATCGTGGCGCATGTCAGCCCGTTAACCGGCTTATACGCGGCGTTTTTTATGTGCTTGATTACTGCTGCGCTGGGCGGCCGGCCGGGGATGATTTCGGGGGCGACTGGCGCGTTGGCGGTGGTGATGGTGAGCTTGGTGCTGCAGCATGGCGTTGAATATTTGTTTGCGACGGTGATTTTGATGGGCGTGCTGCAGCTCTTATTTGCCGCGTTTAAGCTCGGTAAATTCATCCGAATGGTGCCGCATTCGGTGATGCTGGGTTTTGTGAATGGCTTGGCGATTGTGGTGTTCATGGCGCAGTTGGGGCATTTTAAACTCGTCGGCGCAGATGGTACGTGGACGTGGCTGAGCGGGCCGGCTTTGTATGTGATGTTGGGTTTGATTGCGCTGACGATGGCGATTATTTATATCGTGCCAAAGTTCACTACCATCGTGCCGTCGGCACTGGCGGCGATTTTAGTGGTGGCGGGCGTGGTGGCGGGCTTGGGGATTGACACCAAAACGGTGGGTGATATGGGCTCGATTGCGGGTGCGCTGCCGCAGTTTCATTGGCCGCAAGTACCGCTAAATTGGGCGACGTTGAAAGTGATTGTCCCGTATGCACTGATTTTGGCGACCATTGGTTTGCTCGAGTCACTCCTGACTTTGAATCTGATCGACGAAATGACCGACACCCGTGGCAAACCCAATCGCGAAAGTATGGCGCAGGGCGTGGCGAATGTGGTGAGTGGCTTTTTTGCGACCATGGGCGGCTGCGCGATGATAGGCCAGAGCTTGATTAATAGCGGTAATGGCGCGCGACATCGTTTATCGGGAATTGTTGCGGCCCTATTTTTGCTGGCGTTTATTTTATTCTTGTCGCCGTGGATTGAAAAAATCCCGCTGGCTGGGCTGATTGGTGTGATGTTTGTGGTGTGCGAAAAATCGTTTGCTTGGGGCAGTTTGCAAGCGCTGCGCAAAATCCCGCGTCAGGACGCGATCATTGTGGTCGGCGTGACAGTGATAACGGTGCTGACTGATTTAGCGGTGGCGGTATTGGCGGGCGTGGTGTTTGCGGCGCTGGTATTCGCTTGGCAACATGCGAAACAGATTCAGGCGCAGATCAGTACCGACGCACAAGGCTGGAAAGTGTACCGCTTGCAAGGCTCGCTGTTTTTCGCCTCAACGGCCAATTTTACTGCGCTGTTTGACCCAAAAAATGACCCGCAGCATGTGGTGATTGAATTTCGCGAGGCTAAAGTGGTCGATCATTCGGCGATTGAGGCGATAGATTCTCTGGCGGTACGCTATAGCCAAGCAGGTAAAACGCTGCACTTGGGCCACCTGAGCCCCGATTGCCTCGAAGTATTAGAAAAAGCCAAAGACATGGTTGAAGTGAACGAATTTGAAGACCCGCACTATCATATTGCGGATAATAAAGTGAACTAAACGAAACCACTCAGCTAGCCAGCCCGTATCGGCTGGCTTTTTAGTAGAACATCAGCCAAATCGGCCTGATGATTATTGGAAGTACTCGCTTGGAACTACTAACGACATTAATACACCCCAGCGTTACTGAAATTGATGGTCGCATCGCCAATCGGCGTGCTGTGCGCGCGATTGTGCGCGATGGTGACGAGATTTTATTGCTCTATACACGTCGCTATAACGATTACAGCTTACCCGGTGGTGGCGTGGATGAAGGTGAGGACTTAGCTGCTGCTTTGCACCGCGAATTGTTGGAAGAAACAGGTGCGCAAGCGATTCAAATTACCGGTGAATATGGCTATCTGGACGAGTATCGTCCGAGTTTGAAACCAGACCATGATGTGCTGTTTATGCGTTCTTTCGTGTATGTATGCCAGATCGCGCGTGAGCTGGGTGAGGCGAAGATGGAGCATTACGAAATCAAAAATGGCATGGAAGCGCGATGGGTGAAGCTGGCCGATGCCATCGCCCACAATCAGCAAGTGATATCCGCACAGCCTGCCAATATGGGGATGTCGATTCTCTGCGAGACATGGTTGTTGCAGCATGTTTCGGGTGTGGCGTGTTGAGTTTGGTTTCGAACACTTTGTCTGATTGCTGCAGCAATCAGAGATGAGTTCAGAGCTTGAGTTTCTTTATATGGGTATTGCCAGCTAGCTCTTTATAAAAATAGTCTGGCTGGCAATACCTGCTATGTTTCAATTAAGTCCTAAATCGCGTCATCACTTCACGCAGACGATGCGTTTGCGCTTGCAGTTGGGTGCTGAGCTGGCGCGCATTCGATGCTGCGGCGGCATTGCTTTCCGATGTCATCGCAATGCGGTCGACTTGCTCGTTGACCATTTGATTGGCCTGCGTTTGCTCATGCAGTGCGCTAGAAATGCTCTCAACCATTTGCAAAGTTTTCCGTGCCGATTGTTCGATTTCCAGCACTACTTCACCACCTTGGCGCGCCAGTGAAACACCTTGGCTGACTCGCTCTACCGCCGTTTGCATATGATCACGTGAGGCATTACTGCCTTGCTGAATATCGTCGATCATGCCGGCAATTTCGGTGGTGGCGCGACTGGTGCGCTCGGCGAGTTTGCGGACTTCATCGGCGACCACCGCAAAGCCGCGGCCTTGCTCGCCGGCACGGGCCGCTTCGATGGCGGCATTGAGCGCCAGTAGATTGGTTTGATCGGCGACATCGCGGATGGTGTTCATGATGGTCGAGATCGATTCGGTTTTTTGCACCAGTTGGCTGATGACGATTGAGGTTTGTGCAACGGCCTGATTGATGTCGTCCATTTCGTGGACAGCTTTGCTCAGTACCGCTGAACCTGAACGCGATTGCTGCTCGGAATGGCGTGAGTGTTCGTTGGCCGAGTCGGCGCTACTGGCAATGTGATGAATGCTTTCGGTCATTTCGGTGATCGCTGCCGCCATCGCTTCGGCGGCTTCTTGTTGGCGGCTTGAGCCGTTCTCAACTTGATGCGCATCGGTCGCCAGCTGCGTGCTCATGCTGTTCACACCGTTGGCGACTTCACCTAACTCACTCACGACTTGGCGCAGTGCCGTTTGCATAGTACAGAGATGAAACATCATACTTTGCTGGTCGCCTGCTTTGAGTGGGATTTGTTTTTGTAAATCACCAGCGGCAATCGCCTGCATTTGAGCCGCCGCTTCACTGGGCTCTCCGCCCAGTTGGCGCTGTAGTGAGCGAGAGATCGCCAGTGCAATGGCAATCAGTACGGTGGTACAGAGCACAATAATCAAGAATTCAGTGAGCAAGGTTTGCCAGAATTGCTGGCTGATGTCCTCAATATAAACGCCCGTGCCGATGACCCAGCCCCAAGGGGCAAAGCCTTGTACAAACGACAATTTAGCTTGTGGTTGATCGGCGCCGGGTTTGGGCCATTGGTAATCTACAAATCCTTTGCCTTGCTGCTTGACCACATCGACCATCGCGACGAAAAGCAATTTACCATCTGGGTCTTTGCTGGCGCTGAGGTCTTTGCCATCTAGCTCTGGTTTGATCGCATGCATGACCATGCGGGGTTGCATATCGTTAATCCAAAAATATTCTTTACCGCTGTAGCGTAGGGCTTTGATGCTGGCCATGACTTCGGCTTGCGCTTCGCTGCGATTCATTTTGCCTGCTTGTTCTTTGGCATAGCCTTGCTCTGCTAATTGAATAGACAATTCGACCAAATTGCGTAGTTTTTCTTGCCGATCTTCTAGCATTTGTTGTTTGAGGATAAAGCTACTCATGATGGCAACAATGAGTACACCCAGTACGGCAAGAGCAATGAGGCCAAGTAGGCGAGAACGTACAGTCATTGCGTGGTTTTCCTGTGGTTTTGTATTAGCAATATCTTATTTTGATTTAGATCAAATGAGGTATGGTTGAATGCCGTCTGTCGTCTGATTGATACAGTTGGTAAGATTTGGCATGAAATATGCTAAAAGCCTAAGCCGTGTTCCTTATATGGGCGTGACTGCCTTGCGGGTGAAGCCAAGATGGCGCTTTAGCCGATTAACAATGGCTGGTGCGGGGCTGCTGATGTCATCGCCGACGAGCAATAGGTGATTGCAGCCCAGCTTGCCAATGCCGGCGTATCGATTTGCTCGGACTTGCTCGATGCCGCATCGCTCTGCTGCGGCGGTTTGGTGGATTCGTCCCCGATGCAGGGCTCAATCCATTTGTGGTCGCTTAATTGATTCACTATGATTTTTTTGCGTAAATTATTCAAAATGAAAAGTAGCGACCATCATTTTTGGGCTTTTATAGCCGAATACGTAGTCAGTAAATATTGATCTGTATGGGCTGGATTGCTCAAATCGATGGCCCATTTAAGCCGAGCCGTGATTGATGCTGTAACATAGGGCGATTGTTATGGTTCATTGAATTTGCTTGAATATGCCAACGTATAAACCCCGCAGCGCTGATTATGTGCGCACCATCATCGACGGCCATCGCCGTAAATTGCTGAGCTATCCTGCGTTTGATCGCTTTAATGCGTCGATGCTAGGCTTGGGGGATCTGACTCTTGAATCCAAACCAACGGATGCGATTGCCGCGGTGTTTGATTTGGAAGGTTTTAGTCAGTTTTGCAATCAAATCGATCCGCATTTATCGGTACCGAGCTTTTTGCATCCCTTTTTAAGCTGGTTGATGGACGAGCTGCGCAATCAGATGAAGCAAAAAGACGAAGAAGAGGGGGTGGCGCTGTGGTGCCCCTTGCCGTTTTTTACTAAGTTTTTGGGCGATGGCTTGCTGGTGATTTGGTCGAGCAAAGACTTGTCTCAGGCAGCGATGCGTAATGTGATTGCCAGTACGTGGAGTATTTGTAAAAAGTATCAAACCGACTTTTTGCCTTCGCTCAAATCGCGAGTGGTCGAACCGCCGACCCGTTTGCGCGTGGGCTTGGCGCGCGGCACGGTGTATTCGGTGGGCGAGGGCAATGATTATGTCGGCTCGTGCATTAATATGGCGGCGCGGATGCAAAAGTTGCCCGGCATTGGGTTTGCATTTAATCGGCGTGGTTTTGATTTGGAAGACAGCCGCACCACCTCATTTTTTACCGACCGCATCATTACTCGTGCCGTGGCGGTGCGTGGAATTGGTGATGGTGAGTTGGTTTGCATACTGCGCAGTGAGTTTGAAAAAATGAAGTCGGCTGATAAAAAACTATACCGCGAGTTTTAGTTGATGCAGCAGTTTGATGTATCTTGTCGTACGCATTGAATTGTGATGCTTTGCTAGCTATACATTGTATTAATTTGGAGTTTGCATGATTAAACGTAGTGCAAAAAGTGTGATGGCCACTTGGTTTGCTGGCTTGTTGGCGCTGTTACCATTGCTATTGACGATATCGCTGCTGGGTTGGGTTGTAAATATCCTAGATAAATTCTTGGGGCCAAGTAGTTTTGCTGGTCAGTTGTTTGCGATGCTGGGCCAGCCTATCGTGCATAATCCGATTTTGGGTTATTTGCTCGGCTGGGCGATTGTGATTGGAGCGATTTATCCGCTTGGGATTGTAGTTCAGTCGCGTTTGAAAAGACCGCTGGCGGCCTTGCTGGATAAGACGGTGCGGCGAATTCCGGTCATTGGTAGTTTATACAATGTGGCCGATCGTTTTGTCAGTTTGCTAGACCAAAAACAAGACGCCGATATTGGCGCGATGAGCCCTGTGTGGTGTCTGTTTGGCGGTGATGGCGTAGCGGTGTTGGCGCTGATGCCCAATCCTGAAATCATGGATATTGAAGGCCGCGAATATCAAGCCGTGCTGGTGCCAACCGCGCCAGTGCCGATTGGCGGCGGCTTGTTGTACATTCCAAAGGAATGGATTCGTCCGGCCAATATTGGGGTGGATAAACTCACTAGCGTGTATATGTCGATGGGTATTACGCCGCCGCCGCCACTCAAAAAGGTCTTGCAAGCAACACCCCTGATTTATCCTGATCCTAAGCAGCTATAAATCTTTGAAATAAAAATCAGCCACTTCAGCCGAGGTGGCTTTTTTTTGCCTGTTTGATTCTTTGATTTTGTGCAACAAAGTTGCGCAACTGAGTTGCGTAAGGGTATGCTCTGCTTTTTTGAAGGAGAGGCAAAATGACAAAGCGTTTACCCGTTACGGTGTTGTCTGGATTTTTGGGGGCTGGCAAAACGACCTTGATGAATCACGTGCTGAAAAATCGTGCAGGCCTGCGCGTGGCGGTGATTGTGAACGATTTGTCGGATGTGCATATCGATGGCGAGTTGATTCATCAAGGCGGCTTTGCCCGTGGTGAAGAAAAACTGATCGAAATGAGCAATGGCTGTATTTGCTGTACTTTACGCGAAGATTTACTGCTCGAAGTGGCGCGCCTGGCGAAAGAAGACCGCTTTGATTATTTGCTAATCGAATCCACTGGCATCGCCGAGCCCTTGCCCGTGGCCGAGACATTTACCTTCCGCGATGAAGCGGGGCAGTCGTTATCAGATATCGCGCAACTCGACACGATGGTGACGGTCGTTGATGCGTATAACTTCTTACACGATTATGCAACGGGTGATTTGCTCGCCGAGCGCGGCGAAACGGCAGGTGAAGACGACGACCGCACCGTGGTCGATTTATTGACCGAGCAAGTCGAATTTTGCGATGTGCTGGTGATTAGCAAACCTGATCTGGTGACACCAGTGCAATTGGCTGAATTACAAAGCATCCTCGCCGCGCTCAATCCGCGCGCAGTGCAGATTGTCGCCGAAAATGGCGAAGTGCCACTGAATGCGATTTTGGGCACGGGGCGTTTTGACTTTGACGAAGCCGCCAATGCACCGGGCTGGTTGGCTGAATTGCGCGGCGAACATATCCCAGAAACTGAAGAATACGGCATCAGCAGTTTTGTTTGGCAAGCGCGTGCGCCGCTGCATCCAGAACGGTTTTGGAACTTGATTCACAGCGAATGGCAAGGCGTATTGCGCTCGAAAGGATTTTTCTGGTTAGCGAGCCGCCCAAGTTTTGCCGGTAGTTGGTCGCAAGCGGGTGGCGCTTGCCGCCACGGCGCGGGTGGCTATTGGTGGGCCAGCGTGCCCAAAGCGCATTGGCCAACGGATGACGAGCAAATCGACAGCATCATGGATCGTTGGGACGACGATTTTGGCGACCGCAAACAAGAATTGGTGTTTATCGGCATCGATATGGACGAAGCGCTGCTGCGTGAACGCTTAAATCAATGTCTACTGACTGAAGCTGAACTGGATTTAGGCACCGATGCATGGCTTAAAATGAACGATCCATTCCCGCACTGGGGTAAGGCGGCGGATGAGGAAGACGAAGCTGCGGTGTGTGCTGTATCGGCTTAGTATTAAAATTGGTGGACATGTTCAGATTAGGTGTTGATATGATTGAAAATTAGCTGACGTAGCCCCTTCCCCCTTGACGGGGGAAGGTTGGGATGGGGGTGGAAACGCTTGATTTGACGATAAATTCAAAGTTTCACCCTCACCCTAGCCCTCTCCCGTCAAGGGAGAGGGGACAAAAGCGACTCCACGGCGCAAAAAACCATCAATACCAAATCTGAATATCACCAAATTGGTATGGGTATTACTAGCTAAATATTGTTATTAAATGGATAGATAGCAATACCCTATCTTGTATCAATAGCGACTCAAGCATGCGATCGATAAAATGAGTCGGGCGACTTAAATCACCCAAGCCCCATCACGATACACAATCTCATCATCAAATTGCACCGATTCTGTGATCGCAAATACATCAATGTGATATTTGCCTTCACCGCGTTTGATATTCGGTTTGGCGTAAATGCCGTGCTTCATGCCGAGCGATAAATGAATCCCGCACATGCGCTCGTAGGTGCCAATGTCGCTCACGGTGCGAGCAAAACTAAACGCGCGGTTCATCCCCAAACCCAGTTCCCGCACCCACACCACGCCGCCTTCGTCGGCACGGATCATTGCCATCATCTCGTCAAACTCGGGCGTTGAATCAATCACTTCAACAACTTGGCTGGCTTCAACGACCAAGGTAATCGGCAAGGCGGGGCGGTTCACGCGGTAGCGCGTGTCACCAAACACAAACACGCGAATCCGGCCATTTACCGCAGCAAATTCTTGCGTCTCGGTAAACACTTCGCCGAGCGGAAATTGCCCGCCGACATTATTCATCTGGCTGTAATCGCCAATATTGAGCTTGGCTGATTCAAACGGCGCGGCAAAGTGCAGCACATTGCCATCGCCACTATCAACCAGACCACGGCTGGCGCTGTCGATTTTGGCTTTGAGTCCATGACCAACGCCGCGATAGTAGGCCGCATCGTAGGCCAGTGAATCGACATACGTCGGCACTTCATCACCCACCATCCGCCCCAAATGCGGATGCTCAATCACTTTTAAGCCGCGCTTAAATAGCTCAACGCGAATGCGGAATGCTTCCAGCCGAAAGTTCGTCGATTGCACCAACACGACCAAATCTTTCGCTGCCAGCGGCGCAAACGCCGCCAACACTTGCTCCGGGCTACTGGCGTCAAAATCAATAAACACTGCATTCGGCAACGCCAGTCGATACGCCTTTGTTAACGTCGCCGCCAACTCGCAGCGCGTATCAAACACCACCACCGCCTGCTGCTCACCGTCGATGTGTTCAAACGCAATCGTCAACACATCCCGCAAATGCGCTTGCGCTAGCGTGATGAGTTCTGGATTGGGAGATGTTTCTAAAACGGTGCTGGGTGACGACATGGTGATGACTCGATGACGGATTGGGTGCTAGTTTAAGCGAAATCAGCGATGTTGGTTTTGTGGTGAAGCAAGCAAAATACGTTTTTACGGCATATTCTTTGCCGCTAAGTCCAAGTTCTTATTTGGTAGGTTGGTGCTGAGCTTGCGAAGCCCAACATTCGCGGTAGACGTTGGGCTGCATTTCATTTAGCCCAATGGAATTACGGTTCAAGGATGTAACGAAGATCGTATCTTCGCCCGTTTTTCTTGAGTGAGTTATAGGATTCTATGCTCGATCTAATTGATTCCAAATCACAATAGCCAAAGTAATTTTCAGCAGTATTAAGCATCGATGTGTTAAGCGAGATAACATCTTTCTTTGACAATTGTTTTATACCATATTCATACCCTACAGGTTTTCCGTTTTGCTGGTTTACCTTTGGTGGTTCAACAATATCAGAACTTCCAAAACCAATTAATTCACTTACAGTCATTCCATTAAGCGGAAGTAAACCATAAATGTCTGATTTACTATTAAATAACTTATAAAACATACTAAATGAAACAATAGCCATTTTTTTTGATACAGGGAAAAGCATATAGTCATACGGAGTAAGCATCTTTGATACCTGAAGCACGTATGGGTTTCCACTTTTTAATGCGTAATTCAGTGTATGCATGCACTTATCAAACGACCCACTTGAACCGAAATTGAGATGTGTTGCTTTATAAGAAAATCCAGTGTCTGGAATAATTAAATATTCCTTGCATTGATTTGTACTAACGATTGCAATATAGGAATGAAGAATATTCTTTATGTACGCAAATAGCTTTACTTCGCCATAATGCTCACTATTACTTGCCCTTTCTATTGCTTTATCTGTATCAATATTTAAATACGTAGATATTTCTTCAGCATTTGCGCAAGCCAGCATTTTATTAATGTTATGATAAAAATTTTCAGAATAACTTTTTACAAAATTAGGGTCAGCACCCAGGCCTTCCATCGCTTCTGTTACGTTAAATCGTAAGGCAGTAACAATAAGATACTTCTTAAGAATAAAGAGCTCATCTCTTGAGAGGGAAACCTTATCAATCGTATCAACTTAAGCGCTGCTTGTTTTTTCAATCTCCATCCGGAATGATGCAGAAACAAACATAACTCTTTGATTATTAATTACTATATGATTAAGCACCCTAACTGACTCCCTTCGTAATGTGTCCACTCTCATG
>CAUOZE010000088.1:0-10054 GCA_963508915.1 uncultured Deefgea sp.
ATCTTCAAGCAGTACGGGCAATGCTTTGCGCAAACAATCTACGCGGGGTGCAACCACCACGCCGTATTCGCCCAGCAAGCCGCGTGTTTGATTCACCTTGGCGGTACGCTGATGAATCAGCTCGCTCCGAATCCGGTGCAGTGCCTGCAAATCTTGTTGCTCAACCGTTTTGATCGGTACAAAGCGCATACTGGGTCTGCTCATCGCTTCGCAAATGGCTTCGGCATCATTCGCGTCATTTTTATTCGTTTTGACGTACGGTTTTACAAACTGCGGTGCAATCAATTTCACCGTATGCCCCATCGCTTGGAAAGTACGTACCCAGTAATGCGAGCTGGCGCAAGCCTCCATCCCGATCAAGCAAGGCTCAAGCTTGCGAAAAAAATCAATCACCTGATGGCGACGTAATTGCTTCCGGCAAACCGTCTTTTCCTGTGCATCTACGCTATGGATTTGAAAAACTTGTTTGGCAAGATCAAGGCCAATGCGGATAATCTTCATGGTGGACTCCTTTTGCTGTGTGACTGGTGTTTTGACACTTCCAGTCTGGCACACCGATGCCGTATCAGAAGAGAGGAGTCCATCCCATTGCCCAACGATTGGACGTGACCTTACCGAGCCAATCTTGCAAAGTATCGCCACCAACGGCTTGCAACTCCCGACTAAACCCCTCGAGTGCGTACAAAAAAATCGCAATCGCGGCAATTATCGCTATCAGTGTTTCAAACATGCTCTTCCCTTTTTAATCTCGCTGACGTTTTTTTTGCTTGTGGCATTACTTTGATTTATTTAAGCAATTGTCATGCATAGACCGACGATTCTAGCTTGGAATGACGCAACTTGCATCGAACAATGCCAATCGACTCAATAGATACCAACAAAGCGAATTTATCGACAACATCCGTCGCTGATTTTCATCTGAGGAGCGTACGCCCTCAACCCGTGATTCTGGCATAATGCAACTTGAAACTCTCCCGCACTTTCGGCAACATTTGTTGATGTATTGCCATCAAGAGCATACTTAACAATACCCGCAAAACCATACCCATCAAACACTGGATATAACGTGTACACCGTAGCTATCAATACCGACATTCCTGCCTATGGCGCTGACGAACTGACCGAACAAAGCTGGCAATGGCTACATGCCGTCGCCCAGCTTGTGGCACAAGAATTGGCCGAGCAGCCCAAAGGTACTTTGGCACTACTGGAAGAACAAGATCGTGTGTATTGGCTGGCGATCATCAATGATGAAGGCTACTTGGCAACGGCGACCATTTTTGAAGGTGAGATTGGGATTGCCCACGGCGCTTTATTGCGCGATTTATATGGCTTTGCCATTGAAGAACTCCATTATCTGCGCGAAGGTCTTACAGCTTGGCTGAGTAATCAAACAACGATGAAAGTCAACGATCCACGCAGCCTACAACTCTGGCGCGAGCTGCCACAACGCGGCGCATTTGAGGATTAATAAAGCACAACGTGGGAGCCGGCTTACCCGCGAAGACAAGGCTTGCTGATTGATTTTCGCTCTATATTGAGTGCTGCTTTCGCGGCCAAGGCCGCTCCCACGAAAATCACTCACGGTTTTTTAGATGAAACTAGATTGACCTGCCTTTACAAATCCACCGCCCGCTTCGCATTACCTTTAGCCCGTTCCACTGGGTATTTTTGTGCATTGAGCTGGATTTTGGCCTCTGCCGCGGCAATTAAATCAATCCCCGTCATCTCACAAAATCGCAATAAATACAGCAAAATATCCGCCGCCTCATGCTCGCTCGCAGTACGTTGCGAGTCAGTCAGCTGAAGCGACTCTTTTGACTCCACCCACTGAAAAATTTCGAGTAACTCAGCCGCCTCCACCGCAAGCGCCATGGTTAAATTCTTCGGACTATGAAACTGCCGCCAATCGCGCTCGTCAGCAAAGGCATTCACTTGCTCGGTTAATCCTTGTAGCGAATCACGACTCGACATAGCAACTCCTCTTCAAACGCCCTTCGGCGCGCAGTCAAAATATAAAATATTTAATATTATTAAATGCTTATGCAGTGCGCCGCTTGGCGTGCCAAGCAGAAAATGTTCCCGTATTTTCTTGACATTACAAACTCTTAACCAAGAATTACCAAACATACCCATTAGGTAGTAATAAAATAACATATTGCGAGCCGCCACAACTCAGCAATTCACGATGACTTGGCAGCGAGGTAATCTTATGAAAGTCTCAATCAAGCAACGGATCATTTACACCGTTTTGTTCTTATCACTGCTATTGGTGCTCATGGGCAGCATGGGATTGTACAACCTCAAACAGGTCAACCAGTCACTCAAAACCGTGTATGAAGACCGCGTGGTCCCACTCAAACAGCTCAAACTGGTGGCGGATGCCTATGCCGTGAACATCATCGATGCCATGAATAAAGCCAATGCGGGCATGATAACTGCAGAAGACACAGCCAAAAATATCAAACAAGCTCAAGCCGATATTTCCCGCGAATGGGGCGCATATAAAGCCACCACATTGACACAGGAAGAAGCCAAACTCGCGGCCGAATCCGAATTACGGTTTGCCAAGGCCGATGAAGAGATTAACAAACTAGCGCAATTTCTTGTTGGCAAAAGCGACATTGTTCAAGGTGAACTCATCCAGTTCATTGGACCACTTTACGAAGTTATTGATCCAGTTGGCGAACAAATCACGGCACTGATGAATTTGCAGCTCGACGTAGCCAAAGCGGAATACACCCAAGCCCAAGCCAGCTATGAACAAGTCAAACTCATTGCCATCAGCTTGATTGTACTGGGGCTCGTGTTAGCACTGATTTCATGCGTATTACTGCTGCGCGCGATTTCTATCCCCCTTGCCCGCGCCGTGGTGATTGCTGAAAATATTGCCGGTGGCAAGCTGGATAATGAAATTACGCTACGCGATTACGATGAAATGAGCTTATTACTCAATGCCATGCACGGCATGCAATGTACGGTGCTGCAGTTTATTCAAGCGCAGGTCGATATGGCCAAAAGCCATGCCGCAGGAACAACGAGCGCACGAATGAATGCCGAGTATTTTTCTGGCTCATTTCAAGAAATGGCCAAAGAAACCAATCAATTGGTCACCTCGCATATCAATGTGACCGAACAAACTGTGCAAGTGATCGCCCAATACGCCAAAGGCAATTTTGAAGTCGATATGGTTCGCCTCAATGGCGATCAAGTGCAAATCACCCAAGCCGTTGATCAAGTTAAACATGCTTTGTTGGCCATCAGTAATGACATCAAACTCATGGCCGAAGCTGACGCGCAAGGCGACTTTAGCGTACGCGTCGATGCATCGCTTTATCAGTTCAAATTCAAAGCGATGGTCGAAGATTTAAATCTATTGATTAACACCTGCGATCTCGGCTTTAACGACATCTTGCGCGTCGCCAATGCGCTCTCACAAGGCGATTTAAGCCAAACCATTCAAAAAGACTATCCCGGTCTGTTTGGTCAAGCCAAAGATGGCGTCAATCACACCGTATTTGCGCTCAGCAGCATCGTGGCCGAAATTGAAGGCATCGTCGCCGCAGCTGCGGAGCAAGGTAACTTTAGCCCACGGCTTGATTTGCGCGACAAACAAGGCTTTAGCGCCCGCCTTGCTACCCTGCTTAATCGACTTTCAGATGTGACTGAAACGGGTTTACGTGATGTGATGCGCGTTGCCAATGCGCTCGCCGATGGTGATTTGACGCAAACCATAGACAAAGAATACGCAGGGCTATTTGGCGAAACCAAAGACGGCATCAACGCCACGGTAGATAAACTGCAACAGTTGGTTGGTGAGATCCAAGTCGCAGGCAGCACGATTAATATCGCTTCGCAAGAAATCTCGCAAGGCAATGGTGATTTATCCCGCCGCACCGAAGCCCAAGCGGCCAATCTAGAAGAAACCGCCGCCAGCAGCGAAGAGCTGGCTAGTACTGTGAAACAAAATGCAGAGAACGCCATTGAAGCCAGCCAACTGGCGCGCAATTCAGAACTCATCGCCAAAAAAGGCGCGAATTTAGTCCAAGAAGCCGTAAGTAGCATGGGGGCGATCAATGAAGCCTCGCGCAAAATTGTCGACATTATTAGCGTTATCGACGGTATCGCATTCCAGACTAATATCTTGGCGCTCAACGCCGCGGTTGAAGCAGCCCGCGCTGGCGAACAAGGCCGTGGTTTTGCAGTGGTGGCGTCTGAAGTGCGCAATCTGGCGCAACGCTCGGCGGTCGCCGCCAAAGAAATTAAAACGCTGATTGGCGATAGTGTGAGCGAGGTCGAGCGCGGCAGTCAGATCGTCAATACCGCAGGTCATACAATGACTGAAATTGAGGTCAGCATTCAGCGCGTCACGCACATCATGGCGGAAATTGCCGAAGCATCCAAAGAGCAAAGCGCTGGCATTGCCCAAGTCAATCAAGCCGTTGCCAATATGGATGAAGTCACGCAGCAAAATGCCGCACTGGTCGAAGAAGCCGCCGCCGCCGCCGCCGAATCATTGCAAGAACAAGCGGGGCAACTGGCTGAATTAGTCGGCGTATTTAAACTCAAAAACAGCAGCCCCCGTACCGCAATTGCCCCGAAAAAGCAGTCCCAAAAAGCAGCATCTAAACCGACAGTGAACACCGCGCCAATTGCAAAACCAACAGGCAGCGTGACGATCAAGGATGAAGACGAAGAATGGGCAGAGTTTTAAGAGCCAAAGTTTCACTCAACATAGGGCGCAAGCCCTATTTTTTATTCTGCGCTAATAGCGATTTTTTGCTGACCAACTACACTGAACACAAGCGCTTTAGTTCAAGGCAAAAACATGTCCCATACTGCAAATAAACCCATGATTTTAGTGGTTGATGATGATGCGATCATTCGTCTTTTGGTGCGAAAAATGCTAGAAACCGATTATCAGATCGTCGAGGCTGAGGATGGCGAAGCGGGGCTAAAGAAAGCGCAAGAAATCAAACCCGTCGCAGTGATTGCCGATGTGCAAATGCCCAAGATGAACGGATTCGATTTATGCAAAGCCATTTGTGATGATTTTGAAATATCAGACATTCCTGTGATGCTGATGTCGGCCGAAGAAAACGCCGACGAGCTACTCAAAGTGTACGACGTTGGCGGCCAAGGTTTTATCACTAAGCCGATCAACCATAAAGTCCTGCTCACCCGCACCGCGCACATGCTGCAACTGAGCGCCGAACGCGCACAGATGAAATCCCAAATTAGCTATGCCACCACCACTGCTTTCACTGCGATGAGCAGCATGAGTGAAACCGGCTTGTTGATGGAAACACTGAAAAACTTCAACGGCAACAATACGGCCCAAGGGCTCGCGCAATTATTGATTGCTGCGCTTCAACAATTTCAGCTCGACGGTGTCGTCCAGCTAAAAACCGACTCGGGCATCGTTGCGCTCAATCTACAAGGTGAGGCAACCGGGGTAGAGCTGGCGGTGCTGCAAAAAATGGCGATGATGGACCGAATTGTGCGCTTTCGCAATCGCCTCTCGGTCAATTATCCAAATGTGCAATTGGTTGTTAACAATATGCCGGTCGATGACGAAGAACGCTGCGGACGCCTACGCGATCACCTCGCCATTTTGATTGAAGCGGCTGAATCGAGGCTAGAGGCGATCAAAATCAAAACCACCCTGATTGCAACACAAAACCAGCTCGCGATCATGAATTCGATTCAATCCTTGACCAGCACATTGAGCGAGATCGATCAACAACAACGACAAGGCAATGTGGAGCGAGCCGCCTTATTTGGCGACGTGATGATGCAAATGGAAAGTACCCTCTCTGCGTTTGGCCTATCCGATCGGCAAGAAGAAAATTTGCTAGGGGTCGTTCGCAATGGCTGGGAAAAAATCGCCGCCACCTACACCGACGAACCGGAACTGCAAAACAAACTCAGCCAAGTCGTACAAACCCTCAAAACTTCACTCGAAGAAATTTGAAAGCCCCACCTATCGATGTATCTAATTGCAAGTACTAATCAGCAATGGATACATCGATATACCCAACACCATTCTTATTTCAAATTGAAATGTAATTCAACCGTATTATTCGCTGGATCTTGAATAAAAATCTGGCTCATCCCTTCATCGGCAAAATCCATGCGGCGATACGTCAGCCCTAAGGCATTCAAATTCAGTACGGTTTGCTCGATATTGCGACAGGTGAACGCGATATGATCGACCACGCGCGGCAAGGTGAGATCAATGCTGGTGTCACCTTTTAATACCGACATATGAATCACTGGCTGCTCGCCTGCATACAGCCAATAACCCAGCGAACCAAACGCAGGGCGAAAGCCAACTTGCAACTGGACGACATCGCAATAAAAATCCCGCATCGCTTCTAGCAAATCCCTTGGCACGCGCAGATTGATGTGATTTAGCCCTAAATTTTCCACCGCTGATTTCCTTTATTGTGATTGCCGTATTTCGCGAAGTTCTGCGCAATAAATCCACATTAGGTACACTAAATCCACTTATCGTCTAAGGGTACTTATGCTATTTCGTGAATGGATTGGTAGCACGCATGCGCTGCCGTGGCGGCACAATCATTATCTGGGTGAAGTCATCCCTTTTCATCTTCACTATCACCCAGAATACGAAATCACCTTGACCGCAGGTGCCAGTGGTTTACGGTATTTGGGCGACGATATCAGTGATTTTACCGATATTGACCTCACGCTGATCACCCCCAATCTAGCGCATTCTTGGCAAGGAAAAACCGCGCCCAATCACGATCAAATCGAAATTCATGTGGTGTTTTTTCGTGAGGAATGGCTACATCAATTGGCCGAACAAGGCCTGCCGGAATTACGTGAATTGGGGCAATGGCTGCGACGAATTCGGCATGGCGTCGTCTTTAGCCGTGAGCTGGCCACCCAACTCGCACCGCGCTTTGCACAACTGCTACAACTCAAAGGACTAAAACGCGTACTGTGTTTGCTGGATGTGTTGCGGCAACTGCCCACAGATTCACACGCACGCTATTTGGAGCTCGCCCCCGCCAATGAGCCGGTCGGCGATCCGCGCCTCAAAGTGGCCTTAGATTTCTTGCATCAGCACTACCGTGAAAGCATCACGCTGACCAGCCTCGCCAAAGCCGCCAAGATCAACGAAACCACACTCAAACGGTTGATCTCGCGGCAAGTAGGTAAGAGCTTTAGCGATTTGCTGTCTGAGCTGCGCTTGGGGCACGCCTGCAATCTGCTACTCACCACGCAGTACGCACTACCCCGCGTGGCACTCGACAGTGGCTTTCCCAGTCTCAGTAATTTTCACCGCCAATTTAGCGCGAAAAAAGGCATTTCAGCGGCCCGATTCAGAAAGAACCGAGGAAAACCGCTCGTGTGAGGCTGGTGGAATAAACGTCCACGCCAACACGCGGCTTTGCTTTTGCCCTTGGCTCATATCAATCGTGCGCACATCCAGCGCGCCAGCTTTTTCCAGCGTGCGATACAACAAAGGCAAGCTCGAAGCTTTTGACACCAAGCTAGTGAACCACAGGCAGCGCTTGCCGATCTGACGGCTTTCGGAAATCATGCGCTGAATAAACGCCTCTTCACCGCCCTCGCACCACAGCTCGCCGCCTTGACCACCAAAATTGAGCAGCGGCGCTGCGGTTTTCGGCGCTTTACCTAAGTTTTTCCATTTACGCTGCGAACCCGCCGTCGCCTCCTCAAGTGAAGCATGAAACGGTGGATTGCATAAAGTCAGATCAAAAAACTCACCATCTTGCACAATCCCTAAAAACATCGCAGCCGGAATCTTTTGCAAACGCAGCTCGATGTTCAATTGCGGATTCGCCTCGACGATCTGCTGGGCATTTTTCAATGCCACCGCATCCACTTCCGAGCCGACCATTTCCCACTCGTACTCTGCCGCACCAATCAGTGGGTAAACGCAATTTGCGCCACAACCAATATCCAGCACCCGCACCACTTCCGGAATCTTGCCGCGATAGCTCTGATCCAATAAATCCGCCAGATTATGAATATAATCCGCACGCCCCGGAATCGGTGGGCACAAATAACCCGCTGGCACATCCCAGTTTTTCACGCCATAAAACTTCGCCAACAAAGCCCGATTCAGCGTTTTGACTGCCGCCGGATTGGCAAAATCGATCGACTCATCCCCATACTGATTCACCGCAACAAAGGCGTGCAACTCAGGGCATGCCGCGATCAAAGCAGGAAAGTCATAACGGCCACGATGACGGTTACGCGGATGCAGCTCCGCCGGCGGTTTAGGCGCAGAACGCGGTGAAGCGGGTTTAGAACGTGGTTTTTCGCGCATTAGTGTTGCCTCAAAAGATTGCCGCCGATTCACACACAGCGAGCTGCAATGCAAAAAAGCCAGAAATCGGTAGACTTCTGGCTTTCATTTGTTTGGAGCGGGCGATGTGCTCCAGCGTAGTGTACTATAAAATCCGACATCATTCATTATACTATTGATAAATAAGGATTTGATTACCTTATTGTATTAGATCATCCAAGGATGTTTTATTCAATCTGGGGGTCAGTGTGGGACTAACTGTGGGACTGGCTGTGGGGTTATATGGGACTGTTAACTGAAGCTAAAGCAAAAAATATCAAACCAACAGATAAACCATTTCCTCATGGCGGAGTGTCTGGTTTGAGGCTTATTCCCAGCAAAACAAAAGGACGAGGAAAATGGGTGCTGAGATTTGTATCTCCAGTAACAGGGAAGCGTCGCGATGCAGGCTTGGGTAGTTATCCAGATGTCGGGATAGCGTTGGCCCGAGAGAAAGCAGAGGCAATGCAGCTCCAAATTTCAAAACGTCTCGATCCAATTGAAGAAGCAAAAGCGTCCTTAGCCTCCACCTTACCAATCAAGCATACCTTTAGGACTGCTGCTTTAGCTGCTTTACCGGACTTACAAACTCGGTGGAAAGCAGAAAGCAGCACTGTGCGCTGGATGGGACGCATGGAAAACCATATTTTTCCAGTCATTGGGGATGTATTACTTGAACAGTTGAATGTGGATCATGTTGCCGCAGTTTTACGGCCAATTTGGACTAAACAACCTGAAACAGCAATAAAGGTCAAACATGATATTGGGCTCGTATTGAGATGGGGCAAAGCAAGAAAACTAATCGACCAAATAGTATCAAGTGATGTTGCCGATGTACTTGGTAAGTTGCTGGAGCGCAAGCCAATACATCAACCAATGATGCACTTTGATCTTATCCCCCAATTTGCTTCAGAGTTTTTAATAGCAGGGACAAGCACCACTCAAAATTTAATTCTGTTTACTATTCTAACAGCAGTTCGATCTGCCAATGCTAGAGCGGCTAGCTGGATAGAGTTTGATTTGCCTAATGGAATTTGGTCAATTCCAGCGGAGAAAATGAAAGTAGAAAAACCACTCAGAGTTCCTCTATCTACTGGCGTTTTGGCTATTCTCGAACGCCAGCGCGGATTACATCCTGTATTAGTTTTTCCATCTCCTAGGGAACTTATGCTGAGCGATATGGCGATGACTAGTTTCTTAAGGAAATATAATGCACCTTCAGACGTTGAAGGTCGTACTGCAACCGCTCATGGTTTTAGATCATCTTTCAAAATATGGTCTGTGGAGGCTGGTTATCTTGATGAGTTAAGTGAAATTGCACTAGGCCACTCCGTTGGCAATAAGGTTTCACGTGCATATCGTCGAACTGATCAATTAGACCAACGCCGAGCAATGATGCAGGCATGGTCGGATTTTGTAATCGGTACGCCTAAAGGAAGATCAATGGCTGAATCACTTAAGCAGCATCTAAGGAAAGACTTGTAGTCATTTACATTCTTGAGCTGCAGGCGTCCAAACTGCATTTGATTGCAGACTCTCAAGTTGTTATTTGATACTTCAGCTATTCGGCCTAGGACTAAACCGCTCGCGCGGTAGGGTGGCTCCGATTAGCCATTGTGATATTTGATTAATAGCGCTGTTTCCTACTTTGAGAATTGAGGCAATCCGCCTCGTTCTTGAATAGGAGCACAGCCATGACTTCCTCGGCAC
>CAUOZE010000089.1:0-9942 GCA_963508915.1 uncultured Deefgea sp.
AGCTTGCGCTGACTGAGATCAGGAAATCGTTGATCAATTTTAATCCCAGAGCGAGGAAAGAACGCACCAATCACCCCAAACCTCACGATTACATTGCTTACAAAGCAACGGTCTGAAGGCTTAAGTTGATAGGATTGACATTAGAACCCCTTTGCGTCATTAAAAGCATACGCAAGCATTACTGATAGACACCCTCTGGAATTACCTGACTCTGTAATTGGTCTGCCCGAAACTCAAGTAAGAGCTGCTTGAGCTTGATGGCATCTGAACGACTAAATACGACATTGTTGCCAGCCGTTGTTTTTATATGAAGAAATCTATTCTCACTATTTGCAGAAAAAATAGAAAAAGTTGCTGTATTGAAAGTAAAAATCGATACCTCACCAATTTCTTTTGTAATTATGTCACCTCGCGAAGCTGCAATCGCCTCCCAGGCTAAATATTTATCTATGACCTCGACAACACCTTCAACTGCCTTTTTCTTAAAAGCAATGGCATTGCTTCCATAATTAGACACAGCTTTCTTGCCATATTCTTTATACCAAATTCGCAGTGACTCCCCATCTTCAGACAACACGACAAATGTGGGTGTATCTAAATGACGAGCAGCAACACTATTATGTATTTTTACGCTTAAATCTGTATTTATCACTGTATCTGCAGCACTCGTAGCAAAACTACTAAGTGCTATAGAGAAAAACAAAAATGAAATTAAGAACCTCATACAAAAACCTCAAGTAACATCTAACTAAAAATATAAAATCAAATAAATACAAAAAACCAAAAGCGCTTCAACATTTGGCATTACACTATTTAAAATAGTTATACACATTACCTCGTCGCATTAAATACGCCATTCTGCCAGTACTTAACCAATCAGCTTTTTCAACACTTCCGCCTTCGCGCCATCGTAATCCGCTTGCGAAATCAGCCCTTGATCAAGCAAACCTTTGAGTTGGCCGAGTTTGGCCTGAGGGCTATTTGGATCAATAGCGACTGCTTGTGGCGCACTAGGGGCTGGAGGTGCTGCGGCAGGTATAGCTTGCTGGCCAGTATTAGCAAATAGTCCTACACCCATACCACCATCAACGCCCACGCCAACACCAACGCCCGTTTGCGGCGCGGCTTGAGCATTCGGATTCATTGCCGTATTCATCGCATTGGCCATCATTTGCCCCATCCCTACCCCTGCTGCCATGCTTGCACCGATTCCGGCCATGCCGCCTTCGTTTTGCGCGGCGAGTGGTATCGCAGTGGCGGTCTGATACTGGGTGAATTTGGCCATATCGCCAATCATGCCCATCGAAATCCGCGTATCAATCGCTTTTTGCAGTTCTTCCGGCAGGCTGATGTTTTCAACGGCAAAGTTATCGAGCTCCAAGCCGTATTTTGCAAAGACTGGAATCAAGGCCTCAGCAATTTTTTGCCCCATCAAGCCTTGATTGCCCGCCATATCAAGGAAAGGCACGCCCGAACCGCCGAGCGCGCTGGTCATCGTTGAGATCACCAGATTACGCAATTGCAACTCGAGATCGTCCCGCGTATACACTTCACGCGTACCGCTGATTTCGGTAAAGAATAATTTGGGATCGACTAATTTATACGAATAAACACCAAACGCACGCATCCGCACCATACCAAAATCAGCATCGCGAATCGTAATCGGCTGTGGGGTACCCCATTTACGGCCAAGCTGCAGGCGGGTACTAAAGAAATACACGTCCGATTTAAATGGCGACTCAAACAACTTGTCCCAGTTTTTCAGGTAAGTCAGTACCGGCAGCGTTTGCGTGGTGAGCTTATGCATCCCCGCGCCAAATACATCAGCGACTTGGCCTTCATTCAAAAACACCGCCATCTGCGATTCGCGCACCGTGAGGCTGCCGCCGTACTGAATCTCAAAATCCGCCATCGGATAGCGATAAGCCAACACGCCATCGCTGTCTTCATTCCATTGCAGAATGTCGATAAATTGCTTTTTAATAAATGAACCCAGACTCATGATTTTCTCCAATGCGCGACTAGTGACGTATTACAAACAATCCGATATTACAAACGATCTGATTGATCCAAGACCTTAACCAAGGCATTGAGCTTGCGGTTTTCTTGCCATAAAGCCCAAGCCAATAAAGCAATTAGTACAGCAGAGGTGGATGACTGCGCCTGCGGCAACACAAAAGAACTCAGCACATGCAGAACAGCGGCGCCAAGCACAAAGGGAAGCAATAAAGACTTTTGGCGAATACGCTGAAAAGCCCGCGCAGTGCGTTTTGATTCAATATCTAAAATACTTGGCTCGTTCATCAGATACACCCTGCTACGTTAAAAGAATAAGTTTGAAATCCCACCAACCATCAGCAATACATAACTAAGCACCAGCAAACTTACACTTAAAGTTTGACTCACTTTAGGCTGATACTCAGCAGACACCTCGTAAGGCCATACCAATTTGGCGTTTACCAAAGCCACAAAACCCAACAAACCCCAGCCCAACACTAAACAAAGATCATCCCAAGCAAATTGCGTTTGCAACTTCCGAACATAAAACACACTTAACGCTAGACATAACCCAATCCAAACATAACGAATACGATGCATTTCAAGTCAACCCAATCAAGACAAACAACCCGCATTAATCACCCCCACAGCCAGCGAAACACTCCCCGCCAGCGCACCAACCGCGACGTTGTTTTCCATAATCGCCTGCGGCATTTCTTTTATACAGCGTGTAAGGCACACATAAACCAGAATCTGAATGACACCGGCCAATGCGCCCCAAATGATGAAATATTCCAGACGATTGAGATGCAAAGCGCTAGAGGCCAGCGCCAACGAAAACCCGATTAACGCCCCGCCAAACGACAGCGCCGCTGCGGTGCAGCCATCACGGATCAATGCGAGTTCATCAAACGGTGTAACTTTGATGTAGAGCACCGCAAACACAATCAGCATCGCAAGTGCCGACACGAGGTAACTGAAATATCCAATCAAGGGGGGCAAATAACTGGCTAACATCATTCATTCCTTACTCTGCTCAGACATAATGCTGTCATTCTGACTCAAAACATTCGAAATATCCATGCGAGATAAACTGCTGATCCTTTCGGTTTTTGTTGTAGCTAGCTGCGGGCTCGCTTACGAATTGATTGCCGCTGCGCTCGCCAGCTATCTGATGGGCGACTCCATCCTGCAGTTTTCATCGATTATTGGCTGTTACTTATTTGCCATGGGGATAGGTTCGCATTTCTCGAAATACGTCAAAGAAGAACGCACGCTCGATACGTTTATTGAAGTCGAACTCTTGGTGGGTCTGATTGGCGGTTTGTCTGCCACACTTTTATTTGTCGTATTCGCTTGGGCGAGTGCACCGTTTCGCTCCGTGCTGTATGCGCTGGTATTTATCACCGGCATTTTGGTGGGAATGGAAGTACCACTGGTGATGCGGGTACTGAATCAGCGTAAAACTTCATTTAATGAAATCGTCAGCCGCGTTTTGACATTCGACTACATGGGCGCGCTGGCCGTTTCGCTGGTATTCCCCTTGATCCTAGCGCCGCATTTAGGCTTGGCGCGCTCGGCGATCTTATTTGGCATTATCAATGTGGGCATTGCGCTTTTAACCATCCATATTTTTCGCCAGCAACTTGCATCACCGAGTATTCAACTGATGCGGGCGGGTATCGCGCTGATTGTTTTGGTCGGCGCGATGTTCGCCTCGGATCACCTCACGCGCTGGGGCGAAAAAGCTCTGTATGGCGATGAAATCATCCATGCCCAAACCACACCCTATCAACGCCTATTGATTACGCAGTGGAAAAACGATACTCGCCTCTACATTAATGGCAATCTACAATTTTCGAGCCGCGACGAATACCGATATCACGAAGCTCTCGTTCATCCTGTGCTGGAAAAACTGCCGCAAGCGCGGCGAGTACTGGTGCTGGGTGGTGGCGATGGATTGGCGGTGCGAGAAATATTAAAATACCCGCAAATCGAACACGTCACCTTGGTCGACCTCGATCCTGCGATGACGGAGCTCTTTACTCACAATCCAAAACTGACCGGCTTTAATCAAGGCTCACTGAGTAATCCGAAGGTCAAAGTCATCAATGCCGATGCTGGGCAATGGCTCGAAACTGACCAAGGCATCTTTGACGCCATCATTATTGATTTTCCCGATCCCTCCAATTTTGCGCTGGGCAAACTGTACTCTGTGCCAATGTATCGCTTGGTGATGAAACACCTCAGTGAAAACGGGCTGATGGTGGTGCAATCAACCTCGCCACTACATGCCCCTACTCGTATTGGTGCATCAACGCCACATTAAAAAGCATAGGGCTATATACCTCCCCTTACCATGCTTTTGTACCGTCATTTGGTGAGTGGGGATTTATTTTAGCTGGCAAAAAAACGGGCTACACACCACCAACGAGTTATCGCGTACCGATGAAATTTTTGGATGCCGAAACCACGCGGCAAATGTTCTTCTTCCCGCCCGATATGCAGCCAGTCAAAGTTGAAATCAATCAGCTGAATAATCAATCGCTGGTGAATTACTTTGAGCAAGATTGGGCGAAGGTGATTCGCTGATGTGGCAACTCAACCGCCGCCAGTTTTTACAGCGCAGCGCGGCACTCGGTTTAGCGACCACACCCCCCGCATGTATAAAATTCACTTCATGGGGCATACCCATTACGGTGTATCTACCGGGAATGGACGCTGGCCATAGCCTGCGCGGCAAGACGTCAATTATTCAACCTAGTAGCGAACGGCGTGTAAAAGTCGCTATTTTAGGCTCTGGCGCAGCAGGCCTATTTGCTGCGTGGCGCTTAGTGCAAGATGGGTTTACGGACTTTGTGCTGGTTGAAGGCCCCGAATGGGGTGGTAATTGCGCCAACGGGCAATTTTCACCCACCAGTAATTCACAAATCAATTACCCACGCGGCGCGCATTACTTACCTTTGCCATCGATGGAGTCGACCCATATTCGTGAGCTGTTACTGGATATGGGTGTCATTGAAGCCAATGCTTTTGACCCAAAGCCACTATTTGACGAGCGTGTCGTAGTGCACGCCCCTGAGGATAGACTACTAATCAAGGGGCAATGGCAAGAAGGACTACTTCCGCAGCACGGCATTTCAGCACCAGAGATCGCAGAGCAAAAACGTTTTTTTCAATACATCGACCAGCTTAAACAACAAAAAGGCAGCGATGGCAAATGGCCATTTTGTGTGCCCATGGCACTCTCTAGCCAAGACGCGGTATGGCGGAAACTGGATCAAATCAGTTTTGCCGACTGGTTAAAACGCAATCAATACACAGCTCCTAGCCTACTTTGGTATCTCGACTACGCTTGCCGCGATGATTACGGTATTGGATTAACGCAAACATCGGCATGGGCTGGGCTGCATTACTTTGCGAGCAGAGGTGGACAAACCAACGGTTCGAGCAGAGGCGAAGAACATAGCAAAACAACCAGCAACGCCCACGATGGCGCAGTACTTACTTGGCCAGACGGACTCAATCCACTAATTCGCCACATGGCCGCCAAACTCAGTACCAATCAACGAATGGCGGGTATGGCTACGCTGGTGCAAGAGCAAGGTCAAACCGTAACGATAGATGTTTTAGACCCCAATACTAAAACCGCAACCAGACTCATTGCCGATCATGTCATCTGCGCCATACCCTTGCATGTTGCGGCGCATATCATTCCCGATATTCAAGCACTGGGATTCGATCTTAAACAGCACGGCACGCACCACGCGCCATGGCAAGTCAGTAATTTCTTGATCAATCTCTTCCCCACTGAGCCCGAACATCATCCGCTAGCCTGGGATAATGTCGTATACGGCAGTCGCGGCCTAGGCTTTGTGAATAGCACGCACCAACTAATCCGCACCGCAAAACCTGAATACAGCGTCTTTACCGCCTACCACGCCTACGCCGATAAAGACCCAAAACTGGTCCGGCAGCGACTTGAGCGCGCCAGTGGCGACGAGCTGTATGCCATCGCCGCGCAAGACTTAGAAGCCGCCTACGGCTGGGGCAGCCAATTCAAAGCAAGACAGTCGGTGCAGCAAGTCGAAATCACGCTACGCGGCCACGCGATGAGCAGCCCTACGGTTGGGTTTTTGAATAATGCGGGGGTGAAAAATCTATTACAACAAAACAGCCGAATACAATTCGCACATAGCGATTTGAGTGGCTTATCGATTTTTGAAGAAGCCGCGTGGTGGGGTGATGTAGCGGCCAAAAAGATACTGGCGCGCTAAGAACTATACTTTTCAGGCAACTGGCGTAAAGCCTCGGCATTCGAAGGTGAAAAGACTTTGTCTATCGCGTCATCAATATTTGTCCAGCAATATTGTGTATGTTCACGTGGCGCGATGGTGATGATACTGTCGATAGGCACTTGCACGCTGAATACATGCTCGGTGTTATGGGTTACACCGGGGGCGTAACGGTGGCGCCAGCGCTCAAAAATTTCAAAATCGGTCGATTGTTGCCAATCAACGATGTCGTCATTGCTCACCACCAAGCCAGTTTCTTCAAATAACTCGCGGCGAGCAGTATCAATCAAGACTTCATTCGCCTCACTGCTGCCGGTGACGGACTGCCAAGCACCGGCAAAATCACACCGTTCGAGCAGCAATACCTGCAAATCGGACGTATGGATGACGAGTAATATAGAAATAGGCTGTTTATAGGGCATGGCGCATTATACAATTGCAAGTCTAAGCCGCCAGCTCTTCTTGATACAAATCTCATGTTTGATGCACACACCCTCAAAAAACAGTTCCCAATTTTCAGTAACCATCCTGACCTCATCTATTTAGATAACGCAGCGACGATGCAAAAGCCTTTGTGCGTACTCGACGCGGAGCGGTTTTATTACGAGAATCACAACGCCAACGTGCACCGCGGCGCGCATCGCTTGGCAACTGCAGCCACCGATGCGTTTGAGGGCGCGCGGCAAGTTGTCGCGCAGTTTATTAATGCGCCAAGTCACGAAGAAATTGTTTTTACTCGCGGAACCACTGAGGCGATCAATTTAGTTGCTAATAGCTGGGGCAATACACTTGATGCTGGCGATGAAATCATATTATCGACGCTGGAGCACCACGCCAATATCGTGCCATGGCAAATGCTGGCAGAGCGCCGAGGCGTCATTTTAAAAATCATTCAATTGGATGAAAGTGGCGCAGTTGACCTCGAGCATTTTTCCCGTTTACTAAGCGACAAAACTAAATTACTTGCTATCACTCATGTTTCGAATGCGATTGGCAGCATTCAGCCGATTCAATGGATGTGCGAGGCGGCGCACCACGTAGGTGCCAAGATCTTGGTCGATGGCGCACAAGCTGTCGCACATTTAAATATTGATGTACAAGAACTCGGTGCTGATTTTTACGCATTCTCTGGCCACAAGGCGTATGGGCCCACGGGCATTGGTGTTCTTTGGGTAGAGACCAATACCCTTAACTCAATGTCGCCATGGCAAGGCGGCGGTGAGATGATTGCAACCGTTTCATTCAGCGGAAGCACCTATGCCGCTGCACCATATCGATTTGAAGCCGGAACACCAGCAATTGCCCAAGCCGTTGGCCTTGCCGCAGCACTCACTTGGATAAGCGCCCTAGACCGAGCTGCGCTACTGAATCACGAGCAGCAATTACGGCAACAGCTTGAAGAAGGCCTAGTTCAAATGGCTGGCGTCACCATTCACGGACTAAGCCCCGACAAAGCAGCTCTGACTTCAATGACTTTTGCTGGCGCACATCCTTATGATGTGGCACAGTTTTTAGATCACAAAGGCATTGCCGTACGGGTGGGCCACCACTGCGCGCAACCTTTGCTACAAAGCCTAGGCGTCAGCGGGACGCTACGCGCCTCATTTGCAGCTTACAACACGAGTAGCGACGTTGATGCTTTTCTGGTCGCACTTCACGAAACCCTTGAGATATTAGGCCAATGAGTAATTTACCCCACCACCCATTTGGCACCGAAATTAGCTTAAGCGATTTAAGCAATCGACTCTCCCAAGCGCAAGGCTGGGAGGCAAAAAACCGACTTTTAGTACAATTGGCTCGCGAGTTACCCGAGTTCCCAGTTGAGATGCGCGACGATGAGCATCAAGTCAGCGGCTGCGAAAGTCAGGTATGGCTTTGGCTCGAAGGTCAGCCAGATTGTTATTTCCTCGCTGCCGATAGTGACTCCAAAATCATCAAAGGCTTACTTACACTGATTTTGGCTGCTTATCACGGCAAAACGGCGGCGCAGATCCAAAGCTTTGATTTTGCCGCTTGGCTTAATGAATTGGGCCTACAGCGTTTTCTTTCCGCTAGCCGTGGCAATGGGCTCAAAGCCATCGTGACGCACATCAAACAACACAGCAACATGTAAGCTTACTGCGGGATTTCTCGCATTGACCGAGCAATCTGCGGGGCGCATTCTGGCCGGCATTACTCAGTCAACTGGAGTCTTTTTATGTTCAAAAAGCTAGCCCTCTCCCTCGCTATCGGTTTTATTTCTTGCTCTGCAATGGCAGAAAAAACGTATACAGCAGCAACCGATGCTACTTTTGCGCCTTTCGAGTCGCTCAATAAAAACAGAGAAATCGTTGGATTTGATGCTGACATCATCAATGCCATCGCAAAAAAACAAGGCTTCAAAGTTAAGCTGAACAATACGCCATGGGAAGGCTTGTTTGCCAGTCTCAACAATGGCGAGCGCGACATTGTAATTGCGGCCGTAACTATCACACCAGAGCGCCAAAAAAGCATGGATTTTTCAGCCCCCCACTTTGATGCCAAACAGCTCATCGTTGTGAAGGAAGGCAGCCCAATTAAGCAACTAAGCGATTTAAAAGGCAAAAAAGTCGGCGTACAAAATGGCACCACGGGCGACACGGTCGTTCAAAAACAATTTGGCAAAACCAGTCCTGACATTCGCCGCTACGAAAACATCACCCTCGCACTCGCAGAACTCGCCAATAGCGGCGTCAGCGCCGTGGTTGCCGATAATGCGGTGGTTAAAAACTACTTAATCAACAATCCAGGGCAAAAATTCCGCCTGATTGATGACTCAAGCTTTGCTGTTGAGCAATACGGCATCGCCGTACGTAAAGGCAACAAAAAGCTCCTTGATGAGATCAATGCGGGTCTAGCTGGCATCAAGGCGGATGGTACTTATCAAACAATCCACACCAAATACTTCGGTAATAAATAAGAAAAATACGGCTTAATCGCCGTATTTTTTTTGCCATCGCCTACACTAAATCACCCTTCCCAACAAAAGCCGACACACTATGTTGCGCGACATTTCTCCTACCGAATCTGAAACGCTATTCAAAAGCATGGTGATCCCAACTCGACCAGATGTTTTAACGGCAATCAAAAAGGCGTAAGAGGCCGAAGATCCTGACTTTGATGAAATTGCTCGCCTGATTAATTCAGACCTTACTCTTTCGGCCGCCATGCTTAAAACAGTGAATTCACCATTTTACCAACTCAACAAACGCATCAACTCGGTCGATGAGGCCTTAAAACTATTAGGCTTACGCAATATTTGCAACATCACCGAAGGTGTCGTGTTGCGACAAGTTTTAAGTGGCAATAACAATCAGATGGCTTATTTCTGGGATAGCGCCAATCGAATGGCGATGATTGCAGCGGCACTCAGCGAAAACGTGCATGGCATTCATAGCGCAGAAGCCTATACCTTTGGGCTATTTCATAATTGCGGGCAAGTATTAATGTCGGGGCGTTTTCATAGTTAAATGACCCCCAGCAAAGCTGGCAATCGTATCAACTTAAGCGCTGCTTGTTTTTTCAATCTCCATCCGGCATGATGCAGAAACAAACATAACTCTTTGATTATTAATTACTATATGATTAAGCACCATAACTTACTCCATTCGTAATGTGTCCACTCTCATGC
>CAUOZE010000090.1:0-9774 GCA_963508915.1 uncultured Deefgea sp.
AAGCTTGCGCTGACTGAGATCAGGAAATCGTTGATCAATTTTAATCCCAGAGCGAGGAAAGAACGCACCAATCACCCCAAACCTCACGATTACATTGCTTACAAAGCAACGGTCTGAAGGCTTAAGTTGATAGGATTGCCCACTAGCCCATACAATTTTCTGTCGATGAGTCGTTATGGATTTAATGAACAGAAAAAGAAAGCTTTATGTACTAAGGGGCGCTTTTATTGTGCTTTAAATGCAATCACATGGTCACATTCAACTTCAATACCAATGGCTTCACCAATTGCATGATTATGGTGACTAGGGACCAAAGACAAAACTCGATTACCTGATGGCAGCGCCAAGATGTATAAAAAATGCGCGCCACGAAAGACTTTTGAAATGACTTCTGCCTTGAGCGAGCTACTATCAACATGCTGAATATCATCAGGGCGAATCAACACTTCCATGTCACAACCCAAACAACACTCTATCGCCACCGTACGGCACACCTCACCCAACTCAAACTCAATGCACTGCGGCCCAGTTAGTTTGGCGGGCAGCAATACGCCTTCCCCAATAAAATTAGCAACAAATCGATCGGCAGGTTCGTGATACAAATCATATGGAGCGGCCCACTGCCTCAAAGCCCCTTCGGTCATGACGCCGACTTTATCGGCCATAGCAAAAGCTTCGCGCTGATCGTGGGTGACCAAAATCGCCGTCGTGCCGCTGGCTTTCAAGATTGCTCGAACTTCTTGACCTAAGCGCTCGCGCAACTCCACATCCAAGTTTGAAAACGGCTCATCCAGCAGTAATAGCCTAGGTTTCGGTGCTAAAGCTCTGGCCAAAGCCACGCGTTGCTGCTGACCACCCGATAATTCGTGTGGATAGCGCGCCTCGACATGATTGAGCCCGACTAAATCGAGCAGCGCTCGCACGACTTTAGGGTCTTTGTCTTTTAGGCCAAAAGCAATATTCTCTGCGACGGTCAAATGTGGAAATAGCGCATAGTCTTGAAATACCATACCAATGCCACGCTCTTGAACCGGAGTCTGCCCCGCTGCTGAGCCAACTTCACGATCAGATAAATAGATTTTGCCGCCAGACAGCGGTTCAAAACCTGCAATAGCTCGCAAAACAGTCGTTTTACCACAGCCCGAAGCGCCGAGTAAGCAGCCAATTTCACCTTCGAGCAAGTCAAACGACAAACTCTCAACGACTTTACGACCAGCAAACGAGACTACCAATCCTTCTACTTTTAGCAAAGCCATTACTGACCCTCAGATTTTCTAACTAATAAAATGACAGGCAATAAGCCAGCCAACACAATCAATAAACTCGGCAAGGCGGCGCTTTCCCACATACCTTCGGACGTCATTTCAAATACACGAACTGCCAAGGTGTCCCAGCCAAATGGGCGGGTCATCAAAGTAATGGGCATTTCTTTCATCACATCGACAAACACCATCAGGACGGCGGTAAATACACCACCGCGAAGCAGTGGAATATGCAAACGCCAAAGCAAACCACGGTCGCTTACCCCCAAGGTACGGGCGGCATCTTCTTGATTAAAGCTAATCCTTTGCATCGCCCCATCAATCGGCTGAAAACCAACCGCCATAAATCGCGCAGCAAGCGCCAATAGCATCACAGCGACCGAGCCTTTGAGGATTTGAAACGTTTCAAACCCCAAAGCATGGGCAATAGGTAACAACTGATTATCCAACCAAGCAATCGGAATAAACACGCCCACCGCCAGTACTGTTCCCGGTACGGCGTAACCTACTGTCGCCAAACGAACCAGAATAGAGGTTATTCTTGCTGGATAGCGGCGTTGAATATAAACCAGCAACAGGGCAAATCCCGTCACAATCAGGCCCGCCAATAAAGAAATACCCACCGAACGCAGAATAAAGCCAGGATAGCGCGCATCAAAATCGACACGCCAAACTTGCAGAGTCCAAACAATCAATTGCACCATCGGAATAATAAATGCAATCGCCAATACTAAACTACACGCCGCAGCAGCCAACAAGCCTTGCGATTGAGTCAGCACAATACGTTCTGCGGCAACAATCCGACCGTGATAACGGCGAGCCCCGCGCGCCCAACGTTCAAGACCTAAAATCATCACCACCAACACCACCAGTAACGATGCTAACTGAGATGCCACCGTCAAATTAAAGAGTGAAAACCATGATTTATAAATGGCCGTGGTAAAGGTATCAAAGTTGAAAATCGACACAGTGCCAAAATCAGCCAAGGTTTCCATCAGCGCCAAGGTCATGCCGCCAATCAACCAAGGCCTTGCCATAGGCAGCGCCACCTTCCAAAACGCCCGCGGACGAGACATACCCAGCATCTGCGCGGCTTCTAGTGCACGCTTACCTTGAGTTAAAAATGCATTACGCGCCAATAAGTACACATAAGGATAAAACGCCAGCGACATCACTAAAATGACGCCTCCGGTGCTGCGAATGCGTGGAAACCATGCGGATGAACCCGTCCATTCCCGCAGCAGTGTTTGTACCGGCCCAGTAAAATCTAAAAAACCCACCATTACAAACGCTAATACATAGGCCGGCATCGCCAATGGCAGCATCAAGGCCCAAGCAAAAAATCGCCGTCCTGGAAACTGGCAAACAGCCGTCAGCCACGCGAGAGGCACCCCCAGCAGCAGCACACCGAAAGAAACACCAAGCAACAGGATCCCAGTATTTTTTAAAACATTAGGCAAGACAAACTCGAATAAATGCTGCCAAATTTCCGGTTCAGGATGAAGAAATGAAGCTAACACCACGAGTAAAGGAATAATGGTCAGCAAGGCAATCGGCGTCAGCAGAATCGCACCGCGCGGAGAAAGAAAACGCATAAACATCCAAAAAATTAAAATGGGCAGTCTCGACTTTCGAGCTGCCCATCAATTGTAGCGGAGCTGGCCAATTAAGCCATCAAACTTACATCATTATTTATACCCAGCACGGTCCATCAATTTCACCGCTTGCGATTGTAACTCACCCGCCTTGCTCATATTGATCACGTTCGACTTGAACGGGCCCCATGATGAAACCAATTTATCGGCTTTCACAGCTGGATTCACAGGAAACTCTAAGTCTTTGTCTGCGTAAATATTTTGTGCTTTATCTGACGACAACCACTCCATCAACTTAACAGCACCGGCTTCGTTTTTGGCATAACGAGTCACACCCGCACCCGACACGTTCACATGAACACCATCGGTTTTTTGGTTAGCCCAGAAAATACGCGCATTAAACTTTGGATCTTTATCAACGATGCGGCCAAAGTAATAGGTATTGGCAATACCCACGCCACATTGACCCGCAGCAATCGCTTGCAAAAGTTTAGTGTCATCTGGGAATACATCCGTTGCGAGGTTGGCAACCCAACCGCGAACGATTTTTTCTGTTTTTGCTTCGCCGTACTGAGCAATCATCATCGCAACCAAAGATTGGTTGTAAACTTTTTTGCTGGTACGTAAGCACAATTTGCCTTTCCATTTTGGATCAGCCAAATCTTCGTAAGTTGACAAGTCGTCAGCTTTTACGAGGTCTGGATTAAAGAACATCGTGCGAGCACGTACAGACAAGCCATACCATTGGCGTTTGTCATCACGCAAATGAGCAGGCACATTTTTGTTCAAAGTTTCAGACTTAACCGTTTTTAGTAAGCCCAAATTAGACGCTTGCCAAAGATTACCTGCATCGACTGTAATCAACATATCCGCAGGAGTATTGGTGCCTTCAGCCTGTAAACGCGCCATCAACGGACCTTCTTTATCCGTCAAAACTTTAACTTCAACGCCCGTTTCTTTCGTGTATGCATCAAACAGTGGCTTAATCAGTTGCTCATTGCGTGCGCTATACACCGTTACTGTTTCTGCTTGAGCCAAACCCGCCAACATTGAAAGTGCAATTACTGTCAGTCCGAACCGTTTCATTGTTAAAGTTTCCGTGGTAAAAAATTTATATTGACACTCTAGCACCAATAACAATCATTCTCAATATCATAAGGCGCGTCTGCAACGCTATTTTTCACAATCATTTTGCTTCACTCGCTGTCAGCGCTACAATCGTCCACCCACAAAAAGGAATGTCGCATGCTCTGGTTTCGTAATCTACAAATTTATCGCCTTAATCCAGATCACGCGCTGAGCGCAGAAAGTATCGCCAGCGAACTAGCCAAACGCCCCTTCGTGCCATGTGGTGCAATGGACATGCAATGCTGTGGCTGGGTGCCACCGGCGCGCCACGCGCCAGAAGATTTTGCTTTAGCCCGCCAAGACGCCGTTTTGGTGAGTTTGAAAACGGAAGAAAAAGTATTGCCCGCTGCAGTCATCAAAGATGAGCTCGATATTCGCGTGCAACACATCGAAGAAGAAGAAAACCGCAAAGTCGGCCGCAAGGAGCAAAAAGAGCTCAAAGATCGCATCACCGATGAATTGCTGCCACGCGCCTTTACCCGCCGCCGTACTAACCGTGCGCTGATCGACCTGAGCAGCGGCTTGGTGATTGTCGACGCGGCTTCTGCCGCCAAAGCGGAATATTTGTTGTCTACCTTGCGCGAAACCTTGGGCAGCCTGCCAACTAAATTGATCGACACCGAAACCAGCCCAGCGATGGCGATGACCGACTGGCTCACCACTGAAACCCCTGATGCATTTTCAATCGGCCAAGACGCCGAGCTAAAAGTCCCAGGGGATGAAGGCTCGATCGCCCGATTTAAGCGTCAAGTGATGGATTGCGATGAAGTACGCCAGCATTTGGATGCAGGCAAAATCGCGACCCGACTCGCGCTAGCTTTTGGTGAACGTCTGACCTTTACGCTGACCGAAGCGCTTGAAATCAAATCGTTGGCGATGCTTGATGTATTAAAAGACGAAGTCAAAGACATGGATGCCGCAACGCAAGATGCATTATTTGAATCGCAAATGGCGCTATTGATTGGTGAGTTGCGTGGCTTTATTCCTGCCTTAATTGATGCCTTAGGCGGTGAAACCGTCAAATAGACAGCCCCGGCGAAACGGTTAAATACGATAAGCATATATACATATGTATATCACCCTAACCCAAATTCTAAAATGGTTAGCGCAATATACTCTTAATCAAAAAGGCGGTTTTACCCCCTCCAGACTGCTGAAAGCCCTCCCATTTTGGAGGGCTTTTCATTAGGCATATGTTCAAGCCTACATCCCCGACCCAACACGAAATCGAAATGGTCCGCCCGCAACCGATTCGATTTTGCTCTTCAAATGCTATTTATCGGCTATCTATTTGGTATCCGCTCATGTCGTTTATCGCTGGTTTCTTGTTCTGCATCGGACTGATAAAGCCCCCGATACATCAACCCGCTCTCAAAACCGCCGAAGCCGTTTTAACGACACAGAGATCGAAGAAATCATCTTTGATCGAGCCTAATCAGCGCCAAACTAAAGCTGAGCGTGCATTAGGAACGCAGTAAAGCCAATGACCCTCTCCCGAGCTGCTTGTGAAGCCAAAATAAATCCGTTTAAAAAAGACGTGGCTTGTCATTAATCTGAGTCTGCGAAATGGCTTTTTTAGCCCAATCCTTTGGCGTAGTTTGCTTAGCCAATGACAGTGTAAAAATTCAAGACAAGAGCAACTATTAGTACAACGTCACACACAACTAAACGATCGTTTAAATTTCTGTAACACTAGACAAGGATGATGGCGCACTTTCTAGGAGAGTTAATTCATGGATCTCCGCCAATTTATTCGCCTTGCCGGTTTTATGACCGCCAGCGTAGCCAGCCCATTATTGATTACTGCATGTGGTGGTAGTTCAGATAGCCCAATCGGCACACCAAGCCCGAGCCCAACGCCGCTGAAGTACCAGTATCCACAAGGCATCGCATCAGGCGACCCACGTGCCGACAGTATTGATTTATGGACTCGCGTTTTACCTAGCGATGCCGATCCCATTGTGAGCCAAGGCAAAGCAATGGATAGCCAAATCCAGTTAATGGTTTTTGAAGGCATTCCAACGGGTGTTGGTAGCACCAATCAATTGACAGGCAAATTGGTAGCGAACGTCATGATTGCCGCGTCGAGCGAGTGGGATCATAGCGTACGCCATAAATTGACTGGCTTGCAGAGCAATACCCACTATGGGTATCAATTTATCGTCAATGGCAATCGCTCAATGATTGGCCGTTTTAAAACAGCGCCGGCTGCTACGGCGGATGTTTCTCAGCTTAAGTTTGCATTTTTATCGTGCCAAGATTGGAGCATCAATCACTGGGGTGGCTTTAGCCAACTCGCCAAAGAAGACCTCGATTTCATCGTTCATCTAGGTGATTACATTTACGAAACCATCGGTGAAGGATTTCAAACAGGCCAAGTTGAAGCCAGCCACACAGCACTTAAACTTCCCGATGGCCCATTCAAAAATGGAAAATCAGGCGCGCGCTACGCTAATTCTTTGGCCGATTACCGATCACTCTACAAGCAATACCGTAGCGATCCTCGCTTGCAACAAGTCCACGCACGCTTTGCGATGATTGCGGTTTGGGATGATCATGAGTTTTCGGATGATTACTGGGACGATGCAAGCACCTACGACAATGGCAGCTATGATCCAAGCAAAGGCGGTGACAATAAACACGAAACTGAGCGTCGTCGCTCAGCCAATCAAGCATGGTATGAATTCATGCCAGCCGATATTCGCTTTGACAATAAAGCGACAGGCTTTCAAACCATCCAGCTCTACCGCGACTTCCAATTTGGTAAGTTAATGCATCTCGTCACGACCGATCAACGCCTCTATCGCGCCGATCACATTTTGCCCGAAGCCGCAGTGGGTAGCTCAAATGGCAGCCGATATTTAGCACCGAGCAATATTCTAGCAGCTGCTGAAGCGCAAAAAATGGCCATCGGCAAAGCACAAGGTGATGAACTGGCACTGGTTTCCATTCTGGGGAAAACTCAGCGTGAATGGTGGAAAAAAAACCTGCAAACCTCGCCAGCGCAATGGAAAGTCTGGGGCAATGAAGTGTCTTTACTCAAGATGCGCTTGGATGCCAGAAAGCTCGCTAGCGTGCCGACTGCATTGCAACAAGACTTTGTACTCAATGCCGATCAATGGGATGGCTACAACGCTGAACGTAGCGATTTGCTCAATTTTATTCGCCAAAACAAAATCAATAATGTCGTCGCCATTACCGGCGATATTCATAGCTTTTATGCTGGCGTTGCGCACGCTGACTACAACGCAACCCCGCCCAATACGCCAGCCTTGGTTGATCTGGTAACGACAGGGATCAGTAGTGACTCTTTCTATCACTATTTTGCTGAAGCGGTACGTGACCCAGCACTGGCCAGCGCGCAAGCTTTAGTCTTTAGTAGCGAAACCGGTGCCGAGCAAATCGCAATTCAAATGCTTAGTGTGGGAATTGCAATCCAAGCCAATGTGCCAGACCCAAGTAATAGCGCCCAAGTGCAAGCCGCCGTGACTGCTGCGATTCAAGCTAATTTATCCAGCTGCAGCATTTAAGGCAACAGCAGGTCTAAGTAGCACGGAGATCAATACCTTCAATGATTTACTGGGCGGCGAATTGGGTAAAACTATCGCCAATTTGATCACAACGCTGGCAGCAACGAAAAAATCGATTGCTGCGCAAACACTTTATGGCTTTGTCGCACAAAAAATAGCAGCCCAAATCGGTGGCGGTGTGAGCCCATCGCAGATTCCAGCCAGCCAAGTGACGCCATTTTTGAATCCATTCGCCAATTCAAGCACAGGTGTTGCACCAGTGAATAACCCATGGATTAAATATGCAGATACCGATGCGCAAGGGTATGCAGTAGTGACACTGACACCGACTGATTTGCAATGCCCTTTCCGCAAAATCAATCCGCTAAACCAAGGTCAAACACCAAGTACCATCATTGGAAAAGAAACCAAACTCACGGTGCAGGCAGGCGTTGTAGATGTAAAAATCGGCTAAGAAAGTCGCGTTGATTTAGAAAATAAAAAACCAGAGTGCAGACTCTGGTTTTTTGCTTTGCATATATCAATCAAAGCTGAGTTAATTCTATTTTTCCCAAACTACGCCCCAAAAAGCGCTCGCCTATCGTTTGAAATTTCACCGGCAAATCGGTAACAACAAAGCGATATTCAGGAATCGTATGCGCTGGATTAGCCAAGCCACGCGATTGTAAAATCTCGGCGGTTTGATCGGCGATCGACAGCGCCGAATCGACCAATTGCATGCGATCGCCACAAATATCCATCAGGAGCGGTTTAATCAACGGGTAATGCGTGCAACCTAGCACCAGCGTATCAATCGATTCAACAAAAACGGGTTTGAGATACTCCTGCGCGGTGAGACGAGTCACTGCATGATCGAGCCAACCTTCTTCAACCAGCGGCACAAAAAGTGGACAAGCTTGCGAATACACGCGAAACGCGGGATTGAGTTGATGAATCGCGCGGGCGTAGGCATTGGAATTAATCGTTGTTGGCGTACCGATGACGCCAATACCGCCCGTTTTGGTATGCGCAACGGCGTTTTTCGCGCCAGCTTCAATAACATCGAGCACTGGTACAGTTGCCGTGGCGCGTACTTTATCCGCCGCCACCGCTGCCATCGTATTACAGGCAATGATCAGCATTTTGACTTCTTGCTGCTGCAAGAAATTAGCAATTTGTTGTGTGTAATGTTCAATCGTCGCTACCGACTTCACACCATAAGGCACTCGCGCGGTATCGCCAAAATAGATGATATTTTCAAATGGCAATCGATCCATCAAGGCCCGTACGACGGTCAGGCCACCGACGCCAGAATCAAAAACACCAATGGGATGCGACGGTAAAGAAGTCATAATCTACACAGCCTAAAAAACACAAATTGCAATGGCGGGATTCTACCCTGATGAGTAACAGAAAACACTGAGCAATGCTAAAAAGCTCGCAATCAAGCGCTACTCAGCACATCAGCACGACCAACTGCACTGGCCAAATCGGGGCAATAATTCTCCCGCCCCAAAGCCACCAGCAGACCCGCACGCTCCATTTTTGCCATCACGGTGGCGTTGGCTTCACAGATTAAAACTTTTACACCACGCGCGCGCAACTCACCAATGGCCTCATCCAGCGCCTGCAATCCGGTCATATCAACAAAAGGAACACGCAACAAACGAATCACCAAGACATTGGGATCAGTGTGCGTCTTAGCCAAAACCCGCTCAAAATTTTCCACCGCACCAAAGAAAAACGGCCCTTCAATGGCATACACCAACACACCTTCTGGCAACTTCATCAACCCTTGCTGAATCAACTCCACACCAATTTGCCGCTCGTCTTGCGGCAACACTTCGACCGACATCGACATACGACGCAAGAAATGCAGCGTTGCCAGAATCACACCGATATTCACCGCCACCACCAGATCAGCAAAGACGGTGAGCACAAAAGTAATCAGCAAAATCGCCACATCAGCGCGCGGCGCGTGCGTGAGCATGTGGAAAAAGTGCTTCACCTCGCTCATATTCCACGCCACGACAAACAATATTGCCGCCAGTGCCGCCAAGGGAATCGATGCGGCGAGCGGCGCTAGAAACAGAATAATCAGTAGCAAGGTAATCGAATGAAAAATCCCCGCCAGCGGGCTAGTCAATCGTATCAACTTAAGCGCTGCTTGTTTTTTCAATCTCCATCCGGCATGATGCAGAAACAAACATAACTCTTTGATTATTAATTACTATATGATTAAGCACCCTAACTGACTCCCTTCGTAATGTGTCCACTCTC
>CAUOZE010000091.1:0-9420 GCA_963508915.1 uncultured Deefgea sp.
CAGGCGAGCATTGTGCTGAGCAAAACGGGGAAAGTGAGTTTACGTTCACGCGTGAAGGCGGAGGGCTTTAATCGGCAAGCTTGAAGCAACTCACTAGAATGCATGAGAGTGGACACATTACGAAGGGAGTCAGTTAGGGTTCTTAATCATATAGTAATTAATAATCAAAGAGTTATGTTTGTTTCTGCATCATGCCGGATGGAGATTGAAAAAACAAGCAGCGCTTAAGTTGATACGATTGCCTCACTACCCGCTAGGTAAACCACATCCTTCCCACGTTTATTTAAAACATATAAATGCTCAACGCCAATTTTCTTCGCATATTGATGATTGAGCAAATTTTTCAGGTGCTCACTCGGCTCTACACCTTTGCCTTGCAATGCGTTAGCGATATATTTTTCTGGTAAAACAAAAGGAATCGCTCGTGCAGCCGTATGCAAACGGCCATCGAGCTCAGACATCAACGCGCCATTTAGTAAAAAATACAAGCCCATAGACAATGATGCTGACACCAACAAATTAAGCACGCAGAGCACAACAAGAACCTTCGTCCTTGCTCCTTGAAATTTGCTAGTGAGCTGCTGAAACAGATGCAATGTAAACTCCTTTGAAATTAAAAGCGCTGATGCAATTCATTCATAGTCTGAATTGCTGCACTGCACCAAGAAAGAATTTACATTGCGAGAACAAAAAACAAAGGTCAGGCCTTCAAAAAGCCCACGTCAAGACCGAAAACCACCTTCAAACCAACCGTATCCAGTAGCGCAGCTTGAACAGACAAATCAAACACCATTAACTCATCACGACGGAAGGCATGAATTCTCACCTTTTCACCAAGCTGTGCTGAACTTAAAAACTGCTCTAAATTTGCGATCGTTAATCGCAAGCCATTCCATGCAAACAACACATCGCCTGCAGAAAGCCCTGCTAGTTGTGCAGCGCCATCAGTGAATACCTGCGTTAACTTAACGCCCCCCGCTTCTGCTGCTGTTTTGCCACCCAAGCTAGGCGCATTATGTTTAGGCGCCTCTTGCCAACCCCCTTTATCAGCACTCGACACAGCAACACGCTGCTGCCACTCAACCCCCACTTCGGCCAGCAGCTCACGCAACGGTAACTCAGTAGTCGTTCGCAAACCCAAATCAAACAAACTTGACAAATCAACACCCGTGGTTTGTTGCGCGACACACTCCCACTCTTCTTCCGTCACGCCTTGCTCATTTTGTTCAAAACACACACCAAAACGCTGCCACAGTGCGCGCATCACATCATCCAGCGATTTCGCTCCTAAAGTCTTCTGTCTAATTGTCAAATCTAAGCACAACGCAAACAACGCACCTTTGGTGTAGTAACTCACTAATGCATTCGGGCTATTTTCATCCTGTCGATAATATTTCACCCATGCGTCAAAGCTTGCATCTTCAAGGTTTTGAACAAGACGTCCCTGCCCGCGCTCAACATTCGTGATTGATTGCGACAATAAATCTAAATAAGTTTGCTGAGTGATTAAACCCGTTCGCACCAAGGTTAAATCATCATAGTACGACGTAATACCTTCAAACGCCCAAAGCAAGCGAGAATAACTCTCTTGCTGCAAATCATAGGGCGCGTAAGCCGCTGGTTTAATGCGCTTCACATTCCAACTGTGAAAGTACTCATGACTACACAAACCTAAAAACTGTAAATACCCTGGCTTTATTTCCGTTTCATGCGCCAAAGGCAAATCATTGCGTTTGCAAATCAATGCCGTTGATGAACGATGCTCCAAACCACCGTACCCATCGCCAACCGCCAACGTGAGAAATACATATTCTTTAAATGGCGCAGGTGTACCAAAAAATTGGATTTGATACTCGCAAATCCGTTGAAGATCTCGCGCAAGGCGCGATAAATCTGCCTGATGGCGACCAGAAATCACCAATCGATGCGGTACACCACAAGCTTGGAATGCGACCTCCGCAAAGTCAGCCATCTCGACGGGATGATCAATTAACTCGTCATAATTTTTGGCCTGATACAGTCCAAAAGCAGAATCATCAACCCGAACCGCACCTAGCGTTGTCGCTAAACACCACTTGGTCTGCGCAGGCGCAATGATTTCAACACTGCAAGCATCCTGTTCTTGACCTTTAACAGCTAAAAATACACTGGTGCCATTAAAGAAACCACGTTCACCATCGAGATACGCACCGCGCACCGACAGATCATTGGCATAGACGACACAAGAAATCGTTAAAGGCGCTGAAGCCGCCGCCGCTTGCCAACTTGCCTTATCCATTTTCCTTAATGCAACAGGCTCACCTTGAGACATAGCCTCAATAGATACAATATTTTTGGCAAACTCACGAATCAAATAACTGCCAGGTATCCAGGTGGGCAAATACACCAACTGTCCATCTGGATTTGGTGCTGAAATCGTTAAATCGATTAAAAAAAGATGTGCAGCCGAATCGTACGGAGAAATTTTGTAATGAATAGTCATAAATCTTCAAGAATAAGTATTAAGTTGCCAGCCCAACCTGATTTCGGCCTGCGGCTTTGGCTTGATAGAGAGCACGATCTGCGGCATCAATTAATTGCTGCGCAGTCTGACCGTCTTGTAGTTGAGCGACACCAATACTCACAGTTGAATGAAACTCGCCAGAATCAGTGCTAATTTGCGTTAGTTGAGAAAAGCTTTGTCTAAGTTCATCTAACTTTTGAGCTGCACGCATCATCGTTTGGTCGGACAAAATTACGGCAAACTCCTCGCCACCATAACGCCCAACTGAATTAGGTTTACCCATGCCACCGCGTAGCAAGCGAGACAAAGATTTAATTACCCGATCACCGACCATATGGCCATGTCGATCATTTATCAACTTGAAATGGTCGATATCAACCATGGCATAAGACAATTGTCGACACTCTTTATGCGCCCGAGCGACCTCTCGTGTTAACTCTTCAATGATATTGGTATGATTTAAGAGCGCAGTTAAGCTATCCCTCGTCATCCAACGCCGTAACTGTCGATAGCGCTCGGCAGTGATCGTAATCGAAGCCACTAGCTCTTCAGGCTCCATATTTTTCACGAGAAAATCATCACCACCCATGCTTCGCGCCATTAGCTGCTTACCGCGATGCGTTTCCGTTGAGAGAAACACGATAGGGATTGAATCGTACTGTTTATTTTGACGAATGATCTTGGCAATTTCATCACCCGAACATTCGGGCATATAAACATCCATCAAAATGATATCTGGCTTCATGCGCTCGATTAGCAAAATGACTTCAAGTGGATTTTGTATATGCTTGGAAATCATTCCTGCGTCAGACAAAACACCACACGTCCAACGCGCCACAGCCTCAGAATCATCAACAATCAACACACGAAATGGATCGGGTCTTGCTTGCTCTTGCAAAGAATCCAAGCGATCAATCAATTGCTGAGGATTAAATGGCTTAGGCAAAAAATCAGTAACACCATTGCGCATCAAGTCGATTTTCTCAGCAATGCTATGGGCGTTAGAGAGAAAAATAACTGGCCCTTTTGATAATCTGCTAATCAGCGGCACACACTTTTTTGAATTGGCATCAGACAAGCCCAACTCATCAACAACCACCGCAAATGGCGGCTGCGTATGCATCGCCGCCAAAATTGCGCTATTGCGTGTAAAAACCTGACAATCAAACCCAAACAAACTCAGCTGCGACTGAATATCGTCAAAATGTTCGGCATTGGGGGCGACAAAGTATACCATTGGCATTGCAGATGAATTCATTGATATCTCTACAGTAAGTCAATTCAATCTAGATTCACACAGCATAGAACTTAATGCCACTGAGTTAAAGGTTTCAAAATAACTGGCAATCCTAAATGCTAAAAAAGCCATCAAAAGATGGCTTTAAATTGCTCAGCAGCGCCGATTTCACACTCTACGCCAAGTTGTACCCTGTGCCGTATCTTCGAGCACAATACCAGCGGCAGTAAGTTCATCACGAACACGGTCAGACTCTACCCAGTTTTTCGCTGCGCGAGCTTCTTTACGAGCAACAATGGCCGCTTCGATCTTTTCGCTAGTCCATTCACTATCGCTCGCGCCAGCTTGCAAATACGCAGAAGGATCACGCTGCAACAAACCTAAAAGTTTAGCCAAAGCCTTAAGTAGCCCGGCAGCTTGAGCGCCTTCGGCTGTACCCGCATGTTTATTCGCGTGCAATGCCAGCTCGAACAGAACGGCTACCGCTTCTGTGGTTGCAAAATCGTCGTCCATCGCCGCTTTAAAGCGCGCTGCGTGTGGCTCAGTCCAGTCGATTTCAACCTCTGCAGCGGGAACTGATTTCAGCGTTGTATAAAGACGGGTCAGTGCGTTTTTGGCGTCATCCAAATGCACATCACTGTAATTGAGTGGGCTACGGTAATGCGCTCGCAAAATAAAGAAACGCAGCACTTCGGCATCGTACTTGGCTAAAACTTCGCGAATAATGAAGAAGTTGCCAAGGCTTTTCGACATTTTTTCATTGTCGACATTGATAAACCCATTATGAAGCCAGTAGTTCACATATTGATGGCCGTGTGCACCTTCGGATTGGGCAATCTCATTTTCGTGGTGCGGAAATTGCAAATCTTCACCGCCACCATGAATATCAAAGTGCTCGCCCAAATGATGGCAACTCATCGCAGAGCATTCGATATGCCAACCTGGGCGACCCGAACCCCACTTTGAATCCCATTTTACTTCTGCGGGCTCATCTTCTTTGGCACTTTTCCACAATACAAAATCAGCAGCATCCTGTTTATTTACATCAACTTCAACCCGCTCACCCGCACGCTGATCATCCAAGTTTTTACGAGATAACTTGCCGTAGCCCTGAAATTTGCGCACTGAATAATACACATCGCCATTAGGCGCAGAATAGGCTAAACCGCGATCAAAAAGCTTAGCGATAATCGCTTGCATGCCACCAACATGATCCGTTGCGCGTGGCTCATGATCGGGACGGACAATACCAAGCGCAGCGAAATCTTCGTTCATTGCTGCGATAAATCGCTCAGTTAATGTACCGATAGACTCGCCATTTTCGGCGGCACGCTTAATGATTTTGTCATCAATATCAGTGATATTGCGCACGTAATTGACTTTGTAATTCGATTCACGAAACCAACGAGCGATCACATCAAACACCACCACCATCCGAGCATGCCCAATATGACAATAGTCGTACACCGTCATCCCGCAGACATACATATTCACCACACCTGGTGTGATGGGTTTAAATTCCTGCTTTTCGCGGGCGAGGGTATTGTACAAAGTGATCATAAAAAACTCGTTTCAAAATGATGTGAAGATTTTAATTAAGCTACTAATAGAAGGTAGCTGTGCAGCAGTCCCCGACAGAACTCAAAAATACAATTGAATATACACAGCCGATGAGCCAAACATATAGTTGGCTACTTTAGTTATGGCCGTTTCGCGTTATTCCAAGTACTTGCGGCCACCATAGCCAGTAATACCCAACAGTAATCGCACCAAACCATAACACGCCCAAACGAGCCAACGCAAAGCAAAACCCGCATTTTTAATGTGCTCTGGCAAGACTTGCCTTGCATCTTGCTGCAGATGCAACTGAATATCGTGGCGCAATTCGTTGGCAAAGGACTCATCTTTCACCACCAAGTCCGCTTCACGAGCAAGCAACAAACTAAATGGATCAATATTGCTCGACCCCACGGTAGCCCATTGCCCATCAATCACGGCGACTTTGGCGTGCATAAAGCCACTTTTATACTGAAAGATGTCAATGCCGGCGTCAAGAAACTGGCGATAAAACGCCCAGCTGGCATATTGCAGCAAGGCATGATCACGCGCATCTTGCAGCAACAAAACCACATTAACCCCGCGCTTGGCTGCCTTTATCAAAGCCTGCCGCATACGTCGCCCGGGCAAAAAATAAGCATTCGCAATCAAAACTTCACTACTCGCAGCTTGAATCGCATCAATATAAGACTTCTCAATAGTGCGCCGATTGCGAGCATTATCCCTGACCAGCAAACGCGCCAGTGAGCCTCCCATCGCAACGGGCTCCACGCGTAAAAACGACTTAAACAACTGTTTTTTAAGCTGCACCCACGAGGTATAACGCCACTGCCTTGCCAATGCCTGCTGAATATCCGGCACAACTGGGCCTTCAACTTGAACGGCATAGTCATAGCGCGGAGCAAGTCCTTCACCATCATCATCAGACAAGATATTGATACCACCAACAAAGGCTACGCGCCCGTCAAAGCACGATAATTTGCGATGTAAACGACGAAGTCGCGTCTTTTTGACAGAAAACGGGCTAACTTCAGGGCGAAAAAATAAGAAATGTACGCCAGCGGTCTGTAGGCGCTGCCGTAAATCAGCAGGGAAGTTTTTAGCGCCAAAACCATCAATTAACAAACCGACATTCACACCACGCTGGGCTGCATGCATTAAAGAGCTCGCGATACTTAAACCCACTTCATCGGCTTCGAAAAGATAGGTTTCCAAGCGTATTTCAAACTGTGCCGTCTCAATCGCAAGCAAAAGTGCAGGAAAAAATTCAGCCCCATTGCGAAGCAACGTCAATTTATTGCCCGTTCGCCAGCCAGAATGAACCATCACTTTTTATGCAACCCAGACAAATCTCGCGCCATCGTGGCATACAGCGGCGCGTGATCAGACAGACTACGCCATGGCGCGCCCATCAAAACTTCGGCAGTCTGAATTTCAAAACCGCGCGTATAGATTCGGTCCAGAGAGAAAAACGGCATTCGCGCAGGAAAGCTGCGCGCGTGAGTGCCATGCACCGCTTGAAAAGCCTCGCTCATGCCGAGTTCGCTCTGCAAAATAGCACTCACTTCACCACGCCAATCGTTAAAATCCCCCGCCAGCACCAGCGGCTCATCCACGGGTACTTGTTCGCCAATCGCCTTGACCATCAGTTGCAACTGCTTACGACGATCACTGGCACGCAAATTCAAATGAACGCAAAACGCATGCAAAGGCTGCTGCCAAGATGGCAAATCCAACTGGCAATACAATAAGCCACGTTGCTCAAAACGATGCAGCGTTAAGTCATGATTACTTCGGTGCAAAATAGGGAACCGCGACAACAGTGCATTACCATGGTGCCCCAATTGATAATGCGCATTACTGCCATAGGCTGAAAACAACACATCGCCCGCCAAATACTCATGCTGGGCATCACGGGGCCACGTGGGGATTTTTTTTGCCAAACTATGATGAGCGCCCTGCACTTCTTGCAGGAAAACCAAATCAGGATCGAGCGTTTTTAAAGCTTGCCGCACACCATGCAAAACAAAATTTTGATTCAGCGGCGACATGCCTTTGTGAATATTGTACGAGGCAATTTTAAGAATTTGACTCATTCTTTGCCTCCCAGCAAGCCAACAGAATACATCGATGTATACACATACAGCCATTTTTAGATAATAGCTAGGCGGATATACCCATCAAAACCCACGGTTAATCAATTGAATCGATTGCTCTTTACTCGTAATTTTTGACTTCAAGGAACAAAGTGCTGCATCCACTTGCGCCTGACCACACATAAACAAATCAATCGCCGCATAGCCATGCTCAGGCCAAGTGTGAATGCTGATGTGAGACTCCATCAAGAGCAACACCCCAGTTACGCCTTGCTGCTCACCAAAATGATGGAAATGGGAATTAAGCACCGTCACACCAGCTGCCTGAGCCGCAAGCAATAAGCATTCAGCAATCCACTCAGGATTGGCCAATTGTTGAGCGTCACAGCCGTACAAATCGGCCAATACATGCTGCCCCTTGGGTGGAAAAATGGAAACATGCATTATTTGTGTCCGCCGCCCGAGTAACCACTACCCGATGAATAACCACTTCCCCAGCCGCGTGAACTGCTATTTGAGCTGGGCGTACTACAAGAAGACAAATTAATCAAACTACAGATGGTGACAATCGCGATGCAATACAAGCGATACAAGCCGCTATTCATTCTTCATCCTCACCCGACTTGAGTGGCAAGCGGATTAACCACACGGCCAAGCCAGTCCAAAACAAACTGCCAATTAAATTAGAACCCGCAAAGGCCAATGGAATATTCAGCACCAGCAATCCAACAATAAATACCATCGACAAATGTCGATTACTCGCCGAGTCCACTACCGAACTACTTATCGGCGTAATGACCTTATCTTTTCCAAACCATTGCTCGACCAATTGATTGGGAATGCGTTTTGATTTTGACCATACCACTTCGGCACTGCTTTTCTCTTTGCAAAGTCGCTCACCGTTATGTTCATACTCTGCGCAGCTCACTTGGTCGCCCACACTCACCCGCCAGTTAAACGCACCAGCCGCATACGTCACTTTGGCGCTATACAACTCAAATGGCCGGCGATAACGCACTCCGTCTAGCGTGGCAGATTCATTGGTCCAGCTTTCTGGCAAACGATTCAGCACCTCCACTTGATACCAACCATCATTGGATTCGACTAACCAGAAAAAACCTTGCTGCGCGTTATACAGCAAATATTCAGTCCAGCTTGAATCGGCATCATTGGTCTCTTCCATTTCAATCAAACCAATGATTTTCCAATTGATTGAGTCGTCCGGCACTCGCCAAAATGGTTTCGGCATCTCGCAAGAGCTGCAATTGCAAATTTTTTAACTCAACCGCCTCGCCCACATACAGCGTGGGATTGGGCTTAAACAGCGTGACATCGGAAAAATCCACAGTCAGAAAGCGATCCGCACTACGACAATCGACCACTTTCGCCTCGTAACCCTGCCCAACAGCAAACGGCAACTCCCCTTGCCCGCCGACACACTGCGCAGTGCGTACATCGGTCACTACATAGGCGCGACCGCCATATTCGTAACGCATTTCAGGCGTAAAGGCATCGAACGCAGGCGAACTCGTAGCGGCAGTCGTTTCTGACAAGGGCAAGGTAAACATATACTGCCCCGATGTATCGGCCAGCCAGCCTTGCTGACCGTCATCAAACGACACATACCACTCATTCCATAATCCAGCCTCATACCGCAACTGAATCCGCCCCAACACCGTAAACGCACGCCCAGCGAACACACCCGACGTACCGATCTGGATCGGCGAATAATCTTCGAGCACCTTGCCGATTTTGCCGATGTCTTTGACTTCATCGGCATTACGCAGCACCGTGCTCTGGCAATACTCGCAGACAGCGACTGCCGAAATCGTCGAACGAAATAGAACTTCAGCACCACACGAGGGGCAAGCTGTACGGAACATTAGAACCAATCGTATCAACTTAAGCGCTGCTTGTTTTTTCAATCTCCATCCGGCATGATGCAGAAACAAACATAACTCTTTGATTATTAATTACTATATGATTAAGCACCCTAACTGACTCCCTTCGTAATGTGTCCACTCTCA
>CAUOZE010000092.1:0-9288 GCA_963508915.1 uncultured Deefgea sp.
GCTTGCGCTGACTGAGATCAGGAAATCGTTGATCAATTTTAATCCCAGAGCGAGGAAAGAACGCACCAATCACCCCAAACCTCACGATTACATTGCTTACAAAGCAACGGTCTGAAGGCTTAAGTTGATAGGATTGGGTAGCTTTCCGGGTAGACTTCAAAACGTATGTCGCCATCACTCGACGTGGAGCGGTTACGCCCAATTTCACTCTGTACGGCCAGCGGGTGAACCGGATGCACGTTGTAAGTCAGCGATAGCCATTGATACCCGATCTCAGCCATAAAATCGATTACTCCGCCATAAAAACAATTATAAATTGAAGTTTTTCAATAAAAACGATTATAACAGACGGACTGAGGGTTGGCAGGCTAGTTTAATTGTACTGTGTGTGAGCTAGGTGAGGCGAAAGCCTGTTTTACAGGGCTTTTTTGTGGTTTTCAATTTCAACATTAGATTGGATTTTCTGGGTATGTTCGTATGGGTTTTATATTTTGTTATTTTCCATTCTATACCTTGATAAATAGTAAAAATAAATTTTAAGCGCCAGCGCATCCAGACGGTGTTTTTAATTTGACTGAGGCTTAAATTTCAATTGCGTTTATTATTCACGCTGGCATAATCTGGGCACCTTTTTGTTTTTGAGTTTCATCATGCTGCGGTTAATCTTTTTTCATGCTTTGTCCCGCGTGTTGCCAGCTGTCTTTCTCGCGTTATTGCTCATGTCATCGGCGATGGCGGCAAAAATCGTGCTTGATGTCGGTCACAATTTGACTGCGCCGGGCACGATGAGTGCTTACGGTGAAACTGAATTTAGTTACAACCTAGCGATCGTCAATATTGTTGCCAAGCGTTTACGCGAAGCAGGGCATCAGGTCAGCATCATTGGTGCTGATGGGCAAATGCTAGAGCTCAAACCCCGTGCCACGGCGGCGGCTGGGCATGATTTATTTATTTCTTTTCATCATGATTCGATGAAAGAAGAATACCTTGGCGAATGGGTTTGGCAAGGGCAAACGCTGAAGATGAGTCGTCGTTTTCAAGGCTATTCTTTATTTGTCTTTAGCGCCGATCCGCAATATAACAACACCACCACCGCGTCGTCTCCTAGCAATCCGCTCGCAGGGACGGGGACGCAATTCAAAATCAGCCTGGCCTGCGCCAGTCGACTGGCTGATGAACTACTCAAAGCAGGATTAGTGCCGACACTGCACCATGCGCATGGGGTGGCGGGTGAAAATCGGGTGTTGTTGGATGAATCACGCGGCATTTATGAGGCCAATTTCGCTGTGCTACGGCATAACAGTATCCCCGCGATTTTGTTTGAAGGCGGCGTCTTACCTCATCCCGAAGAAGCACAGCGCTTGAAAGACCCGCAACAGCAAGCCAAAGTCGCGCAAGCGGTACTCAATAGTTTGGATTGCCTCTCTAGCCCGCCGCACTATGTAAAGAAATAAGCTGAAGCGTTGGTGCAAGGTTCAAGCTTGACTGGCTTCAAATCAGTGCTTGAAACGCAATATGACTAAGTTGAACTTGTTCGGGTTTAGGTCTCAGATTGTCAATCTGTGATCTGAATCATTTACTATGGGTATATTGCTCTAGGCATTTTTTAATAATGCTTTTGTTCATATACATCGATGCTCTGCTCGGTTGAGAAGCAATTACCGCCAGCGCTGGCATCATCTTTCCACCTGATTATTTCTGAGCTTGATTATACAGCCTTCGGCGTACCAACAATTAGTGACCCTTTTTACTCGCATCTACCGCTTTGAGCATTTAGCGGCGATGGTGGGTTGGGATCAGGCGGCGATGATGCCGACTGAGGGCAATGACGCGCGCGGCGCGGCCTTGGCTGAGTTGGATGTGTTAATTCACCACAGTTTGACCGACCCTGCTTTGGCGGCGAGTATTGCGGCTGCTAGTAGCGAAGATTTAACTGAAGCAGAGCAGGCTAGTTTGCGAGAAATGAAACGCCAATGGGAGCATGCCAATTTATTGCCCGCTAGTTTGGTCGAGGCGAAAACCTTGGCGGGTTCAAAGTGTTCACACGAATGGCGCACGCAGCGTGCCAATAACGACTGGGATGGCTTTTTGGCCAATTTCCGCGAAGTAGTGCGTTTGTCGCGGGAAGAAGCGCAGTTACTCAGCCAACACAGCGGCTTGTCGCCCTATGAAGCTTTAATGAACAAGTATGAGCCGGGCATGACCTGCGCCGAGTTGGATCGTATTTTTGGCGATGTGAAGCAGTGGTTGCCTGAATTAATCCAACAAGCAATGGCCAAACAGGGCAAGGAGCCGGTGATTGCCGCGCAAGGGCCGTTTGCGATTGAATCTCAGCGCGCCTTGGGGCTGGAGGTGATGAAGTTACTTGGTTTTAATTTTGCTGCCGGCCGCCTTGATGTGTCTCATCATCCATTCTGCGGCGGTGTGGCAGAAGATGTGCGGATCACCACGCGCTATACCGAGGATGATTTTACGCAAAGCATGATGGGCATCGTGCACGAAACGGGCCACGCGCGTTACGAGCAAAACTTGCCGCGAGATTTAGTGCATCTGCCTGTTGGGCGCGCGCGATCGATGGCGGTGCATGAAAGCCAAAGCTTGTCGTTTGAAATGCAATTGGGTCGTAGCCCCGCCTTTTTGGCTTTGATTCAGCCTTTGGTGCAGCAGCATTTGGGTGAGCAAGCCGCTTTTTCTGACAGTAATCTGGCTAAAATTTATACCCGCGTGAAGCCTGATTTCATTCGGGTTGATGCCGACGAGCTGACTTATCCGGCCCACGTCATTTTGCGCTATGAAATTGAGCGGGCGCTGATTGATGGCGACATCGAACCCGATGAAATTCCAGCTTTGTGGAATCAAAAAATGCTGGCGTATTTGGGCGTGGATACCCAAGGTAATTTCAAAAATGGCTGCCTGCAAGATATTCACTGGACCGATGGCAGCTTTGGTTATTTCCCAAGTTACACACTCGGCGCGATGTACGCCGCGCAATTTTTTGCAACGATTCGCAGTCAGTTTCCTGATTTGGACCAGCGGATTGCGGCGGGTGATTTAGCGCCTATTTTTGACTGGCTGAAAACTCATATTTGGACGCCAGCCAGCCGTTGGGAAACCGCTGAACTGATTCAGCGCGCTACGAGTGAGTCGCTCAATCCGGCACATTTTCGCCAGCATTTAGAGCAACGCTATTTAGGCTGAAGCGTTTGATTGCCGCGCTGTGCGCTATTTGCTGCAGCCTTGGCGAAGCGATAGATGATTATTGCGATGATGTTCAGATTAAGTGTTGATAGTGATTAAAGAGTCGTAGCATCCCCTCCCCCTTGACGGGGGAGGGTTAGGGTGGGGGTGATACTACGAAGTGTATTTTAGGCTCAACACCCCCATCCCAGCCTTCCCCCGTCAAGGGGGAAGGAGCTACGGCAGCTCTAATCCAGCGAATGCGATCTACTCGCTATTGCCAGCTTTAAAATGTATCAACACCAAATCTGAATATTGCCATTATTGCTTTGGTATATGTTGCTAGGCTATTTAAAATATTACTTATGTGGATATACCTATTGATAATTAAAAATACCTCGGTTGCTCAAAGCTTGCGTTATTATGTTTGAATGATGACGATAGAAATTTTACCGCCGTATTGCGGTGTGGCAATGAGTGATGTGGTGTTGGTGCAAACGACCGCCGATTTTGCGCGGGCTTTGGCCGTGTTAAGCGCTGCTGACGTTTTGGGTTTTGATACCGAATCCAAACCTGTATTTCACAAAGGCCAAGCCTCGAACGGCCCGCATTTGATTCAATTGGCGACCGATCAACAGGTTTTTTTGATTCCGATCGGTCGTGGCGTGCAAACGGCGGAGCTTAAAGCCATTTTGGAATCGACCACGATTCTGAAAGTGGGTTTTGGCCTCAGCGATGACAAGCAACGTTTGCAAGCCAAACTGGGTATTGCAACCGAAAACGTCCTCGATTTGGCCCGTGCTTTACGCACCGATTCACGCAGCGATATGGGCGCCAAAACCGCGGTTGCGCAGTTTTTTGGCCAAAGATTGCAAAAATCGAAAAAAATATCAACGTCAAACTGGGCATTTTCGCCCTTATCAGAAAAGCAAATGCAGTACGCCGCTGATGATGCGCAAGTCGCGCTGCGTGTGTATCGAGCATGGTTGCGCCAGCAAACGCCCACTATCGAATAAGTAAGATCCACGCTAACAGTGCATATTTAGCCTTGCTCGTTCGGCAACACAAACCATTCTTTCAAAAAGTCGATCATCGCTCTGACCTTGGCTGGCTGGGGCGTGCGAGGTGGGTACACCAAATAAAACGCATTTTGATTGGCGCGGGCATTTTCAATTAAGCGAACTAATCTTTGCTGCGCAATATCTGCGGCCACCAAATAGCTGGGAAGGCGAGCAATCCCAGCACCAGCCAATGCCAGATTACGGATCAGCTGATGATCGTTGATCTGCAATGGGCTTTGTATGCTGACGATGTCAGTGCCGTCATTAAATATCCATTCCAACGGATTTTTAAAGTGGCTATTGGCAATGCACGGCCAATCTTTGAGTTCGCTGAGCTGTTGTGGCGCGGCCTTTTCGGTGAATAAAGCGGGTGAGGCAACCAGCCAATCATCGGCATTCATAATGGGTATCGCGATGACGCGCTCGTGTGCTGCTGGCTTGCTGCGTATCGCTAAGTCAAATCCATCCGTTTCTAAATCACGCATTTCACGCGATAAATCGAGCTCTACTTGCACCGCAGGATAGCGTTGCCGAAACGCAATCAGGGCTTCGGCCATAAAAGTGCCACCAAAACTAGTTGGCACGGTGATTCTGATTTTGCCACTGATTTGTCCGCTGGCTTCATGGACTGCTTGTTCTGCTTGGGCGATCCATTGCGGCCATTGTTGGCAATGAGCCAGATAAACGCGGCCTGCTTCGGTCAGGCTGAATTTGCGTGTGGTACGAAACAAGAGCTGCACGCCAAGCTGTTTTTCTAATTGGGCGACGCGGCGACTGGCAAGCCCTTTGGTGTAGCCCAGTTTCTCGGCGGCGGCGGTAAAACTGCCGTATTCGATCACTGCGGCGAAGGTGATCGCAGCCAATAATTGCTGATTCAATGGTTCGATTGGGTTCATAAAGTAAACAATCAGTTTATATTTTTCTAGATTATCAATTGTTGGCGATTTGATAAGATGTAATCAAGCTTAAATTCAAGCATTTACTTTGAGGAGCACAAAATGAAAATCATCGTTATCGGCGCGGCAGGCACTATTGGTCAAGCGCTTGTTAAAGAACTGGCTTCAAGGCATGAAATCATCAGCGCAGGACGCAATAGTGGCGACATTCAGGTTGATCTCACTGATGCAGTCAGCATTGAAAAAATGTATCAGCAAGTCGGCCCTGTTGACGCTGTGATTTCTGCTGCCGGCAATGTACATTTTGGCGCATTGAATGAAATGACGGCTGCAGAATATGCGATAGGGATTAACGACAAATTGATGTGGCAAGTCCAGCTGGTGCTGATCGGGCAGAAATACCTCAATGACGGTGGCAGCTTTACCTTGGTGAGCGGTGTACTGGCGCAAGATCCGATTGTGTATGGCAGCAGTGCCAGCATGGTCAACGCGGGGATCGAAGGCTTTGCCCGCGCAGCCGCAATTGAATTGCCACGTGGTTTACGGATTAATGTGGTGAGCCCGACTGTGGTGACGGAATAACTACCGAGCTATGGGCCGTATTTCCGTGGTTTTGAATCGGTGTCTGCGGAAAAAGTGGGTCGTGCGTTTAGCAAAAGCGTCGAGGGCGCACAAACTGGGCAGATTTATCAGGTACTGTAATTCTTGATCGCAATAAAAAAACCAGCCTGGTGGCTGGTGGGCTTTATTTTCCGAAGTAGGCTTTGAGTGCACTGTCTAATGTGGGGTATTTAAATACATACCCTGCATCAAGTAGTTTTTTTGGTACCACGCGCTGCCCCTTGGTAAAGAGCGCGCCCATTTCGCCTGCCAAGGTGTCAATGATGCAAGCCGGTGTGGCGATAAAAGTAGGGCGGTGCAGTGCTTGGCCGACTGCTTTGGCAAATTGCGCTTGAGTGGGCGCTTCGGGAGCGGTGAGATTGTATGCGCCACTCATGCTGGTGTCGCTCATCGCGCGGAAAATCACTGCGATCACATCATCGCGATGCACCCAGCTCATCACTTGTTGGCCATCGCCCATTTTGCCGCCAACGCCAAAATAATACGGCGCGATCAGCTTCGGCAGTGCGCCGCCTTTATCATCGTGCGAGCAAAACACCAAACCCAGACGCAGTCGCACAACACGCAGGCCGAAATCTTCGGCTTTTAATGCCGCCGCTTCCCACTTTTGGCATAGCTCAGACATAAATTCGTCTTGTGGCGGAGCGGATTCATCCAGCGCTTCATCGCCGCGGCAGCCGTAATAGCCAATCGCAGAACCATTCACCAAGACGCTTGGCTTGACGCGGGCTCTCGCAATCCACGACATGAGCCCTTCGGTTGTGCCAACGCGGCTATCGAGCAAAACTTGCTTGCGCGCCGCCGACCAGCGCGGACCAACGACTGGGGTGCCTGCCAAATTCACCACGGCATCAAATTGCGCGTCGTCTGGCAACTCGCTCCAATTCGAAAATGCACTGACCTTGCCCTTGGCCCCATCGGTCCCATTAAATTTGGCCATCGCTGTCGCAGGCTGACGACTAAACAAACTCACACTATGGCCAGTGGCCAGCAGTTGCTTAAGCAATTGAGCACCAATAAAGCCAGTACCACCTGTCACTAAAATATGTTGACCTGCTTCTGTTGCGTTCATGGTGTGTGATCCTGAAGGATTAAAAAACGAAGCGATAAGTGATTAAAGCATGCTTAAGTAAGTGTGAGACTGTAAAACAGCGCTAAAAGAAGTTGTACAGGCCAAAATGGTTTGAATAAGCAGGCTAGAGCAGCAGTAGTATCTGTCTCGATTGAGTCATAAACACAATCGCCCGGTGTTTTCTTAACACCATCAATTCGTTTGAAATGCAGCTTTTTATACTTTACGGGTGATCGCTCATTATTGAAACATTGACCTCAATTTTTTGAGGCTTTCGATACTAAATTGAGTAGCACTTCATGGTTTATCTGATTGGCCTGTCGCATTCGATATTCGCGCTAATTGATGGCTACTAAAACTCATTGCTAAGTCGATTGCTTTTCCGCTGAGCTAGCGCAATCAACAACTGGCGTTTACTCGTTGTTTGCGTGTCGAGGCAAGCCCAATGAAATCAGTGCTGCTAAGGCAATAAAAGCCGCCGATATCCACAAGCACGCCGCCAACCCTGCCGTTTGGTAGACCCAGCCCGACAACACAGTGCCAATCAGCCGCCCCATCGCATTGGCCATATAGTAAAAACCCACATCGAGCGAAGCGCCGTCTTCTTTGGCGTAGCTGACGATCAAATAGCTGTGCAGCGATGAATTAATCGCAAACAACACACCAAATAATAGCAAGCCACCAATGAGTATTACCTCCAAGCCTTTATCTAAATTAATCCCCATGGCAATACCCGCAGTTAATACCGCCAGCGGAATCGCCCACAGCATCGCGGCGCGGCCATCAGGAACTTTGCCAGCCCTTTTCCCAGTTAAATACGGTGCAAGCGATTGCACGATGCCGTAGCCAATCACCCAGCAGGCAAAAAACGTCCCCACCGCCCAATCAGCCCAGCCCAAAGTCGTCGCCATAAACACGGGCAGCGCCACGACAAACCACACATCGCGTGCGCCAAACAGAAATAGCCGCGCTGCCGACAAAATATTCACCGCGCGGCTGCTGGAAAAAATCTCGCCAAATTTAGGTTTGTTTTTCGCCTTGCCTAAGTCCGATTTCAAACTCATCAGGCTGGCAATCCACACCACAAGCAAAACACCCGCCATCGCCCACATAGCGCCCGCAAAACCTAAAGTCGCCAGCAATACGCCGCCGAGGAAAAAGCCGACGCCTTTCAGTGCATTTTTCGAGCCCGTTAGCACCGCCACCCATTGAAAAAGTTTCCCTTCCGCGCCTGCGGGAACCAGCGTCTTGATACTACTTTTGGCGCTCATCTTGTTGAGGTCTTTCGCAATCCCCGACAGAGCCTGCGCCGCCATCACCCACGGCACAGTCAGCATCGCCGTTGGCACAGTCAGCGCCAACAGCGCGATGACCTGCAAGCCAAGGCCGATATTCATCGTCTTATTGAGGCCAATCCGCGCGCCCAACCAACCGCCGACCAGATTGGTCACCACACCAAAAATCTCATAAAACAAAAACAACAGCGCGATATTGAGCGGGCTAAAGCCAAGCTGATGAAAATGCAGCACCACCAACATCCGCAAAGCACCATCGGTCAGCGTAAATGCCCAGTAGTTGCCGGTGATGATCAGGTATTGGCGGATTTGCGGGGAGAGGGTGGAGAGCATTAAAATATCCAATTGTTAATGTATGTGATTGCAGGCTATGTTAATGAATGGCTACAATCATATACATCGATATTGTAGGGTGTGAAAACCCGCAGGGTTTGCGCACCAGCATGCGATGAATAAGCATCGAGATAATCAATCCCCACGCGAATCCGCGTGCGAAAATCAAGATTTGCACACCCTAATTGGCTGCATATTTTTCCAACAATGCCCAAATGGAATCATCACCACAAATGATGTCGCTAAGCCTTGAAAATTCATCTTGGGCGTTTAGTGAATCAATATACTTCTGTCGAATTTCAATGTGTAACTCAGGGTTTTCTATTTGAAAAAACGCAGCCGACTCTACAAGAATACGCGCTGCGTCAGTTGCCCCAATCGCCTTATAAGCTTCAACAAATTTGCCATAAGGTGGCTTAAAGGGGAAATCGTTATAAAAGAAATATTCAAGACCACCGTTGTCAATTAAGGCTTGACCTGAATGGATCAGAACCAGGTTCTGAAATTGCAGAGGTAGCAAACTGACATCGCCACCAGCAGCTTCAAGCATAGTGTAGGCTGCATTGGTGATTTGATCGTATGTCGGTTTGCTCGTCATAAATTCACTCTGTTCTTGATTTGAGGATTGATGCTTAGCCGCGCAGCATGAGCGCAATCGTTGATTAAAAAAAATATAATATAAATCAGGTGTATTGAAGCGCGTGTCAATGACGGACACCATTACTTTAAACGTCAGCTAATTGCTTCCGCTCATATTCTCTTGCAAACACCGCAGGGGCGACATCACCTAATCGAGAATGGCGACGTTGCCGGTTATAAAAAATCTCAATGTA
>CAUOZE010000093.1:0-8700 GCA_963508915.1 uncultured Deefgea sp.
AAGCTTGCGCTGACTGAGATCAGGAAATCGTTGATCAATTTTAATCCCAGAGCGAGGAAAGAACGCACCAATCACCCCAAACCTCACGATTACATTGCTTACAAAGCAACGGTCTGAAGGCTTAAGTTGATAGGATTGGCTTAAAAGTGAGTTTGCAAGACACGCAAGGCGCAGAGGCCGATTTGCAGCAAGCGCTTCACTATGCGACACAATTTAATGGTCTAAGCCTGTTGCAGCAAATCCATCATTAGCTGTATCAAATATACGAAGCACGTGGCGAGTATGTACACGCGATGATGCATCACATCGGCTTTCACGATCACTTCATGAAATTGCAGCAGCAATTAACAGCAAGCAAACTGAGCGCGGTGGATGCGCGAAGATTGAGTCTGATTGAGATGAAGCTCACACTATTGGCATCTGAGCTTGAAGTGACCCAGCTCAAACAGCAGCGCCATCAAGAATCAGGGCGTTTGCAAGCGCTAGAAAGTGCCGCTTATCGCGATGCCCTAACCGGTTTATACAATCGCCGTGCTTTAGACGAGCGCTTACCCGAGCTCATTCATGCTGCGAATGAAAAGCAAGAAAGTCTCTGGGCGATCATGATTGATTTTGACCACTTTAAGCGCGTTAATGATCATTTTTCGCATCACATCGGCGATGTTGTACTGCGCAAGGGCTGTGCCGCACTGGCTAAATTAACGCGTGAGCGAGATATGTTGGCGCGTTATGGCGGAGAAGAGTTTGTACTGATTGTGACGCACGTGGATGAAGCGATCGTTGGCAAAATTGCCGAACGGATGCGGCGAGAAATCGAGCAACTACCTTGGTCAGAAGTGCATGCCGAGCTTAATATTTCGATTAGCTTGGGTGGAGCACAGTGGCAGCAAGGTCAAACCAGTGAGCAGCTGATGTCCCGCGCCGATCAAGCGCTTTATTTGGCAAAACACGCGGGTCGGAATTGCGTGCGTTTTATGGGGGCGGATGATGCTTGAGCGCAGCCACGAAGATCTTATTGCGCAATGTAATGAAATTGTTCGGCTTGCCGATCTGGATTACGCTAACGCGCTGGTGGCGGCCAAACAGTTTTATCAGGAAGCACTGAGCGCACGTTTTCCACGCCAAATTGCGCTGGCGATGCAAACTGAGGCACGCGTACTCAAGCGACTGGCCGATAAATCGGCGGCTATTCGATTGCAAAACGAAGTGATCCGCTATCTCACGCGCGAGCAACTCAATGAAGATTTGACCTCTGCTTATCGGGTCTTGGGTCAGATGCTGTACGACGCGATGGCTTATTTTAAGTCCTTAGACGCTTGGCTTACCTCGCTTGAGTTAGCGGGGCTGGATCACAATGTACAAGGGACTACCCTAGCGTATATTGGTATAGGCAAGTTCTACTATGCGCTAGGAGACTATACCAAAGCCATCTACTATCATCAGTTGGCTTTGTTGGCGGCCAAATCACTCAACCGCGTAGCCCTAAACGCTGAAATTAATATCAATATTGCTGCTGATGCGTTTCGGCTGAGAGACTTTACTTTGGTACTGCAGGCGCTCGATGAAGCGCAAAAAGCGTTTGATTCGGGCTATGATCGTCCTGCCTGGCTGGGCGAAGTCGTGTTTTATCGCGGAATGGTTTATTTTGAACTCAGCCAATTTGCCGAGGCGCAAGAGTTTCTGAGCCGCGCTTATAGTATCTATCGAAAATGCCGTAATTCATGGGGTGAAGGGCATGCCTTGCTGGCTTTAGGTCGCGCCTTTTTAAAGTTGGAAGAGCCAGAGCATGCGGTTGAGTGTTTGAGTGTCGCTTGTGAGATTTGTGAACAGCATCAACTCACCGCGCTGGGTATTGAAGCCAATGAAATCTTGGCCTACCTGTATGTCGACCTTGGCGATAATTTAAAAGCCCTGCATTATCACAAACGGCTGCATACATTGATTTGCCAAACTAGAACGGAACAGCGCTCGGTCTTGCGTTTAAGTCGACATGCACAGCAGCGATTAAAAGAAATTGAAATCGCCTTTGAATTGGCAAAATTGCAAGCGCGCTTAACTGGCGACTAGTCGCGGTATAATCCTTCTTTTGCCGCACTGTTGAAATGCCATGTCTCGTGAAACACACTCTCTCAATGATGAAATGCGTTCGTATTACTTGGATACCGCTTTGCGGGAGCCGGCGATATTGGGTGAGTTACGCGAATTCACTGCACAGCATAAGCAAGCCAAAATGCAGCTCTCCCCCGAGCAAGGGGCGCTATTGATTTTTCTATTGCGCTTGATTAAGGCACAAAAATACCTCGAAGTCGGCACTTTTACTGGCTATAGCTCAATTGCTGCCGCGTTGGCGATGGGGCCTACTGGCCGCGTAATTGCCTGCGATTTGGTCGAAGAGTTCACCAAAATTGCCCAGCAATGGTGGAAAAAAGCGGGCGTTGAGTCGCAAATTACCCTCAAACTGCAGGCAGCGGTCTTTTCACTGGAAACGCTGGTGGCCGAAGGCCATTCCGCTACGTTTGATTGCATGCTCATCGACGCCGACAAGCCGTATTACCCAACCTACTACGATTTTGCTTTGCAGTTGGTGCGCCCTGGTGGGCTGATTATTCTGGATAATATGTTCCTCGGTGGCCGCGTTGCTAATCCGAAACCAAATCACCCCGCCAGCGTAAAAATCTTGCATGAATTTAATCGCCAGCTCCGTGATGATCCCCGTGTTGAGCACGCCATGCTCCCTGCTGGAGATGGTATGACTTTGCTATTTAAGCGCTAGGCTGATCAATCCTTAGTCATTTGCTATGCGACTTAATCTTTTTTGTGCATAAGGCTTGCTGGTCGATGCATCAACTGACTGGCGCTAAGCACGATTAGATCTCAACTGCAGCACTTGCCTATCACCTGATCAGGAAAGTGCGCCTTGAAGCACCTCAAATATGCCCGTCGCAATGAGTGCGACGTCTGTCTTTTTGCCGTGCATTCTTTCAGCATGGCGGCTAAACTCAAGCGTTATCTTTTCAAGCCGCGCCCATCATGCAGCTTTCGCAAGCCCATCCGATGAGTTCTCTGCCTGAGTTTGCCGATCGAATCGCGCAGATCGAGCAACTATTACATCGCGATCGCGAGCTAGCGCAGCAAATGATTGAAGCACTGATGGCTGAATCAAGACTTCAGCATGATGCCGTGGGCTTTATTCGTGCCATTGAGATGCAATCGCAAGTCACCTACGGCATCGCGATTTTGGATTTGCAGTACGAAGCGCTGCAAATGGCACAAAATCACCATCTTTTTGCTGCTGAAGCCCGATTACTCAATTTAATTGGGCGCGCTTACTACGCCGCTGCGCAATACCAAGAAGCGATGCAAACATGGGGGCGTTGCCTTGAAGTTGCCGAATTATCGGCAGAGTATGGCGCTTGGATTAAGGCCAAAATGGGCGTTGGGCAAATCTACGATGCCCTGGGCGACCCCAGCTCAGCAGTCGAAATGCACCAAGAAGCCATCGACCGAAGCCAAGTATTGGGTGATGATTGGTTGCAATTACAAGCTCATATCAATTTAGGCGTGAATCTGCATCGGCTACGGCGCAGCGATGAAGCTTTGGCGGCATTTAACTTTGCATTGGATACCGCGCGGCGGCTCAATCATGAGGACGATGTGGCTGAGTGTTTAATGCGCATTGGCGAAGTCCAATTGGCGATGCATGTGTTTTCTCGGGCCGCGGTTTCGCTTGAGTCGGCGCAAATCATTGCCGAGCGGAGCGGCTATAAACGGGCACTCACACAAATATTGCGTTTGCGGGCTGAATGTTTTTTAAGCATGAATCAGCCCAAAGAAGCGCTGCAGCAGATCTGTCATGGCATTCACGTCGCCGATGAAGCGGGCGCCCTACACCCAAAAATGCTTTTATTGAATTTGCAAAGCCAGATTTGTGAGCGAGTCGGCGATCTCGCTGTTGCGCTTTTAGCGCAGCGCGAAGCCCAACGAATCGAGCAGCAGATCCATCAAGCAGCTCGTCGCGACCCTTTGCAGCAAGTCGCGCAGCTGTCTGGTCTGTTACACAATCCCGATCAAATTCTGTTGGATTTGGCGAGTAATCTATCGATAGAAAAAAATGACATACTCGGTCTGAGCACCACGCTGTGTATGACCGCATGTCGCGCACTCAAAGTCGCTCAGGCGAGTTTCTGGCAATGGTCTACGCCAGATTGCCTGAGCTGCATGGCACGTTGTGATAGCCATGCTGAAGCACTTGCGCTTGGCCCTGATTTAGAGCGTGAATCTTTACCAGCTCTGCTGGCGCAGCTCGAGGCGGGTGAAATGATCATCGCACATGCAGCGGCGCAACATTTATTCACTTGGCAGTGGAGCGAGTACGCGTTGCAAGCGCAAGGCATTGCTGCGGTCTTGTTGATTCCGGTTCGCTTAAACAATGAAACCATTGCCGTGGTCGCTTGCGAGCATTTGGATGGGCAAAGAAACTGGCGGCGCGATGAAGTGCAACATGCTCAGCAGTTGGGCTTGTTGGCAACCCGAGCATTGGCACAGTATCGCCAGCAATCCTATGTAGAACAAATCGCAGGACTCAATACCCGTCTACAAGAAAAAAATGATGAATTAGAAACCCGCGTCAATGAGCGTACGCAAGCGCTTGAACAAACGCGGGGCAAATTGGTGCAGGCAGAAAAACTCGCCGCCTTAGGTCATTTAGTCGCTGGCTTTGCCCATGAGCTAAATACCCCACTGGGGAGTATCTTGACCGCATCAACAAAGCTCAGCGCACAAAGTCGAACTATCAATCAGCAACTGCAAACCGGCGCACTTAAGAAATCACAAGTTGATCATTACTTGGGGCAAGGCCAAGAGATTAGCGAGCTGATCGAACGAAATGCGCGTCGAGCCAGTGATTTGATTCATGACTTGAAGCAATTAACGAGCGAGAGTCCATCTCATGCAACACAGCCAGTTTGTCTATTCGATGTGGTGGAGAATGTCATCGCGCATTTAAGCGTACCGCAGCAGCATCGCTTCATTACGATTGAAAATCACATCGATCCACAGTTGTTACTTAATAGCTATCGTAGTGAAATCGAGATGATAGTGAACCAATTGATGCAGAACTCATTGCTGCATGCATTTATGCCCAATTCGACGGGGAAAATTGGAATTACCTCAATGCTAACGGCTGGCAATGAAGTGGCTCTAATCTATTGCGATAATGGAGTAGGGATTGAGCCAACTGCGCAGAAAAAAGTATTTGATCCGTTTTACACCACCCAATTTGGCCAAGGTCGCAGCGGACTCGGCCTCTATCAAGTCTATTCGGTAGTTCATGGCCGCTTGGGTGGCGACATTTCGCTCAGTAGTACGCCCACCCAGGGCACACAGATTACAATTACGCTGCCATTGTAAGCAAAACTGGTTTTTACTTTTCGCCCAATACCCAAAATCAATCTTCCTCATCGCCCAGCATTACACGAAGCATTACCCAAGTTCTTACTATAAAAAGCTATTGCCGCGTTGTCTTAGAGGATGAATTAGACTTACGGTTTTGCTAGCAATCGACTTAGAAGTATTAAGCTACAGATTCAATTTCTTCTAAGCGATGGCAGGCAATCATTCTGCCTGAGTACATCCGAAGTTGCGGTACTTCTGACTTGCATTGCTCGCTGGCATAGGGGCAGCGCGTGTGGAACGTACAGCCCGCTGGTGGGTTGATTGGTGAAGGTAATTCACCGACCAGTTTGATTTTTTCCCTACGATTTTCGGCACGGATCGCTGGCGTTGCCGACATTAAGGCGCGTGTATACGGATGAAGTGGCGAGTCGAAAATCGTCTGTTTTGGGCCGTATTCGACGGTGCTACCAAAATACATCACCATCACATCATCAGCGACATGCTCGACAACGGCGAGATTGTGGCTGACAAACACATAAGCAGTGCCAAGCTGCTCTTGCAAATCCATAAATAGATTTAAAATCTGCGCTTGAATCGATACGTCGAGCGCAGAAGTTGGCTCATCGGCAACCAATACAGCAGGTTGCAACATCATCGCGCGCGCAATCGCTACACGTTGGCGTTGACCGCCAGAAAACATATGTGGGTAGCGATGATAATGCTCGGGCCGTAGGCCAACGGTTTTGAGCATCTCATGAACGCGAGTTTTACGCTCATCTGCCGTGAGTTCGGTGTTGAGCAGTAGCGGCTCACTGAGCATATCGCCGATGGCTTTGCGTGGATTCAAGCTGGCGAATGGGTTTTGAAACACCATTTGCACTTTCGGCCGCAAGAATTTGAGCGCACTTTTTCCTGCTGTGGCGATATCGATTTCGTCGATGGTTAAATGACCTGATGAAGGCTCTTCAATCAACGTGAGTTGGCGCGCTAGCGTTGACTTGCCACATCCCGACTCGCCGACCACCGCCAATTTTTTGCCAGCATAAAGCTCAAAAGACACGTCATTCAGCGCTTTAACAGTCGCCATGCCTTTGAGGAAACCACGCGCCACTTTGTAATGCCGCGATAGATTTTTGGCGACCAGAATGGGGGTTCGAGTAATGTCATTCATGGCTAGGTATACCGTTGAAGTCAAGTGGGGTAAAGCAGCGCACGCTGGTACATGATATGGGTACTAGCGGTGGTTTTTGTTCAATACAGCTTTGGTTGGCGTAGGGGCAGCGTGGACTCAGTAAACAGCCAGCAGGTCTATCGTATTGCCCCGGCACCACGCCAGCGAGCGTTGCAAGGCGGCGTGCGCCTTTGCTGTGCTCTGGAATCGAGCTCAGCAGTGCTTGCGTGTAAGGATGGCGCGGCGCGGCGAACAGCGCGTCGGTGTTGCTGGTTTCTACGACTTCACCGGCGTACATGACGACCATGCGTTCGGCGATTTCAGCGACGACAGCCAAATCATGGGTAATTAAAATCAGCGCCATATCATTCTGCTTTTGCAGATTGACCAGCAGCGCCATAATTTGCGCCTGCACCGTCACGTCGAGCGCGGTGGTCGGCTCGTCGGCGATCAACAGCTTGGGTTTACAGGCAATCGCCATCGCAATCATCACCCGCTGACTCATGCCGCCGGATAATTGATGTGGATAGGCATTCAGGCGCGATTTGGCATCGGGGATTTCAACTTGTTCGAGCAACTCCAAAGCGCGCGCCGTTAATGCAGCACCGCGCACTGGGGTATGTTGCCTGAGGGTTTCCATCAATTGGTAGCCAACGGTATACGCTGGATTTAAGCTGGTCAGTGCATCTTGGAAAATCATTGCAATATCGCGGCCGATGATTTGGCGTTTTTGCGATGCTTTCATGCCAATCAAATCTTGGCCTGCAAAAGTGAGCGCATCAGCGGTGACGATGCCTGGTGCATCAATCAAGCCCATCATCGCCAGCATGGTGACCGATTTACCTGAGCCTGATTCGCCGACAATGCCGATGGTTTCACCGGTATTGATGCTTAAATCGAGACCAGAAACCGCGCGAAATGGATTGCTGCCACTGCTTGTGTTGCCGAAGGTGACATTCAGATTACGGATGTCTAATAAACTCATCTTATTGACCTCACGCCAGTTTTTTCAGTTTCGGGTCGAGCGCATCACGCAGCCCGTCACCCATCAAATTGAGTGCAATCACGGTAATCAAAATCGCAATACCGGGCATCGTGACAACCCACCAAGCGCTTTCGATGTAATCGCGAGCCGAAGCCAACATCGTGCCCCATTCAGGTAGCGGTGGCTGTGCGCCCAAGCCTAAAAAGCCCAGCGTGGCTTGCACGATGAGCGGTGCCATGCAGTTTGGTAGCACGGTATTGAACATCAAGCGCAATTGGCCTGCACCGGCTAAGCGGCTAGCAATCACATAGTCTTTGTGCAATTCGGTCATCGCTGAAGCGCGCGCTAAACGCACGTAAGAGGGGAGCGATACAATCGCAATTGCCAGCATGGTATTGGTTAAGCCTGGCCCCAAAATCGCCACAATCGCGACCGCCAATAGGAGCGATGGCAAGGCCAGCATCACGTCCATTAGGCGCATGATGGCATCACCAATTTTGCCCGGATAAAACGCCGCAATCAGACCCAAAATCACGCCAGAGATGAGCGACAGCAACACCGATACCAAACCAATCGTGAGCGACAACTGTGAGCCATGCATCAGGCGCGACAAAATATCGCGGCCCACTTCATCGGTGCCAAGGATAAACTTCCAAGAGCCGCCTTCAGCCCAAACGGGGGGAGTTAGGAAAGCATCGCGGTATTGCTCGATAGGGCTTTGTGGCGCTAGCACAGAGGCAAATACTGCCACCAACACCAAACAGGCGAAATACAGCAAGGCGATCAGCGCGCCACGATTAGCGCGAAAAGATTGCCAAAACTCGGCCAATGGCGACGGGTGTGAGAATTGAACTTCTGCAGTAGTTGTAGAGGTTGTGGCTTGCATTTCACCTTACCTCGCGTGACTAATACGTGGATTGATAACGCCATACAAGATATCAACCAGCAAGTTAACAAAAATTATCATCGTGGCGATGAGCAAAATACCGCCTTGCACGACGGGGTAATCACGGCAATCCTATCAACTTAAGCCTTCAGACCGTTGCTTTGTAAGCAATGTAATCGTGAGGTTTGGGGTGATTGGTGCGTTCTTTCCTCGCTCTGGGATTAAAATTGATCAACGATTTCCTGATCTCAGTCAGCGCAAGCT
>CAUOZE010000094.1:0-8414 GCA_963508915.1 uncultured Deefgea sp.
AGCTTGCGCTGACTGAGATCAGGAAATCGTTGATCAATTTTAATCCCAGAGCGAGGAAAGAACGCACCAATCACCCCAAACCTCACGATTACATTGCTTACAAAGCAACGGTCTGAAGGCTTAAGTTGATAGGATTGGATCCAACACTATTGATGGCACCAGAGATGAGTAGTGCAATGCCAGCAATGCACTACTAAAATTACAAGGGTATATCTATCTAAGCAATATTAATATTGATCCAGATGGCTATACCCTTTTACTAAAAACTATCTTCACTTCTGCGCCATTTAAAGTACTACGCCCTAATTGAATCGTTCCGCCGTAAGCCTCCACAATATCGGCAACGACAGCCAAGCCAATGCCTTGACCGGGCTTGTCCATGTGCTCATCTAAACGAATGCCACGTTGTAAAGCGCGCTCAGGTTCGTCACCAAAACCGGGCCCATCATCAGCGACAATCATCAGCAAACCAGCATCATCACGACTCAATGATAGCGCCACATGCTGCTGCGCAAACTTCCCTGCGTTATCAAGCAAATTACCGAGCACTTCAAACGCATCGCCTTCATCGAGTGGCCATGTCAGATCGTCGGCGCAATCCAAAGTAAACGTTAAGCCACGCCCGGCATACACTTTCTCCATCGCCACCAATACGCGCTCGGCAATAGGCTTGAGCGCAATCGCCGCAGCCAATTCGACCGAACCACGCAATGCGACGCGATTGAGCTGATGCTGCACAATATGATCCATTCGCGTAACTTGTTCATTAACACACTCTGCATAGTCAGCACCGGCGGATTCAGCAGGCAACATCGGCTTTGCTCTCAAAATGGCTAAGGGCGTTTTTAAGCTGTGCGCCAAATCGGCCAAGGCTTCACGATAGCGCTGCTGCCGCGCGCGCTCTTGCTCGACCAAACGGTTGAGTCGCCCCGCCAAGGGCGCGAGCTCTCGTGGATACTCGCCTGTTACCTCGGCTTGTTGACCACCTTCAATCGCCGCGAGCTCAATTTCCAAACGCCTTAGCGGCGCTAAACCCCAGCGCAACATCAGTGCTTGCGCCAACAATAAACAGACGGCAGCCGCGGCCAACCCGCCCCAAAGTGCGCGTTGAAATTGCGCTAATTGCGCTTGAAAATATTGCTGATCTTCCAGCACGCGAAAACGGATCGTTTGCGCCGTTTTCCCGGCCAGCCAGCGCACTTGATAAGCAGTTTGCAAAAAATCACGTTGCGCATAACGCAAATCGATTTGCTGCCAAATGCCAGTTTCTAGTGTGAGCGCAGGAAGTTGTTTGAATTGTGCAGCAGATGGCGACACCCATTGCTCGGTTTGCGCTGGATTATCGATAAAAGCGTAAAGGCCAGAATTTGGAATCGAGAACAAGGGCTCGGCCATGGATTTGGGGAGCACCAACTGCCCTTGCGGGTTCAGCTCGGTCATCGCAATTAACAAATACACCGCGCTTTGCAGTCGGGCAAAATGGCTTTCGCGTAAGTGCTGACTGTAAATGCTTTGCACTGCCAAACCCGTGACACAAAAAAACGCTAGCAAAACCATGCTAGCGCCTAGATGCAAACGGCTGCGAATTGAGAGATGACTGAGCGGGATCACACGGTTTCCAAAGCAAAACGATAACCACGTCCGCGCACGGTTTCGATGCTTGGCGCGTCACCGTCTTGGTCGAGTTTGCGGCGCAAGCGGCTGAGCAATACTTCGATCACATTGCTATCGCGGTCGGCTTCGTGGGGATAAAGATAATCAGCCAGCGCCAGTTTACTGACGACATTGGGCCGCTGATGGATAAGATGCTCTAAGAGCCGATATTCAAATGCCGTTAAGTCCAGCACTCCCGCCGCATTGCGCACCTGCTGCCGCGCAAAATCAATCTGTACGCGGCCAAAATCAAGGCCATTGGGCAAAGCTTTGAGCGCTCGGCGTAATAAAGCCATAACGCGGGCAGCCAATTCTGGGTACTCAAAGGGTTTAGTCAGGTAATCATCGGCACCGGCCTCTAGGCCAGCGACTTTTTCTTGCCAATTGGCGCGCGCAGTCAAAATCAAAATCGGCATCGTATGCCCCGCAGCGCGCACGCGCTCAATCAGTTGAATGCCATTGAGTTTGGGCAAACCTAAATCAACAATCAGTAAATCGAAGGGGAATTCACAGGCTTGATACAAGCCGTCCTCGCCATCAGCAGCGGTATCAACGCGGTAGCCCTCAAGCGTTAAACGTGCCGCCAGCGCATCGCGCAGCGCAGCTTCGTCTTCAATCAGCAGCAGTCGCATCGGTTTAGTAGGTTTTACCGGTGGCTTCATCCACAAACACGGCCCGCACTTCACCGCTGCTCGTCAGCACTTTCACGCGCCAGACGTTTTTATCGCCCTCAACGAATTTCTCCACCGACATCACGCGCCCGCCGTTGGTTTTCTTTTGCGCCAAAGCCGAAGCATCATCACGGCTGACTGCTGCCGAGGCTGTACCCGCCAATAAACATGCGGCGCAAAACAGGACTTTAAATAGAGCTTTCATGACTTGTTCCTTGTAAATCAAGGTCGATTGTACCTGCAAGCGATACCATCGCGGGTGGGGATAATCACAAACTCTGCCATCCACACCGCAATCGAAGGCTAATCATCCAATTCTACCAAAACGCGCACCGGTAAACGCGAACCTGGTTCGCCCGGATAACGTTGCATCGTCGTACTATAAACTTGTGAGCGATATTCATAATCCACCTGATAATCACGCACTTGCTGTTGATAGTCGTTGACTTGACGGCAGCGCTGCACTTCTCGATTCACCGTTTGAGCCGATGCCGTCCCACGAGTCGGATCTGCAACATGATTACCAATCATCGCGCCAATCAGCGTGCCCGCCACAATAGCCACATCGCGCCCACGCCCTTTACCCACTTGCGTACCAATCGCTCCGCCCGCAGCACCGCCGATAATCGTTCCGCCATAATGCGGGCCGGCAGGCTGAGCGACCGTTTCAGTCACCCATTCAGAACGACACTCTTGCCGCGGCTGGCTGATTTGCTCGTAACGAGGCTGAACGGAACGGATCACTGCGTAATCTTTTTGCTTCCATTTCGGCTTTTGATAGCGCTCTCTATCGTCATCCCATTCACGTCCAGCCTGAACCGTTCCAGCCAGTAAACTCACCACCAAACCCAATATCGCCCATGTTCGCATGATCAATCCTATGTCACATTCCGTGTTGATAGCGCTAGAATGCACCCACAAGGCTGAATCAATACTGAACTACGAAAAAATCAATCCGAGAGAATATTTGATGTATATCGGTACAGGCTAACGTGGCAAATACCCACAAAGCTATACATAACCAAACTTGAAATATCTGCAAAAAATAGTCGCAAAATATTAACGGCTCGCGCTAAATACTCAATGACGCGCTACGAATAAAAAGGCACCGCATGCTACGTTTAATACTGTGTTTATTTTTACTGATTCCGCTTAGCGTCAGCGCTGACGAAGCCAATCACTTTCAAACGCAAATCAATCAAATGGTGAATCTTCGCAGCCAAGCCTACCAATTTGCGCAGACACACCAAATCAACCAGCAAAAGTCAGTCAAACTCACGCGAGCGCAAAGCAATGAAATGCGCAATATTGCGCTGCGCTACATCCAATTGCGTAGCGAAATTCTGCCCTATGCTGAAAAAGTTGTGCCCTTATTTCATCCAGACGTTAGGCTGAAACTCGACAATACCATCGCGACCAATGCGCACCAGTTCAAACCCTTGCTCACCGCAAAACAGGTGAGCTACACCTTAAGCATCAATCCCAACGATGAGATGGGCCAACAACTTCTGCTCGATATTCAGCAAGGCTTAGCCGCGGCCTTGGTCTTGATGGACAGCTACCAAATCGCCGTGGCACCCTATGCCAACAATCCATCGTTCAACTATTTACTCACCTATGATGTCGGCAAAGGGATTTCACTGCGTCAGCTCGCGAGTAATTATCACTCCAGCGAGTTTCGCACTCGGCTGCTGAAAGCGACGCAATTTGTCGATCAATTAATGAACGATCGCCGCGAACAAGGCATTCATAGCAGTCCGCTCGAAATTGACTACTACGCGCTCAGCCAAAGCACCATCTGGTATGTGTCGCTACACCAGAGTAATCAAGTCGATGTGGCCGATACCGTGCAGTATTTAGTTGGAGAATTGGAGCTACAGCAAAAAAGCGTACAAAACACCCTCAGCTATGGCCTCAGTATGGGCTTTGGCAATATGGTCGGCTTGGTGCAAACGCGCAAAGGTAAAATGGCGCGCCTGGCTGCCAGTGACGTCGCCGTACTGGAAAGCCAGCTTAAACCACTGGATATCCTGCTCGAAAAAACGCCATTTCGCCTCACCGACAAAATGATTCCCGGCCATTATGGCCACGTTGCCGTTTGGCTAGGCAGCGAAGCGGAGCTGCGCGAAATGGGCATCTGGGATGAGATTGCACCCGCCTATCAAGACAAAATCCGCCAAGGTGGTCGGATTGTTGAAGCACTGCGCAGCGGTGTCACCATCAGCAGTTTGGAGCGCTTCCTCAATATTGATGACTTACTGGTGCTGCGCGAAAGCCAAACGCCAGATCTCGATACCCAACACGCCGCAGTCCTCACTGCGCTGGCGCAAGTCGGCAAAGAATACGACTTCAACTTTGATGTGCTGACGCACGAACGGATTGTGTGCTCGGAGTTGGCGTACGTTGTGTTCCCTGAACTGCCGTGGCCGATTAGCAAAGCGCTCGGTCGCTATACCATCAGCCCCGACAATGTCGCGCAACTGGCTGTCAGCGAAGAACCAATTCTCGACCCTGTGATTCTTTATCGTGATGGTGTAGCGATCAACACAGACCTCCGCGACACTTTGAATCGTTTAATCAATCCCAAAGCGACACGCCTTGCAAAACAATAAACATCTTTCGCCACACAAGACTTGAGTCCAACCGCACATCCGCCCACAATGCACAGTCTTGCTTTCAATCAGGTTACCCATGTTTGTTGAATACCCCAATTCACCGTACAAATTATTTCAGCCCTTCCCGCCCGCTGGCGATCAACCGAAGGCAATTGAACAGCTGATTGAAGGCTTGGACGATGGATTGCGCTTTCAAACACTGCTGGGCGTAACGGGCTCGGGCAAGACGTTTACGATGGCGAATGTCATCGCACGCACGGGGCGGCCAGCGATTGTGATGGCGCCGAATAAAACGCTCGCTGCGCAGCTGTATTCCGAAATGCGCGAGTTTTTCCCAGAAAACTCAGTCGAATATTTCGTCTCGTATTACGATTATTACCAGCCCGAAGCCTATGTGCCGAGCCGCGATCTGTTTATCGAAAAAGACAGCGCGATTAACGAGCACATTGAGCAAATGCGTTTGAGCGCGACCAAAGCGATGCTCGAGCGCCCCGACTGTATTATCGTCGCGACCGTGTCGGCGATTTACGGGATTGGTGATCCGTCCGATTACCACGCGATGATTTTGCATCTGTCTGAGGGTGAAAAAATCGGCCAGCGCGACATCATCAAACGCCTGACCACGATGCAATACGACCGCAACGAGATCGAGTTTGCGCGCGGGCATTTCCGCGTGCGCGGTGATGTGATTGATATATTCCCTGCCGAGAGCGCCGATTTAGCGGTGCGCGTGTCGATGTTCGACGATGAAATCGAGCGCATCAGCCTGTTCGACCCGCTCACCGGCCACGTGAAACAGCGCATGGGGCGCTTCACCGTGTTCCCATCCAGCCATTACGTGACGCCGCGCGAAAAAGTGCTATCCGCCATTGAAACGATCAAAGATGAACTGCGTGATCGCCTCGCGTTTTATTATCAAGAGCACAAATTGGTTGAAGCGCAGCGGCTGGAGCAACGCACCAAGTTCGACCTTGAAATGCTCAATGAAATGGGTTTCTGCAAAGGCATCGAGAATTACTCGCGGCATTTTTCGGGCAAGCCCGCTGGCTCTGCGCCACCGACTTTGCTTGATTATCTGCCCAAAGACGGCCTGATGATTTTGGACGAAAGCCATGTGATGATCGGCCAAATCGGTGCGATGTATAAGGGCGACCGTTCGCGCAAAGAAAATTTGGTCGATTACGGCTTCCGTATGCCGTCGGCCTTGGATAATCGCCCGCTCAAGTTCGAAGAATTCGAGCGCTTGATGCCGCAAACGATTTTCGTTTCAGCGACACCTGCAGCCTACGAAGCCGAGCATCAAGGCCAAGTCGTTGAGCAACTCGTACGCCCAACTGGACTGGTCGATCCGCTGATCGAAGTACGCCCCGTCGGCACGCAGGTCGATGATTTACTCTCTGAAATCAATCTGCGCACCGCGATTGGCGAGCGCGTGTTGGTCACCACGCTGACCAAAAAAATGTCCGAGCAACTCACCGAATATCTGGCCGAGCATGGCGTTAAAGTACGCTATTTGCACTCGGATATCGATACCGTCGAGCGCGTTGAGATTTTGCGCGATTTGCGGCTGGGCGTGTTTGATGTACTGATCGGGATTAACTTATTGCGTGAAGGTTTGGATATTCCCGAAGTCTCGCTCGTCGCCATTTTGGACGCCGACAAAGAAGGCTTTTTGCGCTCTGAGCGCAGCTTGATTCAAACCATCGGCCGCGCCGCGCGTAATCTGAACGGTAAAGCGATTCTCTACGGTGACCGCATCACCAATTCGATGGAAAAGGCCATCGGCGAAACGCAGCGCCGCCGCGAAAAACAAATTGCCTACAATCTCGAACACGGCATCACGCCACGCGGCGTAGTGAAACGAATCAAAGATATCATCGACGGCGTTTACAATGCCGAAGAAGCCGTTGCAGCGCGCCTCGAAGAGAAAAAACACAAAATCGTCGCCGAGATGGATCCGAAACAACTGGCGAAAGAACTGAAGCGCTTAGAAAAAGAAATGATGAACGCGGCACAAAATCTCGAATTCGAAAAAGCCGCGCAACTGCGCGATGAACTCAAACGTCTGCGCGAGCGAGCATTTGGCCATGACTAGGGTATTTCAATGAAGACAATATTCAATAATGCCTACAAGGCAATACCTACAGCACTACTAATATGTAGCAGCGTGGCTTACGCCGAAACCACCATCGCCCCCAACCAAGCCTTTGGCGAACATACGCCCGAATTCGTGCGCGGTATGAACACGGAGCAGCCGTGGAAAACGTGGATTGTTGCTCCTGTGCTCACGCATCATTTTGATCGGCAAGCAGTGATTGATGACGATCTGAACGAGCGCAATCCCGGCTTTGGTATCGAGCGCAGCAATGGGCTTTGGCACTGGATGCTGGGCGCGTATCGCAATTCAATTCGGCAAAATTCCGTCTACGCACAACTGGGCTGGACGCCGCTGCAATGGCATTTTAGTGAGTCGGGCAATCTCTCGCTCGGCGCTGCAGGTGGGCTGTTGACCGGCTATCAAGATACCGAAAAAGGCTATCCCGTTGTCCCTGCTGGCGGACTCTTTGCCTCGCTGGAAACGCCCTATCATTTCGGCATGAATCTGTTTATCGTCCCCACGGTGAAATCATTTCAAGTCGAAGGCTTTGTCGCGCTGCAAATCAAAGCGCATTTTTAATTCGCTCAAGGATAAGCACATGTTCAACGACGTATTAAATTTCTGGTTTGAAGAGATTAGCCCAGCACAGTGGTGGGCGAAAGACCCACAGTTTGATCAGCAAATCACCACGCGATTTGCCGCGCTACACACCCGCGCCGTGCAATGCGAGCTGTACGAATGGCGCGATACCGCGCATTGCCGTTTAGCCGAAATCATCGTGCTCGATCAGTTTTCTAGGAATATATTCCGCGACACCCCACAAGCCTTCGCCCAAGACCCACTCGCGCTGGCACTGGCGCAAGAAGCGATTGCCGCCGGTGCCGCCGATTTGCTGACGCCGATTGAGCGCAGCTTTTTGTATTTGCCGTTGATGCACAGCGAGTCGCTGTTGATTCATGAGGTAGCGGTACAGCTGTATACCGACAATGGGCTGCAGAATAATTTGGATTTTGAGTTCAAGCACAAAGCCATCATCGAGCAATTCGGCCGCTATCCGCACCGTAATGCGATCCTAGGTCGAGCTTCGACGCCAGAGGAACAAGAGTTTTTGAAGCAACCAAATTCTGGGTTTTAGTCGTTTTGTGATTTGCGTTGATTCAAGCTGTGGTGATTCTTCAACGTAAGTCGCGCTAATGCCGCGCGGCACCTACTTTTCTTTGCGTTGCCAAAGAAAAGTAAGCAAAAGAAGGCAAGCCTTGTATCTTTCTCTCCGTGGTGGTTAGCTACTACCACATGAGGCGAAGTGAGTTTGAGGCGACCCTGAAGGCATCGACCTTGCGATCTAGATTAAACCCTTCGTCCTCACTTCTTTCGCCA
>CAUOZE010000095.1:0-7961 GCA_963508915.1 uncultured Deefgea sp.
GCTTGCGCTGACTGAGATCAGGAAATCGTTGATCAATTTTAATCCCAGAGCGAGGAAAGAACGCACCAATCACCCCAAACCTCACGATTACATTGCTTACAAAGCAACGGTCTGAAGGCTTAAGTTGATAGGATTGCCTCATTCAGTCCTTGATGTATCCCGAGTTAATTTTTCATAGCAATTCGATTACAAAACTTATATATTGAATTGAAGTAAATAGTTGCAATACAAAATCTCTCGCTCAGGACAAAAGCATACCAAAGCAGGATTTTTAACCCAACAGCTCCAGTATGATCATACACACCCATTTTGCATCTGAAATACCCCATTCAGACTTAAAAGCCTTGAGCCCGATACGGCAACTGACCCACACGACAGCGCGAATCCATACAAAATGAACGAAAGCCATCCTCTTATGACGTCAGCCCCAACCCTATTTCGCAACCGAAATTTCGGTCTGCTTTGGCTGGCTTCAATTATCGGCAACTTTGCACTTGCCATCGCGATGATGGCCGAGACTTGGTACGTGGTAAAAACGCTAGGCGCTAAAGAGCAGCTTGGTTGGGTGATGATCGCCGGCTCAGTGCCACGAATTGCCTTAATGGCCGTTGGCGGGGTGTTGGCCGATCGAATGTCGCGCAGCCGAATTATCCTTATTTCGCTGGGTTTGCGTGTGTTACTGCTGTTTTCTCTAGTCGGTTTGCTGCATATTAATCGCTTAGATATTTGGGCACTGACGATATTTGCGTTTTTGTACGGCTCGCTAGATGCGTTTTTTTGGCCCGCGCGCGATACGCTCACTCCTGCGATTGTGGCCGATAGCGACCTCACCCGTGCCAACTCCATCATGCTCACCACCAATCAAGTCGGCATGGTGTTTGGCCCTGTGATGGGCGGCGCCATGCTGGCACTCATGAGCTACGAGGCGATTTTTAGTTTAACCGGCGGCATGCTACTGATTGCGACCATCTGCATTGCGTTTATTCAAGAGCCGGTGATCAAGGTCGTGCGCGAAGCCACTTCGATGATGGCCGAACTAAAAGAAGGCGTCATATATGCGCTACAAACGCCGATATTGCGCGCGCTGATGCTCATTTATATCACTGCGAATTTACTCTTTATGGGGCCACTCGCGCTGGGTATTCCGATTATTGTCGCTGATTACCTAAAAGGCGAAGCCAGTACCTTGTCGTATTTGCAAAGCGCATTTGCGGTGGGCATGGTCATTGGCGGGATTTTATTGACGATTTATCCGCCGAGTAAAAAACGCTTGTTGATGATCACCGTCATTATTGCGATTGAAGGGGTCTTGCTATCGCTCTTACCGCTCACCCCGTGGATTTGGGCTGCAGTCGCCTTGCAGTTTTTTATTGGTATGGGCGTAGCGGGGAATAATGTGCCGATGATGTCGCTGATTCAACAATCGGCCGACCGCGATAAGCTTGGCCGCGTGATGAGTTTGAACAATATGGTGTCAATGGGCTTATCACCGGTATCGTATGCGATGGTCACCGCCCTGCTTGCAGCGCACATCAGCATCACTTGGATCATGCCACTTTTTGGTTTAACGATGGCGCTGGTGATGCTGGTACTGACCATTCAACTGAAAGTCATTCGTACCGCAAATTAACCGCTTAGCTCATTAAATAATTTCAAGCTGAATTAGAGCTTTCAAGCTATAAAGAAACATTGTTGATTTTTATGGCGTAAGACTGGAATGGTTCAACTCCCTACTGGCGGCTCGGCCGCACAAAATCCAGACCTTGACTGGAGCCAAGTGCGTGAAACCATTTTGATGCTCGGCATTACGGTAGCTCAGGTGCAACACGCTATGGACGAAGGCAGTGCGTCTTTTAATACGCTGGCCAATTCCTTTGCCGAGACCTCAAACCATATCGAAGCGCTAAAAGGTGCGCTCAGCCAAACCGTGCTCCCAGCCGAGTTGCAACTTGAACAAAAAATTGCCGAGATTAGCGATAAAAACATCCAGTCGATTATCGCCTTTCAATTTTTTGACCGACTCTCTCAGCGCCTTGATCACGTCTGTAAAACCATTAGCGAACTCGCTGGTTTGGTTTCTGATCGCTCTTCAATTTATCAACCGGATGCGTGGCTCGCATTACAGAAAAATATTCGCTCGCAATATACGATGGAGCAAGAAAAAATCTTGTTTGACGCGATCCTCAGCGGTGCGCCCTTTCACGAAGCTTTGGCGCTAGCGGGCAATGTTAATATCAACCCAGATCAGAAAGACAAAGCCGAGAGTGATGGTGGCATTGAGTTGTTTTAATGGCGTTTAGGCCAAAACAAAAAGGAGCGCTGTAAAGCGCTCTTTTGAATTTAGGCAGCTAAAATCAATTTCAATTCATCAAACCTCAATCGTTTTAAACAATACCAACACTTGAACATCCAACATGGGTATTACTTTGAAACCCATTTAATCAAATTACTCTATTCACATACTCAATCAATTGGCTGTTTTTCTTGTACCACTCCAAACCCGTATTTTTTCTTGTAATTGACTGTCGTTAATTGGCTTGGAGAGAAAGTCATCCATCCCTGCCGCCAAGCAAAGCTGTCTATCATCTGACGTGGAATTGGCAGTTAATGCCAGCACAGGAATCTTAGGCCAGCGTACGCCTGTATCGGGATCGCGAATTTTGCGTATGGCCTCAATCCCATCCATTTCTGGCATCTGCATATCCATAAAGACCAGATCAAAATCCTGATCCACCAGAGCCTGAATCGCCTCAATACCATTTTCAACGGCATGCACGATACAACCATGCTTTTCCAATAACTTGACTGCAACAATGCGATTAACTCGGTTGTCTTCAGCTAGCAAAACACGCACCACTTGGTCTGATTCCGGCACTGAATAACGCGTCAAGAATGAAGGTTCAGGCGGATGACGCCGCACCATACCCATTGCCGTTTGCCATGCTTTTTGTTGTAACGGTTTACTTAAGTAACCAGCAAACCCCAATTCACGAGCCCGCAAGGCATCGCCACGTGTTCCGACGGCAGTTAACAAAATCAGCAATGGATTGCCCAACTCCGCTTTCGCTACAATCTGTTGCCCCAACTCAATCCCATCCATATGCGGCATATAAAGATCTATCAGCACCAGCTGAAATGGCCGACCCGTTTGCGCGGCATGGGAAAGCAAATGCAAAGCTTCGACGCCGCCTTCAGCCATCACTGCATTGCAGCCCCAGTTTTTGAGCTGATTACATAAATGTTCGCGTTGCGAAGCGCTATCATCAACGGCCAGCACTCTAAAGTTATCAGTTTGGTTCGCAGTAGAAGCAAGCGCAGTAATTTGCTCGGCAGCGCCCAGCGTAACGCTAAATGCAAATTCAGAGCCCAATCCCTCAATACTTTGCACACTGATTTGCCCCCCCATCAACTCGACCAATTGTTTGCTAATGGCCAAACCCAGTCCCGTGCCACCAAAGCGGCGGGTTGTCGACGCATCAACCTGCGAAAAACTTTCAAATAATCGCCTAACTTTATCTGGAGGTATACCTAGCCCAGTATCACGAACACTGAATCGTAGAGAAATACCCTTGTCACTGATACCAAGCAATTGAGTCATAACGGTAACGCCACCTTGCTCGGTGAACTTGATCGCATTCCCAATCAAATTGATCAACACCTGCCGTAGTCGACCCGGATCCCCTCTCACCCAAGTGGGCACATCAGGCGCACGGCTACAACTCAATGCAATGCCTTTTTCTCTAGGTCGCAAGCCCATCACAGCAGCCACGCCATCCAGCAGCGCCACCAGATCAAAGTCAACTTGCTCTAACTCCATCCGCCCGGCTTCAACCTTAGAAAAATCAAGAATATCGTTGATCACGCTGAGCAATATATCGCCGCTTTGTCGAATGGTTTCGGCAAACTCGCGCTGCTGGATCGACAAATCGGTATCGAGCAGCAAGCCTGTCATGCCGAGTACGCCATTCATTGGGGTGCGAATTTCGTGACTCATATTGGCCAAAAAGGCACTTTTTGCTCGACTGGCGGCTTCGGCTGCCAATTTTGCCGCGCTTAGCTCGGATTCGGCGGCCTTACGCTCAGAAATATCTTCATGCGTTCCCGACATTCGTAGCGGCTGACCATCTGGCAAGCACTCAATGACTCGCCCCCGATCGTGTACCCAAACCCAGTGACCATCTTTGTGTTTCATTCGGCAATCGTAGTCGTAATATGGAAGTTCACCACTGAAATGCCGCTTTAAGCGCGACTCAGACTCAGGCAAATCATCTGGACACGCGAGTTTGAGCCAAGTCTCGATACTGATGGGTGCAAGTTCATCCAAGGTATACCCACTAATCTCGGCCCAGCGTTGGTTAAAGAAGGTCTCACCCGTCTGTAGGTTCCACTCCCAAGTTCCAATATGGGTCGCCTCAATAATATTAGCCAGCCGCTTACGCTCCTGCGCCAGCACCTGCTCAGAGAGTTTGCGAGCACTGATATCGTTTTCAATCGCAATATAATGGTTGATCTTGCCGTGCTCATCTCTAACTGGCTCAATATCCAGCAAAATCCAGTACAGGCTGCCATCCTTGGCGTAGTTCAGAATTTCTGCATCACAACGCTCACCAAGCTGCAATTGGCGAGACATTTCGCCCACGGTCTGCATATTAGTGAGCGGACCTTGCAAAATATCGCCGGGGCGTTTGCCCTGCATGAAAGCCAAGTCGTAACCAGTCATCCGAACAAAGCCGTCATTGACCCATTCAACTAAGCCCTGCGCATCAGTAATCACTACCGCATTCGAAGTGCGGCTGGCCACCAGCGACAGCATTTTTGCCTCGGCCTCACTGGCCAGCAATCGGGCCTCTGCGGCTTTGCGTACCGTAATATCAGTGATAAATCCATGCCAAAGCGTGTCGCCTTCCGGTGTACGCTCAGGCGTAGCAATCCCTTCTACCCAGATCACACCTTTTTGCGGATGGTTTACCCGATAGATCGCCTGCCAACACTGGAGTGTATTGAAGGAGTACGTAATGCTTTCGATCACTTGCGCCATATCATCGGGGTGCAACACGGCAAAAACAGCGGCCGCATCCTCAGCAACATCGGTGGGACTCAGCCCGTAAATATCACGGATGCCACTACTCACATATGGAAAGCAACTACGGCCATCGGCAAACAAACGATACTGATACACCATCCCTGGCACTTGAGTACCAATTTTTTGTAAGCGCCCGAGTAATTCCTCACGCGACTGCGTTTGCTGCTGCCGCTCAAGCACTGCACCGACCCAGCTGGCTAGCAAACGGATAAATTCATGGTCAACTTCATCAAATGCAGTTGGGTGCGGCTGGCTCGAAGAAAAATTCAAGGTACCAATTCGCTGCCCAGCCAGCATTAAAGGCGCGCCGATATAGCACTCCAAACCAAAAGCCAGATAGCAGGGATGTCCAGCATATTCAGACTCAGCCATATGGGTAATGGCCACAACATCATTTGCAGCAGAGGCTAGCGAGCAATACGTTTCACCTAGGGAGAACTCCATCCCATCCTGCAAGGTATCCGGCGGGCTAGTCTGTACTGCGATTTGATACTTATCGCCTTCAATTCGGCTAATAATCCCCATCGGTAGATCAAAGTAATCACACGCTAGGCTGAGTGATTGCCGCAATAAGGCTTGATCATCATGATCGGTCAATGCAGAAATATGGCTCAACACCCGCAAGGCCTGTTGCTGGCGCTCTTGATGAGACTCGGCAATCATCCGATTTAAATTGGCGCGTCGAAATAGCAATAACTGCCCAATCGTCATCAGCAAAGGCTGCAACAACTCGGTCCAATTTGCTTCATAACCGTTAGGCCGATTAGCAAGCCCCACCATCGAGAGCAATTCACCTTGGCAGTGAATCGGTAAACCTAGAAATGCCGTCATCGGTGGATGACCCGGTGGCAAGCCACCGCGCCGTGGATCCTGCGCTGGATCATTGGCAATCACGGTCTGACTCGTGGTCAGCACCGCACCAAACAAGGTATTCAGATTGGTAAAGACCAAACCTTCTGGCGCATGTTTGGCATAAAATTCACGCGTTTCCTCATTCCATGCAATATTGGTAATCGCATGAGTACGCAAACTAGGTACGCCATCATTGATGTGTACCTCGCCAATAAAGCCATATTCGCTGGCAGTGAGCTGCAATAAGTCAGTCAATGCAGTTTCAAATACAGCACGCGGATCCATCCCCGCATCAAATCCAGTCTGAGCTCTTAAAATAGCCTCGATCAACTCGCTCTGCATAGTGACTCCATAATTCCGCCCGTGAACAGCAGCAAATGATTATCTACAGCGTAGTTCATGTAAGGGCAATCTGCTCGGCCATGCGGAAGCCATTCATAGCGTTCAGTAATCGTGTCTCAATACAGCACTCAAACATCAAACCGGCCCTAGAAACAGTTTGCACACTAAAAGTGAAATTGCTTCAGAAAACAGTTCGCCAACATGAATCGTTTCAATGACAAATCCGTATTAGTTTCAAACCAAGACCTTAGCCATCTCCTCATTTGCAGTTTAGCCACACACCAACCGTGAAAAAAACAGCCGATCAAACAACACCCAACGTATTGAAAATATTGAAATAAATGCAAATGAAAGCGCTATTCATGTATCTGAAGCATAGGAGTATTCCCTAGGCCTGACTACATAGGCATAGTCGAGCCAAATTCTAATTTTGGGCGGGTATGTTATGAAATTGAATCAGCACTTGGGCGTCATTTTCAGCCTTTGCTCGGCCCTTGCCATCAGTGCCAATACCAGCTTTGAAGTACAAACTTGGCGCGACGGTGCCAAAGCGGCGCATACGATTGCGCACGATGACTACTGTGGCGGAAGTGTTTCTGGCGTTGAAAATACCGCTTTGCCGATCTTAAACGAGCGCGGTTTGAAAGCCAGCTTAGGTTTGATTGCGGGCTCGTGCAAAGACGGTGATTGGGCCAAACTCAAAAAGCATATCGCTGAAGGCCATGAACTTTTCAACCATTCACTCACCCACGTTGGCATGCTCGAAGCGGGCTCACTCACGCCGATTGCAGGCTGGAACAATGAAAAAGAAATCGCATCCGCCCACCAATTAGTCAAAGATAAACTTGGCTACACGATGCAATTTATGGCTTACCCCAGCGATCTCGCCACACCTGAAGCCAAAGCCTATTTACTCACCCTGCCCGATTACTTAGGCGCTCGCGCTGCCAAACACATTTATGACGGTAGCAATGCCGGCATTAATAGTGCCAACAATACCGATCCATTTTTCATCAAAAACGATGTGTATTGGCACGATGGAAAATGGTCACTCTACAAACCCGCTGGCGGCAATATGCTGATTCAGCATGTGGATGCCGCATTAGAAAATGGCGGCTGGAGCTACCGCACGATGCATGGTGTTGCCGATGGATCATGGGAAGCGGTACCAAAAGATCAATACATCGCTTACGCCGATTATTTGCAGAAAAAAGTCGCTAGCGTCGAGCTGTGGTTAGCAGGCCCAAGCGAGATTATTCGCTACCAAGCCACCCGCGAAAACTGCCCACTCGTCCTCACTGGCAACACCCTCAAACTCAAACAAAATAATGAACTTTGCCAACGCTATGCCAGCGCGATCACCGTTGATGTGCAAATCGCTGATGAATCACAGGGGAGATTTACGCAAAACAAAAAGCCCTTGCCCAGTAAAAAAATAGCCAATGGCAAATTCAGAATTCAATTTAATCCTGCTTTAGGAGATCTCAGCATCAACTAAATAGGTATTGGCTTGAATGCATTATTTAACAAAGTTTTCACCGTAGTACCCAATCCTATCAACTTAAGCCTTCAGACCGTTGCTTTGTAAGCAATGTAATCGTGAGGTTTGGGGTGATTGGTGCGTTCTTTCCTCGCTCTGGGATTAAAATTGATCAACGATTTCCTGATCTCAGTCAGCGCAAGC
>CAUOZE010000096.1:0-7717 GCA_963508915.1 uncultured Deefgea sp.
AGCTTGCGCTGACTGAGATCAGGAAATCGTTGATCAATTTTAATCCCAGAGCGAGGAAAGAACGCACCAATCACCCCAAACCTCACGATTACATTGCTTACAAAGCAACGGTCTGAAGGCTTAAGTTGATAGGATTGACATACTTCCCCATCAACCGCACATAATGCGCTGCCGAATAGGCAAAATGCTTAATCTCATCTTCGCTTAACGCTCGCACTTCTTTCACTGGCCGCCCCATATAGAGATAACCAGAATGCAGTACTTTATTCGGTGGCACCAGCGAGCCAGCACCGATCATCACGTGGTCTTCGATGACGACGCGGTCGAGCACAATCGTTCCCATGCCAATCAGGCATTCATTGCCAATGGTGCAGCCGTGCAGCATTACGCCGTGGCCGATAGTGACGCGCTCGCCGATCACTAGCGGCGCACCGAGGGGATCATCGGGGCGTTTGTGGGTGGTGTGCAGCACGCTGTTGTCTTGCACATTGCTGTCTTTGCCCACGTGGATATGATTCACATCGCCGCGCAGCACCGCGCCCGGCCAGATCGACACGTTTTCACCGAGTTTCACTTCACCAATCACACTCGCTTGCGCGTGAACCCATGCGCCAGCGCCGATTTCTGGATTCATACCATCGAATTGTTCAATAGACATTGTTGCTCCTTGAATTAGGGCGACTCACGCCCATTTATATTAAATCGATCAAAACCATAGTCCACGAAAAACACGAAAGGCACGAAAAACACCAAAAGCTGATCGGCAAGATACTGTGCGATGATTCAATAAAGCATCATTCCCGCATGCCTTTAGCGAGAATCCAGCAGCGCAACTGGATACCCGACAACAGTACTCGGGGATCACGCATCGCCCTAACTTTCGTGCTTTTCGTGTATTTCGTGGACTAAATAATACTCACCATTCTACCCGAGACCACCCATGACCCAAGCCAATCCACTCCTCGATTTTGCTGATTTACCTCAATACAGCGAAGTCAAACCCGAACACGTGAATCCTGCGCTGGATATTTTGTTGGCGGATGCCGCAGCGGCGATCGCGGCGGCGGAGCAAATTACTGATGCATCTTGGGATAGTTTGAGCGTACTCGAAGCGCCGCTGGAAAACCTCGGCCGTGCTTGGGGTGTGGTGGCGCATTTGGAATCGGTGGTCAATTCGCCTGAATTGCGCGAAGTGTATAACGCCAATATTCCACGGATTTCGAATTTCTTTACCGAAATCGGCCAAAACGAAAAATTATTCGCGCTGTATAAAGCAGTGAAAGAGCGTGAATACGATGGCTTGAATCCAACGCGCAAAACGGTGATTGATGATGCGATTCGTGGCTTTGTGTTGTCGGGCGCGGAATTGCCAAGCGAGCAAAAAGATCGCTTTAAAGACATCGAAGAAAAACTCTCTGAACTCACGACCAAATTCTCACAAAATGTGCTCGATGCAACCGATGATTTTGCGCTGTATGTGACTGCTGAAGAACTCGTCGGCCTGCCTGCGGACAATCTCTCTGCCGCTGCGGCTGCCGCCAAGGCAGACGAAAAAGACGGCTACAAAATCACGCTGAAAATGCCGTCGTATATGCCGGTGATGCAATACGTGCAAAACCGTCCGCTGCGCGAGCAACTGTATAAAGCGTATTCAACCCGCGCTTCGGAATTTGGCAAGGCAGAATGGGATAATGGCAAGTTGATTCCAGAAATCTTGGCACTGCGCCAAGAAGCGGCGACTTTGCTTGGCTTTAAGAATTTTGGCGAAGAATCACTGTTCACCAAAATGGCCGATAGCCCTGAGCAAGTGATTGCGTTTTTATCGGACTTAGCCGCGCGCGCCAAGCCGTTTATGCTGGAAGATCGTGCTGAGCTGGAAGCGTTTGCCAAATCTGAATTTGGCATCGACAAGCTGCAAGCGTGGGACGTGGCCTTGGTGTCTGAGCGTCTACGTGAAGAAAAATACTCGTTCAGTGAACAAGAAGTAAAGCAATACTTCACCGAGCCAACGGTACTGACTGGCTTGTTTAAATTGATTTCCGAGCTGTATGGCCTGCAATTCGTGGCTAGCCAAGCGCCAGCGTGGCATACCGATGTACGGTATTACGAACTTAAAAACAACGATGGCAGTTTGGTTGGCGGTCTGTATATGGATTTGCATGCGCGCGAAGGCAAGCAAGGTGGCGCGTGGATGAATGATGTGCGCGGCCGTAAATTGCATGCGGATGCCAATGGTAAAAGTGTCGTGCAAACGCCAGTGGCGTTGATTGTGTGCAATTTCGCCAGCGGCGTGGACGGCAAAGACGCGATGTTGCCGCACGATGATGTGATTACGCTATTCCACGAAATGGGCCATGCGCTGCATCACTTGCTCACCGAAGTTGATGAACTGGAAGTCTCTGGCATCAGCGGCGTGGAATGGGATGCGGTGGAATTACCAAGCCAATTTATGGAAAACTTCTGCTGGGAATGGCAGGTATTGCCTGCGCTGACGCATCATATCCAGAGCGGCGAAGCATTACCCCGACCATTGTTCGATAAAATGCTGGCGGCGAAAAACTTCCACAGTGGCTCTGGCTTGCAACGCCAATTGTATTTCTCGATTTTCGATATGGCTTTGCACCAAAAATCAGAAGCGGTTTCAGCTGGCGATTTAACGACGTTCGCACAAGCGGTACAACAAGAATTGGCGCTGCCTTTGCCACCCGAATACAACCGCTTCCCACAATCATTTAGCCATATTTTTGCTGGTGGCTACGCGGCGGGTTATTACAGCTACAAATGGGCGGAAGTATTGAGCGCTGATGCGTACGCAGCATTTGAAGAAGCCGCTGATCAAACGGGAGAGAGCGTGGTGAACGCCGAAGTCGGCGCACGTTTCCGCAAGGAAATCTTGGCGGTGGGTGGCTCACGCCCTGCGGCAAAATCCTTTGCTGCGTTCCGTGGCCGCGCGCCAGCGATTGATGCGCTTCTGCGCCACAATGGTTTGACTGCGTAACGCAATTTGAAGTGACTTCATAAGATTGGGCGGGGTGCTATACCCTGCCCTTTTTCCTTATTGCAGATTGTTTTTCTTCATGATTTCAGCGAGCGTACCGTCATTTCGCATCGCTTTGAGCGTTTTATCAAACTCAGGCAAGAGCTTGGTGAAATTCGAGTTTTTTCGAATACATAATCGATAGTGCAAAGTATCAAAGCTGTGCGGCACTTCTGCGAGCTCTTCTTTGAGGCCTAAGCGCACAATATAGGGCCTTGCCATTGCAGCGATATCCGGTGACGCGTCCACCAAACCTTTGGCGGCAGAGCGAAATAGCGATTCAGACAGCGGAAAATACGTGATATCAAAACCGCCTAAATTAGTTTTGGTCCAACCCGCACCAATATACGAACCAATCTTATAGGGCTTTAATTGCGAAAGCTGAGTAAAAGCCATAATTTTCTCGATATCGGGATGACTTTTACGCACATAAAATTTGATTTCAGCTGTAAACAAAGGCTCGTTACTGGCATCGGTATAGAGCTTGCGATCTGGATTGTGTGCAGTCACAAAGGCGTCCGCCTCGCCCTGCTTGACCATATACTGCGCTCGTTCCCAAGGATAGCCCGCATTCAAAATCGGCTGCTTCATGCGCCGCACCAAGGCCTCTTGCAAAATATCAATAAACACGCCATGCACTTGCTCACCTGCGCCACTGGAAAACGGCGGGTAATCTTGAAAATAGACAACTTTCAAGGGCGTATTCACTTCGGCCGCCCAAGTTGCTGGCAAGCCCAATATCAATGGCAACAAGCACATTGCCCTTATCAGCCAAGCGCGCAGCATCATTGATCTCCCTATATTCATCTGTTGACGGTAGTGGAACAATCCTTAGCGTCAAGGCGCAATCGCTTACACGGTCAGCATTGAGCATGAAGACACGAAAAAGCTCACGAAATAAAAAACCCTAGCACGGCTAGCTGTTTCGTAGCTCGGCTAGGGCTTTTTAGGCCACAGAAAATGGGGTGATATTATTTTTTAGCGGGACGGCCTGTTTTGATTTTTTCCAAGCTATTAATCGTACTTAACAATTGCGCAGAATCCATCGCCACCAATGCGGCCAACCCAGCACGGATCAATTCGCTTTTCTTCACATCCAAGCCCGCTTTCAAAGCTTGCTGTTTTAATGCAGCAATCAATGCGTAATCTGCAGCGGGGAAGGTAAAGCTGTCTCTAACCAATTTAGGTTTCTTAGCGGCTTTTTTTTGTGCTGTTTTTTTCTGCACCAACACCGTTGCTCGATCAAGTTTCTTTTCCATCTTTGCCACGGGCGCAGCATTTGAATCTTCCGCCAACAAGGCTTGTGCGATGTTTTCAGGTTTGGCTGCAGGCTTGGCGACTGGCGCTGGTTTTGCGGCTGGGGCAGGCTTAGCTGCAGGAGCTGGTTTCGCTGCTGCGACAGGCTTAGCTGTAGGTGCTGGTTTTGCTGCTGCGGCGACTGTTTTTGCTTCATTGGCAGCAATAACCGCCTCACTCGAAACTTGCAGAGGTGACTTAGGCATATCAAAACTCCTTCATTAAATGTATAAACAGTATAAATTGTTTCTTACTGAATTTTGCCTGTTATTTACGAAGTCGTGTATTGCTGTTTTATGACTAAGTCATCCTCCACCAAAAAAACTACACCTGCGCGAGCGCTTGTTCCAAATCAGCCAAAATATCATCGATATGCTCGATACCAATCGACAAACGAACCATGTCTTCCGACACGCCAGCCTTTTTTAACTCTTCTGGCGATAATTGGCGATGCGTGGTACTAGCAGGATGGCAAGCCAGAGATTTGGCGTCGCCAATATTCACCAAACGCGTAATCAATTGCAGCGCATCTTGGAAACGCGCGCCACCGTCACGGCCTCCGCTCACACCAAACGTCAGCAGACCCGATGCTTTTCCACCGAAATACTGATCGACCAAGTTCTTGCTTGGATGCCCTGCTTGCCCTGCATAATTCACCCAGGCGACTTTTGCATGGCCTTTGAGGAAATCAGCCACTTTGAGCGCATTTTCCACGTGTCTATCCATGCGTAGCGGCAGCGTTTCCAAGCCCTGCAAAATCAGGAATGAATTAAACGGTGAAATACACGCCCCCATATTGCGCAGCGGCACGGTGCGCGCGCGACCGATAAAGGCGGCTTCACCCAGATCTTCGGTATACACCACACCGTGGTAGCTGACTTCTGGCTCGTTCAAGCGGCGGAAACGCGTTTTATGCTCGGCCCAAGGAAATTTGCCCGAATCAACAATAATCCCGCCAATGCTCGTACCGTGGCCGCCCATGTATTTAGTCAAACTATGCACCACGATATCCGCGCCATGCTCAATCGGACGACATAGATACGGCGTTGGTACGGTGTTGTCGACAATTAGCGGAATTCCACCTGCATGCGCCACGGCTGCAAACGCCGCAAAATCGACCACGTTACCCAGCGGATTACCAATCGATTCGCAATAAATCGCCTTGGTTTTGTCATCAATCAGCGCAGCAGCCGATTGTGGATCGTTGGCATCGACAAATTTCACGCTAATGCCGTATTGCGGCAGCGTATGCGCGAATAGATTGTAAGTGCCGCCATACAATGCGCTGGTGGCGATGATATTGTCGCCCGCTTCGGCAATGGTCAAAATCGCATAGGTAATCGCCGCTTGGCCCGATGCAAGTGCCAACGCGCCAATGCCGCCTTCCAGCGCAGCAACGCGCTGCTCCAGCACATCAGTCGTCGGGTTCATAATGCGCGTATAGATATTGCCTTTAACTTTCAGATCGAATAAATCAGCACCATGCTGCGTGTCGTCAAACGAATAACTCGTCGTTTGATAAATCGGAACAGCAACGGCTTTGGTCGTTGGATCAGGGCTGTAACCGGCGTGAATCGCTAGCGTATCGAATTTCATCGTGAGTGTTCCTGAGGGTGGAGGACCCAAACACTCTAGCAGCTTGTCATTTCAATGATAAATGCTTGTTGCGACTAATCTTGTTGCCGATTGATCTAAGGCAAAAATGCAAGATCTGCAAGCTAGATTGGAAAATGAAAATTACGATGGGCGCATCAAGATAGCTGCAGCTAAAAATAAGCGAGCAAGAATAAAGAAAACCCCAGAAAATTTGCATTTGCTGGGGTTTAATATTTTTGGTGCCGACGGCAGGAATCGAACTCGCGACCCCCTGATTACAAGTCGTATTTTTTCGATATATTGCAATATCACCCGACATACCACAAACAAACTTAACCATTGATTTTAATGATAAATTTGTCTTAATGCATCACTACATGCAATGATAAACCACATCGAAATAACGCCATCATGTTGGGATGGCGTTGGGATATGAGGCAAATCATGACAGAAAGAAATGAAGTGCGTTTGGCAAAGCTAGCAATTGAAAACTTACCACTCCCCCGCTCAGGCAAGCGTTTTGAGCGCTGGTGGGTAAATAATGTGCCAGGACTGTGTATCCGCGTAATGGAGACTGGCGTTAAATCCTTTTTGTTTGTTCGCCGTATTGGGCATCGCACAACGGAGATTACTTTAGGTAAATTCCCCGCACTAACGCCAGATCAAGCCAAGCGCATGGTAATGGAAATGAATGCCCAAGCCAGTAATGGGATTGATCCAGCAGATGAAATTCGCGCTCATCGCAAAGAACTCACATTAGGTCAAGGGTTTGAACTTTACCTAGAGCGCCATGCCAAGCCCCACAAACGCACATGGCAAGAAGATGAGCGGCGCTGGAAGCTTTATCTTGAAGATGGCTTGGCCAAACAAAAACTATCCGATATTAGCCGCAGAGACATTTCAAGCCTGCATACTCAAATTGGCCAAGTTGGTAGGCAAGGACATGGCTCACCCTACGAAGCCAACCGCGTATTGGCACTTATCTCCGTGGTTTATAGCAAACTGCATGAATGGGAGATAACCGAGAAAAATCCAGTGACAGGCATTAAAAAATTTCGCGAAGAAAAGCGCGACCGCTTTTTAAAATCAGGTGAATTGCCACATTTTTTCAAAGCACTTGCTGAAATCAATCACAACTACGCTAGTGATTTTTTCTTATTGCTGCTGCTTACTGGTGCACGAAAAACCAATGTCCTCGAAATGACTTGGAACGATATCGATTTTAAAGAAGCGACTTGGCGAATTCCAAGAACAAAAAATGACGACTCGCAAACCGTCATCCTTGTACCTCAAGCAATCACAATCTTAAGGCAACGAAAAACTGCCGCATCGTCAGCATGGGTTTTTCCCTCTGATACCAGCGCTAGCGGCCATCTTGAAGAGCCTAAAAAAGCATGGCGTAATTTACGCGCACTGGTCACATGCTACCGCCTCATTGATCTACTACAAGGAAAGCTTAAATGGACTATCGACTACGTAAAAGAGCAAGAAGTGCTCTCTGCAATGCATCCACAAACGATGCTAAGTCAGCTTACTAAACTAGCAGAATCACTAAATATAGAACCCAACATTCACAAAGACTTAAAAGGCCGTTTGGTTGGCGACGATATTCGCATCCATGATTTACGCCGCACCTTGGGTAGCTGGCAATCGTATCAACTTAAGCGCTGCTTGTTTTTTCAATCTCCATCCGGCATGATGCAGAAACAAACATAACTCTTTGATTATTAATTACTATATGATTAAGCACCCTAACTGACTCCCTTCGTAATGTATCCACTCTCATGC
>CAUOZE010000097.1:0-7295 GCA_963508915.1 uncultured Deefgea sp.
AACAGGCTTTGGACCATGCCGGTGGCTTGGCGTAATGCAAGTCCAAACAGACATTTGATGGTGAGACAGAACTGGATCGCCGCATCACTAAAAGTAGGGTTTCGACCGCGCTTGCCCGTTGGTTCGGCAGCCCATGTTAGCGTTGGATCGAGCCAAATCATCAGTGCGCCACGAGATTTCAAAGCTGCGTTGTAGGTTGGCCAGTTGGTCGTTTTGTATTTGTTAGGGGCAGGTTTGCTCATGCCATTATTCTACCAGCAGTATTGCGCCGCTGATTTGTGCAACAAAGCCATGAGGATGCCCACATAAAAAATTGATTAATACTTTCAGTGCTTTAGAAATCTATTTTGAAGTAGCACAGAGTTTCTTGACTCTCAGCTAAACAGATTTTCCGTAATATTTACGCTTCATTCTGAGTGCGACATTGACCAGTGCAATCAATACCGGCACTTCAACCAAAGGGCCAATTACGCCCGCAAAGGCTTGATCGGAGTTCAGGCCAAAAACGGCAATCGACACCGCAATCGCCAGCTCAAAATTATTGCCAGTCGATGTAAACGCAATCGACGCATTTTGATCATAAGGTAAGCCCATTTTCTTACCGATGAAAAAACTCACGAAAAACATTACCATAAAATAGATGATCAGCGGGATGGCGATTTGCAGTACATCCATCGGTAGCTCGACAATCATTTCCCCTTTCAAGCTAAACATCAGCACGATGGTCGCGAGCAAGGCAATCAGCGTGATTGGCGAAATACGCGGGATAAACACCGTGTTGTACCATTGCTCGCCCTTCGCAGCGACTAGCCATTTGCGGCTTAAAAAACCCGCCAAAAATGGAATCCCAAGGTAAATCAGCACGCTTTGCGCAATATCCCAAATCGTAATATCCAGCGCAAAACCTTGTAGGCCAAACAGCGGCGGCAGCACAGTAATAAACAGCCAAGCCATAAAGCTATAAGTAATAATTTGGAACACACTATTGAGCGCCACCAAGGCCGCGCCGTATTCCTTGCTACCGCCACTGATATCGTTCCAAACCAACACCATCGCAATACAACGCGCCAATCCAATCAAAATCAAGCCGACCATATAGCCCGGCTGATCACGCAGAAACCTAATCGCCAACACAAACATCAAAATCGGGCCAACAATCCAGTTCATGATTAATGAGAGTGTGATCGCCCGCTTATCACGTGTGACTTCGCCCAGCAGGCTGTAATTCACTTTTGCCAGCGGCGGATACACCATCAAAATCAGACCAATCGCCAGCGGAATATTGGTCGTGCCGACCGACATCGATTCATTCCACTGCGCGACTTGTGGGAAAACCACGCCGATCCCTACACCAACCGCCATGGCCAAAAAAATCCACAGCGTTAGATTGCGATCTAAAAAACTCATTTTGTGCGACGTCGATTCATCGACGCAGGCTTTAACATTCATGCTGAATACTCAAATGGTTTGAATTTTAAAAAATATGTACTTTTGGCCGTGCTCAGCCAGCTCTAAAAGTCGTGGCACGCCAATCGGCTCGTCTTTCAGCAAGGGCACGACGGCATAGCGCTGTGCGTACTGATTTACCACCAAGTCGATCTCACGCAATTCATTCTGGGCGCGTTGCTGCAATAGTGGCGATTTTGCGCCGGCCATCGCGATGCTGTTATTGATTACCCACGCCCACGGTGTAATCCCCGCGCGTTGCAAATCGGCTTGTAAATTGGCCGCTTCCAGCACCGGCGTCGTTTCGGCCAAAGTCACAAGCAACACTTTGGTTTGCTTCGGGTCTTGCAATTGCATCATCGGCGTCAGGTAATGCAGCTTGGCCTGATCCATTTTTTTGGCGACTTCATGGTGATACGCGCCCGTGGCATCAAGAAGTAGCAAAGTGTGCCCGGTCGGCGCGGTATCCATCACAACAAACTTTTTCCCTGCTTCGCGAATAATCCGCGAGAAAGCCTGAAAAACGGCGATTTCCTCGGTGCACGGTGAGCGCAAGTCTTCTTCTAGCAAAGCTCTACCTTGGGTATCGAGTTGTTCGCCTTTATTAGCAATGACTTGATGTCTATACTGCTCAGTCACTTCTTGCGGGTCGATGCGGCTCACGGTCAGATTGTCTAAACTGCCGACCAGTGTTTCGCTCAGATGCGCCGCCGGATCAGAAGTAGTCAAATGCACTGGCAGGCCGCGATGCGCCAGCTCGACCGCGACTGCGGCGGCAATCGTCGTTTTGCCGACGCCGCCTTTGGCCATTAGCATCACCAAACCATGACCGTCGGCGGCGATTTCATCGACTAGCGTCGATAAATTGGGCGCGGCAAAGTCGATTGCGTTGGAATCAATACTCGGCGCAGCACTTTGGACATCGGTAAACAATTGCTGCAAAGCAGGTAAACCGACTAGATTAAAGGGTTTCAGTGCCAGCAAATCAGTCGGCAAGTCTTTCAAAACATCCGGAATATTCGCCAGCGCCGCGTGTTCGCGCTGCGCAATCGCTGCTGCGAGCGGGTCTTGGCGGGCTTCTGATTCTGGCAGCACGCCATTGATCACTAAATATTGCTGTGCCAAGCCAATATCGGCCAGCTCTTCATGGCTGCGGGCGACTTCGCGCAAAGTGGCTTGCTGGGCGCGTGCGACTAAAATCAGCCGTGTACGAATCGGGTCGGCCAAGGCGTCCACTGCGGCTTTGTACTGGGCGCGCTGTTTTTCCAGCCCAGCCAAAGGGCCAAGGCAAGACGCATCGCCTTTACCTTCGGCCAAAAAGCCACTCCACGCGCCCGGCAATTGCAGCAAGCGTATCGTGTGGCCGGTCGGTGCAGTATCAAAAATAATGTGATCAAAATCAGCGGTTTGCTTGGAGTCGATCAGCAGCGAGGTGAATTCATCAAACGCCGCTATTTCAGTCGTACACGCGCCTGAGAGCTGCTCCTCAATACCGCGCACGACGTCATCAGGTAATACGCCACGCACCGGATCAACAATCCGGTTGCGATAAACTTGCGCCGCCGCTTGAGGATCGATTTCGAGCGCGGCTAAATTGGCCACCGCAGGAATGTCGGTGATTTGATTGCCAATCGTAATGCCAAATACTTGGCCGACATTGGATGCCGGATCAGTGCTCACCAATAAAACGCGCTTGCCCGTAGCCGCCAGTTGAATGGCAGAGGCGCAAGCAATCGACGTTTTACCAACGCCACCTTTGCCGGTGAAAAATAGAAAACGCGGTGGATTTTGTAAGAAGTTCATGGCTGTTCCTTAAAGGAATGTGCACTAGAAAAAAGACGTCACCAGATAGCCCATCATAACGGCCATACCCAAAATCACCGTTAGGAAGGCCACAATCATTGGCGTTTTAAACATCGACTTGAGCAGAATCACTTCGGTAAGGCTGGCTCCTGCACTGCCAATAATTAGCGCCATCACTGCGCCAATCCCCATGCCTTTGCCCAATAATGAAGAAGCTAAAGGAATCACCGCTTCGGCTCGGATATACAGTGGAATTCCAATCACAGCGCTCAACGGTACGGCAAATGGGTTGTCTGAGCCTGCATGTTTGGCAATCCACTCAGCAGGTACAAAACCGTAGATGAAAGACCCCAGTAGCACACCAATCGCGAGGTAAGTCAGAACGTCTTTAAATTGCTGCCATGCATCCAAACCTGCTAGGCGGTAATTCAGCGCCGTTTTCGCTTGGCCTTGATCATTTTTAGTGTTCGCTGTGGCGCAAGAAGAGACGGGCTTTTGTGTATTGCAGCAGATTGCCTTTGCAGCCAGGATTTCTTCCTCTGCTGGGGCGGCAGTGCAGCAACTTGTCTTCGCAATCGGTGTGTCAGCCACGACAGGGGCTGCAGTGCAGCATGTACTTTGGGCGGCTAGCGCATCTTGAATGGGCGCAGCTACTGCAGCGGTTTTACTGCAAGCCGTACCTTTAGGCTCAATCACGTATCGTTCAAATCCCAATTTATCGAGCAATAAACTGGCTAACAGAGATACACCTGCAGCAATAACGATGTAGGTGAGCGTAATTTCCCAGCCAAAACTCACCCACATTAGCCCAACGATAATTGGATTAAGCAAGGGTGATACAAATAGGAAAGTCAGTGTGGGGCCAAAACCCGCTTTAGCCGATAATAAACCGCGTAACATCGGAATCGTTGAACAGCTACAAAATGGCGTCAACGAACCCAGTGCCGTCGCAATCAAATAACCTTTACCTTGGCGTTGCCCTAGTACCTGCTGAATTTTCGCATTCGAAAATTTTTGGCGAGCCAGAGCGACGCCCGCACTGATGATTAAGAATAAAACCGATAACTCGACAGCCAAAAATACAAACATGTTTGATGCATCTGATAGCATCGTTGCCCACTCATTCATTTAACTTTACCTCTTTGCTAGCAACATTTATTCGCCAGCAATTTAATTCATTAACAACTTCGCGAGCCGGAACAGCATTTTTTTGCCGGCTGAGCAGTAGTTTCAGGTAAATCAAGACCTGAAAAGCGCGCCAATTCTGCCCGAGTCGGATACCGTCCCGCCAAAGCGATTTCGCCATCAACCAAAATCAGCGGGAGTGCTTCAGCGCCAGAGCGTACCAAAAATGCTTTCACAAGTTCATTTTCTGCAAATGCCATTGGCTGCTGCGCCAAATTAAAGCGCTCAATCGCCGCACCTTGTTGCTTAGCCCAATCGATATCGGCTGAAGCATTCACCAAAGCTTGGTCCACATCTTCACCGCACACGCCAGAGCTACAGCATAGGGCGGGGTCAAAAATTTGTATCTTGCTCACGATTTTCTCCTAACAGCATTTGTAAAACGCCGCCGACGGATTACTCCGTTTTAGCTTCGGGGCAGCACAGTGGCGGCAAAACAGCGGATGAGCAGCTCGACTGATTACGTAACTCAGCACACTGTTCGGGATGCCCTTCGCAACATTCCTCGGTGAGATAGGCAATCAAATCGAGCATCAGGCTCAGATTGGCTCGATAGCGCATATAACGGCCTTCTTGTTCCACCGTCACTATATTGGCCTGCGCCATCGCTTTGAGGTGAAACGACATATTAGTTGGCGGTAAGCCGAGCGCAGTCGCAATTTCACCTGCCACCATACCTGCATGCCCTTGTCGAACTAATAAACGATAGGCATCCAAACGGATACCCGATGAAAGCGACTCAAAAATAGTCGTAGCAATTAATTTTTTCATAATTCAACTATACAACAATGTTTGAAATATTGTATTGTTAATATCAACAATATCAATTTAAGTCCGAGGACAGCACAAATGAGCATCAAAGTAGGCATTAACGGCTTTGGCCGCATGGGACGTCTCACACTGCGCGCAGCTTGGGGCTGGCCAGAAATTGAATTTGTGCAAATCAACGATCCGGCGGGCGATGCGGCGACGTTGGCGCATTTGCTCAACTTCGACTCAGTTCACGGCCGTTGGGCGCATGAAGCTACGACTGAGGGCGATGACATTCTGATTGGTGGCACTCGCATCAAAACCACGCGAAACAAAGCCATCAGCGACACTGACTGGTCGGGCTGCGATGTGGTGATCGAAGCGTCAGGCAAAATGCGTACCACGGCGCTGCTGCAAGCTTATCTGGATCAAGGCGTAAAACGCGTCGTCGTCACCGCGCCAGTGAAAGAAGCGGGCGTGCTGAATGTCGTCGTCGGTGTGAACGATCATTTATTCGACCCCGCCATTCACCGCATCGTCACCGCCGCCAGCTGCACCACCAACTGCCTCGCGCCGGTGGTGAAAGTGATTCATGAACAACTCGGCATCCGCCACGGCAGCATGACGACGATTCACGACCTGACCAACACGCAAACCATCATCGATGCACCGCACAAAGACCTACGCCGCGCGCGCTCGTGCGGTACCAGTTTGATCCCGACGTCGACTGGCTCGGCCACCGCGATCACCGAGATTTTCCCTGAGCTGAAAGGCCGCCTGAATGGCCACGCCGTGCGCGTGCCGCTGACCAATGCCTCGCTGACTGATTGCGTGTTTGAACTCGAACGTGCGACGACGGTGGAAGAAGTGAATGGCCTGCTGAAAGCGGCATCGGAAACGTATTTGAAAGACATCTTGGGTTTTGAGACACGCCCACTGGTGTCGATCGACTATCGAGGCGACGCTCGCTCATCCATCATCGATGCGCTATCGACGATGGTCATCAATGGCACGCAACTCAAACTCTACGCGTGGTACGACAATGAATGGGGTTATGTGAATCGCACGGCTGAGTTAGTGCGGCAGGTGGGGCTGGCAGACAAGTAACACTAATACAGGTATTGCCATGCAGCCATTAATTAATATGCATTTCATGGCAATACATTGGTTAGGTTTATCCAAGTAACTTGTGGGATACCCATACGCGAAGCGAATTACGTCATCGGACACCATTCGATCTCAATCCCTTCTGTTGCTACACCGACTGCTTAAAACAGGCCCCCCATGCATATCGCCATTCTGACTTTTGATGCCTTTAACGAACTGGATTCTTTTATTGCCTTGGGTATTTTAAATCGGGTAAAAACACCGGACTGGCGAGTAACGCTGGCTAGCCCAACGTCGACGGTCACGTCGATGAATGGTGTAACGATCCAAGCGCAATCCAGCCTCGCAGAGGCTTGTGCGGCCGATGTAGTGCTATTTGGTAGCGGCATGAAAACGCGTGATATCGCGGCGGATGAAGCGATTTTGGCGCAACTTCAACTCGACCCCACGCGGCAACTGATTGGTGCGCAGTGTTCAGGTACGCTACTGCTGGCGAAATTGGGCTTATTAAATCAAGTCCCCGCCTGTACCGACCTACTGACTAAACCTTGGGTGGTCGAGGCGGGTGTCGATGTGATCAATCAACCATTTTTTGCGAATGGCAATGTCGCCACTGCCGGTGGCTGCCTATCATCGATGTATTTAGCTGCATGGGTCATCGCCAAAACGGAAGGTGAAGCTGCGGCGCAAGACGCGATTCACTACGTCGCCCCCGTCGGGGAAAAAGAAGACTACGTTGCACGTACGATGCGCAATATTCGGGCGTACTTGTAGCAATAATCAGCGCAGTGCGTAGGATGGGTGGAGCCAGCTTGTGGCGATACCCATCATCCATGTCGATGGGTATCGCTTCGCTCCACCCATCCTTGTATCTTTCTCTCCGTGGTGGTTAGCTACTACCACATGAGGCGAAGTGAGTTTGAACCCACCCTTAAGGCATTGACCTTGCAACGTAGATTAAACCCTTCGTCCTCACTTCTTTCGCCAAATCAGACACTGAACGG
>CAUOZE010000098.1:0-7281 GCA_963508915.1 uncultured Deefgea sp.
CGATCAGGATCTGCCGCGCGAATAGCCCATTATGGCCCGAGCAATTGCGCTCAACATTGAGGCCGGATATACGTGAGCAGTCGAACCGAAAACCAGAACTGAGAAATGCTTGCAAACCGAGAGGAGTCCATATACGGGATGAGTCTTAGGCCTTATTCGACTCTGGCCTATGTGTTTAAGTAATTTCGCGTAAAATGCGGCATTCGCCGCCCAAACCTCAGTGGTTTGTGGCGGCTATTTTTATTGATACTTGGAGTGGGTTTATGTCTAAAGCAATTTCAGTTGCTCTCGTTGGGGCTGATACCCCTGCATCTCAAGCGGTATTGGATGTATTGGGCGAAATGCCTTTGGCCGTAACTGCACTTTATCCTTTGTCTGATGATGAAGATGCTAGTTCAGTTGATCTGCGTAATCAAACTTTACCGATGATTGATGTCGCGACATTCGATTGGTCCAAAGCCGATGCGGTATTGTTTGTTGGCGTACTAGATTTGGCAACACAATACGCGAAAATCGCCGCTGAAGCTGGCGCTGCAGTCATTGATTTAACCGGCGAAACAGACAGCAAAACTGGCAAGCCGCAGCGCGGTCAGATTATCGGTTTGCCGCATGTACTGACGTCGATGATTTCTGCGCCATTAGCGGCCTTGCAAAGCATTGCTAAAATTGATTTTGCAGCGGCAACCGCGATGGTGTCGGTATCTGAAGATGGCAAATCAGCGATTGATGCTTTGGCGATGCAAACACGTCAGTTATTCGCGCAGCAAGAAGTTGAATTAGCAGGCTATCCAAAACGCTTGGCTTTTAATATTTTGCCAACCGCGATTCGCGGCGAAGAAGCCAGAGTTTCTGCAGAATTAACCACGATTGGTACGCCAGTTAATTGCTTGACGGTGAGCCGTGTTCCTGTATTTTTTGGTCACGCAGTGAGTTTGAGTGTGCAGTTAAACCAAGCCGTGACGATGGCGCAATTAGAAGCAGCGATGGCGGATGCGCCAACTTTATATCATTTGAAAGGCGAAGGTAGTGCCGGTATTGCTACGCCGCAAGATGCTATTGGTGGCGATAAGGTGTGGTTAAATCAACTGACCTTGTCAGCAGATGGCCGTTCTGTGAATCTTTGGTTGGTCGCTGATAATGCGCGCCTACCTGCTCGTGCTGCAGTCTTGCTGCTTGCTTTGATTTAAGGCTATCACATGAAAAATATTGTTCTGGCTGTGATATGCAGCGCCTTGGTTGCGTGCGGTGGCGGTGGTGTTTCGGTTGATGGTGGCAAGGTCAATGTTGAAACGGTTAATACTGTTCCTAAACTGCTGGCTGTTCGTGTCAACGCTTCTGGCGTGGATGCGGGTGGTGTCGTGCTGATTAATTCAGGTGACTTTTCAATTGATTGGGATGCTACTGCCGTTGACGCTTCGAGCTTTAATTTGTTTCTCAGTCAAGATGCGGTGAAGTCTGATTCTGATATTGAATTTTTTGTGACGCTCAATCCTCAATCGAATAAGAAAGTTAGCTTGAAGTGGGATGAGCAATTGGCCCTGCTGTCGGTTTCGGGTGTGCCTTTACCGATTAAATCTTTTTTTGCTGGTAATGCTTTAGGGCAAGGGTTTGTGATTGCTCGAGGATGTGGCGTGATTGTTGATACGGCCAATGGCGAGCGAAAGTCTTGCGTGGAGAAAAACGTTGCAGTGAAAATCAGTAACAAGGCCTCTGTCGCGAGTGCTGTAGCTGCGATTTAATTCTTTGTTAGTGTGATTTAAAAAAGGCCGAAACATCTGTTTCGGCCTTTTTTTCGTTTAGAGCACTTCGGCTGCGTAATCCGCCAAGCGCGAGCGTTCACCGCGTGTCAGCGTAATATGGCCTGAGTGTTCCCAGCCTTTAAAGCGATCCACCACATACGTCAACCCAGATGAGCCTTCCGTCAAATAGGGCGTATCAATCTGGCTGATATTGCCCAAGCAGACGACCTTGGTACCGGGACCTGCGCGGGTAATGAGCGTTTTCATTTGTTTGGAGGTCAAATTTTGCGCTTCATCGATAATTAAAAACTTCTTCAAGAAGGTTCGGCCGCGCATAAAGTTGAGTGATTTGACTTTAATTCGTGAGCGAATCAAATCCCGCGTTGCGGCGCGGCCCCAATCGCCCGCTTCGGCATCGGTTTGGTTGAGTACATCGAGGTTGTCTTCCAGTGCGCCCATCCAAGGCATCATTTTTTCTTCCTCCGTGCCAGGCAGGAAGCCGATGTCTTCACCAACAGGGACGGTGACGCGAGTCATGATGATTTCGGTGTAAATTTTGCTTTCTAGCGTTTGCACCAAGCAGGCAGCAAGGGTGAGCAGTGTTTTACCTGTGCCGGCTTGGCCGAGGAGTGAAACAAAATCAACATCGGGATTCATCAGTAAATTGAGTGCGAAGTTTTGCTCACGATTGCGGGCGGTAATGCCCCAGATCGCATTTTTGGTGTGGCTATAATCTTTGAGGCTCTCAAACACCGCTGTTTTGCCATCAATATTGACGACACGTGCTTGCAATGGGGTGTCACCTGCTTGGTAAAGCAGCTGATTGACGTAAAGCTCAGGTACGTCTGGCCCTTTGATTTTCCAATAGCTGCGGCCACCTTCTTGCCAACTTTGTAAATCTTTGCCGTTACGCTCCCAAAAAGCTTGGTGAATTTCGCGCATGCCGGTGTAAAGCAGGTCGGTGTCTTCGAGTACTTTGTCATTAAAGTAATCTTCCGCCGCCAAGCCCAATGTACGGGCTTTAATTCGCATATTGATGTCTTTAGAAACGAGAATAACCTCTCGTTTCGGAAACATCTGTTGCAGATGATGCACGACACCCAAAATTTGGTTGTCCGCTTTGCCCATAGGGAGCTGAGCGGGTAATACGCTCGTGATGGCCTCGGTTTGCAAAAATAGATGGCCGGTGGCTTGGTCTTTACTGCCTTTGCTTAGTGATACGCCGTCGTGCAGATTGTGTTCCATGCCTGAAACAAGTTCTTCCATAAAGCGGCTAGCTTGTCGTGCATTACGGGCGACTTCGGTCATACCTTTTTTATTCGAATCCAACTCTTCGAGCGTCATCATCGGCACAAAGACATCGTGCTCTTGAAAGCGAAAGATCGAGGTGGGGTCATGCATCAATACATTGGTATCCAGCACAAAAAGTTTGCTGTCACTGGGGGCTTTACGTTTACGGGCGGCCATGATGCACTCCTTGTTCTTAGTTTTAATACAAAAGAAGAATGACTCGCTGCTTGAGTATTACCGTACCTTGAGTACTTGCGCTACCGTCCTGCTTGTCATACAACGTTTGTGCTTGTACTTGGATTCAATAAAAAAGCGGCTCAATGGCCGCTCGGTGTTTACTGCTGGGATTGCACAAAACTCAGCACTTCTGCTGCATGGTTAGGCACTTTAACACCGCGCCATTCTTTGAGTATTTCGCCAGAGGCATTGATAATAAATGTGCTGCGTTCAATACCCCTTAATTGCTTGCCGTACATGTTTTTGAGCTTCATGACGCCAAATGCTTCACAAGCGATTTCTTCTGGGTCTGAGATTAATTCAAATGGTAGTTGTAGTTTTGCTTTGAAATTTTCATGGCTTTTTAATGAGTCACGACTCATTCCAAAGACTTGGCAATTAGCTGCGATAAACTGCGTGTGTAAATCGCGAAAATCACCTGACTCAGTGGTGCAGCCTGGTGTGCTGTCTTTGGGGTAGAAATACAGAACAAACATAGAGCCCGCCAGTGCAGCGGTATCAAATGTGGTGTTGCCGGTGCCAGATAAAACCAGCGTTGGGCAGGGGCTTAAACTCATTAGTAGCTCCGAATCGTTTTTTTTATTGATAGCCTAAGACTTAGACAACTTTTGTATTGCATCGTTGCATTAGCGAGTAGTAAAGCTGTTGCTCGTCTATTTCATTGTCGACAATCGCTTGCAATTGAGCAAGATTTGCTTTGTAACAAATCTCAAATCATTACAGTGCGTCATTCTCTGGTGTCGCAAGCTTAGCGGGAGCGGCTAATACCGTTACAATACGGGAAGAATATTTACAGGCGTGTGACAAACACGTTAACGGTATTAATATGAGTACAAATGCAGTGGGTTCAAGTCGGAATCATTTATACTTTGAGCCAATGCGAGCAGCAAGCCACAAATCGTGCTGTGTCTGAACCAAACAATAAAGAGTAGAGTGCAATGAGTATTAAATCAGATAAGTGGATACGCCGGATGGCGCAAGAGCACGGCATGATCGAGCCGTTTGTGCCGGGCCAAGTGAAAGAGCTCAATGGTGAGCGGATTGTGTCGTACGGTACGTCGAGCTATGGCTACGATATTCGGTGTGCCGATGAGTTTAAGGTCTTCACGAATATCAATTCGACCATTGTTGACCCGAAGAACTTCGATGAAGGTAGCTTTGTCGATGTATCGGGTAAAGGCTATTGCATTATCCCGCCAAATTCTTTCGCCTTAGCCCGCACGGTAGAGTACTTCCGTATTCCACGGAATGCCTTGACGATTTGCTTGGGTAAATCAACTTATGCGCGTTGCGGCATTATTGTGAACGTAACGCCGTTTGAGCCTGAGTGGGAAGGGTATGTGACTTTAGAGTTTTCCAATACCACGCCATTGCCTGCCAAGATTTACGCCAACGAAGGCGTGGCGCAAGTGCTGTTTTTTGAAGCTGATGCCGATGATGTCTGCGAAACCAGCTACGGTGATCGCAACGGCAAGTACCAAGGTCAAGTTGGCGTCACACTACCGCGGACTTAATTTAATTTATACCCATATTCAAACAGGCCTCTTCGGAGGTCTGTTTGCTTTTGTGGGTAATATAATGCATAATAATATTATATAAATTTATATTATTTTTTGGAGTTTCAAAATGACAGAAAATTATCGTGGCTTAGTTCAAAGCATCAGTGGCAAATTGCGTGAGTTTGCTAAAGAAATTCCAGATACTCAGCAGGGCTTTATGCAAACGGCAAAAGCGACACATACCGAAGGCGCAATCAGCAAAAAGCATAAAGAATTGATGGCGATGAGCATTGCGATTGCTGCGCGTTGCCAAGGTTGCTTGGGATTTCATGCGCAGGCGTGTGTAAAACTAGGTGTAACGCGGGCTGAATTTATGGAAATGCTGCAAGTCGCTATTTATATGGGCGGTGGGCCTAGCGTGATGACGGGCGCAGAGGCTTTGTTGGCGTTTGAAGAGTTTGGTGGTGAAAAAGCAGCTGCTTAATTTACTATTTGCGATGTATATACTTGTAGTTAATGCCTAATAAGCGCTGCAAGCATATACATATTATTTGTGTGAGTTTATTCTTTCTTTCCTGCTTTAAATTCGCTCGCCGCGCGCAAGATGCCGCGCATGATATCGAGTTCTTCGCGTTCCATCTGCGCTCGTACAAACAGGCGACGTAGGCGTGGCATCAGTCGTTTTGGTGCATTCGGTTTCAAAAAGCCGATGGTCAGCAAGACTTCTTCAAAATGTTCAAAAAACAGTTCAACGGCTTGATGTGGTGCGCGCTCGCGGTTTTTTTCTAGGTAGCGAACGTCATCGTAGTCATTCTCAAAGCAGGCGGTGCGTAATTCGTAGACCAGCACTTGCACCGCTTGCGATAAATTCAAACTAGAGTAGTCAGGATTAGTTGGGATCGTCACGCGGCGATTGCATTGCTCAAGTTCGGCAATCGTTAAACCGCTGGTTTCTGCACCAAATACCAAAGCAACCGCAGCGCCGGTTCTGGCCGCTTGTACGAGTTCAGGCGCAAGTTGGCGCGGTGTTTGTAAAGGCTGTGATAGTTCACGGCGACGCGCGGTAAGTGCCACTTGCAGCGTAGTACCTTCGAGCGCTTCTTCCATTGAGCTAACGACTTTCGCGTTGGCCAAAATATCGCGTGCGCTGGAGGCTAGGGCATCAGCCACTTCGGATGGGAATTCTTTTGGGTTGATTAGATAGAGCTGCGTCAGCCCCATCGTTTTCATCGCGCGGGCAGTCGAGCCTATATTGCCGGGGTGGCTGGTGTGGGAAAGCACCACACGAATATGGGCTAAGCAGTCAGTTTCATTGTGAGTCATCTTGAGTCTTTCGCTGGGTGTGGCGGGTAAATCGACCTGAATGTTGGGTAAATCGCAAGTTTTAACTATTTGATTTGATTCTTTATTCATAATCGGGTTTATTAGTCCGTGCGAGACGGGTAGAATACGTCCTTAAATTTATCGATCTTTTTTAATAGTGAGAAGTCATGCATCCAATGCTGAACACTGCGGTGCGCGCTGCGCGTCGCGCCGCCACCGTTATCCAACGTGCGTCGAATAATCTGGACCTAATTACACCTGAAAAAAAAGGTCACAACGATTTTGTGACTGAGGTTGATCGTGCCGCAGAACAAGCCATTATCGAAACGATTTTAGAAGCTTATCCGAATCATGCGATTTTAGCAGAGGAGTCGGGCAAGCGCGGTAATTCTGAATACGTTTGGATTATCGATCCGCTTGATGGTACTACGAATTTCTTGCATGGCTTCCCACAATACGCCATTTCGATCGCGCTGGAACACAAAGGCGTGATTACCCAAGCCGTGGTGTATGACCCAAATCGTAACGATTTGTTCACTGCCACGCGTGGCGTGGGTGCTTTTTTGAATGACCGCCGTATCCGCGTTTCAAAAGTACGTGAATTGTCTGACGCACTGGTTGGTACTGGCTTCCCGTATACCAAATTCAATAATCTCGAAAACTACCTGAATATCTTCCGCGATATGGCGCAAAAAGCCGCTGGCGTTCGCCGTCCAGGCGCTGCTGCGCTGGATTTGGCTTATGTGGCTTGTGGTCGCTTTGACGGTTTCTTTGAGTTCGATTTGAAACTGGTTGATATCGCAGCGGGTACGCTGTTGGTGCAAGAAGCGGGCGGTTTGGTAACAGATCTGAACGGCGAAGAGAAATTCCTTGAGTCTGGTGATGTACTTTGTGGTACGCCACGCGTGTTTGGTCAAATGCTGTCAGTGATTCGCGGTCACCTGAAGTAAGCATTGTTGCAACTCTGCGCCATGTAATGTGATTTCTTGTTTGCTTAAAAAGCAGGGGCTGATAGCCTCTGCTTTTTTGTTATATTCTTATTGATCTTAGTGCCGATGCAATCCTATCAACTTAAGCCTTCAGACCGTTGCTTTGTAAGCAATGTAATCGTGAGGTTTGGGGTGATTGGTGCGTTCTTTCCTCGCTCTGGGATTAAAATTGATCAACGATTTCCTGATCTCAGTCAGCGCAAG
>CAUOZE010000099.1:0-7019 GCA_963508915.1 uncultured Deefgea sp.
GCATGAGAGTGGACACATTACGAAGGGAGTCAGTTAGGGTGCTTAATCATATAGTAATTAATAATCAAAGAGTTATGTTTGTTTCTGCATCATTCCGGATGGAGATTGAAAAAACAAGCAGCGCTTAAGTTGATACGATTGCGACTATACCAACTAGCAACAGATATAACGCAATGGTGAACTTTTAAATACTTTCAAGTAATTTACTGATAAAGTTAATTTTAAAATTAAATCAATCACAGTGAAATTGGAGAAAATGCATGAAACAGAAATTGCCACTTTGCTATATCGCCTTCATTCCATTCAGCTTATCCGTTTTTGCTGCGGAATCAAATGAAAGCCAAGTTAACCCCTTAGTCGTTGCAAAAGCTGTTGAAGTTGGCCAACATCTGCGCTCACTGCCTAAAGTTGAAGTCACTGCACAGACAACATTGGATGTCACGTTAAAGTCAGGGCAAAAGATACAATCCCATGGCACCAGTCAAATGGTTGCGGATGGAAAAAATCGACTTTATATGAATATTGACAGCGACAGCATTACACGCGAGTATTTTTTTGACGGGAAAAATCTAACTCAGTATTCCCCTCCATTACAGTATTACACCACGATCGACATGCCCGGCACTACGGCGGGAATGCTCAATAAAGTTGAAGCCCACTACGGTATTCACCTTCCTCTTAAAGCACTTTTTACATTAGGAAGCGATCAAGAAGCACTGAGTAAACTCACTTCTGCTGTTTATATCGGCCCCTCAAAAATCAACGGCAAAGTTTGTGATCACCTAGCATTTAGTCAACCGGGCGCAGATTGGCAACTTTGGGTTAGCCGTGACAAGAAACCATTGCCATGCAAATTAGTAGTGACAAAAACTGATGAAGCCAATCAGCCACAAACTTCACAAACTTTCACTTGGAATTTAGCCCCAGCCGTTAAAGCCAGTGAATTTACATTTAAAGCCGGAAAAGGCGATGTGGCCATTCCAATGAAAAAACTTGCTGAATAAGGGAAGCAGATAACATGATCAAGACAACTTCTAAATCAGTATTGCTATCAATTATTACAGTCTCGATGTTTACACTGGGAATGCCTACCGAAGTCATGGCGCGTGGTGATCGAGGAGGAAAAAGCAGCGGTAAAATTGATCGCCCAGCAGCAGGTGGGGGCAGCGCAAAAGCAGCTAATCGCTCAGGCAGCACGAATGGTAACAAAGCGGTCAGCAATAAAGGCGGGAATAAAGCCGTTAACAATAGCGGTAATGAAACCGTCAATAATGTTCGAGGCGGCAATAACAACGTCAATATCGACAATAGCAGAGATGTGAACATCAATGTCGATGGTAATAATGGCTGCTGCTACGGTGGTGGTTACAACAATCATTATCACCCAGTTGGCACAGCTGTAGCCGTCACTGCCGCTGTAGCAGTCACTGCTGCTGTCGTTGGCTCTATCGTTTATCCTAATCAAATGCCAAGCAATTGCGTGCAGGTCATTCGCTATAACACCACCTATATGCAATGCGGCTCGACCTGGTATCAACCGCAATATCAAGGTAGTAATGTGACCTATATTGTCGTCAACCAACCTTAATGTATTGAGTACTGCATACTAAAAAGCCGCACGATGTGCGGCTTTATCTATTACTAGGTATGTTGTTACAAGTATTGAAAATAAATACACTTAGGTACATACCCATCAATTACTTAAGCAAGGTATGAGCCAGTAGTTTCTGATTCACAAACTGAGCTTTAATTTGCAAATCACCGTTCTGCCAAACAGCACTCTCGCCCTCTATGCCGAGAAAACTGCCGCTCTCAGTACTAGTCGGCTCACCAAGCAATGCAACAACTTCAGTTCGATTCATTCCCGTACTTACTTTCTGATAATTCTCTGCCGTAATTTTGCTACATGCCGCTAATAAAAACAGTAGCGCTAATAGTAATAAACGCTTCATTCTTTAAATCCTTTAGAAAAACAAAAGCAGCCCTTAGGCTGCTTTTGTAATAGAAGGCGAATTAACCAAGGAACACACGAGCATTGCGGAACATCCGCAACCATGCGCCGTCTTCAGACCAATCTTCCGGATGCCACGAGTTTTGCACCGTACGGAATACGCGCTCTGGATGCGGCATCATAATGCTAAAGCGGCCATCTGGCGTTGTTACACCGGCAATCCCGTCTGGCGAGCCATTTGGATTCATCGGGTAAGTTTGCGTCGCTTTACCGTGGCTATCAACGTAACGCATCGCCACCAAAGCCTTGGCTTTATCACCTTGTTGGCTGAAGTTCGCAAACCCTTCGCCATGACTCACCACCACTGGCATTTGGCTGCCTTCCATACCAGCAAAGAACAGCGATGGTGATTTCATCACCTCGGCCATCACAAAGCGCGCTTCAAATTGCTCACTTAGATTACGGGTAAATTTAGGCCAGTGTTCCGCGCCAGGAATGATGCCCGACAAATTGGCCATCATTTGGCAACCGTTACACACGCCCAAACCGAAGGTATCGGCGCGATTAAAGAAGGCTTCAAATTGTTCGCGGGCAGCACCGTTAAACAGAATCGACTTAGCCCAACCTTCACCAGCCCCCAATACGTCACCGTAAGAGAAACCACCACAAGCGGCCAAGCCATTGAAATCGGCCAATTGTACACGGCCAGCAATCACGTCGCTCATGTGTACGTCAACGGCTGCGAAACCAGCTCGCGTAAACGCCGCGCCCATTTCCACATGACCATTCACGCCTTGCTCACGCAATACCGCAACGCGAGGTTTCGCGCCGCCGTTAATATATGGAGCGGCGATATAAGGCGCAGCGATGTCTTCACTTGGATTGAAACTCAACTTCGCAAACAAGCCTTTATCGGCTTTATCACCAATACGAGCGTATTCAGCATCAGCGCAAGCAGGATTATCGCGCAGACGCTGAATTTGCCAGCTGGTGTGAGACCAAGCGCGTTGCAGATTCACGCGTGTTTCGTCGAGCAACAGACGATTGCGTTTCTTGATTTTCAGTTTGTCATCATGGTTCGTCGAACCAATCACATGCAACTCGCCAGCTAAACCGGCATTCATAAACGCAGCAATCACCGCAGCGGTATCAGAACGACGAACTTGCATCACCGCGCCAAGCTCTTCGTTAAACAACACACCCATCACGCGGCCATTTTCAGCGCGTTCGATGTCATCCGAAGAAATCTCATCTTGCTGACGCTGGCGCAAGCGACGCTCGATACACAATTCGTCGATTTCCAGTGTCACGCCGCAATGGCTAGCGAACATCATTTCAGCAACGGCAGTCACCAAACCACCATCAGAGCGGTCATGGTAAGCCAGCAGTTTGCCTTCTGCGTTCAGCAATTGCACCGTCGCAAAGAACGATTTTAAATGCGCAACGTTCACCACATCCGGAGCCCAGTTGCCGACTTGGCTATACACCTGTGCCAACGCAGAACCACCAAGGCGGCATTTGCCGGTACCCAAGTCGATCAACAGCAAATCCGATTCAACATCTTTTAAAACAGGCGTCAGTGTTTTCGTAACATCCGTTACCGGTGCAAATCCAGAAATCACCAAGGACAGTGGCGCAGTCACCGCTTTTGCTTCGCCATCATTCCATACCGTTTTCATCGACAAGGAATCTTTACCGACCGGAATCGACACACCCAATTGACGGCACAATTCCAAGCCAACAGCAGCCACGGTATCGTACAAGTTTGCGTCTTCGCCTGGATGACCCGCAGGCGCCATCCAGTTTGCAGACAATTTCACATCGCTGAGTTTTTCAATCGGTGCGGCAGCTAAGTTAGTCAGCGCTTCGCCTACAGCCATGCGGCCTGATGCAGGGCCAGAAATTAATGCAAGAGGGGTACGTTCACCCATCGCCATCGCTTCGCCGCGTAGCGTGTTATACCCCATAGTCGTTACGGCAACGTCTGCCACAGGAACTTGCCACGGACCGACCATTTGGTCGCGCGCGGTATACCCGCCCACAGTACGGTCACCGATGTTAATCAGGAACGATTTATCCGCAACGGATGGCAATGCCAACACGCGGTAGAGCGATTCTTTTAAATCCAAAGCCGCAGAATCAAATGTCTTTAATTCTGGCTGCACACGCGCCACATCACGCGTCATTTTTGGTGGTTTGCCGAGCAAGACATCCATCGGCATATCAACAGGCTTATTACCAAAATGGGGATCTTCAACCGTCAATTGACGCTCATCAGTCGTACGACCAATCACTGCAAACGGGCAACGCTCACGTTCGCAAATGGCTTCAAAAGTCAGCAGATCATTCGGATGAATACCGAGCACGTAACGCTCTTGCGATTCATTGGACCAAATTTCTTTTGGCGCCATGCCGTGTTCTTCGATATTCACTTTACGCAAATTGAAGACCGCACCCATACCGGCATCGTTGACCAGCTCAGGGAAGGCATTCGAAATCCCGCCCGCGCCCACATCATGAATTGATTGGATTGGATTTTTGTTACCCATTTGCCAGCAGCGATCAATCACCTCTTGGCAACGACGCTCCATTTCTGGATTGCCACGCTGAACTGAATCAAAATCCAAGTCAGCAGTATTACTACCGGTTTCCATCGACGAGGCAGCGCTACCGCCCATGCCGATCAACATGCCAGGGCCACCGAGTTGAATTAACAATGAGCCATCTGGCAAATCATTTTTCTTCACGTGCAGCGCGCTGATATTGCCCAAACCACCGGCAATCATAATCGGCTTGTGGTAGCCACGCCGTTCTCCGTTGAAATCCAATTCAAAGGTACGGAAATAGCCAGCCAAATTCGGGCGACCAAACTCATTATTAAAAGCTGCAGCACCAATTGGGCCTTCGATCATAATATCTAGGGCGCTGGCGATACGATCAGGTTTGCCGTATGGCGTTTCCCACGGTTGCACGTGACCGGGCAAATTTAAATTCGAAACAGTAAATCCGCACAGGCCTGCTTTAGGTTTAGAACCACGACCCGTCGCGCCTTCATCACGAATCTCGCCACCTGAGCCAGTTGCTGCACCTGGGAATGGAGAAATCGCAGTTGGATGGTTGTGGGTTTCCACCTTCATCAGGATATGCGTTTCTTCTTGCGTGAACGCATATTCAGCACCGTTTGATGCAGGGAAGAAACGCTCAGTCAGCGCGCCTTCGATAACCGATGAGTTATCGGAATACGCCACCACTGTTCCTTCTGGCGCGGCTTTATGCGTTTCGCGAATCATGCCAAACAAACTGTAATCTTGTGCTTGGCCATCGATAATAAAATTAGCGTTAAAGATTTTATGACGGCAATGTTCTGAGTTCGCTTGAGCGAACATAGTCAATTCAACATCACTTGGATTGCGACCAAGCTTGGTGAAGTTTTCTACCAAATAATCAATTTCATCTTCTGACAAGGCCAGACCGTATTCTGCATTGGCTTTTTCTAAAGCGGCTTTACCACCTTGTAATACGTCAACCGTTTCCAGCGCTTTAGGCTCAAAGTGACGGAATAATTCATTGCCCGCCGCCAAGCCTTCAAAAATTTGCTCTGTCATTCGATCGTGAATCAGTGGCAACAGAATATTTTTTTCTGCCGTAGATAGCGCAGTTCCATCGGCTTTAGTCGCATAAATCGCCATACCACGCTCAATGCGCGCCACTTTGCCTGCTAAACCACAGTGCAAAGCAATATCAGTAGCTTTCGATGACCAAGGCGAAATTGTACCTAAACGTGGCAGTACCAAAATCGGCGTACCGACTGCCAAAGCAATATTGGCTGGCTCGCCATAACTTAAAATACGCTCAACGACCATCTGGTCATCGCTCGATAAAGCTTGCTGTTGCTCAATAAAGTGCCAGAATTCGGCGTACAGATTGGCAGCAATGCCTTGCGCCGCGAGGCTAGCTACGAGTTTCTCAATCCGAAACGAAGAAAGTGCGGCACCGCCGCGAAGTTGGAGCACATCAACCATGTCTGCTATCCAAATTTGGCTAAAAATCAAAGGTGTAATGATACCGAAAAAAGGCCAAGTTCGCAGGCTAGGCTTCTACTTATCGCGAAGTTTATTCGTTTTTTTTCTCAGCCATTCAATTTATGCAGTCGAAATACCTGCATTTACTGAGAACTTACCACCACTGAATTACGAAGAAAACGGCATAAACCAAGGTTATTCCGTTGAATTACTACAAGCCATTGCTCAAGAAGCAGGAATCAAAGTCAATATCCAAGTCATGCCATGGGCGCGCGCCTACCAAACTGCACTTGAAACACCGAATGCGCTATTGTTTACGCTTGTTCGCAATGCTGAACGTGAAAACCAATTTTTATGGATTGGTCCCATTGCTAAACGCAAAGTCTATTTATTTAAACTCAGTCAGCGTAGTGATATTGCGATCAGTGATCTTGCTAGCGCAAAAAAATATCGTATCGGTGCCGTCCGTGAATCAGCCTCAACAAAGCTGTTGATGGCGCAAGACTTTCAAATTGGTAGAGAGCTAGATGTCACTAAAAATGATTTTATTAATATGAAAAAATTAATTGTAGGACGGATTGACCTCATGGTCTCACTCGACTGGGCGGCAAATTTCGCTATCAAAAAAGAAGGTGGTACTACAGATCAAATTAGCCGTGCTTTTCTTTTAGATCAAAGTCATGAATACTATTTTGGCGTTAACAAAAACACCGATCCTGAAGTATATGAAAAGTTAGCTAAGGCATTCGACAAGGTAAAAAAGAATGGCCTACTCAAACGACTGCAAATTCAACACCTTGGACCGCAAGACAATTAATTACAACAGCCTGTAAAAATAGAACGATGTATATATGCATAAGCATTATTTTAAATAGCCTAGATACAATACCCACCTGCATTGCAAATCCAGCGCACAGCAAAAAGCCCGACTCTTTCGAATCGGGCTTCTTGGTATAGGGAGTCTGGCAATGACCTACTTTCACACGGGCAATCCGCACTATCATCGGCGCTGAGGTGTTTCACTGTCCTGTTCGGGATGGGAAGGA
>CAUOZE010000100.1:0-6960 GCA_963508915.1 uncultured Deefgea sp.
AAATGACATTTTACGGGCGACGAAATACTTGGGTCGGACGATCTGGAAAAAGTGGTCTGGCTATCATCGGCGTAGCTTAGTAGAAACCAAAATGCGTTGTTTTAAATTATTGGGTGAACGAGTAATGGCGCGAGACTTTGAACGTCAGGTGGCGAAGTTGCAAGTGCGTGCGGCGATCCTAAATCGCTTCTCGCAACTGGGCACGCCGACGACGGTGCGCGTGGGATAAATCCGTCTGGGGTTTGGGGTGGCTTACCCTCTTGCTGATTTATGCAACAAAGCCCCGGGTGGTAAAAAATCACAGAATCAATGTGTAAATATCAATACAATTTACATTCATTTTGTAGGTTGATCGGCCTAAAAGACATTCCTTCCACCGTTTGGCTCCTCATTTTTAGCCCTATCCATTAAGTCAATTCTGCTTGATACAGAGGAGCCCCTCACTGGAGCTCAATATGAACAAGACATTGAAAGCGCATACTTTTCGTATGCCTGTGTTTATCCCGAGTTTGGTCATTGTGATTAGTTTGCTGGCCTATTGCACCTTGGCCACGCAGCAGGCTGAGCAGCAGTTTATTGCCGTTCAAACGTGGATTACCGCGCATTTTTCATGGTTTTATATTCTGGCCGTGTCCTGCATGTTTATTTTTCTGGTCGGTTTGGCGCTAAGCAGCTTTGGCAAAATTCGCTTGGGAGCGGATGACAGCGAGCCTGAATATAGTTTTCTCTCTTGGTTGGCGATGTTGTTTGCCGCTGGGATGGGGATTGGCTTGATGTATTACGGCGTGGGTGAGCCTTTGCAGCATTTTGTCTCGCCACCTTTGGCCGAAAGTAAAACTATTGCCGCGGCCAGCGAAGCAATGACCAGTACCTTTTTGCATTGGGGTTTTCATGCTTGGGCGATTTACGGTTTAGTTGGCTTGGTGCTGGCCTATTTTGGCTATCGCTATAATTTGCCACTGACTTTGCGCTCGGGTTTATATCCAATTTTAAAAGACAAAATCAATGGCCCGATTGGTCATGGTGTCGATGTGTTCGCGCTGTGCTGCACCTTATTTGGTCTAGCACCTTCGGCGGGTTTAGGTGCGGGGCAGTTGGCAGCTGGAATTGGGCAATTAACCGGCTGGGATACCAGTGGTTTTGGCGTGCAAATTGCGATTATTGTGATGGTGATCGCCCTTGCGGGGCTCTCTGCAGCGACGGGAATCGGCAAAGGCGTGCGTCGGCTTTCTGAGCTGAATTTAGTGCTGGCCGTTTTGCTACTGCTGTTTGTGTTGTTTACCGGCCCCACCTTATTTTTGCTCTCTGCTTTGAGTGAAAATCTGGCCAATTATATTGGTAGCTTTGGTAATCTCACTTTCCGTACTTTTGCCTATGCCGGTGATGAAAGTAAAAGCTGGTTTACCGGCTGGACAATTCTGTATTGGGCATGGTGGATTTCTTGGTCGCCGTTTGTGGGGCTATTTATTGCCAAAATTTCCCGTGGTCGTACCATTCGTGAATTTGTCGTCGGCGTAATTTTGATTCCAAGCCTGTTCACGTTTATCTGGATGACCGTATTTGGTAATAGCGTGATTTGGTTTGATATGCATCAGGCTGGCGGTGCGCTATCGGCGACTGCATCCAATCTTGATGCCTTGTTGTTTGCTTTCTTTCAATATTTGCCTTTGCCTGCGGTGACATCAGCACTTTCATTGTTATTGATTAGTGTGTTTTTTGTGACGTCAGCTGATTCGGGAGCTCTAATGCTCGATTCATTGGCATCGAAAGATGGTCAAGCCTCGCCGATTTGGCAGCGTCTATTCTGGGCGGTTATGCTGGGTTTGACTGGCGGTATTTTGATGTGGACGGGGGGCCAAAAAGCGCTGATGACGATGACCTTGATTGCGGCCTTGCCGTTTACGGTGATTATTCTCTTATTGGCATTTTCACTCTGGCGTGGTTTGGTGGCCGATCAACGCCATGCGCAGCAAGGGCTGAATCCAACGACGACATTTTGGAGTGGCGAGCATTGGAAGTTACGCTTAGAGCACATCTTGCACCAATCGACATTGAGCGATGTAAATGTATTTATTAATGATGTCGTTGAGCCCGCATTGAATGCGGTGGCTGCTGAAATGCGCCAACAAGGTTGCACAGCGACGGTGAGTCGTGATGCCAGCGGCGCGATTTTATTGGTTTTACCGCAAACCACGCTGCGTGATTTTGTCTATGGCGTTCGACCTGAATCACGCAAGATGGCAAGCTTTGCGCTCAATGAGATTTCATTGCCTGGTTGTGAGCGCAAGTTATCAGTTGAGCCGGTCAGCTTTTTTGCCGATGGGCGCAAAGGATATAACGTAGAGTACCTGCGCCAGCCCGAGTTGATTGCGGATGTATTGAAACAATATGAGCGGTATCTGTCGCTAAGCCATATTAGTGAAGCTCGCCTGATGAATACATCTCCTTTACATAGCGCTGTATAAAATGAAATAGTTAAAAAAGACGAACTTTAAAGTTCGTCTTTTTTATTTTCGCTGATGAATCGGGCCTAGTTAGTCGTCGTGCTCATCATTCGCATCAACAGCGTAACCTTTGTGCCGTTTATACATGGTCAATGTCGCCGCGCGTTGTTCAGCGTGGTTCACAATCGGTGGGAAATAATCGGTTTGCTCTAGGAAACTCGTAAACAGCGAACCACGCCTATCATTCGCCGAAAATTCCGATGGCGCGTGAATCGCTGCATCCGGTAATTCGGCCAGTTCTGGCACATAGCGGCGGATAAATTTACCTTGGGCGTCGAATTTTTCTGATTGCAAAGTCGGGTTGAAAATCCGGTTGTAGGGTTGCGGATCGCAGCCGGTCGACGCCGCCCATTGCCAACCACCGTTATTGCTCGCTAAGTCAAAATCAAGCAAGTGTTCGGCAAAGAATTTCTCGCCCCAGCGCCAATCAATCAGCAGATCTTTTACCAAGAAGCTCGCCGCAATCATCCGCAAGCGATTGTGCATAAAGCCGGTTTGCGTCAATTGGCGCATCGCGGCATCGACAATTGGGTAGCCCGTTTCGCCAGCACACCATGCCGCAAATAGTTCGGGGTGATTTGGGAACGGCAAGTTATCAAGCTCAGGTTTGAATGCGTGCTCAACCACATCAGGGCGATGCCACAGAATTTGCGCATAAAACTCGCGCCAGATCAATTCCGACAACCACGTTTCCGCACCCGCGCCGCCGTGTTCATAGGCAAAGCGCGCTAATTCGCGGATCGATACCGTGCCAAAGCGAATGTGCGCCGAGAGATAAGAGGTGCCTTTGATCGCAGGAAAGTCGCGTGCATCTTTGTAATCGGTGATGCGGCGTTTGAAGTCTTCAAACAGCTTTTCGCCACCACTCATTCCCAGCGGTACTTTGAGTTGCGTCAGATTGGTTTTGGCAAACCCTAGCTCTTTCAAGCTTGGGAAATATTGTGATTTGAGGGGCTGTAGCTTTTTAATCTCGTGATTGACCGGGTAAGACGCCAGCACTTTGTCGTTCAATTTACTCAACCAAGTGCGCTTGTACGGCGAAAACACGCTATACATGCCGCCGGTTTGCGTCAGCACTTCGTCTTGCTCAAAAATCACTTGGTCTTTATAGGTATTAAAGTACACGCCTTTTTCTTTTAGCCCTGCCGCAATCGTTTTATCGCGCGCAATCGCTTGTGGCTCGTAATCGTGATTGCAATACACGGTGCTAATGCCAAATTGCTCAACCAAGGCAGGGATTTCAGTCAGCGGGTCGCCATGACGGACGATCAAATCGGTATTGTATTGACGTAATTCAGTTTTGATTTCTTTGAGCGCTTCCCAAATAAACTCCACACGGCGGTCGTGTTTGGGTAAATCTTTCAAAATCGTCGTATCAAAAACGAAGGCCAACACCACTTGATCAGCACATTTGAGCGCTTGATACAGTGCATGATGGTCAAACAAGCGTAAATCGCGGCGCAGCCAAACGAGGGCGGTGGTGGTCATAGTAATTCCTTATTGTGGGTATATTGATGTAGCCATTTATTGATAATGTCTATAACTATATACCTAATGAATGCTGTGCATTTTCAGATTTGGTATTGAGACTTGAGGTCGTGCTTTTGTTCCCTCTCCCTTGACGGGAGAGGGCTAGGGTGAGGGTGAAATATTGAGTTTATTGTCAAATCAATCATTGCCACCCCCATCCCAACCTTCCCCCGTCAAGGGGGAAGGAGCAACTTCAGCTTATTCTTAACCATATCAACATCAAATCTGAATATCGCCTGAATGCTGTGCTTGGCGATCATTTGCGTCACAACATCATGTGGTATTTTTGAATGACCGTATCTTAACACTGCAAGCGCCGCTTGACTGTATTTGTGTATTGATTCAATAATACACATATACACCTACCGGCTGATTGCTGATGTTCATCTTAAATCCTGCGCTACCTACGCCGATTTATCGGCAAATCCAAGATCAAGTGCGCCGCTTGATTGCGGGTGGGCAATTGCAGCCGGGCTCGGCGCTGCCGTCGGTACGCGAGTTGGCCGAAATTCACGCTGTTAATCCGATGACGATTTCCAAAGCCTACAGCCTGCTCGAAGCCGAAGGCTTGCTGGCGCGGCAACGCGGCAAGCCGATGACCGTGGCCGAGCACCCGCCACCGCACATTTTAGCGAGTCTGCAATTACACACGATTTTGCGCGACACCATCGCCGCCGCGCGCCAACTGGGATTGAGCGACGCCGAGCTGATCGCTGCCCTCCATGCTGAACTGAATCAGGATCAAGACCATGAATGATCGTAATCATGCTGTATTGCAAACGCTAGTCACCGCCAAAGATATCGCCCTTGGTGTCGTCAATTGTGCCGGCCAAACGCTGACCATCATGCCAGGGCAAGTGATTGGATTGCTGGGTAAAAATGGCGCAGGGAAAACAACGTTGCTCGATGGTTTGCTGGGCTATACGTTTTTGAACGCGGGGGACGTGACCGTGTTTGGCCATAATCCCACTGAATTACCTGCAGAAGTGTGCAGCCAGATCGGTTTTGTCGCGCAGCAAGATGATTTGATGCCGTGGCTGACGGGCAGCGAAATGCTGGCTGCGACGCGACTTTTTTACAAACACTGGAATTATGATTTAGCCGATCGCCTGATTGGTCGTTGGTCGGTGCCAACGTGGCAGAAAATTAGCGATATGTCGGTCGGCGAGCGGCAAAAACTGGCCTTGGTCGCTGCCATGGCGCACGAGCCGCAATTGCTGGTGCTGGACGAGCCCGCCGCTAGTCTCGACCCACTCGCGCGCCGCGCTTTGATTACTGAATTGATTGACATTGTTGCCGATGGCGAGCGATCTATTTTGCTATCCAGCCACATTTTCAGCGATATCGAACGTGTCGCCAGCCATATTTGGCTGCTGGAAAAAGGCAACATCACGTATCAGGGCGGTTTGGATGAGCTGAAAGAATCGGTGGTGCGTTTGCACTTAACGCGCCCCTTGCAAGTGACTGCCAGCTTGGCGCTCACTACGCAGCACGTCATTCGCACTGATATCAGTGCAGGGCGCGAAACATGGATTATTCGTGGTTGGAATGAGGCGCTAGCCGCTGAATGCGCAGCCCAGATTACCTCGCCGTATCAAGTTGAAGCATTGGGGCTTGAGGATGCTTTTGTGGAGATTTCGCAATGAGTTTGCTCTATCAAATCTTTGCGAGTTGGCGCGATCCGGCGGTGAAAGTGCAGCGAAAGTGGTTGTTTTTGCAGTTTTGGGGGAGGACATCCAATCAGCGCATTTGGTGGTTTTTGGGCTTTATGATGCTGCTGTGTATCTTGTGGCTTTTGCCAAACGAACACTCAAAAATGTTTTATATGCCCTTATGCCTTCTATCTTATTTTCATGCAACGAATGCCGTTGAAGTCATTGCTGCGCTAAAGAAATGGCGCTTACGTTCTGTTCAATTGCAAAATGTGATGGTTCAAGCTTTATTACTGTACTGGATGGTCTGGAGCTTATTGGGATTATTGATTTGGCATCGCATGGCAAATCCAACTCTGCTGGTTTTGCTTAGCCTTGTGCAGTTGAATGTTTTATTGATGAGCTATTTTGTACCACAAGCACTGGATAAAAAAGCGCTTAGCCTACTGAATGCACCAATGCTGCAGGGGCAGGGAATTTGGGCTGTATTGATACCGACATTTGCGCTGATTTTTTTCCCCCAGCACGAAGCCTTGATTAGCAATGTGCTACTTGCTGCCACATTGGGCTTGTTGTTAGCGCTTGCTTGGCAGTTGAGGAGATTCGGGCGAGCAAGACAGCTCGCAAATATCAAACATGCAGAACGTCACACCGATGAATTACGTCAGCAGACCAAGCATCCGCTGCGGTTGCGGCTGGAAATGAATATGGGTGGCGCTTTGGATCAAAAAGGCCTACGTAAAATTTTGGTTTCACTGTTTCTTGTTCCGTACGGATTCATTTTGGGGCTTCAACACTTAGTGCCTGCATCATTAGCGACAAGCCAATGGGGAGCGGGTGCGTGTTTTGCGATGCTCATTCCTGGATTTATGGGGTTGATTAACGGTCGGAAGCAGTGGTCTGGTTCGTGGCTGGTGCGCAGTCATAGTCGGGCGCAGTTATGGTGGCAAGATGAGCAATTGTTTTTAGGTGCTTTATTATTTACCGCAGTGCTCAACAGTGCTTTGTCACTATTACTGCAAATTGATAATGTAAACAATATTTTGAATGCAGCGCTGTTGTTTGTGTTTGGCTTGGTCAGTTTACGGTATCTTATTTTTAGTGTGCCGTGGATGTCGATGTGGAGCTTGAGTCAATCGTATCAACTTAAGCGCTGCTTGTTTTTTCAATCTCCATCCGGCATGATGCAGAAACAAACATAACTCTTTGATTATTAATTACTATATGATTAAGTACCCTAACTTACTCCCTTCGTAATGTGTCCACTCTCATGC
>CAUOZE010000101.1:0-6838 GCA_963508915.1 uncultured Deefgea sp.
AGCTTGCGCTGACTGAGATCAGGAAATCGTTGATCAATTTTAATCCCAGAGCGAGGAAAGAACGCACCAATCACCCCAAACCTCACGATTACATTGCTTACAAAGCAACGGTCTGAAGGCTTAAGTTGATAGGATTGCAGCCGCACCACCACCGACCACAGCGACTCGTAAGGGTTTGCCTTGCTGAAGTTCCGTCTTGATCTGCGACCATTTTTGGATAAAACCCTCAAGCGGTCGAATGGGGATTAACTTATCAGCCAAAGACGCTAAAGTCGCCACATCTGAGTCTGCCCCAATATCAATTGACAACAAGTCATATCGAAGTGGTGGCGCATTATATAGCGCAACAATTTGCTGATCAGTGTCGATAGCAAGCGCAACATCGATAATCAATTCAATACCCGCGAGCTGACACAGCGATAGTAAATCGATTTGGCAGTCAGAAAGAGGGTAATGGCCAGCAACCCAGCCTGGCAACATGCCCGAATAGGTTTGGTATCGAGACTGCGTTATTAGCTTGACCCGCCAACCACTAGGGATACCGGCCTTCAATTGCTTAAGTACCGCAAGGTGAGCATGGCCGCCACCTAAGAGGGCTAGCATTTTCATGCTGGTCGATGTTGACTCAAGCGTTGTATTTGCAAGCATGCCCACCGATTAGCGTTAGGTGTACAACAAAGAAAATAGAAACAAATTGATTAAACGGTTTGGTCTACAGAGAAAGAGGGTGACGACTGAAGTTCAAAATGCAACGATTTCTAATAAGCAAAAATTATCGCCTGAGCACTCCCCAAACTATTTATTTTTTAGATTGGCTTCTAGCAGCTCTTCGATTGAAATTCCTGCTTCTTGCAATTGCAACTGTAACTTTTCACAAATCTCACGTTTTTTTCTTTGTCTCGCAATACGCTCACTATTGGCACGCTCTTGCTCTTGCTTAAGGACGTGCCAAGTTTCGGTATTAAATAAATCTGCTGCTGAATTCAATTTTTAAATACTCTCCTGCAGTTGAATTAATAGCCACGTTTTTGTTTACGGCGCTTTACTTTTGAGTTGGGTACATTCAACTCGACCGATTTTGATGCTTTGTCTTCTGCCGCAGAAAGTGGATTACTCCCTTCCTTGTTCTTCTTAGCAAAAAGATTTGAAATACTCTTGATTAAATTCATAATAAACTCAGTAAGACTTGATTAATTAAACAATAAGCCACCGTACTATCGGCAGTTTTTCTCAATAAATGCTGTTTTATCTACAATTTCTTGCTCGCGTTGCTTTGCTGGTAAAAACTCAACCTTGCCTTGGTCATTACTTACCTGCTTAAACATATTGGCACTTTTCAAAAAAGAAAGGCGTGACTCTGCTGCAGCGCAAGCTTTTTCATCTTTAGGCGGCTTAGCAGGCGGTGCAGCTGCTTGTGTCTGAGCTTGCGGAGTAGATGCTTGAGCAGCCGCCGCTGATGCAGGCCTTTGCGCAGCAACCGTCGTTACTCGGCTTTCATTTAAATTCATGCGCTGCGCTTTACCCTGCGAAGGCGGCGGGGGCTGATCAGAAAACTGTACCCGCCCCGATGAATCAGACCATTTATAGACTTCAGCTTGCACGCCAAGCGCCAAAAAACACAATAATACAGTCAAGCTACGCATCATCGACCCCACCTGAAAATTATTTCTTAGTTTCTATCGCCAAAGTTAAATCCAAACTTGATGGCAACCCATATGCACTTAATTTGATATTAACGCCTGCACATAGCGACGAACGCCTTCTTGGACAGATAGAAACTTCTCGCCATAACCCGCTTCACGCAGCAATGTTAAATCTGCTTCTGTGAAGCACTGGTACTTACCTTTTAGTGCATCTGGAAATTCAATATATTCCAATATACCTTCGGCCAACAACTCTTCCAACGATAGCGCAGTTTGTCCGGCAGCCTCTCGGCAGGCATTAACCGCAGTAATAGCAATATCATTGAATGGCTGCGAATGCCCCGTACCCACATTGTAAATACCGCAGACTTCGGGATTATCCAAAAACCACAAATTGACCTTCACCACGTCTTCAATCGATACAAAATCGCGTGTGTGGCCGCCCGCAGGATAACCACCATACTCGTCAAACAATTTCACTTTGCCAGTCGTTTGGTATTGATTAAAGTGATGAAAAGCCACTGAAGCCATCCGCTCTTTATGCCATTCGCGTGAACCATATACATTAAAATAGCGGAAGCCCGCCACTTGCGCTGTAATTTCGCCATTGGCAATACGATTGCGCAAAACTTGGTCGAACAACAATTTAGAGTAGCCATAGACATTTAATGGTTGCTCACAATCAGGTGATTCAATAAAGCCATTGTCACCATTGCCGTAGGTTGCCGCGGAAGACGCATACAAAAACTGCACTTCTTCGGCTTGACACCATTCAAACAAGGCCAGCGTGTATTGATAGTTATTATCCATCATATACTTACCGTTATGTTCCATCGTATCCGAGCATGCGCCTTGGTGAATGATGGCGCTGATTGCTCCGTCAAATGCACCCGCAGCTAGCTCTTCAATGAAATCAGTTTTATCTAGATAATGTGCGATTTTCAAATCAGCTAAATTGCGAAATTGATCGCCTTTGGTTAAGTCATCAACCGCAATAATATCGGTTTCCCCACGCTCATTGAGCGCTTTAATGATATTCGAGCCAATAAAACCAGCTGCACCAGTAACTACAATACTCATAACAAAACCTCGTTGTAATTAGTTATTAATACGATGACAAAGCGCCAAGAACAACCATGCACCGTGCGGCATCCATTGCTCAGTCCAGCGCCAGCTATTGGCCATCGTTGCCACTTCGGCAGTTTTAAAGTCGATATCGGCTTCATCATCAAAACCGCTGGTGATCCCATTGCAGACGCCACCTGGGGCATTATAAAAACCTGGCTCGTAACGCGGGTTATTGCGGCCCCATCCTTGCAACATACACGCATCATAAGGGTTAGCACCCAAAATCCAATCGAGCGCAGCTTGTTCATAGCGAGCGATTTGTGCCACAAACGCAACATCATCAGCGAACAAATGACGCGCTTGCGCCGCCGCTGCCACGATCGAAGCTAAACGCGCATTTTCACCCTGCCACCAATAGCCAGATTCATTTTGGTGCGGAATAAAGAATTGGGTATTGCCTTCTAGCCCATTTTTTTTAACGTATTGACGCGGATACCCAAATGGATTATTTACGTCTGCAAAGGTAATTTGTAATTCAAACTCATACGCTTTGCGTAAAGCAGTGCGAATTGATGCTACCAGTTTTGAATCCGGCAGTACCTCAACAAATCGCATCAGCGCAATATAAAGCAAGCCCGCTTCAGCAGCATGGAAGTAACTCCGCTGACCTTCTGCGTCGGCGCGGAACCAACCATCGGCGTGTTGGCGCGCCAATAAATTAGCAACCCGAATCTCTGCCGCAGTCACATACGCCGCATCATCACTAACATTGAATAATTCAACCGCTGCCAATAAAGCGCAATAATCATCAATGATGTTCTCGGTTTGATCGCCGAGATATTCAACATTGTGTTGCTCTAAATGCGCAAAGCCGCGGCTTGCTGCGAGCAGATAATCGGCACGAGTAAATGCCTCGCCATCGCGCGAAAGTTGCGAAGCACGTGCTAGCGCGGCAATGGCCACCCCACCACCTTGGCGGTACGCCGCTTGATATGTAGCGTACTTATCACCTTTTTGCGTTTTGTATTCACAAATGTCGCGGCGATTTTCGTCTTTGCTCCATTGATCAAACACGGTCATATAAAAATAACCGGCTGGATCTTGCATACGCACCAAGAAATCCGCGCCATGCAAGGCCTCATCGACCATGCGCTCGTCAAACCACTTTAATTGCTGCGGTAGTCGTGAATAACCATCAATCAAATTCCAAACCACTTGCGGCGTTTGCTGCGGATTCATGTACTGCGAAAAGCAAAGGTGCGATAGATATTTTGAGCAATCACCCGATGCATCGTACCAACCACCACTCACGTCACGACGCTCTTCCGAGCCCCATTTCGGGCGAGATAAATCAGCTATTTCATAAATACCAGTACAACGCTGACCTTTAATGTAATGAACGATATCAGAGAGCATTTGCCCAGAAAATAAATCCTCTGCAATCGCAAAGCGGTGTGAAACTAGTGGCGGATGCACGTCATCAATCATGATGAAATACTCACCCACTTGGGTCAATTCAGTTAAATCAGCAGCCCAAAAATGCCAGTTTTTCCATTTAGCAACCGTACCACGAGCATGAATCGCGCCGCGATAGGCAGCATGCCGAGTCTTGGCATCAAACACAGTAAAGGTTTTACCTTCTAGTTGATCAGCAGGCGCTTCAATCAAAGCCACTTTATTCGCCGACGGCGCAAAACCCAGATGATTAAATAAGAAATTCACAAGATTATCCTTAGGCTATATAGACTTTGTTCTTAATATTTATTTGATTGCAACCAATTGCGAACTGCCCCAATCATGCCTGCATGATTGCCTGCATTAGCTAAAACGACATCTGTCATGCCTCTAAAATCGGGCAATAATTCAGTGGAAATCGCCGTATTAAGTTCACGTAAAAAAAGTGAACCACGGGCACTTACACCACCACCAATGACAACACGCTCTGGATTAAAGGCATAAATCAGATTGGCGATGCCTGTTGCTAATAACTTGAACCAATCTTTTACAACAACGTTCACGACGGGATCTTGGGTATCATAGGCAGCAAATACTTCACGGCCATTGCTAAATTGATTTTTCATTTGGGCATTTGCGGCAGCTAACAGACCACGCATCGAGGCATGATCCTCCCAAATGAGGCCAGCAATCCGCATATAACCCCACTCACCTGCTGCCGCCCGCGCGCCACGGTAGATTTGATGGTTCAAAACAATGCCACCTCCGATACCAGTACCAATCGCAATCGCGATGTAATGCGCCGCACCTTGCGCTGCGCCCAACCAACCCTCAGCTAAAGCAACGCAATTCACATCATTATCAATACTCACTGGCAAGCCAAACTCTTGCTCTAAAGCCGCCTTAGGCGACATTCCAGCATAACCCTCAACCGCCTCTGCAGCACCTAAAATTAAGCCACTGTATGCGTCAACCAAGCCAAAAGTACTAATTGCGATACCGGCAATCTCATACTGCGCCATCATCGTACGGCTTAACTCGCGGAAAAGTTGAATAACCGCTTCACCACCAGCGTATTTTGGGGTATCTACGACAGTTGCAGATAAGACCTCACCCGCATGGCTCACGATGCCATACTTGATTTGTGTGCCGCCAATATCAAAGGCCAATAAATTCATACATTACCCCAATCAATTTCTTTTTTGCCAGTTTGCTGCAGATACGTATTTGCCGTAGAAAAATGACCACAACCGATAAAGCCACGATAGGCCGATAAAGGAGAAGGATGCACCGAGCTTAAAACGCAGTGCTTGTCACCAATCAAATGTGCTTTCTTTTGCGCATGAGCGCCCCAAAGCATAAACACCACGTGGGATTGAGACTGTGCCAAATATAAAATCATCGCATCCGTCAGCGCCTCCCAACCTTTTTTAGCGTGCGAACCTGCTTTATCTGCTTCAACAGTGAGTGACGTATTCAGCAATAATACGCCTTGCTCCGCCCAGCCGGTCAGATTGCCATGTTGCGGGGGATTAATACCTAAATCTCGCGCAAGTTCTTGCCAAATATTTCTTAGTGAAGGTGGTGTTTTCACACCATAGGGCACTGAAAAAGATAAGCCATGCGCTTCACCTGCGCCGTGATAAGGGTCTTGCCCTAAAATAACGACTTTGACTTGCTCTGGCGCTACGAAATCCAGTGCCCGAAACCAATCATGCTGAGCTGGATAGATCAGCTTCTTAGCGCTTAATTCTTGCTGTAGAAATTCAGCCAACTTCAAGACTTCACGGCTGTGGCACACCTCGCTAAGCGCAGGCAGCCAGCAACTGGGAATACTGGCGCATAAATTCATTCTTTACGCTCACGAAGCTGATGAATATGTCGGCGATGATATCGAAAAATGGCTTTCTCAAAACTATCCTGCAAGCTAGCACTCATCGCAAGCCATGCCGCTTTGATCTCAAAACCACCTTCAATCTCAGAACAGGAAATCACTTTTGCTGGAATTTTTAATAGAAAAGGAAATTGATCAGAAAGACAAAATGCAACAACACCCGTTTCTGCCACCGGTAAAGCATCTAGTGACGTCCAAATCACAAACTCCAAGCCCAAGGCGGCCGCAGTTTGTGATGGTAGTTGTGTATTGAGTGAACGCGCTAACCAGAGCAACATTAAATCAGATTTAGCGTTTTGCTGATGATGAGCATCTTCAATAAAATCATGAGCTTGCTCAAAATCAGCGAGCACCTGCAAATATCGACTCATTTCCCAATCATTCGCAGGCGCAGTATCAATCAGCCACGCCAATGGAATTGCATCGCAAAATAAAGAGGGCCCATCTATTTTTGGGATCGACATTGTTTAATTTAAGAATTTCAATAATGTGACGATTATAACGTGTGGCAGAAAAAATAAATGCAAAACCAGCAAATTGATACCGCATTTTTATGCTGAAATCACTCAGCAAATCAATTCAAATCGGAGTTCTGTGAGGCTTTGTTGCATAAATCAGCAAGAGGGTAAGTTACCCCAAACCCAATCCTATCAACTTAAGCCTTCAGACCGTTGCTTTGTAAGCAATGTAATCGTGAGGTTTGGGGTGATTGGTGCGTTCTTTCCTCGCTCTGGGATTAAAATTGATCAACGATTTCCTGATCTCAGTCAGCGCAAGC
>CAUOZE010000102.1:0-6613 GCA_963508915.1 uncultured Deefgea sp.
CATGAGAGTGGACACATTACGAAGGGAGTCAGTTAGGGTGCTTAATCATATAGTAATTAATAATCAAAGAGTTATGTTTGTTTCTGCATCATGCCGGATGGAGATTGAAAAAACAAGCAGCGCTTAAGTTGATACGATTGTTGTGAATACTGAATGCGCGATCTTATGGGAGTGCCATTACTGAAATATCTCGATAAAAAGACGGCAGCATGACATTTTTAATGCTGTTTTATGACTCAAGAATCAGAGCCTTTGATTTCTCTAAATATTTCAATTCGATCTAAGCACAAACCCTAGTAGCGTCAAACTTGATCTTTTTTGCGCTATTCAGCACTTCATTTCATGGAAAAATAACGCGCGTACAACAAAGCGAGGTCATTGATATTGTGCTTTCATTGAAAGCATTCATTTGCTTGCTTATTGCTTAAAACCACAAAAAAATTAAGGCTTTTTTATCGAAAAACTTTGCTTTATTCGATAAAAAACAAGCATTTAGCTCTGCATAACAGTAAAAATCTGCGACAATGCGCGATTAGCCCCGTTTGTGAACAGTATGAACCCCACTCATTCCCCGATTTATGACTTGCCTGCTGGCGTAAAGCCGCGCAAACCTGCCCCTTTCTTGCCGATGAGCCGCAAGGAAATGGATCAGCTCGGCTGGGATGAGTGCGACATCATCATCGTGACGGGCGACGCCTATATCGATCATCCAAGTTTTGGCATGGCGCTGCTCGGGCGTTTGCTCGAAGCGCAGGGCTTCCGTGTTGGGATTATTTGCCAGCCCGATTGGCTGTCTGCCGATGCCTTTAAGCAACTCGGTAAACCACGACTGTATTTTGGCGTGACGTCGGGCAATATGGATTCGATGATCAACCGCTACACGGCTGATAAAAAGCCGCGCTCAGATGACGCCTACACCGCAGGCGGGATGGCAGGCAATCGCCCAGATCGCGCCTTGAATGTGTACTGCCAACGCTGCCGCGAAGCGTATCCGGGCGTGCAAATTATGGCCGGTGGTATCGAGGCCAGCTTGCGCCGTATCGCACAGTACGACTACTGGAGCGACAAAATCCGCCAATCGGCGCTGATTTACTCCAAAGCCGATATTTTGCTATTTGGTAACGCTGAACGCGCTTTGGTTGAAGTGACGCAGCGCGTTGCTGCGGGCGAAAAAATGAGCGAAATCCGCGATGTACGCGGTACTGCATTCTTGGCGCCCAAAGGCTGGTTGCCGGCAGGCTGGGTTGAGCTTGATTCATCGGTGGTCGATATTCCGGGCAAGGTCGAAGCACATCCTAACCCGTATGCGATGGAAGACGAAAAGCAGCAAGCTGCAGCGGCCGATACGTCGAGTAATGATGTTAAAACAATCCAAATTGTTTCACGTGAAGCACGCCTTGCGGCGCGCCGCGAAGTGCGTGGCCGCACCGTGATTCGGATTCCATCATTTGAAACCGTCACCCACGATCCGGTCAGCTACGCGCATGCCAGCCGCACATTGCATTTGGAGTCCAATCCGGGCAATGCACGCGCACTGGTGCAGCAGCACGGCGAGCGCGATGTGTGGATGAACCCGCCGCCGATTCCGCTCGAAACCGCCGAAATGGATTACGCATTCGACCAATACTTCGCCCGTAACCCGCACCCAAGTTATGGTGAGCAAGTGATTCCAGCGTGGGACATGATTCGTTTTTCGATCAATATCATGCGCGGCTGTTTTGGCGGCTGTACGTTCTGCTCGATTACCGAGCATGAAGGCCGCATCATCCAAAGCCGTTCGGAAGGCTCGGTACTGCGCGAGATTGAAGAAATCCGCGATAAAACCGAAGGCTTTACTGGCCATATTTCCGACTTGGGTGGCCCAACGGCGAATATGTACCGTCTGGCCTGTAAAGACCCAAAAATCGAAAAATCATGCCGTCGCTTGAGCTGCGTGTATCCCGGCATTTGCGAAAATCTAAACACCGATCACAGCAGCTTGATTCAACTCTATCGCAAAGCGCGCAAGATTCCGGGCGTGAAGAAAATCACCATCGGCTCAGGTTTGCGCTATGACTTGGCGGTAACTCAGCCCGAATACGTCAAAGAATTGGTCACGCATCATGTGAGCGGTTATTTGAAAATTGCGCCGGAGCACACCGAAGAAGGCCCACTATCAAAAATGATGAAGCCGGGCATCGGTACCTTTGAAAAATTCAAAGCGATGTTTGATAAATTCAGCGCAGAAGCGGGTAAAAAGCAGTATTTGATTCCCTACTTTATCGCCGCTCATCCGGGTACATCAGATGAAGACATGCTGAACTTGGCGCTGTGGCTAAAGAAAAACGACTTCCGTCCCGACCAAGTGCAAGCGTTTACGCCGACGCCGATGGCGATGGCCACGACGATGTGGCACACCAAGCGCAATCCACTGAAACGCATTCATCGCAGCTCGGAAAAAGTCGATATCATCAAAGACGAAAAACGCCGTAAAGCGCATAAAGCGTTCTTGCGTTATCACGATCCGAAAAACTGGGCACTGCTGCGCGAAACGCTGCGCGAGATGGGTCGCGCCGATTTGATCGGTAATAGTCCGAAACATCTGATTCCGATGGAAACACCAGAAGAACGCGCCATGCAAGCGCCGCGTGGTAACGCCCGAGGTGGTGGTGGCCCGGGTTCGGTCGGTAAAATACCTAACCGGAGTAATGGTCAGCGAAACACGACAAACAATGGCCAGCGGGCGATACCCCGTGGCAATGCTGCAGTAAAACCTACTGGCGGAAAACCCGTTGGCAAGCCCAGTGTTAAACCAGTCAGCGCTCGCCCAACTGGTGGCAAACCAGCGGCAACATTAAGCAAAAAACTGCGTCCGCGCTAAGATTTTCTTCTTGAAACTAAAAAAGGTCGGCAATCTGTGCCGACCTTTTTTTTATCTAAAACTCAAAGAATTAATTGCGACTAGGGCTAATTTTGAAAATCCTCCCCATCGGTTGGCTACTTTGCGGGCCAAACCAACGGTTATAAATAGCTAGAGCTTCCCCTGACGTTTCCATATCGACTAAAGCATTATTCACTGCCGCTTGTAGTGTTTTCTCATTTTTTGGCATGCCAACGCTCAAAATCTTTAAGTCCAAAGCAAACTCACTCACCTCAAATTGACCACGTTGTGCAGCAGGAATTTTACCCAGTGATGCCATCATGACGGGGCCATCGCCCAACATCCCATCGACAACACCAGCCGCAACAGCTTTGAGCATTTCAGGTGTGTCCTCAAACTCAGCCAATTTAGCCTTTGGAAATAATTTGCGCATTAATTTAACTTCACTTGAGCCTGCAGGGACGGCAATATGACCTGTCGCTAAGTCTTTTTCATTTTTAAACAGGCCTTTTTTTGCCAATACGCGAGTATCCGTTACAAAATAGCCGGTGCTAAAAGCGATCTCTTTCTCGCGCTCAGTGTTACGCGAGAAATCTGCAATAACGATATCGACTTTATTTTCTTTGAGCCAAGGAATTCGATTCTCAGACTCTAGGGTTTTAAAGATGGGTTTTACATTGAGCCGCTTGGCAATCCCAAGGGCGAAATCGATGTCATAGCCTGTTAAAGTACGTGTCTTTGCGTCCATCTGTGAAAATGGCGGCGAGGAGTCTTTGACCCCAATCACAATCTGGCCGTTGCTTTTAATTGCTTCTAGTGAGGCCGCTTGTGCAAATTGAAAAGCAAAGACAATTGCTAAGGCCGTGCCGATTCTAAACATGGTCATTCCTTGTCATAAATTGGGGCTATTCAGTTCACATAAGGCGGTAAGAAACAGCTTGTTTTGGCGTGCTGTATGTCAACATAGTTTTTATATTGCCTATGTCAACAAAAACTTACGCACACTAAGCAATTATGCGAGTTGGATAACCTTATTCATTTAGGAATCAGATGGGAAAGCAAACCGTGACCATTTTTGCAGAAATGCTCAGCACGATACGCTAGCAAAAATATCGGTATGCGCATCCAGAAAATCGGCGGCGGCCCGTTTATCGGCAAACGTTTGTGGCGCGAGTAAATTGGCTTCGTGCAGAATACCAACTAAATCCGCATCGTCAGTAAACGCCATTTTTTTACCAAACAACACCATCCATTCACCCGCAATATTTAAAATCCGCGCATGCAATTTGGGTTCGTGATTGCGCACTTGCGCCAGCGTATAGAGATTAATGCCATTAAATTGCAGAGTCATATTCAAGTCTTTCAAGCCATTAAAAAGATGCGATTAAAACCATCGCACGAAAAAATGCATCTTGCCTTGCTGCTAGCTACTTGGCGAATTTAATTCATTCAATTGACTCATTTCCTTATCTAGGCACGTGTGTATTGATTCCACTGTCATCAGATGTTCATGCTTTTGTCGTTAGTCTGAAAAACTAAGCGCCTATCCTTGCCTGATTTTTAACGGGAACAATGCAATGAAAATCCGTGCTTCAGTCTTGGCGATGTTCGCTATACCTTTATTCTTGGCCGCTTGTGGCGGGTCATCACCCGACGTCGTGTCAGTACCAACACCAAGCCCGACGCCAGCACCACCGATTGAAGTGAAAATGTTGGGCATTAACGACTTCCATGGCAACCTCAAAGCAGACGGTACGCTGACCATCCCTGATCCTGCCGATCCAACTAAAACCATCAAAGTTGCCGCCGGTGGCAGTGAGTATCTGGCGACCTGGCTTAAAACATTGAAAGCCAAAAATCCAAACAACATCATCGTCTCTGCTGGCGATTTGATTGGTGCTAGCCCTTTGCTTTCAGCACTGTTTCACGATGAACCAACAATTGAAGCAATGAATGAAATGGGTTTAGAGCTCAATGCGGTCGGCAATCATGAGTTTGATGAAGGCAGTGCCGAGCTGATGCGTATGCAAAATGGCGGCTGCCATCCGACTGATGGGTGCAAAACAGCCTCGACCTTTGGCGGCGCTAAGTTTAAATTCTTGGCTGCCAATGTCGTTGATAGCAAAACCGGCAAAACGATTTTCCCTGAGTATCACGTCAAAGAATTTGGCGGCGTTAAAGTCGCGTTTATCGGGATGACCTTAAAAAATACGCCAGCGATTGTCACGCCATCAGGCGTAGCAGGGCTGACGTTCAAAGATGAAGCCGAGACTGTCAATGCTTTGGTACCCAAACTTAAAGCGCAAGGCATTGAATCGATAGTGGTGATCGTGCACGAAGGCGCCACGCAGTTGGGAGGTTTGAATGAATGTAAAGGTGTCTCAGGGGCGATTGTCGATATCGTGAAGCGCCTCGATCCCGCTGTCGACGCGATTGTGTCAGGACATACCCATCAAGCCTACAACTGCCAAATCAATGGCAAACTGGTCACCAGCGCCAATCAATATGGCCGGATGATTTCAGAGATTGACCTTACTTTGGACCCGAAAACCCGCGACGTAATCAAATCTTCAGCAAAAAATATTGTTGTCACCAACGATGTGGCCAAAGATGCCGCGCAAACGGCCATTATTACTAAGTACGATGCCTTAGTAAAACCACTAGAAAATCGCGTGGTCGGCACGATTGCGGGAAGTTTGCTCAGAGCTGCTAATGCAGCGGGCGAGAGTACGCTTGGTGATGTGATTGCCGATGCACAATTAGCGGCGACCTCAGGCGCAACCGTGGGCGCAGCACAAATTGCGTTTATGAATCCGGGTGGCGTTCGCGCCGATTTGATCCCGGTGGCAGGGCAAGTGACTTATGGCCAACTGTTCACGACCCAACCTTTTGGCAATACCTTGGTCTCGATGACACTCACTGGCGCGCAAATCAAAGAGTTGCTCGAGCAACAATTTGCGGGCTACACCAATAATCAAACATCAAATCGGATTTTGCTGGTTTCCAATGGCTTTAGCTACAGCTGGGATTCAACACTAGCTGCGGGGCAAAAAGTCGATGCTGCCAATATCAAACTCAATGGCGTAGCGCTATCGAGCGTGATGAATTATCGCGTTACGGTAAATAACTATCTGGCCTCGGGCGGCGATTTATTCACGGTACTGACCAAGGGAACGAACATCCTCGGCGGCGCACAAGACGTCGATGCGCTGGAGGCCTACATCAAAGCCACTCCCAACCTCGCTGTACCAACACTGAACCGTGTAGTGAAAATTAAGTAATCGCGGCTTTGCAATGCGCCAAATCGGCGTCTTTAGAACTCAATACACCTCAATCAAATTTGATTGAGGTGTATTTACTTGCAAGCAATATAAACAATGGCTTTGCTCTAAATACATACACCATAACTAATCAGACACGACATTAAAGCCCACGTGCACCGACAAAGAGTGAGACACTTGCCAAGCAAAAATACGCAAGAGCAAACTTAGCGAAAGAAGTTGGATTAGAATCACTCCGTATTCCAATTAGGCTGCAATCGGCCAACAGCAGACTGTTTGTTTTCAAGATATGACTTACCTAAACGCCTACACTAGCTATTTGCAGGCGTCCAATAGGATGCCTTAATTTTTTGCAAGCAAAATGTGAGATGAAATGCCTCCTAAAAGCAGAACAAGAAAGGTACAAGCCATAAATATCAGTTCGACTTTATCTTTTTCTTTTTTCGAAAAATTCATTTGGATAAAGACAATC
>CAUOZE010000103.1:0-6408 GCA_963508915.1 uncultured Deefgea sp.
CTGAAGCACAAGAAGAGATTACCGAATACATTGAGATTTTTTATAACCGGCAACGTCGCCATTCTCGATTAGGTGATGTCGCCCCTGCGGTGTTTGCAAGAGAATATGAGCGGAAGCAATTAGCTGACGTTTAAAGTAATGCTGTCCGTCATTGACACGCGCTTCACAAAGTCTTTTATTTGGTAAGGAATTGAGTGTTCATTGTCCGTATCTTAAGGTTATTTTTTAGGAGGCATTGTTTTCGTGATTTTCGTGTCTTTCGTGGACTCCGTTTTTGACTTGTTCTGATTTATTTTTTGGAAACTCGCATGCTTGATTTTGATACCGCGCTGGCTAATCTGTTGGCTGCGGCGCGCCGCATTACTGAGGTTGAAACCGTACCGCTGCTGGCGGCGAACGGTCGCGTGTTGGCGCACGATGTGATCGCGCCGATTGATGTTCCTGGGTTTGATAACAGCGCGATGGATGGCTATGCGCTCAATATCGCTGACTTTGCCGCGCCACCGACTGATTTTCTGATTAGCCAGCGCATTGCGGCGGGCGAGGTGGGGACAAGCTTGGCGGCGGGCGAAGCGGCGCGGATTTTTACTGGCGCGCCGATTCCGGCTGGCGCGAATGCGGTGGCGATGCAGGAAGTCTGTAGCGTGAGCGATGGCCGTGTGAGCGTGGCGATGAGTTTGAAAAATGGCGCGAATATTCGCCGTGCGGGTGAAGATATCGCTGCGCAGTCGGTGGTGCTGGCTGCGGGAACGCGCTTGGGTGCGGCTGAAATTGGTTTGGCGGCGTCGATTGGTGTGCCGACTTTGCCAGTGGTGCGGCCATTGAAAGTGGCTTTGCTCAGCACGGGTGACGAGCTGGTCGAGCCGGGTACGGATTTGGGCGCGGGGCAGATTTATAACTCGAATCGCTATGCGATTAATACCTTGCTGCAATCGTTGGGCTGTGTGGTGACGGATTTTGGGATTGTGGCCGATGATCGCGAAGCGACGATAGCTCTACTCAAAACGGCGTCTGCTGAACATGATGTGGTGATGACATCGGGCGGGGTATCGGTCGGTGAGGAAGATCATGTAAAGGCTGCGGTTGAATACCTTGGTAAGCTCGATTTGTGGAAAATCGCGATGAAGCCAGGAAAACCGTTCGCGCATGGCCGGATTGGCGAGGCGGATTTTATTGGCTTGCCCGGCAATCCGGTATCGAGCTATGTGACGTTTTTGATGCTGGTGCGACCGTTCTTATTGGCACGGCAAGGCGTGACAGCGATTACGCAAACGAGTTTGCCGCTGATCGCTACATTTGACTGGAAAAAGGCTGGAGATCGGCGCGAGTTCTTGCGTGTTCGACTTAACGCCAACGGCCAAGTCGAGCTATTCCCGCGCCAAGGTTCTGGCGTGTTGTCGGCTATGGTGTGGAGCGATGGTTTGGTGGATTTGCCTGCCGGACAAACGATTGCGGCAGGTGATGTGGTGACCTATTTGCCTTTGTCGGCTTTGTGCTAAGGATTGAACATGATTTCAGTGGTGTATTTTGCGCGTTTAAAAGAAGTATTGGGTTTGGCTGAAGAGCTATTGCCGCAAACGCCAGCGACGGTGGCGGATTTGATTGACTTGCTGGCTGCTCGCGATGGCGTTTGGGCTGAGGAGTTGGCGGGTGGCAAGGTATTTCGCGTGGCGATTAATCAAGAGATGGCACGTTTGAACGATGCGATTCCTGAGGGCGCAGAAGTGGCGATTTTCCCGCCAGTGACCGGAGGTTGAGCGTGGATAAAATTGTCGCGGATGTGATTGTTGTACAGGAGCACGATTTTGATGTCGCCGCGGAATACGCGAGATTCGCGGGTGACGCTACCATCGGCGCGGTGGTGATGTTTGTGGGGCGGGTACGTGATTTAAATCCAGAACCTGAACTCATCGCGCTGGAGTTAGAGCATTATCCCAAGATGACCGAGCGTGCTTTGCTGCAGATTGTGGCTGGCGCGAAAGCGCGCTGGCCGATTGATGCGGTGACTTTGATTCACCGGGTTGGTCCCTTACGCCCAGCTGAGCAAATTGTGTTGGTTTTGACCGCGAGCGCGCATCGCGATGCCGCATATGCTGCAAATGCGTATATCATGGATTATCTTAAAACTGAGGCGCCGTTTTGGAAAAAGGAAGTCACTGCAAACGCCAGTATCTGGGTGGATGCGCGCGAGTCCGACCAAACGGCAAGGCAACGTTGGGAATGATGCAATGATCGTGGATGCGGTGATTTTAGCGGGCGGTGAAGGCCGACGAATGGACGGGCGTGATAAAGGCTTGGTCGAGCTGTCGGGGCGACCGCTGGTCGAGTGGAGCTTAGAGGGCGTGCAGCGCCAATCTACGCCAGTTAATCATGTGCTGATTTCTGCTAATCGCAATCTACCCGACTATGCTCGTTATGGCTTTGCGGTGTTGCGTGATGTGTATCCCAATCATCCGGGCCCGATGGGGGGGATTCATGCGGCATTTTTGGCCTCGCCTGCCAAACTGATGCTGGTGATTCCGTGCGACTCGCCGTTTTTACCTGCTGATTTGTTGCAACAATTGCGCGTGGCGATGGAGTCATCCAAAGCGCAGGCGGCGGTGGCAAAAACCAGCGATGGCCGTCTTTATCCAACGATTTGCTTGCTGTCGCGTTCGGTATTGCCGTCTTTAGTTGAGCATTTGTCTTGCGGCCGTTTGAAAATGCTCGATTGGCTCAAAAGTATCGGCGCAGTTGAAGTGACGTTTGCCAAAGACAGTTTCCCTAATTTGAATACCTTGGATGATTTATCGGGCTTGGCTAATCGCCTATCGGGTGCCGAAGCGATCCCTGTAGCGGGGGGATTAACGCATTTTAATAGTGCGGGTGATGCGCACATGGTCGACGTGGGTGCCAAAGCAGAGACGCATCGTGTCGCCACCGCGCAGGGTGATATTCGCATGTTGCCCGATACGCTGCGTTTGATCGAAGACGGCAGCAATAAAAAAGGTGACGTTCTCGGTGTGGCGCGAATTGCGGCGATTATGGCGGCGAAAAAAACCAGCGATCTAATTCCGCTCTGCCATCCCTTGCCGCTGACCAAAGTGAACGTCGATTTCCAGATCGATCGAATGAAATCCACGGTGCGTTGTATTGTAACCTGCGAAACCTATGGCAAAACCGGCATTGAGATGGAAGCGCTGACGGCGGTGAACGTCGGCCTGCTGACGGTTTACGATATGTGCAAAGCGGTGGATAAAGGCATGGTGATGAGTGACATCCGCCTGCTGGAAAAAATGGGTGGCAAGTCGGGGCATTGGCAGGCTTCGTCAGATATGTTTGTTATTTAAGTCGCTGAAAATAAAGAATTAAGCTCTGAGCGGTAGCTCTCACTGTGAAACATTGGCGTATGATAAATCATTCTCCGCCGTGTAAATCAGGAGGGCGCCATGCTGCCGAAAGTCATGTACGAATGCCTACCCTATGGTTGCCAAGCCTTGGGGGTAAGCAGTGCCTTGTGGAGTAGTAATACCATCGGTGTTGTCTCTGCTTTATTGCTCATGCTGGCGGCGATTATTATTTTGTATATGCGCTTGCATGCCCGCACTCAGCAGCTTGAAGAATACAAAAAGCTGCTAGCGCGGGAAAAACAGCTTTATGGCGGCATCCACCGCGGTCATTTGTGAGTTGGACGCCGCAGTTATTTTAAGCCCAAGGGATTGGGCTTTTTGTGATGGCGACCGAAACCATATAGCCAAAGGTACAGAGCGCCGCAATAAAAGCGGTGGCGCGGATCAGGTAGGTTTTACCGCGCTTAATCGCAATGGTGCCAAAGCCGATATACACCACCAAAGCAATCAGTTTTGCCATAATCCATGGCGCTTCACTGGGTTTCAAGCCCAGCATCACCGCTAAACTCACGCCTGAAATCAATAAGCCTGTATCGATAATATGCGGGGCAATCCGCAAGGTTTTCATTTGCAGTGCCTTGGAGGACTTCAGCATTAATATGCCACGGAGTAAAAATAGCACGCCAGAAAGGGTGATTAAACTGAGGTGTAAATGCTTGATGTCCAAATAATATTCCATGCTTTTGTCTCGATGTGATGAATAGGTCTTATGCCTAGACGATTAAAACAGTAAAATGTTGCATTGTCGGCCTTAAATGTAGAAAAAAAATGGAAGAACCACTTCGCTTATCTAAACGCATGGCCGAATTGGGCCTGTGCTCGCGTCGCGAGGCCGATGAATATATCTCCCGTGGCTGGGTCTTGGTCGATGGCCAAGTCGTCGACGTGCTCGGCACTAAAGTCTTGCCAAGCCAACATATTGAACTGCATAAATTTGCTGCGCAAGTGCAGGCGGGTCGGGTGACGATTTTGATCAATAAGCCGGTGGGCTATGTGTCGGGTCAGGCGGAAGATGGTTACGAGCCTGCCGTGGTGCTGTTCAAGCCAGAAAACCACTGGGTGGGTGACAATAGCGGTATTCCATTTTCGCCTGTGCATTATCAAGGTCTTGCGCCTGCGGGGCGCTTGGATATTGATTCGGTTGGCCTCTTGGTGCTCACGCAAGATGGTGTGGTTGCCAAAACGCTGATTGGCGAAAACTCGCAAGTTGAAAAAGAATATTTGGTGCGAGTTTCGGGCCATTTGAAAGGCGATGGTTTACGTCTGCTCAATCACGGTTTGGAGCTGGATGGCGCCAAACTCAAACCCGCACGGGTTTGGTGGCAGAATAAAGATCAACTGCGTTTCATTTTGCGCGAAGGTAAAAAGCGCCAGATTCGCCGGATGTGTGAATTGGTGGGGCTGGAAGTCGTGGGGCTGCAACGGATTCGCATTGGCCGCATCATGCTGGGCGATTTGCCACGCGGGCAGTGGCGCTATCTGGCGCCGGACGAGTCATTTGTTGGCGGCGATATGGATTTCTAAGCAGATCGCATTGGCAATGCCAACGTCTTTCTGACTTTAGTTTGTTACCTTGCCCTCTCACTAGAGAGGGCTTCTTATTGGATTGAATAAATGCGCGCTGATTTATGGTTGGTCGAGCATGGTTTGGCAAACTCGCGTACCGCTGCGCAAACAATGATTTTGGCTGGGCGAGTGCAGGTCGACGGTAAAGTATTGATCAAGGTGGCAAGTCAACTCGCACCTTATTCCGAAGTAACGGTGACGCCGGATGAACTCGATCGTTATGTGTCGCGTGGCGGATTGAAACTCGCTGGCGCGTTGGCGGCGGCCGAGCTGGATGTGACCGGCATGCTGGCGCTGGACGTCGGGATTTCAACAGGTGGTTTTACCGACTGCTTATTACAATCTGGTGCGCGGCGAGTGATTGGTGTTGAGGTTGGTCATGATCAATTGCATCCGCGCTTACTGGCGGACGCACGTGTCACGCAGTTTGAAGGCGTGAATGCGCGCAATCTGAGTTTAGAGACGATAGCATCAGCGCTTAATGACGAATCGATTGATTTGATTGTGGGCGATATTTCGTTTATTTCGCTGACTTTAGTTTTGCCCGCGCTACGTGCGGTCTTGCCGGTGGGGGGAAAATTGCTGTTTTTAGTGAAGCCACAATTTGAGCTGGGCCCGCAAGCGTTGGGCAAGGGCGGGATTGTGCGTGATGAGAATTTATATCCTCACGTCGAAGAGAAAATCCGTACTGCAGCGTGTGTCGAGGGTTTTGAGGTACTCAATTATTTTGCCAGTTCGATTGCCGGTGGCGATGGAAATCGGGAATTTTTTATTCAGGCTGTGGCTATTTAAGTATTGGGTATGTTGTTGTGGGTATTAATAGCAATCAATTTCATTGATATACCCATTGCTTAATTGCTTCACTATCCCGCTCAGAATAGCGAAGCAGATTTGAGTTCAGGCTTCGTATTTAGAAACCATCGTTTAATGTAAAGCCGGCACCGATGGTGTTTTGGCGCCAATTGTGGTCAATTAAGGTTTCACCATAACCCGTGAATCCTTGCACATAGGCGCGTAGCGGGCCAAGCACTGGTGGTGAATACCAGCCTACTTGCAGTGAGCCTTTACCCGTGCCGAAATTGCCGCGCGCGAGCGCGGTGAAGCTGTGACCGTTCCAGCGATAGACGGCATTGAGCTGGCCGTGACCATAGTAATCGGTGATGTCAGGATTTTCATCGGTGCCATCGCTTTCAGGTAAGCGATACCATGCTTTGCCATAAATGGCGAAGTTGCCGTTTTCGATTCCCACTTCTGCAAAGAGTCGGTCCCAGCTACGCGAAATAGATTCGGTGCGGCCATTCGATTGGTGGGCGTAGCCCAATCGTATCAACTTAAGCGCTGCTTGTTTTTTCAATCTCCATCCGGCATGATGCAGAAACAAACATAACTCTTTGATTATTAATTACTATATGATTAAGCACCCTAACTGACTCCCTTCGTAATGTGTCCACTC
>CAUOZE010000104.1:0-6362 GCA_963508915.1 uncultured Deefgea sp.
GAGAGTGGACACATTACGAAGGGAGTCAGTTAGGGTGCTTAATCATATAGTAATTAATAATCAAAGAGTTATGTTTGTTTCTGCATCATGCCGGATGGAGATTGAAAAAACAAGCAGCGCTTAAGTTGATACGATTGCCTCGAACTCTCCCGTCCCGTTAAATACACCATATGGCGACACCCGAATCCCGACTTTGTCTGCGCCAATCGCGGCCACACACGCCTGCGCCACTTCAAGTACGATGCGATTTCTTGCCGCAGCGCTACCGCCGTATCCATCTTCACGCGTATTGACGTTGGCATTTAAAAATTGCTCGGGCAAATAGCCATTTGCAGCGTGCAACTCAATCCCATCAAATCCAGCCTCAATCGCCAACTTTGCCGCATTGACATACTCAGCGATCAAGGCAGGGATTTCAGCCTCGGTCAAGGCGTGAGGTAGCGCATGCGGCTGCATCCCTGCAACATCAGTGTAAATTTCGCCTTCAAGTACTTTCTCAGTAGGCCCAACTGCTCGCGAGCCAGCAGGCAAATTCGCCTCGCCCGTTACCCGACCGCAATGCATCAGTTGAACAAATATTTTAGCACCACCGCGATGCGCGGCAGAGGTACTGAGCTGCCAGCCTGCAACATGCTCAGCATTAAATAGACCTGGAATACGGGCATAGCCCAAACCATCGGGCGAAGGCGATGTGCCCTCGGTAATAATTAAACCCGCACCTGCTCGTTGGCCGTAGTAATCAGCCATGATTTGATTGGGAATATTGTATGTCGCCCGACTGCGCGTTAGCGGCGCCATCACGATACGATTTTGCAAGGCCGAACGGGGGTGCTGCAGAGGATCAAACAACATGCGAAGCTCTCCAGTAGGCTCAATCAAAGGGCACTTTCAACAAACATACTCATCTTTAATTAGATGGAGATACCGCAAGCAACAACAAGCACATCAATGCTTAGAGAATAGAATCACTGCAAATATAAAAATCATCCTGTGCTACACCATGACGACTTGATGCAAGCTATACAAAGCCAGTCCAATCAAGCCCCCAACTAAAGTGCCATTCAGCCGTACGAACTGCAGATCTCCCCCGACATTCACCTCAAGACGCTCAACCATCACTTCGTCATCCCAGGTTTTAAGCTGCTCAGCAATAAATTGACCGATTTGGCGGCGGTACTTTTTGACCAACTGCCCAGCCGCAACTCGAGCGTGGCGATTGAGCCAATCGGCCAACACCACATCGCTCGCTAAACGCAGTCCAAAGTGCTGCAGACTATTGGCCAATTTGCTGCGCAACACGGAGTCTTGCCTGGCCAAATCATCAGCCAGCCACGCCACCACCCTCGCCCACATACCATCGATAGCATTGAGTAAAGTCGGTTGAGCCAGTAGATGCTCTTGCGTCGTTTTTAGCTGCTGTTGCAGCGCTTGATCGTGCACCAAACGCTGCTGCAAATCAGCCAGTGCCGTATCAAAATGCGCACGCAATGGGTGATCAGCCATTTCGCGCATTTGTTGTACTTCGCGTCCAGCCGCATGGACTAATTTGCGCGCCATATAGCGACCACCGGCCTCATCGAGCGAAATCCAGCGCAGGTAATCAAACTCAGCAGCGATGATGTTAGCAATGTGCTGCTGCAACGCCGGCTTTTGTAGTTCGCTATCCAAATGCGTAAGCACCACATCGAGCAATACTTGGTGCTGACCGCTTTGCCGAATTACCGCCAAAATTTCGCCAGCGGGTTTGACCAAATCAATTTGACCCAATTGCTGACGCATCAATTCACGCAAACGCAGTACCATTGCGGGCTCAGTCAAGCTTTGCAAAACAAAATCCAGCAAGCGTGCGACTTGATCGGATGCCGCTTTGGCATTGACCAATTGCTGCAGCCACAGCCCCAAGCGCATTGCCGGATTAAATTCGCGCACCTTGGACATAATGCGCTCAGACGACAAAAAATGCGTTTCAATAAACTCGCCCAAGCTATCGGCGATACGGTGCTTGTTTTTGGGAATAATCGCAGTGTGTGGAATCGGTAAATTGAGTGGATGACGAAACAACGCCGTGACGGCAAACCAATCGGCCAAGCCACCAACCAAAGCGGCCTCGGCAAAGGCCACCACATAACCGAGCGATGGATAATCGCGGCGATAGTAGCCAGACACCAGCATAATAATCAGCATCAACACCAACAACGCCGTAGCGCGGCGCTTGTGGCTGTTTAATCTTTGTAATTTGAGATCGTAAGGGCGAATTGCGGGTGGATTGCTTGACATTGAAGACCTCAATACCAGAATGCAAATGATGGGTATTTGCTGCTAGCCATTGATTAATAATGACTAGCAAGCAATACCTATCTTAGTTTACTTTTTGAACTTTAACCGGCTTGCCTTTGAGCTTGCCTTTATCATTACCAAGACGCTTTAACACTTGTGCGGCGTATTGCAATTCAACGGCGACATAAGTTCTGAACTCAAACAAATCAATTTTGCCAATCGCTTCATTCGGAATGCCACCATCGCCTGTTAATGCACCAACCACATCACCTGGACGCACTTTTTGCTTGCGACCGGCATCAAAGCACAGCGTCGACATTTTGGCAGGCAAGGCGAAATCACCGTTAATTTTTAGATCTGATTCTTTGCCTTCAGGAATTGGCAACTCGAGGTACTCTTCAATCGAGCGTTGGCGCTTCACTTGCGACGGTGAAACCAAGCTAAACGCCAAGCCTTTTTTACCCGCGCGGCCAGTACGGCCGATGCGATGCACATAGATTTCTGGGTCATACGGCAATTCGTAATTCACTACCGCAGCCAAGTCTTTAATATCCAAACCACGCGCAGCCATATCGGTCGCAACCAAAATCGGGCAACTACCGTTGGCGAATTTCACCAAGGTTAAATCACGGTCACGCTGCTCAAGTTCGCCATGCAATTCAATCGCATCAAAACCATCATTTTGCAGGCTGCGCGCCAGATCCATGCAGTCTTGGCGGGTATTACAAAATACGACGCTCGATGCCGGTTGATGATGCGCAAAAATACGTTTGAGCAAATCGGCTTTTTCGCCATTGTCTTTGACTAAAAATAGCTGCTGCTCGATATACACTTGATCGTGCAAAGACTCGACGGTGACTTCGGTTGGCGAGCGTTGAATTGACGCCGAAAGTTTCCGAATCCCTTCTGGATACGTTGCCGAAAACAACATCGTTTGACGCCATTTAGGCAAGAAATCAATCACATCCTGCACTTCACCGCCAAAGCCCATATCGAGCATTCGGTCGGCTTCGTCCAGCACCAAGGTGCTGACTTGCTTCACAATCAGTGTGTTTTTATGTAGATGATCCTGAATTCGCCCCGGCGTTCCCACCACTACGTGCGCGCCATGCGCAAGCGATGCAGCTTGCGGCGTTAACGGCGTACCGCCGCATAAAGTCAGGATTTTTAAATTTGGTAAATGGCGCCCGAGGCGGCGCAAGTCTTTGCTGACCTGATCAGCTAGTTCACGGGTTGGGCACAGCACCAAGGCTTGTACGCGGTGCAAATTGATATTGAGTTTTTGCAGCAAAGGAATACCAAAGGCGGCCGTTTTGCCACTGCCCGTTTTGGCTTTGGCAATAATGTCGCCACCTTCAAGCAAAATTGGCAAACTTGCCGCTTGAATCGGCGTCATCGCCTCAAAGCCCAATGACTCCAAGTTGTCCAGCATCTCGGCAGGCAAGTTTAAAGCAGAAAACGGCGTTTTAGTCATAGCAAACCCAAATAGATAGAAAGCAAGCCAAGAAAAATGGCATAGCTGAAAGATTAAGCAGAGCCGCTTAAATCAATTCATTGCACTACAAGCATTCTAATGGAATTACTAAGATTACTGCGATTTAGATTGGTAATGCAGAGGTGAAACTGACATGAAGCAAAGCAAGAAGTCTGGTCGGGGCGGTGGGATTCGAACTCACGACCACCTGGTCCCAAACCAGGTGCGCTACCGGGCTGCGCTACGCCCCGAACAGAGCCAGAATATTATAGACCAACCGACTTCTGGTCAAGCCAAAACACAGCAATAAATCACAGACAAGTGGTAGAAATTGAATAAAGTATTGTTATTAAATGAAATAAAAAGAGCACAAACTCAGGCAATGTAAGGCAAACAATCGAGAATTGACTCCTCGCCCCTTCACCCACTGAGTTAAGGCCGCAAAAGCCGCACTAATTTATTCAAAATTCAGCAGATGCCATCGACAAGCGCTTTCATGAATCAACTTGCTCACGCTACAATTGCTGACCGATACACGTCTAAACACCTATTCACCGCGACTTTGGAGCCCTTATGCCTGTTAATCTTGCACCGATTGATCCCTCACTGTTATTTCCCGTAGCCGGAGTTGAAATCGGTATCGCTTCAGCTGGCATCAAAAAAGTAGGCCGCCGTGACACTACGATTTTCACCATTGCCGCCGGCTCACGTGTTGCAGGTGTATTTACACTCAATCGCTTTTGTGCCGCACCAGTTCGTCTGTGCCAAGAGTATCTGACTGCAAACAATGAAATTCGTGCCCTAGTGATCAATACTGGCAATGCCAATGCAGGAACGGGCCTAGATGGCTTAGCTCGCGCCGAAAAAATTTGCGCTGCCACTGCGGAACAACTCGGTGTATCAGCCCAGCAAGTTTTACCTTTTTCAACCGGCGTGATTTTAGAGCCTCTGCCATTTGAAAAAATCATCGGCGCACTGCCTGCCGCCAAAACAGACTTATCACCCGCCAACTGGGCAGAAGCTGCAACCGCGATCATGACCACCGACATCGCACCTAAAGCCACGAGCAAGCAAATCACCATTGATGGCAAAACCATTACCGTGACCGGCATCGCCAAAGGCTCGGGCATGATTCACCCGAACATGGCGACAATGCTCGGCTTTGTGGCAACGGATGCGGCGATCAGCCAAGAATTGCTACAAAGCATGCTTAAACGGGCCGCGGATTTGTCATTTAATAGCATTACCGTTGATGGCGACACCAGCACCAACGATAGCTATATCGCGATCGCCACTGGACAAGCGGGCAACCCTGAAATTGTTGATGCAAATAGCGCCGACTATCTCGCGCTACAAGCCGCTATCGAAGAGGTCTCTCACTTTCTTGCTCAGGCGATTGTGCGCGATGGTGAAGGTGCGACCAAATTCATGACCATCAAAGTCGAAGGCGGTGCCAGTTACGATGAATGTAAAGCAGTCGGCTATGCAATCGGCCGCTCTCCACTGGTGAAAACGGCCTTTTTTGCTTCCGACCCTAACCTTGGCCGCATTTTGGCTGCGATTGGCTACGCTGGAATTTTGGATTTGGACGTCGACAACATCGAAGTATGGCTTGACGATGTTTTGGTCGCCATCAACGGCGGCCGCAACCCAGACTACCAAGAAAGCCAAGGCCAAGCGGTCATGAATCAATCGGAAATTGGCATTACCGTCAAACTCAACCGTGGCGAACACCAAGCCACCGTTTGGACTTGCGACTTTTCTTATGATTACGTGAAGATCAACGCAGACTATAGAAGCTAATTGGCTTGAAATAAGAGCAAACAAACCCGCATCGGCCAGCCCTGCGGGTTTTTAATTAGCTGGAAAAATAGCAATTTTTGCGTCTATCTATTTGTAAATAACCTAACAGAAAGCTCCATGACTGCGCAACTCATTGAACGCAACGCCAGAAGAGCAAGTAATTTAATTTCCAACTTAAAACAAGTAGCGGTCGACACCGCATCAAGCAAAGTTAGAAATTTCAACCTACATCAAATCATTAGCGAAACGATAACGACTTTAAGCCCCTCGCTTAAACACAAGAATGTAACCATTGAAAATAACACACCCAGCCATTTGCAACTCAATAGCTACCCAGACTCACTTGAGCAAATCATTACCAACTTAATTAACAATGCAATTATTCATGCATTTAATGAAAATGAAAACGCGCAGATTTTGATTGGCGCAGAGGCTATCGACTCGCAAAACACTCGAATCACAGTAAAAGATAATGGCTGTGGCATTGGCGACTCGATTAAATCGAAAGTTTTTGACCCATTCTTTACCACCAAATTTGGCCAAGGAGGTAGTGGACTTGGACTTTATTTGGCCTATTCTTTAGCGACAGGCACGCTAGGTGGGCAATTACAACTAGAAAGCGCAGAAGGTTGTGGTAGTACGTTCATTATCACCCTACCCAATCAAGCGCCAATCGTATCAACTTAAGCGCTGCTTGTTTTTTCAATCTCCATCCGGCATGATGCAGAAACAAACATAACTCTTTGATTATTAATTACTATATGATTAAGCACCCTAACTGACTCCCTTCGTAATGTGTCCACTCTCA
>CAUOZE010000105.1:0-6341 GCA_963508915.1 uncultured Deefgea sp.
TGTTTGGCAAGATCAAGGCCAATGCGCATAATCTTCATGGTGGACTCCTTTTGCTGTGTGACTGTTGGTTGACACTTCCAGTCTGGCACATCGATGCCGTATCAGGAGGGAGGAGTCCATCCCATTGTCTTAGCGCACCGAATGAGGGAGAGAGACAAACAGTTTTATCGTTTGGCTCACGATCGATCGAGGGCATCGGAGACCGATGCGCGCTCGGGTCGCATTCTTTTGCTTACTTTTTGCTCCGCAGAAACTTCGTTTTCTTGGCGAAGCAAGAAAAGTGAGTCCCCGTCGCGGATTGCGACTGTAAAACAATGTGCACCCTGAGGGTGTGGGCTTTGCTAAGCCGCAAGCGGCTAAGCGACGCCACACCGCAGGCACTTAAAACCATCAAGACGTAATCTGAACAAAGCCAACAAATTAATGTTTACCCGTACTCCCAAACCCACCCTCGCCACGATCACTCTCGGCAAATTCATCGACAATATTAAAACCAACTTGCACCACAGGCACAATCACCAATTGGGCGATACGCTCAAGCGGCTGAATCGTAAAGCTGGTGCTGCCGCGATTCCAGACTGAAACAAAAATTTGCCCTTGATAATCTGAATCAATCAGGCCCACTGTTATGCGAAATCAAAACTGTCTCATTCCTTTGAAAAGGATACGGGCCAAGGTATTCAGCCCACAAGCTTATTAAAACCGTCTCAAACCTAGTGTTTTCCGGTACTGCCAAACCCACCCTCTCCTCGTTCAGTCTCAGTAGAAAAACTCTCCACGTAGCGTAATTTCACTTGCACCACGGGTTGGAACATTAGCTGAGCAATCCGCTCACCAGGCTGAACAACATAGGCTTCAACACCGTCATTAGCCAAAATAACTGCGATTTCTCCGTGGTAATCAGCATCAATAACGCCAATACCTTGTGCGACACGAATACCATGCTTTAGTGATAATCCTGAACGTGATGCCACAATTGCAACAAGACTCGGGTCCATCATGTTTATTGCCAACCCTGTTTTTACCACTGCTCGTGAGCCAGGCTGGATAGTCATTGAGTTTTCAATGCATGCTCTCAAATCCAGAGCAGCAGAACCATCGGTCGCATATGTTGGCTCTGGGATTTTGTTACCTAAAAGTGGGTTTACGATACGTGCTTCAATATTTCTGAGCATATAAATCACCTAATAATGGTCTAAATTAAAAATAGGAATGTGCACTCTATAAGCCAATACTTGCTGCGCACATTTCATCAAAAATAGTAGCAAACTCAGTTAGCGTGATACCCAACGCCGCACACCAGTGCCGCAGCTCAACAATATCTAATCGCCGTTCTCCTCTCTCGCACTTACTCACAAACGATTGAGTAACTTTAAGCCGAGCAGCAAACTCTATTTGGGTCAGACCTGCGTGTTCTCGCGCGCGACGAAGTGCCTCAAGAAATGTGGTGTATTCAGTCGTGTAGATAGTCTTTTCCATCAGCCGCCCTTTTTGGATAGCCGATAGCTTGAAGGTTGTCCGAAAATAGTCCAAAATAGATTATTCTATAATCGAATAATTCGTATAGCACGGAATTGCTTGTATGTCACTTAAGCGCGACGTGCCCTCTGGCCAGAATTCCGTTTATGCGCAGTTTGAGACAAGTTTTAAGGACACATGATGAATCAACAGGAAAATAGCTTTTCAGCAGAGCAAAGTAAGGACCTCTTGCCCCAAAGTTCTATTGATGGCCTAGCTGAGCTCTCTATCGGTGAGCTGTTGTATAACTTTTACGTTGCGACGGGCAGTACCTTAATCGGCTCTCCAGATGTATTTTCTGTTTACCTGAAAAGTACAAATCATATGTACGTCTATTCCGACACGATGTCTCGGTGTCACGTGCGCAGCTTTTATGATGGACTGCTTGATACTCTTGATTATTCACAGGGATATGGAGCCAACTTTAATGTTTGTGGCAAGAAAGTCGTCTGCGTTCTCGAAGGCGTTACAACCCAGAGTGATTCTTATGATTTAGCTGCTGTATACGCAGTCTTGCTGCATGCTCAGCAGACAAAAAATTACAAAATCATTCGAAGTCAGAATCGAAGCTCCGATACAGAAAATTGTGTACCTGCACGCCATCTAACAGGCTGGCTGCAGTCAAACTAAAACTTTCCTTCCAAAATAGTTTAGCTAGAAGCGCTTGAGTCCTTGAGCGCTCTGCTCGCAACTACCTTCACTAGTCCCTGGGTGCCAGCTTCAGCGAATAAAAAACGGCGGGTAGTGATGTATTCAATGCTAGCCATCCTTCGTGCAATAGTTTGCTCAAATATAAGTTACAAAACCAATTAATCTCCCCCCCCCGTATACCACCCAATCCAGTAAGATGTCACCTTCGCGTCAGCATCGTGCTGAGCCCCTATTTTTACGCTCGGCGCTGCGCCGTGCGGCTTGTTATTCAATTTTGCAAAGTGACCCATGTCTGAAAAACTAACGCTAGAAAACCTGAGGCAATAAATTAAAAAATAATTCGTCGTTCCTACAGCAAGTCGCACGAATACGACCACATGAAGGAATAACTATTGTTCGGTTTTCGCTGCCTGCTCTGCATCGTACAAACGAGCAATATGTGCAATCAATTTGCGGGCAATATCCAGCTTAGGGGCGCGCGCCAGCCGCGTTTCGCCGCTATCGTCGAGTAAAATTAATTCATTATCTTCGCGCCCCATCGCTTGCTGCACGAGATTGGCGGCAAGCAACGGTAGTTTTTTACGTTTGCGTTTCGCTTCAGCGTATTCGAGTAGATTTTCAGATTCAGCGGCAAAGCCCACACAAAACGGTGGATTGGGTTTGGCCGTAATATTAGCCAAGATATCGGGATTCGGACCCAACTCCAAGGTCAGAATATGGGCGTCTTTCTTGATTTTTTGCTCTGATGGATTAAGAACATAGTAATCAGATACTGCAGCGACACTGATAAAGATATCGGCAGCTGCAATTTCATTTTCGACCCCATTGAGCATTTGCTGCGCGCTTTGCACATTGATTCGCCGCGAGCCAACCGGCGTTGGTAAGGCCGTCTCGCCCGACACCAAAATCACTTCAGCACCCGCCTCGTACGCTGCCCGCGCAATGGCATAGCCCATTTTGCCCGAGCTGGTATTGGTAATGCCGCGCACCGCATCGATGCGTTCAAAAGTCGGGCCTGCGGTAATCAATACGGTACGCCCAAGTAACAACTTAGGCTGCAAACCCGCTTCAAAAAACTCAAAAATATGTTCAGCTTCCAGCATACGACCATCACCAACTTCGCCGCACGCCTGCTCACCGGAACCTGGCCCCAAAATCACCACGCCATCAGCAACCAATTGCGCCACATTGCGCTGATTGGCGGGGTTTTCCCACATTTGTTTATTCATAGCTGGTGCAACAATCAGCGGGCAAGTGCGCGCAGCGACCAAAGTCGAGAGCAAATCATCACAGTGACCATGCGCAACTTTAGCCAAAAAGTCCGCTGAAGCCGGCGCAACCAGCACCGCCATCGCGCCCCGCGTCAAATCAATGTGCGCCATATTATTGGGCATGCGCGCATCCCACTGGTCGACAAACACCGGATGCCCCGACAAAGCTTGAAACGTCACCGCGCCGATAAAATGCGTAGCGGCCTCTGTCATGACCACGTGCACTTGATAGCCTGCTTTGACCAAGAGCCGTGTTAATTCAGCCGATTTATACGCAGCAATGCCACCAGTAACACCTAAAACGATTTTTTTATGACTCACAGCGTAAGCCTCTGCTATAGCGAATGATCACAGTTTAACAAGAAACCACGATGTCCATCACCGATTGGCCCGCAGATTCTCGCCCACGTGAAAAATTACTCCTGCATGGTGCAGCCACGCTCAGCGATGCTGAATTACTGGCGATTTTTTTGCGCGTTGGGGTTCCCGGCAAAAGCGCCGTAGATTTAGCCCGTGATTTGCTGCTGCACTTCGGCTCTTTGCAAGCCTTGTTTCAAGCCAAACTGAGCGATTTTGATGCCATCAATGGCGTTGGCAGCGCTAAATATGCCCAATTGCAATCGGTGCTCGAAATGAGCCGCCGCGCACTCATCGAGCAACTCAAGGCGCGCGATTCGTTCACCAACCCCGCTGCCGTGAGGGATTTTCTACAGTTGCGTTTACGTGGTTTGAATCACGAGGAATTTCATGGTCTGTTTTTAGACAATAGCTACAAGCTCATCGCCGCTGAAAAATTATTTTCAGGCACTTTGGCCGAAACGCGGGTTTATCCGCGTGAGCTAGCGCGCCGTGCGCTTGAGCACAATGCCGCAGCGCTAATCGTCGCTCACAATCACCCTTCGGGTTGCGCCGAAGCCTCACCCGCCGATTTATTACTGACTCGCCAATTACAGAACGCCCTTGAGTTGCTCGACATCAAGCTACTAGATCACTTCATCGTTGCAGAGCATGCTGTGGTATCGCTCGCCGAACTCGGCCACCTATAAACACGACGTTTTCACAGCTCAGTAGCAAATTTGCAACAACTAAAGTCAAGCAGCTGTAAAAAAAACCACCCTTGTAGACAAAAAAACCCAATAAAACAGTGGAAAAGCATCTGCTACGCTCAATTTAAGTCAGGACTGTTGCTACACAGATACAGGAAAACACTCATTTAAGCGCTCAATTTGCCCAAGCAAGATTGATTACCTTCTAATGGCAAGGTACTTGAATCTTTACTTGTACTTACAGAACAATATTCGACCACCTGGAGAAACTCGATGACCATCGCTCGTCTCAGCCTTATCGCAGCAGCCGTTTTATCTATCACTGCATGCGGCAAACAAGAACCTAAAGCACCAGAAGCAGCTAGCGTTCCAGCCGCTTCAGTTGTAGAAGAAGCGCCAGCACCGGCGGTTGAAATTACTGTCATCAAAATCGGCCAAGCAGGCCCATTGACAGGCAATATCGCTCATTTGGGTAAAGACAACGAAAATGGCGTAAAAATGGCCATCGACGAAATCAATGCAGCAGGCGGTGTTGACATCGGCGGCAAAAAACTGATGATCGAAATGATTTCAGAAGATGACCAAGCCGACCCGAAAACAGCAACCACAGTGGCTCAACGCTTTGTTGACCAAAAAGTAAACGGCGTGATTGGTCACTTGAACTCTGGCACGACGATTCCAGCATCAAAAATCTACAATGACGCAGGCATCCCACAAATTTCTCCATCTGCAACTGCAGTAGCGTACACGGCGCAAGGCTTTAAAACTGCTTTCCGCGTGATGGCCAATGATGCGCAGCAAGGTAAAGTATTGGGTCAATTCGCAGTTAAAAATGGCGCGAAGAAAATCGCCATCATCGACGACCGCACTGCCTACGGCCAAGGTCTAGCGGATGAATTCGAAAAAGCAGCCGTAGCAGCAGGTGCAACCATCGTTAAACGCGAATTCACGACCAACCAAGAAACAGACTTTAACGCCATCTTGACGGGAATTAAAGGCAGCAAGCCTGATTTGATTTTCTTTGGCGGCATGGATGCGCAAGGCGCACCGCTGAAAAAACAAGCCAAGAAACTCGGCATCAATGCCGTCATCATGGGTGGTGACGGTGTACAAACACCAGAGTTCATCAAACTCGCTGGTGCTGATGCAGAAGGCATGTTGGCATCGATTCCAGGTGTACCTACTGAATCTATGCCAGGCGGCAAAGAATTCCTTGTTGCGTACAAAACCAAGTTTGGTACCGACGTTCAACTTTACGCACCATTCACTTATGACGCAGTTAAAGTCATGATCGGCGCGATGCAAAAAGCAGGTTCTGCAGAACCTGCAAAATACTTGCCAGAACTTGCTAAAACTGAATACAAAGGCATCACTGGCCCTATCGTATTTGACGAAAAAGGCGACTTGAAAGATGGCTCAGTGACCATTTACGCAGTAAAAGGTGGTAAATGGGTCATGAAAGAAATCGTAGGCCCAGCACCAGCGGCTCAATAATTGATATTTAGCTTTAGAAAAGGGAGGCAGTCGCTATGTGGAGTAAAAACGATCATATTTGATCGTAAGCCAATAGCAACAAAGGTTCTGAATTGTTAACTGTAATAAAATGGCCCGCCTTCGTGCGGGCCATTTTTTTTATGCGCTTATCACGACTCTTAAGACCAAACCTCTGATCTTATGAGATGGTTACAGAATCGCTTGAGCCCGCTTATCGGCCATGGACTAAACCGCTCGCGCGGTAGGGTGGCTCCGATTAGCCATTGTGATATTTGATTAATAGCGCTGTTTCCTACTTTGAGAATTGAGGCAATCCGCCTCGTTCTTGAATAGGAGCACAGCCATGACTTCCTCGGCACAA
>CAUOZE010000106.1:0-5503 GCA_963508915.1 uncultured Deefgea sp.
ATGAGAGTGGACACATTACGAAGGGAGTCAGTTAGGGTGCTTAATCATATAGTAATTAATAATCAAAGAGTTATGTTTGTTTCTGCATCATGCCGGATGGCGATTGAAAAAACAAGCAGCGCTTAAGTTGATACGATTGGCGTTGATGGTGGGTATAAATGCCACAAACCGAACAGAAATTATGTTTCGCGGTATTGGTATTGAATTGATACAACGTCAGGTGATCTTCGCCTTTGATAATTTTAATGCCCGATAGCAAGACGGACGCGACAATCGCGCCTTTGCGGCGGCAGATCGAGCAGTCGCAATGCCGTGGATCAACAATGCCATCCGGTAAATCAATTTCCAACTCCACTACGCCACAGTGGCAAGTCGCCTTGTGTTTCAGCTGAATTTCGGTGTCGCCGACTTGCTTGATCATGTCGATTTCCTTTTGCAAATTACATCCTCAAAGCCGCGTTACAGCCAACCAACACGCCATTGCGCGTCATCTTCCAGCTCGCTCCAATGCAGCGTGAAATGCCGCTTACTGAGCACCGCTTCTAGCGTGACCTGCGCGATTTTTTGCGTGTCTAGCGGATCGAATTCCACTTTGACGACGATAAAATGCTTCTCACGCTGCTGCGGCACAACGGCGGTCCATTTGGTATTCAGTAATTTTTTCGGATGCCAGCTTCGCGTGGGGTGCGTCATGGGTGGTGCTCCAGTTCGATCTAATGAATCAGCAAAAGTCGGCATCAACGCTTATATTGCCCCGGCGCGTAGGCGCGGGAAATATCGGGCGCTCGCAGCGCGAGGTGCTTGGTGGTGCGGCCACTGGTTCGTGCGCGCCAAAGCCGAAAGCTGCTGGCTTTGAGTTCACTGCGCATCAAACGAATCAGCTGCGGCTGATTCAATCCATAGAGTTGTTCAATCGACTCAAAAGAGGTGCGGTCTTCCCACGCCATTTCGATAATGCGGGATAAATCAGCGGGGCTAAAATGTGAGGCCATATGGCTTATTCCTGTTAATCGTTAAGCTATTCACGGATTGGCGCAGCGGATTCAAGCACGCGCAGAGAAAACATCGGCGAGAGAGACCGACAATTAATGATTAAACGTCGGTCGATCGATGCCGTATTCCACTAATGTTTCCAGCGAAATCAAATCCAGAATATTTTCATGCGTGGCGGCGAGGACGATTTGCGGGGCGGCACCCGCTTGCAGTGCTTCAAGCCAGCGGTTAGCGCAAAGACACCATTGATCTCCAGATTTCAGACCTGCGAAGCCATATTCTGGCCGCGGCGTTGATAAATCGTTACCGCGCAGCTTTGAAAAACTCAAAAATTCTGTGGTCAATTTGGCGCAGACAATATGCAAACCCACATCGCTGTCGTCAGTACGGCAGCAGCCATCACGGAAAAAACCAGTGAGTGGTTCAAAACTACACGGTTGCAAAGCTTGACCAAGTACATTGAGTTGCATGGGTATATCCCTATAGTTTATTTATTTCAATCCGTAGACTATCATACCCAACCTCAATACCAGCAGGCAGTTGCGCAGTCAAGGCGTGATACTCTAATTCATGCGTCATGTGGATCAGCACCGTGCGTTTGGCCGCAATTTCGGCAGCGACTTGCAAAGATTGCTCGACCGATAAATGCGTTGGATGCGGCTTGGTGCGCAGGCAATCCAAAAACAGCAGGTCTAAGTCTTGCAACAGCGCCATACTCGCTTCAGGGATTTCCGATACATCGGTTAGATAGGCCACATTACCAATGCGCCAGCCCAAGATCGGCCATTTGCCGTGTATGAGTGGTATAGGCTGAATAGTCACATCGCCAACTTGAAACGGCTCGGCTTCGACTTCATGAATCGTCAGTACCGGTTTATCCCAAAACTCATTGGGCTTCATCAGCGTATAGGGAAAACGCTCGCGAATATGGCCTAGCATCAGCCGATTACCATACACCGGCAGCGCCGCCTTTTGCAGCCAGCAAAACGCGCGCAGATCGTCGATGCCATTCAGATGGTCGGCGTGTGGATGCGTGTAGAGCACTGCATCCACATGAAGAATTTGCTCACGCAGCGCCTGGCCGCGCAAGTCGGGGCCGGTATCGATCAAAAACGTTTTGCCACCCGCCCGCATCACGGCTGAGGCGCGAGTGCGGACGTTCTTGGGGTCGGTCGATACGCAAGTCTGGCAGCTACAACCCAATGCAGGCGAGCCACCACTCGAACCGACACCAAGCAAAATCGTTTCAACGCGGATCGCTGGGATAGCCGATGTAGAAACGGACTCCGGCGCGGACATTAGGTGGCGCTCGCGCGGTGAAACAGTTTGAAGAAATTCGCTGTCGTTGCGGCAGCAACCTCCTCCAGCGGAATGTTTTTGAGCACAGCAATATGCTCGGCCACATGCCGCACCCACGCGGGTTGATTTTGCTTGCCGCGATGTGGCATTGGCGCGAGGTAAGGCGAATCGGTTTCGATCAACAGGCGTTCGAGCGGCATTTTGTATGCGACGTCTTTAAGCTCGGTGGCTTTTTTAAAGGTCACAATCCCTGAGAGCGAAATGTAAAACCCAAGTTCCATTGCCTGCTGCGCAACTTCCCAACTTTCAGTAAAGCAATGCATCACGCCGCCGACTTCATGGGCTTTTTCTTCACGCATGATGCGGATCGTATCTTCACTAGAAGCGCGGGTATGAATAATCAAAGGCAAGCCCGTTTCACGAGCGGCACGAATATGCGTGCGAAAGCGTTCACGCTGCCATTCCAAATCGCCAGTTAAGCGGAAATAATCCAAGCCCGTTTCGCCAATGGCAACGACTTTGGGTGACTGAGACAACTCAACCAACTGCGCAACGGTGGGCTCGGGCGTGTCTTCGTAATCGGGATGTACACCGACTGAGGCATAAATATTCTCATGCTGCTGCGCCAGCGCCAGCACGCTCGGTAATTCCGGCAAATTCACCGCGACGCACAGCGCATGGCTCACCTGATTGGCGTCCATATTGGCTAAAAGCTCGGGCATCTGAGCGGCAAGGTCAGGGAAATTAATATGGCAATGCGAATCAACAAACTTCATCATTTTTCTTCATTCAATAAAAAAGCCGCACCTCAAAAGGTACGGCTTGAATCATAACGTAAACAGCGTTAATTAACGTAATAGAGCAAAAGTTTTATGGCAAGACACGACTCGCCAATCGACTTACATCGTGTGTGTTGTGCGACCTGACTGCAGATAACCACCCAGCAAGTTTTCGATTTTTAACCGCGCCATATTGCCTGCTTCATTCGCGGAAAACTGAACGCCAATGCCTTGCTGATGATTATTATGCGCACCCGGTGGTGTCACCCAAACAACATTGCCCGACACCGCAATCCGCGCTGGATCATCGAGCAAAGCCAAGAGCATAAAGACCTCGTCGCCCAAGCTATAAACCTTATTGGTAGGAATAAAAATTCCACCACCTTTAATAAACGGCATATACGACGCATAGAGCGCCGCTTTTTCTTTAATATTTAAAGACAACACACCTGGCCGAGAGGCGGGAGCTTGAACCGTATCTTCACTCATACTTTTCCTTGACGACCTTTTCCACGTAATGCATCCACATAGGCAAACAGCAAACTTTCAAATACTAAACGCTGATTGAGAGGATGACGCGATAATTTTTGAGCTTTGGTGAGTTGATTCACATACTGCATTAAAAAAGGCGCGCGCGGTGCTAGCCGTCCTAATGCGTCTTTCCAATCTGGATAATAACGAATTTTCTGCGCCAAGCCCAAGCTAATCAAATCATAGATCCACTTTTGTAGCCATGCGATCACTAAATCGGTATCGAGCTTCGCTTTATCTAATTCGGCACTTAATTTAAGTACATCCAAGGTCGCGGGCTCAGCAATATGCTCCAAAAAGTTTTGCCGCACAGGCAACCATTCTGCGGCCGCATCATCCATCGCCGCCAAAGGTGCGCCGCCCGTATGCGCTAGATGCAAAGTGGGATTAACCACGCCATGCGCATTGAGCCACTGCATCGCAATATGCGGCTCAGGCAAAGCCAAAGGGAACACTCGACAGCGGCTACGAATCGTAGGTAACAAGCGACGCCAATGATCAGCGACCAAAATAAATACCGCGCCAGCAGGTGGTTCTTCTAAGGTTTTCAAAAATGCATTCGCTGCGGCGACATTCATCGTGTCGGCCGGCACCACCAACGTTACCCGTAGACTACGCCGATGCGCCGATAAATTAACAAAATCAGCCAAGCCACGCACATCTTCCACACGGATGATTTCAGACTTTTTCTTAGCTTTTTTGCTGTCCGTTTCGTCAGGACGCTCATCCTCGGCATCTTCTGGTTGCAACACGCGAAAATCCGGGTGATTTCCTGCCAAATACCAGCGACAACCATCACAAACGCCACAAGGCTGAGTGGTTTTGTTTGTATCTTCACACAACAAAAACTGCGCCAAATACTCAGCAAAGACGCGTTTTCCAATCCCAGGCTCACCGGTAATTAGCAGCGCATGGGGTAGTCGATCGCGTTCACGCAACAAGTCTTGCCATGCTTTCTGAAGCCAAGGATACAAAGACGATTCCTTATTCATAGTCTGCAAAAATTTCAGCAAGCTCAGACTGAATTTCAGCCAAGGAGCGATTGGCATTGATCACGCGAATTCGCTGTGGATTTTGCTCTGCCCGTTCCAGATAGGCAGCACGAACCCGCGCATGAAAATCTTGTTGCTCAGATTCAAAACGATCTAGCACGCGACTATCCGCCATCCGTGCTTGGCTGATTTCGAGCGGCACATCAAAAATCAGGGTTAAATCAGGCTCGACCAATCGGCCATTGCGCAGCTGAACCCACTGCTCCAAAGCAGAAAACTTAGCCTTATCCAAGCCACGCCCACCGCATTGATAAGCGTAGGTCGCATCAGAAAAACGATCACACAAAACCCAGTCTCCGCGTGACAAGGCCGGCTCGATGACTTGCGCTAAGTGCTCAGCACGTGACGCAAACATCAACAATGCTTCGGTTTCTAATGACATCGCATCATTCAGTAGCAAGCCACGTAACTTTTCCCCCAAAGCGGTGCCACCCGGCTCTCGCGACTTAACCAATGAGATCCCTTTTTTAAGGAAATAATCAGACAACCAAACCAGATGCGTGCTTTTACCAGCACCATCAATTCCTTCCACAGAAATAAACCGACCACGCGAGGGACTTGTCATAAATTAAAACCGAAACCAAATAAATGAGTACATGAATTGTCGCACATGCAAGCGAATGAAGTGCACCTATTCAGGCATTACAGTGTATATCGCTACAGCCAATAAACTCAAAAGGCTAGCCAGCCATACTTCACGATAAACATAGCGCACAGCAAAAAGCCCGACTCTTTCGAATCGGGCTTCTTGGTATAGGGAGTCTGGCAATGACCTACTTTCACACGGGCAATCCGCACTATCATCGGCGCTGAGGTGTTTCACTGTCCTGTTCGGGATGGGAAGGAGTG
>CAUOZE010000107.1:0-5161 GCA_963508915.1 uncultured Deefgea sp.
GCTTGCGCTGACTGAGATCAGGAAATCGTTGATCAATTTTAATCCCAGAGCGAGGAAAGAACGCACCAATCACCCCAAACCTCACGATTACATTGCTTACAAAGCAACGGTCTGAAGGCTTAAGTTGATAGGATTGGGTTCATCATCAGCAATTAAGGCTGTGGGCATCGCATTTATTCCATGCTTTCATAAGGGAAGATCAACTCAGCCATCACACCATGCGGCGGATTGGGCGACAGCACCAGCTCGGCATCAACACCATACAGTTTACTCAAACGCGCCCGTACATTAGCCAAACCAATCCCAGTTTCGCCAGTCTGATTGAGATTAAATCCCAAGCCCGTATCCACCACACGAATCCGCAGCTTGGCATCTTGCAATTGCACGGTAATATCCACGCGGCCACCCGCCACCGCCGGCTCAATTCCATGCTCTAGTGCATTTTCAACCAAGGGTTGCAGCAATAGTGGTGGTAATTTGGCGAGGCGCAAACCATCAGGTACATCGAGCGAATACTGCAGCCGCTCGCCAAGGCGTATTTGGTGAATTGCCAATAAAGCCGACACCAAATCTAGCTCCTCGGCCAAGGTTGTGGTGGTTTGTCGCGTTCGCTTTAAGCTAGCGCGTAAATAATCATTTAAATGATTGAGCATGGTTTGCGCCATCGCCGGATCACTGCCGATTAAGCTTTGCAAATTGGCCAAGGTGTTAAACAAAAAATGCGGTTCGATTTGCGCTTGCAGCATCGCCAATTGCGCGGCAGTTTCAGCTTGCTGCGCTTCAGCAGCTAAGCGGCGCTCGACTTCTAATTGGGCACGATATTTCTGCGCATAAAACAGCACGATGAAAAAAGCACTGGCGCAAGTAGAGACCAACACGGCAATTGCCACCCAACGCCAAGCAAACTCTGGGGTACGCAGCAAAATAGCCGACACATCTGACGCACCAAATACCGCGCCGAGTTTAAAACCGAGCAAAAGACTAATCGGCAAAGCTAAAGCCATTCGCCAAGGCCAAGTGATTTTGTCGACCAGTAACCAGCCCAAAATGCTATTGACTGCCCAAATGCTAAAACCAATGCAATTTGAAATAATCAAATTATCAATGAATGTGGTGCGCTCATCGATCAAGGTGAGTAGCAAGGCGATGACAAGGTTAACGCCGAGCATCAACGGTAAATCAGTACGCCAAACCCAAAGCAAATACCACACCGAGCACCGCGCCAATCAAGCCCAACACCAGCCCTTCGCACACAAACAATCGGCGTATCCCATCGCGGCGCACGCCCATCGCCCGCAAAGTACCAATTTCAACCGTACGCTCCATCACCGCCATACTCATGGTGTTACCAACGGTAAATAGCACAATTGCGCCAATCAAAATGGAAATAAAACCAAAAATCGCGCCAAACATGCCGGTAATCTGGCCATAACTGGGATTGAGCGTTTTAAAATCGTGCACTTCCAGATTTTCAGCTTTGAGTTCATTCGCCAGCAGTTGCTCAAGACGTTGTTGAGCGACCGGAATATCTGCAGTGCGTTTCAATTGCAGCGCAATCGACGTCGCTTGCGGTGCATCACCGCCGTAAACCATTTTTTGCGCTTGCGCTAAATGTAGCAGTACAGAAATATCATCGAGCTCTTTGACGCCATGAAGCTCAGCTTCCACAACATCCAAACCTGCCACATTCGGCGCGCCGTGCACATTGGCAGCCAGCAGCTCAATCCGTGGTGACCCTGTTTCAGACTTGGCTGAAGACACCTCTTCAAGCGCAGATAAATCAGTAATATCTTCAGGCGCTGCGGGGCCCGTTGGTTTTGCGATACTTTGCGGGCAATTTTTGACTTTAAGTGCTTCGCACAACTGCAACACCCGTGCCACGCCAGTACCAATCACCACCGCATTCTCTGCCGTACCCGTCAGCGCCATTTGATATGGCTTTTGTGGAAAACCATATTCATTCCACAAACGCATCGTATTTTGATCTTCAACCAATACCCCTTGACCTATGACCGTACGTGACAAACCCGTACTGAAGTTGCCAGCAATACCCCCCCTAAACTGAGCGTTGGCGTTACGACATTGAGCAATGGTTTCAAGACCGTATCGTTACGCACTAACTCAACAATCTGGTCGTAGTTCTTTATTCCATATGCCGCCGGATTGCCGCTACCGTACAAAAAGTAATCTTTATGCTGAATCTGCAAATGGCCACTATCGCGCACAAAGCCCGTTTGCAAACCCAAATTCATATTGCCGCTATAACCCCCAAAAATCAGAATCGCTACCGCACCAATCACCATCGCCAGCAGCGTTGTGAATGAACGACGACGGTTACGCAGCAAATTACGCAATGCTAAAGAGAACGTATTCATATCACCTCCGCACTGCGCTTGATTTCTGTAATCTGGCCATCACGAATCATCACGGCATCATCTGCCGCCGCCAGCACTTGTGGATCATGCGATGAAAAAACAAACGACACAGCCAGTTCACGCTGCATTTGCCGCATCAGCGCAATGATCGCTGCGCCAGTATGGCTATCTAAATTGGCGGTTGGCTCATCAGCCAGCACCAATTGCGGCTGCGTCGCCAAAGCGCGCGCAATCGCCACCCGCTGCCGCTGCCCGCCCGACAACTGCCCTGGTAGATGTTTGCTTTTTTCGCTCAAACCCACAGCATCTAATAAGGTGTTAATGCGTTTTTTGCGCTCATTGGCATTCACTTTGGCTAGCAACAAGGGATATTCGATGTTCTCGTAGGCCGACAGCACCGGCAATAAATTGAAATTTTGGAAAATAAATCCAATATGGCGCGAGCGAAAATCCGCCAAGACGTTATCCGATAGGCTTTGCACCTTTTGCCCCGCCACAATAATTTCACCGCTATCGGGCAAATCAACGCAGCCAATTAAATTGAGTAGCGTCGTTTTGCCACTGCCCGATGGCCCAGACAAAACGGTAAATCGGTTCGGCAAGATATCTAAATCGATACAGCCCAAAGCAGGCACATCGATACTATCGAGTTGGTAGCGCTTGCTAACTTGGCGCAGGGTGACGGGCAACATGGTGAACTCATTTATGAAATGGAAACCTGAACTTTATGCCATCTGGATGAGCCAATTTGATGAATGCGATAAAGCGTCGTGAATCGGAGTGAAGCGCTCAAAAACCAGAGCGAATGGTTTTTTAGAATCAAAAACGATGATTCATTTAAATCGGAGTCCACACCTTTAATTTCTTACACCATTGAGGCGCTTTTCTGCTATCTTCACTGCCCCTTGAGTGATCAAGGTTCCACTCTCATACCATCTATGTGGTATGTGCCGATTGATTGTCGCGCAGGTATTGACCATGATGGCCCGCACCCACATTGCATTTGCCGCCTTGATGATGGTGGCTTGCAGTGTTGGCATTTTGCAGCGTATGCCGCAAGTGCACGAAGTCGCCCTCGCTGGCGCAGCGGGACTATTACCCGATTTAGATCACCCCAAATCGACGTTTGGCCGCATCGTGCCGTATATTTCGATTCCAATTGCCAAGATTTTTGGCCATCGCGGCTTTACGCACTCCTTACTGATGGTGGCGGTCATTATTTGGGCCTTACTCACCTATCGAGAAGAACAAACAATTCCGATTTTACCACTGGTGATTGGTTATCTATCGCACATTATTGGCGACTTACTGACCCCCTCAGGCGTGCCACTATTGTGGCCAGTGCGCAAAAAGTTTTCGTTGAATTTATTTAAAGCCGATGGCTGGATGGAGCACCTGATCTATCGTGGATGCTGGATGGGTGTGGGCTATTTTCTTTGGGTTGCACTGCAAAGGCCGGGTCACGAACTACTGCACCCCGCACAAGTGGCCATTCAACAATGGCTTTGGCAAGCGCTATCGCACAGCATGATTATTTTAGTGCAATGGGTCAGGATTATGGCCTAAACAGCATCGATGTATATCGACCTAGACCATTACAAACAGCTACTACAGCGCAATACCCACAATGTAAAACTTAATTTGATTGACTAAAAAAATTGGGAATTTGAATATTTGGGGTAAATCTGAAGGGGTACTGGATTAGCTAGGCTTTATTTATCGAACCTTATGCGCGATCAAGTGGTCGACCTAAACCCGATTGATGACTCAAACGACCGTCGGCGCTGTAGGCCATTTCTTGATTTTTTTGTTTGGAGAGTAAACTCATCAAATGATGATTTGCCTCTTCGTGACATTTCACTAATTGCGCATTACTGCGATTGAGCACTTCGGCCAATTTAGCCTGCAATTGCAATTGCTGCCACTGCGCTAAAGCGGAAGAGTCAGACTGCAAAAACTCACTGACATCGCTGGCCGACTTCAAGTCCAAACGATCAGCAACCGCGATGCGCTCGCGAGTAACCACTTCGAGCTGCTGCAAGGCCAGTGTTTTTAATTCAAGAATCGGAGAAATTTGATCTAGATGACGCGAAACCAAAACATCTTGTTCGCGTTGTATCAATGCAACGAGCCGCTCCACTTCGAGCAGCTCAGCTTCAATGACGTTCAGTAATTCAGATGAATGGCTCACACTCATTAACGTGCCAGCAACTCTTTAACGCTTGATAACAAACCATCGGCGATCTTTTCTGAATTCACGCTAAAGCGCCCTTCGGAAATTGCCTGACGTATCGCAGCGACTTTGTCCGCATCAAAAGTAGATTCACTTTTGCCGGCACCCGCCACATTAGATAGCTTTGCCGCCAACGGGTTGATACTCACGCTGTCTTTTTCAGCGGCTTGCTCTGCTTTCGCTGTAGCACGCCCCTCAAGCGGGCGGGCAGAAACAGCGCCCAATGCCTTGCCAGAGTTGTCGATTTTCATGATTGCATCCTATGCCATTGAAATGGCGCACATTCAATATATTCCTATTATGCCAACTATCGGCATAAGTTTGAAATTCTTTAGCAATTCAATTGTTTATCAGTAAACGCTAAAACACAAGGCTGCGCTCCAAAACAACATTTAAAAACATGCGCTACGCCCTGCAATCGTATCAACTTAAGCGCTGCTTGTTTTTTCAATCTCCATCCGGCATGATGCAGAAACAAACATAACTCTTTGATTATTAATTACTATATGATTAAGCACCCTAACTGACTCCCTTCGTAATGTGTCCACTCTCA
>CAUOZE010000108.1:0-4912 GCA_963508915.1 uncultured Deefgea sp.
GAAGCTTGCGCTGACTGAGATCAGGAAATCGTTGATCAATTTTAATCCCAGAGCGAGGAAAGAACGCACCAATCACCCCAAACCTCACGATTACATTGCTTACAAAGCAACGGTCTGAAGGCTTAAGTTGATAGGATTGCGATATACCCCACCGCTCATTAGAACGAATTGCCCGTGGAGCCGCGCCGTTCGGGAGGCGGTTGGCAAGGTTTTAAGACGCGACTGTTTGAGCTGCGCGACGCTAGCGCGCAGCGAGTTTGAGCGTCGCCTTGCCAATTGCTGGACGGACGGGGTTTCGCGGCGATCGGGCGCGCAGGGGTTGTTAGGGGAGGGGCAAGACCCACCCCTAACTCGTCCGGCGGGCGAAACCGCCGGTTCACCGCCTGCGCTAGCAGGCTTGGCGTCGTACAAATTCCTCGAAATTTTCAAAAACCGACCTACTTTTTCTACCTTTTGTCGCCGAACTGGGGAGGGCAATTATTGGGAAAAAACACATTAAGTTGATGAAAAAATGTTGTTTTTTTGTTTTTGTGCACCGTAAAATAAGCCGCGCTGAGTCGCGGCCTATTTTTATGCTTGGATTGTGCTGAAATCGGTCTACAAAGGAAACATAACAAACATGTCAATTTGCTTACACAGGCAAAAAAGGTTTGAAAATGCTTCCTAATGCGCCAATCAAGCAGTCACTTGCAATCTTATTGTTAAGCCTTGCCGCTCCGGCCAGCGCCCTTAGCTTAGGAGATTTGCAAATCCAGTCTTTTTTGGGACAGCCGTTTAAAGGCTCGGTGAGCTATCAATTGTCACCCAATGAAACCAGCTTGGCTGACTGTATTACGATTTCCCCGGCGGGCGGTGATGTGCCCTATATCGGTCGCAGCGAGGTGCAAATTCGTCCGATTGGTGATGGCAATACTGGCACGATTATCATTAGATCAAATCAAAGTATTGGTGAACCCGTGGTGGCGCTTAATCTAAGCATTCAGTGCGGCGTGCAGCAATTGAGTCGTGAATTTACGATTTTTTTAGACCCCGCGCCATCAAAAGAACTGCCGGTAGCGAGCACTACTCGCCCGGTTGAAGTGTTGAAAATTCGCCCAGAGATCAAACCAGCTACCGCAAAAAAAGACACGACCTTGGCCGCGGTGGCGGCTCGCTATTATCCAGTTGAAACGCCGCAGTACCAAAAATACCTTGCTCGCTTAAAGAAAGCGAATCCAGATATCGCAACATTGCTGCCGGTAGCCCTTTAGTTGTTCCTGCGCTGCCTAAACCCGCGCCAGTCTCTACTGCCATGAGTACTCCGCCTAAAGAAATGGGGCAACTTCGCTTAGAGGACGGCGATGCGATCAACAAGCCACACGCTGAGCCGATCAACCTCAAGCAGAACCCAGAAGCTTATGCCAAAGAGTTGGAAGAAAAAATTGTCACTCTGACCGAGTTAAATAAACGATTGCAGCTTGAGTTGGCCGAGTTGGATATCAAAATGGCGCAGATTCAATTGGCTAACGCCAAAAGCGCCAATGATGCTGTGGCCAGCACGACACTAGCGGCAACATCAGCGAGCGGATTACCCGATGTGGCAGCGCCAGCTAGCGCAGTGCAGGTCGTCGCAACGACTACGGTAGCACCGCCGAAACGAGTTATGGAAACAGTACAGGTCGCATCAGCGGCTGTTGAGCCAGAATCAAAAACCAATTGGAACTGGGCTTGGTTGGTGCTCGCCGGCGGCGGGGTGGGTGGCTTGGTCTGGTGGCGACGTAAAATGCAGGAGCAGGCCGAACGCTGGGCGAATGCAGATATCAATGCTGTGGATTTAAATCGCAGTATTTTGAGCATCATTCAAGCCAAAGTCGGTCACACGATGGCGCAATCGCCCAATACGGTGATGTCTTTGTTTGGCGCAGGGGGCTCGCAGAAATCGCAACCGGGCTTTGAGGTGAAAGAAGAGCTTAATGATAATTTGGATCAAGCTCAGTACTTCTTATCCCAATGTGAAACACTCAAAGCGATTGATTTGCTGTATGCCGCCATTGATGATGTGCCAGAGGATAGCGAGCGTTGGTTGATGTTGTTTCGGGTTTTCCGTCAGCAGGTCATGAAAACGGAATACAGTGCTTTGGCTTATCGATTTAAAGCCATCCACAAAGACGAGGGCGACTGGGAGTTGATTCGGAGTATTGGTAATAAACTCGATCCAGAAAACCCTCTGTTTATTCGTAATGTCGAAGCAGCCAAAGCGAAAACAACGACACCATTTGATAACTTTGACTCAGGAATGGCGGCTGCGGCACCAGCGGTGCCGGTGGTGCTTGAAATGGTGCCTGATTTTTCTGATGCGCCAGTATTGCCCGATTTTGAGACGGGAATAGTGACGATACTCGAATCTCAATCGGATCAAACGACTGAGCCTGAAGCGGGGCACGAATTGATAACATTTTTAGTCAAAGATAAAGAGCCAGAAGATCCGCCGCCGATGTTGCCGGAAGTCGATAAACACCGTCATCTTTAACTAGTCTGCTGTATTCGGTGAATCCGCGCGGGATTCATCGAATACACTCTTTGAGTGTATTGACCGCTGTGCTAATTTGAATATTGCTTAGCGACGCATACCCAAGCAACCAGCTCGTCTTTTTTACCTCATCAAGATAAAATTGCGAGAGCGGCCTAAGTACCAAGCCTTTGGCCTGCCCCGCAGCAGTCCATGCCGCTTCTTTGTGCTGCTCCTGCGCCAAAACCCGTGTGGCTGGCAGGCGGCTATCCAATGGCAAATGCCCTGCCAGAATCGCGCGTCGTAAAGTGCGGGTGAGTTGCTCATGCAGCGGTAAATCGGGCTGAGATTCGGCGGCAAACAAAATCGGCAAGGCGGGCATTGGTCTGGTGTCTCAATGAGTATTGGTTTGCGACAAGAGACCATTATGCCGCTACATTGTGAGCTATGAATAGTCGAGCGATGTGATGAGGATAATCCCATGAGTGCCGTGTTATCGAGTGGCTTGGCCACCGCAGTGGAGTCAGAAATCTTTTTTGCTGCGCAATTGCAGTTTCGGACTGATTCCGCTGATTTGGCGGCGGATTTAATCGCGGCAGAGCCGCAAATTGTCGTCATTGATACGCGCTCCGTGGCGCACTACCAAGCCGCGCATATTCCAGGTGCGATTTCATTTCCGCATCGATTGATGACGGTGGAGTCGACTGCCGATTGGGATCGCAGCAAAGTCTATGTGACTTATTGCGACGGCATCGGCTGTAATGGTTCGACTTGGGGCGCGTATAAATTGAGCGGTTTGGGCTTTCAGGTTAAAGAGCTGATTGGCGGGATTGATTGGTGGCAGCGTGATGGTTATGCGATTGCGACGGGTGATGAGCCCGGTGTATTGCTCGCTAGCCCAATTGAATGTGGGTGCTGATATGTATACACCACCTCATTTTTTGAAGAAAGAACGCACTAGCTTGCTGCATTTGATGGCGGCCTATCCATTGGCGACCTTGGTGCAAATGACGCCAGAGGGATTAAATGCAAATTTAATTCCCATGTATTGGCATGACGATGGCTCTGAATTGGGCGTGTTGCGTGGCCATGTGGCGCGGAAAAATCCGCTATGGAAAGAGCCTGATTCGGCGATTCTGGCGTTGTTTCGGGCGGGTGATGAATATATTTCGCCGTCCTTTTTTCCCAGCAAAGCCAAAGACCCTCGCGTGGTGCCAACGTGGAATTATGCTGCGGTGCAAATCCAAGGCCAGCTGCGGGCGATTGAAAACGCCGATTGGCTGCTGACTTTGCTTAATCAAATGACCACGCAGCATGAAGCTGGGCGAGTCGAGCCATGGCAAATTGCCGATGCGCCAGCGGAATATATCCAGAAAATGCTGGCGGCGATTGTGGGGATTGAAATTGCGATTACGTCTTTCGATGGCAAGTTCAAATTAAGCCAGAATCAAACAGCAGAAAATCAGGCTGGCGTTGCCGCCAATATGAAAAATTCAGATTTAGTGGCTTTCATGCAAAGGTAATTACATGGTTTTAAACGAATTTGATCAGCCGGTGGGCGATCTTGTACCGAACTGGCAGCCAGCCCCATTTCCACCGCATGTGACATTAAGTGGCTGGGATTGCCGTGTTGAGCCACTTAATCCGGCTCGTCATGGTGCGGCGTTGTGGCAAGCGTTTAGCGAGGATAGCGGTGCGCTGTGGACGTATTTTGCCGAAGGCCCGTTTGCCAATGAGGCCGCTTTTTTGGCGTATCTCGCCAAACGTGCAGCCGCCAGTGATCCGCAGTTTTATGCGATTGTCGATGCGCAGTCAGGGCGAGCCTTGGGTTTGGCTGCGTATTTGCGGATTGAGCCTGATATGGGGGTGATTGAAGTCGGCTATTTGCATTTTTCACCTGCGCTGCAAGGCACGCGCTTGGCGACCGCAGCGATGGTATTGATGATGCAAACCGCGTTTGCGCTTGGCTACCGCCGCTATGAATGGAAATGCAATGCGCTCAATGCACCATCGCGCCGAGCGGCGTTGCGTTTAGGATTTCAATTTGAAGGGATTTTCCGCCAGGCACGGGTGAGTAAAGGCCGCAATCGCGATACGGCGTGGTTTTCGGTGCTCGATAGTGAATGGCCTGCACTATCGACTGTGTATGCACGCTGGTTGGCTGAGGATAATTTTGATGAAAATGCTCAACAACGTGTGGCTTTATCGAGCCTAACTCATGCTCTGCGTGCCGACGCTGCGGTAATAGAGCATTGATTTATTGGGCATTGCTCACCGTGTTTAGAACCCAATCCTATCAACTTAAGCCTTCAGACCGTTGCTTTGTAAGCAATGTAATCGTGAGGTTTGGGGTGATTGGTGCGTTCTTTCCTCGCTCTGGGATTAAAATTGATCAACGATTTCCTGATCTCAGTCAGCGCAAGC
>CAUOZE010000109.1:0-4846 GCA_963508915.1 uncultured Deefgea sp.
AGCTTGCGCTGACTGAGATCAGGAAATCGTTGATCAATTTTAATCCCAGAGCGAGGAAAGAACGCACCAATCACCCCAAACCTCACGATTACATTGCTTACAAAGCAACGGTCTGAAGGCTTAAGTTGATAGGATTGCCTGAAAATGGGCGTCGTACTTGGGTTTGTGCAATTGCAGTCTTGTTCGATTTTGTTTTGAAATCATATTGGTTGACAGTGGTGCTCTGCGTTGCCACAACATTACCTTGTCCATTGCATGAAAGGGTCAGAGATTGGGCGAATGCTAATGGTGGGCATAAAAACAGCATGAGAAGCAGGCTTTTATTGAACAAGTTGATTTTCCTTTTTAATAAGTATGTTTTTGAAGGTCAAACTAATCAGGATACAGCTGGCATTAACTTCGCAATCAGACACCTGGCCTGAGTCGGCATGTGGCCATTCTTAAATTTGAAATAACTTTTCAAACAAAAAATCTTCATTAACGGAACGAATATTTACCATCGTAGATGCGACCACTGCGATCAAAATCGCATGAGAAGTTCAATCGCCGCTTTGAGCCTTCTTCAAAAGTCACACTACCTTCACCTTTCAAAACTCGACCAGTCAGCTTGGCGCTAATCAAATCTAGCGATTTGACTTCACCGTGATCGTCATCGATATGACGGCGCAGATTGGCACCGCATTCATTTTTTAGAAACGTAAGGTCTGCAAAGGGATTGGCCTTGCCAGCTGTATAATCGGTTCGTTTTTCTTCATGTGCTGGATTTTCTGCCGATTTACTATTGCTCACAACGGCGGCCAACGCGACCAATCCAAGGACACCCGCGCCAATTGCTAAATTACGATTGCGTTTATCTTTCTTATCATTATGTTCATCGTCCACCGAACGGTTATTCACGTTCCAGCTGACCAGCTCTTGGTGCTGCACTCGGCAAGTGAAGTCATGCTGTTTACCATCACTGCGCGCACTGACTTTGCCGCTTAAATTGTAAGAATCCCAGCCACTGTTTTCGACGTTTTCAAAACGAGCATCCCGGTAATTTGACCGCCAATCCGCTACTTTGCGTGAGCAATCCCGCCGCGCATCGTATTCGTTATACGCCTGCGCCAGTGGTGCACTCAGGACACATGCAATCAGCAAGCTGACACGAACAATAGAATGGGTTTTCATGGGGCACTGAATTCCTTTTCCAATAAATTGATGGATTTAATCGTTAATAGTCAATTTAAATATTATATTTTAATCCTGACTTAAGCGCCCACAAATTAAGCGTGTTTTTTGTAAACTAATACAAACATTCTGTAATATTTTTGTTGTCACCGATCGAAAAATCCCCTAGGGTCACATTTCAAGCGGCGCGGACATTACTGAATCGCATCACGGCACTCGGCAACCCAAAATCCGTCTCGATTTTGAGTTTTATGGCATAACGCATCAGGGGTAATGGGTAACTTACTTCCGAGTAGGGCTATGCTACAAAGCCTAAAGCACGATTCAGTTAAACATAATTTAAATTCTTACTCCTAGGATCTAGCTATGAAATCTTTAATTCTTAGCTCTTGCGCATATCTCATTGCAGGTGCAGCGCAAGCGGCCATACCAACCATGAATTACACCTGCCCAACAGGCATCGAATTACATGTTCAAGAAGGGGGTTATGCCTATTTAAATGGCAAAGCCGCCAAGCTGAAAGTCATCAACGAGAATTATTTTGAAGTGAAAGGCAACGGCGTTTCTGTTGAAGTAGCAACTAATCCCGATGGATCGCGTATTGTCAGTTACACCGCTAAACATGGTGTTAATGGCATGTGTTCAGATACTAGCGCATCAAAAACTGCCGTAACACCAGCACCGAAGAAAACGACCGCCATGCCTAAAAACATGACTTCATATTGCAAAGGTGAAGCGGCTGGCCAATTCAATACCAAGCCAATGTATATCGAAACAGCTAAAGCATTTGCGACCTCAACTGGCTACGCGATTAAAGGTGTGGGTGATTTAGGTAATCAAGGAAAAAAAGCATTTCAGTGTAATTTTGATCAGAATGGCAAATTACAAAACTTTCAATCCCTGGTAAATGAAGGTAGTCTCTAAGAGACAGACAAATCGATGGCAATCGTGCGTTTGATTAATGACTATCTGATGAGAATTCTTAATGGCACGATTCCTTCGATTAATTTTTGTTTTTGTATGTTTACTCAATGTCTCCGTCTTTGCTGCTCAAATACCCTTGGTGGCAGAGTCGGAGGCGACACCTGAAGCTGCCATTCAAACAATCCCGATTGTAGATATTCCAAATCAAATCAATATTGATACTGCATTTTTACAAAATATTATTCAACGCAGTCAGGCTACCGTCCCATCTGATAATTTTCAGCAATCATTACTTAAAATAAAATCCGACGCTGAAAAATTACAGCGTCGATTACATGCATTGAATTTAAGTGAATTACCCTTTTCGCAACTTGAAACGCTAGCCCGTCATTATCAATTTATTGGGGAAAAACTCAGCGCATGGCAAAGCCAAACTCAGGCCAGCGCTAAACCGCTCGCAGAGGATGCTGCGCAATTAGCCGTCCGCCGATCTGTATGGCGTGAAACCAATAAAGCGACGCAGGATTTATTGCCTTCTGCACTTCAAGCTAGTATTCAACGTTTGGAACTCGATTTTTCTCATGCAGAAACAGCTATCTCGCAGCCATTATCAAGCCTAATGGCGCTGGATCGCCAAGCCAGTCAGTTGCAAATTGAATTGAATCAGAATCAGCAAGTCATCCGTCAACACATAGCCCAGACAGATGAATTATTGTGGAATATTGATTCGCCTGATCTTTGGTCAGCCATTTTTACAAAGCCAAATACCTCAGTCGACACCACATTGTTATCAACTCAACTGGCAGACGAACTTGAATTAGCGAAGGACTTCAAACAGAGTCGTAGTAGTCAACACACAATGCTAGTTATTGTATTGGTATTGTTGCTGCCTATGCTGATTTGGCTATCTGTTCAAGCACGGGGTCTATCAAGTGAAGATGCCAAAATAGCGGCAAATCGAACCATATTATCCCGCCCAATCTCAGCTTGGATCCTATTGATCGCAGCGGGTATGATTTTAGAAAATACCAATGGCTCATATATGCGCCAGCAAATTTACCTATTGCTGGCATGGCTACCTGTCGTGCGTTTGCAATCTCGGCCAATTCGCAACGCACTAGGTGTTTGGTTGTACGCGACGATTGTCTTTTTCATTGTAAATACATACGCCAGCGTTATCAGTGGCGATCCGCTGATATTCCGATTATGCATATTACTGAATAGTGCCTTGATGTTGGCCATGTTTGTCGCATTGATCATTCGTCAGCAAAAGCACCGTTTTCCCTCTGTGTTTACTCAAAAACTGGCGCGAGTTTTGTTGTGGAGTGGTGCGACGCTGATGATGGTCGCCCTGCTTGGCAATTTAATTGGTAATGTGCATTTAGCGACGCTACTGTCACAAGCGACACTCTATAGTATATACATAGGGCTCTTTATTCTTGCTGCTCATAACGTAATACGTGCTAATTGTTCTCTGCTTTTACATCGAAGTGCCGCCTCTTTGCGCCGCCGTACACTTCATGCCTATCGCTTAATCGGCGTTATCAATCGCTTATTCATTTTGGTATTAGCACTGGCATGGCTGTATGGCGTATTGGAAGCGTTTCGGGCCTTGCGACCCACATTGGATGAATTGAGCGAGATCGGTGCCTACACATTCACGCTAGGTTCGATTTCACTCACTGTGGGTGGGATTGTGTTGTTTTGTGTTTCAGTTTACTTATCATTTTGGTTGGCTCAAACGCTGCGCAGCATTTTGAGTGAAGACATTTTGCCGTCGATGACGTTGCCACGTGGCGTAGCCAATAGCGTTTCGACTATGTCGTATTATTTTTTACTCATCCTTGGCTTAATGATCGCCCTCACCGCCGCGGGTTTTCAGTTGTCGCAGCTGGCCATTATTCTCGGTGCACTCAGCGTGGGGATTGGCTTTGGTCTGCAAACCGTCGTCAATAATTTTGTTTCTGGCTTGATTTTAATGGTTGAAAGGCCGATTCAGCCTGGCGACACGGTTGAAGTCTCTGGCACGATTGGTAGCATTCGTGACATTGGTATGCGAACCACCACACTGACTACATTCGAAGGCGCAGACGTTGTGGTGCCTAACGGGATGTTGTTATCTGAGAAATTAACCAATTGGACACTCAATAACAAACGCCGCCGGATCGAGATACCGATCGGCGTGACCTATGATTGCGATCCAAAAGCCGTACAAGCTTTACTGCTAGGCGTAGCACAAAGCACAGTCGGCATCAGCCTTGATCCTGCCCCTGTCGTCCTATTTATGGGTTTTGGTGAAAGCTCACTTGATTTCAGCGTACGAGCTTGGATTGATAATTATGATCTATCGCTGTCGATCCGGAGCGAAATGGCGCTCGCCATCCATGCCGCGCTCAAGGCAGAAAATATCGCAATTCCGTATCCACAACGCGATGTGAATATTCGAACTACGGATCAGCAATCAAGGTCAGACTAATTTCTTATAAGCGTCTAATCAGAACAAAGAGTTCATCACGCTTGCGGGTTTGGACCGTGAGCCGACTGGCAACGTTAAGTGTTGAATCACCATATTCACAATCAAGTGTGAGCTCTTGACACAGTGTGTTAGTTTCCGCTTTGGTTAAGGGTTGTCTGATGCCAGCCCAAGAACGCAGAGCTCAACGCAAGCAGCGTCAATGGCCGGGCTGGCGTCGGACAAGCCTCCAGGGAGGAAACCGCGGGATATGCTGATGGTGTCAATAGAGTGCGTTAT
>CAUOZE010000110.1:0-4432 GCA_963508915.1 uncultured Deefgea sp.
ACAACATGGAGGCTGTAGGCATTTGGTTTAGTTATGCATTGGTGGTAATGCACCTATGGATAACTCCGTAAGTAAAAAGTTCTATTTCAAGTAAAAATATTTTTGCAACATTAGCTATTTGATTGTCGGGATTGGGTCGATTACAGCCGCCAAATTAAATAAATATAAATGCCCAAGCCAAAAAAAGGAGCTCGAAAGCTCCTTTTTTTTCATTCCACCATCAATTTAATTATTTCGCTGCCGCTGCACCACCAACGACTTCGAGGATTTCCCATTTGCCGTCTTTTACCGTGTAAACGGTGATTGCGCCGTCGTTGATGTCGCCTTTGGCATCAAATGAGATCGGGCCAGTCACGCCGTTGTGCTTCACTGCGGCTAGTTTTGGTAAGTATTTGGCTGGCTCGGTTGAGCCCGCTTCTTGCATCGCTTTCACCATCACGTGCACTGAATCGTAGCTGTACGGTGAGTACAATTGCACATCGGTACCAAATTTGGTTTTGTAGGTTTCAAGGAAGGCTTTGCCGCCGGCGAGCTGGTCTTTTGGTGTGCCTGGGCTAGTAGCAAACATGCCATCGGCATCGCCGCCTGCCAGTTTGATAAACTCAGGCGTTTGCGCGCCGTCGCCACCCATCACTTTTGCCGTTACGCCGAGTTTTTTCGCTTGTTTTTTCAATGGCGCGGCTTGTGCATCCATACCACCGTAGAAAATCAAATCCGGCTTGGCTGATTTAATGCTGGTCAACACGGCGTTAAAGTCGGTTTCTTGGTTATTGGTGAATTCACGTTTTACGATTTCTGCGCCAGCGGCTTTGGCGGCGATTTCAAATTCATCGGCCAAGCCTTGGCCGTATGCGGTGCGGTCGTCAACAATCGCTATTTTTTTCGCACCCAATTTGTTCACTGCATATTGACCGAGCACTTTGCCTTGCTGCGCATCATTGGCCATCACGCGGAATGCAGTTTTAAAGCCTTGATTGGTGTAGGCCACGGCGGTTGCTGATGGAGAGATTTGCACGATGCCCGCATCAGAATAGATTTTTGACGCTGGAATCGTCGTGCCTGAATTCATATGGCCAATCACGCCTGCCACTTTGGCATCGACAAAACGCTGCGCCACATTAGTTGCCGTTTTTGGGTCGCCTTGGTCATCTTCCGAAATCATCACCAACTTCATTTTTTTGCCAGCAATATCCACGCCGCCAGCTGCATTGATTTCGTCCATCGCTAATTGCACGCCATTTTCGATATCTTTACCGAAGTGCGCAGCAGGGCCGGTGAGTGCTGCGGCGTTACCGATTTTGATTACATCGGCGTTGTTGGCTGCTGAATCAACTACGGGTGCAGAAGCGGCCGTTTCAGTTGCAACGGGTGCTTGTTTGCCACACGCAGACAAACCGACGATGGCGGCTGCAATCAATGTATAAGAAGCGATTTTCATATGAAGATTTTCCAAAGCAGGTAAAACGGACAAAATGCCAATGTAATTCAGCGCATGCATGGCATCATGCAGCAGCACTCTGCTTTGGAGAACTAGGGTATTCCTGTAGCCAAGCGTTTTGACTCAGGTACCAATTAGCCTACCAGCTCGGTTTGATTTCTTTGATTTTGGCCAGCACTTGGGCTGCGACTTGCTGGTGGTCTTGCAGATTGGGGTGCCACTGGCAGCCATTGAGTTGCATCGGGCTTAGTTCCAAATAATGCAGCCGTGTATTGCCTGCAGTATTGGCCTCAGTTACCAAACTTTTGACCAAAGGGCGTAGTTGATCATCCGGCCACAATTTGAGTGCAGTGAGAATAATCTGCGGCTGTTGATAGCGCGCATTGAGCTGCGCAATCAATTGCCGATAAGCCGCCAAAAAGTCTTGCTCTAATTGCTCGGCGTTGCGCTTTTCTCCGGCATTAATTTTGCTCGAAAAGTCATTCGTACCCAAACCAATCACGACCACTTGTGGCTGCCATTGCGCGTCGAGTTTGCTATTGGCATCGGTCTGCAATTGCCGTGGGTAAAAGGTGCGGAAGTTACGATCGGCTAAATTACCACCCCAATTTCTGACCATGCCCATGCCCGACATTGCATTGACTTGCCATTGTGCATTTAATTCACGCGCGACTTTAATTGCAAAGCCTTGGCTGGCATCGGTGGTGGCGGCGATTTCACGCTCGCTGCATTCGCGTTGTGTGGATAAGTTGGCAAGTGCCGCAGTAAACGAATCACCAATAAATTCAATTTTTCGTTTTGGCGCTTCAGGTGCCGCTTGCCATTGACCGCCATCGAGCACAAAACCATCCACTTGACCGACATAGTCTGGCGACTCATTTCGGCGAATCAAATCAATGCGGTGCGTGCCTGCGGGGAGGTTTTTAATCCAAACAGTGCGTTTGCCACTAGCAGGGCTAATTTGCTGAACGGCTTTGCCATCAATTTCGACGACGTAATAACTGCGATCATCGTTAAGCACGACCCCAACCGATGTGCCGGTGAATTGCGCCGACAACATGCCACCCGGCCAGCTCGTTTGGTAGCGGCCGTCGTTATTCACCCAGCGCCCTGTCGCTAGAATCGGGTCAGCGGCCCAGCTCAATGGCGGTAATAGCATTCCTGCCAGCAAAATCCATTTCATGATGTTGTCCTCAAAAAATGTATCTTACTAACAAAATTTGATCTTTACGATGAAATGGCTCACGGCTCAAATGAATGCCTGTGTTCAATCAATAAAAAAGCCCCAACATGGTTGGGGCTCATTTGTGGGCTATGCCGTTCACATAATTTGCAGCGTAAAATACTTGTATTGCATCTCTTTGTATTCGCCTGACTTAATCAGTTTATCCAGCGCCAAATTAAATTTAGCCTGCATTACCGTATCGTCTTTCGCTACGGCAATCGCCTCGCCACGGCCTAAGCGAGGGTCCGATTTAATAATATTGCCGACGTAATTATATTGCTCTGAATTGTTTGGATTGCGCAAAAATTCGCCAAAAACGGCGCTATCACCAAAAGCAAAATTGATTTCATTGCTTTGCAAACCAGCTAGCATGGCTTCGGCATCAGCATAACGCTTGATCGTTACTTTGCTGGCAAATTCTGTCTTGAGGTAATCGTCAAAGGTGGTTTTTTCCACTACACCAATCGTTTTGCCTTCCACGCGATCTTGTGTCACGACAGGAAACAAAAATTGCTCTTTTTTGCTGGCTAAATAAGCTGCTGGCACACGTGCATATGGTTGGGTGAATTGCACTAATTTTTCACGTTCATCAGTAATCGACATCGTTGAGATAATCGCATCGGCTTGATCATTTTGTACCGCAGGAATTAAATCATCCCATTCGTAGCGGTTGATGCTGCATTTCACTGCCATTTCTCTGCACAGCGCATTGGCCAAATCGATATTAAAACCAACCAATTGATTGTCTTTGTTGAGATATTCAAAGGGCGGATATTTGCCTTCTAATGCAATTCGCAGCGTAGTTTGTGGCTCGGCAGCGGCACTGGCTACGGTGAGCTCAGTCGGTGTTTTTTTTGCTACGCCAAAATACCAAGCCGGTATAGCGGCCGCAGCAAGCGCAATAATGATCCATTTCTTCATGGCATCGACATTGATTGTTGACAAGATTGGCCGCATCATACGGACGAAAAAAATGAATGGAATCAGGGGTTTCTCTGCACATTAGGATTTACTGTTTTTTTGTGAGCTACGCACTATTTGGCGAGTGTAAATTGCGTCAAAAGCGTCGTATTTCCACTCTTATGACATATCCCAAAGCGCGAAGTCAGTATTCTTAGCTATACTGCTTGGATTAGAAAATACTTGTGGATGCTTAGATGTTTTTTGGCCAAAAAAAACTGATTGCCGATTTGCAAAAGCAAATTCGTCAACTACAAATTGAAAATAACCAAGTAAAAAAAGAAAACAGCAAACTCCAAAGTGATCAACAATTTCTAGCCAGCCTGCAAACGCAAGACAACGGCGATGCCAAATACTATCAATCTCTATTTCAATCGATGGCGCAGTTTGGCCAATCGCTCGCATCATCATCCCATTCGCTCGGTCACTTAACCGAGAAAATGAAAGAAGAACTCCGCAGTGCTACTGCACTATCGCGTCTTGCCAACGACAATAGCCAAGCGATTGCCGCGATGTCGGCCAGTCTGAATCAACTATCGAGCACCGCCGCGCAATCAGTGACCGAGGTTGATAAGCTCGACCAACAATCCGATCAAATCAGCGGCATTGTGCAATTAATTAAAGAAATCGCCGATCAAACCAATTTATTGGCACTGAATGCCGCCATTGAAGCCAATCGTATCAACTTAAGCGCTGCTTGTTTTTTCAATCTCCATCCGGCATGATGCAGAAACAAACATAACTCTTTGATTATTAATTACTATATGATTAAGCACCCTAACTGACTCCCTTCGTAATGTGTCCACTCT
>CAUOZE010000111.1:0-4311 GCA_963508915.1 uncultured Deefgea sp.
AAGCTTGCGCTGACTGAGATCAGGAAATCGTTGATCAATTTTAATCCCAGAGCGAGGAAAGAACGCACCAATCACCCCAAACCTCACGATTACATTGCTTACAAAGCAACGGTCTGAAGGCTTAAGTTGATAGGATTGGAGCTTGAGTGCGGATGGAAGTACAACTCAAGTTGGATTTATGACTTTAATCTGTTTAATGCCGGTATGGATTGGTGCCACTACAATTTGGAATTCTGGCGTGCAAAGTCATATCACCATTATGACTATGGCGTTTGCGCTGGCCGCACCGATTTTGGCCTATGTTTCTTATCGAAAAGCGATGAAAATTGATCTAGGTGCAATCCGGCGACTTAAACGAAGTTGATTAGTGCGGGTATTTCTTTCTAGATATATATCATAAAGGTTTAGGGCTAAATACCCTTAGGCCTTTATCTTTTTTAGCCGGGCAACTGTAGAGTCATCGCTTAGTCGCAGCGACTTTGTAAAAGCTATGCGATAATTGCGCTATGGAAAACGCCAATACATTAAATCTCACGCAGCACTTCCTGATCGCGATGCCGAATCTGGTCGACCCGATTTTCGCTAAATCACTCACCTATGTGTGTGAACACAACGAAAAGGGCGCGATGGGGGTGATTATGAATCGTCCACTCGGTATGACGCTATCGACGCTGTTTGAACAGATTGATATTGAAATGCACCGCCCCGATGTGGCTGAACTCGCCGTGCATTTTGGTGGCCCAGTGCAGACCGACCGTGGTTTTGTATTGCATTCGCCGCTCGGCGATTGGCAATCGACCTTGATTGTGTCGCCAGAAATTGGCTTGACCACCTCTAAAGACATTTTGCTCGCCGTGGGCGAGGGCGCTGGCCCTGAGAAAATGTTTGTATCGCTCGGTTTTGCCGGTTGGGAAGCGGGGCAGCTTGAAAAAGAAATTTGCGAAAACTCTTGGCTCACCGTGCCGGTGGCCGATATGGCGGTGCTATTTGATTTGCCTGCCGAAGAGCGCTACGCCGCGGCATTGGCACTACTCGGTGTGGACGTCGGAATGCTTTCTAAAGATGTTGGCCACGCATGAAAATAACCTTGTTTCGCTACTGCGCCAGCGCTGAACTTTGTCGTGCGCTGCTCGCCATCCTCATGGACAAATGTCCACTCCGGTTGCTGCGCTGCTACTTCGCGTTCAGCACAGGCTCGCTACGCGAACCAAGATTATTTTTGAGAGTGAACCAATGAGCTCTGTGTTAGCCTTTGATTTTGGTGAAGTGCGCATCGGCGTTGCGACGGGATCGACTGAGCTTGGCATTGCAACGCCTTTGGAAACAATTGCGTTTGAAGAAAACGATAAAAAATTTGCCCGTATCGAGGCGCTGATTAAAGAATGGCAGCCCGCGCAATTGGTGGTCGGTTTGCCGTGTTATCTCGACGGCACCGAACACGATATGTCGCGGCTTGCGAGAAAATTTGCCAATCGCCTCAACGGGCGATTTTCTTTGCCCGTGCATTTGGTCGACGAGCGCCTCAGCAGTGCCGCCGCGAGTTCAGCATTGAATGAAACCGGTTTGCGTGGCCGCAAACAAAAAACCGCGCTCGACCAAGTCGCCGCGATGCAGATTTTGCAGACGTATTTTGATACACCACCTGCGGTGGACTAAGAAATAGTCCACGAAAAGCACGAAAGACACGAAAGTAACACCGTTGTCTTATGAAGTTGGGCTTGCCCCTGTTCGTGTTTTTCGTGTCTTTCGTGGACTCAAGCTTTTGAATTTATGACTCAGAATTAACGAGCTGCACTAGCGAGGAATGATATGTACAACCCGCAACTGAATGCCCAAGGTGAGCTGATTCATTTGCTCACCACCGAAGGGCTGCCGCGTCGGATTTTGACGCAAATTTTGGATAAAGCCGCCGAGTTTGTATCGGGCGGTGAACTGGTGAATCAGAAGTTCGCCGATTTGGCCGGCACTTCGGTGTTTAACTTGTTTTTTGAAAACTCAACGCGTACGCGTACGACGTTTGAAATCGCGGCTAAGCGCCTATCGGCCGATGTGTCGAGCTTGAATATTCAAGCGTCGAGCACCGCCAAAGGTGAAACGCTGCTCGATACGATTCACAATATCGAAGCGATGGGCGCGAATTTGTTCGTGGTGCGCCATTCGGATTCGGGCGCGGCGCATTTGATCGCCAAGCACGTGAAGCCGGGCGTTGCGGTCGTGAATGCCGGCGACGGTCGCCACGCGCATCCGACGCAAGCGATGCTCGATATGTTTACGATCCGCCATTTCAAAGGCGATTTCACCAATCTGCGCATTGCAATTGTGGGCGATGTGTTGCACTCACGTGTTGCTCGCTCACAAATTCATGCGTTGTCGACCTTGGGTTGCCCTGATATTCGTGTGATTGCGCCAAAAACCTTGTTACCAACGGGTATCGAGCAGCTGGGTGTGCACGTGTATCACGATATGGAAAGTGGCCTAAAAGACGTTGATGTGGTCGCGATGCTGCGCTTGCAAAACGAAAGGATGGCAGGGGCGTATCTGCCGTCAACCCAGGAATTCTATAAAGTCTACGGCCTTACCCCTGAGAAATTAGCTTTTGCTAAACCGGATGCGATTGTGTTGCATCCGGGGCCAATGAATCGCGGCGTTGAGATTGATTCGGCGGTGGCCGATGGTGATCAAGCGGTGATCTTGCCGCAAGTGACGTTTGGTATCGCAGTGCGGATGGCGGTGCTCAGTATTGTGGCGGCCAATCAGCGCGAAGTGCTTTAAAGCAATTGAACCACAGAGACACAGAGGCGCAGAGAAGGACATTGCTGCTAGTTGTTGTTTTCCTCTGTGTCTCTGTGGTGAGTTTTTTTACCGCAATTGAGAGTAAAAAATGAAAAATATTCTGATTAAAAATGGCTGTTTGGTCGATCCGATTGCGGGCACTGAGCAAGTTGCTGATTTGTATCTCGCGGGCGGCAAAATTGCTGCGGTGGGTGCTGCGCCTGCGGGTTTTGTGGTTGATGAAACGATTGATGCGACGGGCTTAATCGTTGCGCCGGGCTTGGTCGATTTAGCGGCGCGCTTGCGCGAGCCAGGCTTTGAATACAAAGCAACGCTTAAATCAGAAATGGCAGCAGCGGCTGCTGGTGGTGTCACCAGCGTAGTGTGTCCACCTGATACTGATCCAGTGCTGGATGAATCTGGTTTGGTGGCCAATCTGCGCCAACGCGCTAAAAATCTGGATTTAGCCCGTTTGTATCCAGTTGGCGCCTTGACCGTGGGTCTCAAAGGCAAAGAAATCACCGAAATGGTGATGCTCGAAGAAGCAGGCTGCGTCGCATTTTCGCAAGGCGATGTACCGATTGCTGATTTGCAAGTGCTATACCGCGCGATGCTATACGCGGCGAACTTTGGCTTTGAGCTACGCCTGCGCCCTGAAGAAGCTTCGCTGGTTAACGATGGTGTCGCGCACGATGGCCCGTATGCATCTCGCCTTGGCCTGACTGGCATTCCAGTGATTGCCGAAACCATTGCTGTTGCACAAATCGTGCAATTGATGCGCGCCACCGGTTGCCGCGTCCATTTGGCGCGCATGTCGAGCGCTGCGGGTCTTGATTTGGTTCGCGCCGCCAAAGCAGAAGGTTTGCCGCTAACGTGTGATGTGAGCATCAATCATATTCATTTGGCCGATATTGATATCGGCTTCTTTGACAGCCAATACCGCTTCGATCCGCCATTGCGCGCGGTTGCCGATCGCGATGCGATTGTGAAAGCACTGAACGACGGTACGATTGATGCAATTTGCTCGGATCATTCTCCAGTGGATGACGACGGTAAATTGCTACCGTTTGCGCAAGCTGAACGCGGCGCTACGGGTTTGGAGTTATTGCTGCCGTTGACGTTGAAATGGGCGAGCAGCCAACATATTGGCTTGCCGCAAGCATTGGCAAAAATCAGCTCAGTACCAGCGAAAATGCTTGGGTTTGATGCTGGTTTGTCGGTCGGAAATCGCGCTGACTTGGTGTTGTTTGACGCCAAAGCGCATTGGCAAGTAATCCCCGAACGTCTAAAAAGCCAAGGCAAAAACACGCCATTTATCGGGCATGAAATGCTGGGTAAGGTGAAATATACTTTGGTGAAGGGTAAAGTGATTTTTGGTTGATGCGGTGGGTATATCAGCATCAATCGTATCAACTTAAGCGCTGCTTGTTTTTTCAATCTCCATCCGGCATGATGCAGAAACAAACATAACTCTTTGATTATTAATTACTATATGATTAAGCACCCTAACTGACTCCCTTCGTAATGTGTCCACTCTCA
>CAUOZE010000112.1:0-4249 GCA_963508915.1 uncultured Deefgea sp.
ATGAGAGTGGACACATTACGAAGGGAGTCAGTTAGGGTGCTTAATCATATAGTAATTAATAATCAAAGAGTTATGTTTGTTTCTGCATCATGCCGGATGGAGATTGAAAAAACAAGCAGCGCTTAAGTTGATACGATTGAATGCAGCTCGGGTAATACTTGCAAGGTATGCCAAAATTTTTCATGGAAATGCTCGCCCACCACTTTCGGTAGGCCAAAAAATGAGCCCCACTGACCAATCCAGATAATGACGCCAATCCCTGCGGTAAAACCCACAATCACTGGTGCAGGAATAAATTTGATCACACCGCCGAGTTTAGCGAGACCAAGCAATAATAAAATCACCCCCGCCATCATCGTTGCAATTTGCAAACCGACCACGCCATATTGTGCGGTAATGCCTGACAAGATAACGATAAACGCGCCCGTTGGCCCAGCAATTTGCATGCGGCTACCGCCGAAAACCGACACCAAAAATCCAGCAATAATCGCGGTATAAATCCCCTGCTCTGGCTTGACGCCCGAAGCAATCGCAAACGCCATCCCTAAAGGCAAAGCCACTACACCCACAATCAGACCTGCGACCATATTGGGAAGCCAGTGTTTTTTTGCTAAGAAACCATTTTTTTGAGCAGAGAGGAGCGCAATCACAATATGACCTGCTATTGCTGAGGGGATGATGCAGTTTAGTCCAGCCCTTCAGAATGTCCCTGCGCTACATCACTAAAATCAACGAAACGTATTTGAATTTCAAGCGTTGAATCAGAACAAGTAAACACGGCGGCAGACTGCCGTGATTAGAAAGCACCTACTTACTTTATGAGCTGAACATGCGATGATGTCGCCCAATTTGAATTCCTAAAGTACCTAGGCGTGACCAACTCTGACAGCCCATCTTTTGCTGATTTATTCGCCGAAACCCTCAGCGGGAAACCGTTTGTGTACGAAGAAGGTGACGAGGTCTCGTTGATGTTTGACCTGACCACTGTACAAAGCCGAATGAAACGCAGTGCGCCACAAGACTTAGTTATTGGGTATACGCGCAGCATGCTTGCTTTTGAATTGCTACGAAGCAATACCCATCATATCGGCATGATTGGTTTAGGTGGCGGCTCGCTGGCTAAGTATTGTTATCACTACCTACCCGAATCCACGATTCACGCTGCTGAAATCAACGCGGGCGTGATTGCGCTGCGCGATCGCTTTGCCATTCCAGAAAACAATGCTCGACTAAATATTGAATGTATCGATGGCGCGGTCTGGTTGAAACAACAGCTCAAGCGCAGCAAAAAACCGATGGATGCCTTGTTGGTCGATGCCTATGGCAAGGAAGGGATGCCAGAAAGTTTAGCCACAGCGCAGTTTTTTGACGATTGCCGCGCCGCGCTCGCTCCGAATGGCGTGCTGGTCGTCAATCTATGGGGTAGCGATACACGCTTTGATAGCTATTACCAGCGTATCCGTACGGTGTTTGATGGCTCAGCGATTGCCATCGGCGCCGATGGTTGTGCCAATCGCTTGGTATTGGCGGTCAATAGTCGCAGCTTCCCACCCGCGATTCGACCCATCATGAATCGAGCCCAACAGATTGCCGCCAGCCACAGCGTCGACATGCCTGCGCTAGCACGCCGCATCGAGCGCGCGCTGCGAAATGCCGATGGATTAGAACCTGCGAATCGCCACGTTGAAGGTCGCGGATAATTGAGCAAGGCCAAGCTAGATAAGGACTTGGCCTTGCTCACATTGAATTAAAAGCCAGCTAAAACCACTTTCCCTTTGGTATTGCCACTTTCAATCAAGGCATGTGCTTGCTGCAAATTACGGGCATTAATCGTGCCTAAAACTTGATTCGCCGTACTCCGAATTACACCCGCATCAACTAAATCAGCAACTTGATTCAATAAATAATGTTGCTCAATCATATCTACGGTTTGATACAGCGCGCGGGTAAACATCAACTCCCAATGCAAAGACACGCTTTTTCGCTTGAGTTTGCTGATGTCTATCGGTGCGGGATCATCAATTAAACCAAATTTTCCCTGCGGAGCAATGCACTCGACAATTTGTTCAAAATGCTGATCCGTCTGATTCAAACTCACAATATGGCTAACTTGCTTAATCCCGATTCGCTGCAACTCTTCAAGCATCGGCTTGCTGTGATCAATCACCTCGTGCGCGCCCAATTCACGAACCCATGCTTGCGTCTCTGGGCGAGATGCCGTGGCAATCACTTTAATGCCGGTTAATTGCCGAGCCAGCTGAATCATAATCGAGCCAACGCCACCTGCCGCACCAATAATCAATAGTTGCTGATCTTCACTCTGCTGACCCTTCGCAATTTTCAATCGATCAAACAACATTTCCCATGCCGTAATTGCAGTTAATGGCAGTGCAGCCGCTTCAGCAAAATCTAAACTGGCTGGCATTTTGCCAACGATGCGTTCATCAACCAATTGCAATTCAGCATTGCTACCATTACGGCTAATATCGCCGGCATACCAAACCCGATCACCCGGCTTAAACAACGTCACATCAGGCCCCACGGCACGCACAACCCCCGTTGCATCCCAGCCCAAGACCTTCCACTGCCCTGCTGTGGCATTAACGCCTTTTCTAATTTTTGTATCCACTGGATTAACAGAAACTGCATGCACAGTAACTAATAAGTCATGCCCCTGCGGTGTTGGCACGGCTTGATTGATATCCTGTAATACCGATGCCCCACCGGCATTTTGATAAGCGATCGCTTTCATGGTGTTTTCCTTGTGCGCTCTTAGGCACGATATATTGTTAAGCAATAAGATTGAGTCGATAGATTTTCAAATCGATAATTCGATCTGACAATGCCGCTCCCAACTGATCCATATGTGCGCTGACCAAGTGGCGCTCTAACGCGAGTTCGTCCTGCCAGCGCTCGACCATAATCCAGCGAGTTGCGCTAGCTTGGTCTTGAGTTAATTCATATTGCAAGCAGCCAACCTCAGCTCGGGTGGGTAGCAACATGTCACGTAAAGCAAATTCAACTTCAACTTCAGCATTAAACTCTGGTTTCGCGTCAATGACGGCAATCACTGCTAATGTCATGCTATTGCTCCATCCAGCTTTTTTAAATTTGCGGTCGGATAATCGATGTAGCCTTTTTCATTCCCCCCAAATAATTGGCTTGGTTCTAAATTCGCCAAGGGCAGTTGATGCGCAAGACGAGCGGGAAAATCTGGATTGGCGACAAAGGGGCGTCCAAATGCCACTAAATCGGCAAAACCGGCCTCAATCACCGCTTCCGCTTTGCCTGCATCATATCCACCCGCCACAATAATTGAGCCCTTAAACACGGCTCGTAACTGCGTACGAAATTCAGTCGGCACTTGCGGCGCATCATCCCAATCGGCCTCTGCAAGATGCAAATACGCCACGCCCAAGTCATTCAGCTGAGTGGCCGCGTGCAAAATCGTCGGAATAATTTCAGGGCAATTCATGCCGCGCCCAGTAATAAACGGTGCCAAACGCACACCAACGCGCTCAGCGCCAATTTCTTCGATAATCGCACGGCTAATTCCAATTAAGAATCGAAGACGATTTTCAGTGCTACCGCCATACTCATCGTTGCGATGATTGGAAGTTGTACGCATGCATTGATCAATCAGATAACCATTCGCGCCATGAATCTCTACCCCATCAAAACCAGCAGCCATCGCGTTTTTTGCCGCTTGCCGATAATCTTCAATAATCGCTTTTATTTCAGTACGCGTGAGCGCACGCGGTATCGGGCAATCGACCATCGCACCCATGCCCTGCTCATTCACAATCCACACCTGAGCCTCTGGATTAAGTGCGGACGGGGCAACCGGCAATGCACCATCATGAAAGATGGAATGCGACATCCGCCCCACATGCCAAAGTTGAATAAACATTTTCCCACCCGCCGCATGCACCGCATCAGTCACCTCGCGCCAGCCGGTAATTTGAGCTTCGCTATAGATACCGGGAGCAAAACTATAACCCTGCCCTTGCCGCGAAATCTGACTCGCTTCAGAAATGATCAAGCCAGCAGATACCCGCTGTGCATAGTAAGTCGCCATCATTGAATTTGGGACATCTCCCGGCTGTGACGCAATCGTATCAACTTAAGCGCTGCTTGTTTTTTCAATCTCCATCCGGCATGATGCAGAAACAAACATAACTCTTTGATTATTAATTACTATATGATTAAGCACCCTAACTGACTCCCTTCGTAATGTGTCCACTCTCAT
>CAUOZE010000113.1:0-4219 GCA_963508915.1 uncultured Deefgea sp.
AACGCGAGTCCGCGTTTTTGGACGTACCCTTTTTCATGGTTCTGGGCTAGATGAGTGAGTTGTGTGGTTTCGTGTTCGTCGAGGGTTAGAGTTAGTTTACGCATGGCTTCAATGATTCGGTTGGGGTTGATGATATAGCAATAATCATTCCAATTAAGTTATGCAGACATACCTAGGGATTTTTCCACTATTTAGAATATAAATATAAACTTATATTGCACCAATATCGTGGATAGGAAATAGAAATGTCTAATACTCGTCTTTGGCTACAAAATGCAATCCGCACCATCGAAGCTGACTTTAATCGTTCAGCCGATACACACTTAATCCCGATTCATTTACCCCACTACCCGAATATTGATTTTTACCTCAAAGACGAATCCAGCCACCCGACAGGCAGCTTGAAGCATCGCTTGGCGCGCTCTTTGTTTTTATATGCGCTGGCCAATGGCTGGCTGCGAGAAGGGAGCACGGTAATTGAAGCTTCAAGTGGCTCAACTGCGGTGTCGGAAGCGTATTTTGCTCGCTTGCTCAATCTGCCCTTTATTGCTGTGATGCCCGCCAGCACCAGCCCAGAGAAAATCGCCGCGATTACCTTTTATGGTGGTCAGTGCCATTTGGTGGAAAATGCCACGCAAATGATTAGTGAATCGCAACGCTTGGCGGCAGAGACCAAGGGACATTTTCTCGATCAATTTACCTACGCCGAACGCGCCACCGATTGGCGCGCGAATAACAATATTGCCGAGTCGATTTTTAGCCAAATGCGCCTTGAGCGTCACCCCGTGCCACGCTGGATCGTGGCCAGCGCTGGCACCGGCGGTACGAGTGCGACCTTGGGCCGTTTTGTACGCTATCGTCGGCACGACACCCAAATTGCCTGTGTCGACCCAGAAAACTCGGTTTTTTTTGATGCGTTTGCAACAGGCGACGCCAGTCTAACGCTGCAATGCGGCTCAAAAATCGAAGGCATAGGCCGGCCGCGCGTGGAGGCCTCGCTTATGCCGCACGTGATCGACACCATGTTCAAAGTGCCGGACGCACTTAGTATTGCAGCTACGCACTGGCTATCCAATCATCTCGGCCGCCGCGTAGGTGCATCTACCGGCTGCAATTGGTTAGGTGTCTTGGCGCTGGCGCAAGAGATGCATCAGCGCGGTGAACACGGCAGTATTGTGAGCATATTGTGCGATAGCGGAGAGCGCTACGCGCATTCTTACTACAACGATGAATGGCTGGTGAAGCAAGGTTTTGATTTAAGCCCACACCTTGCCATGCTCAACGCGCCTGAAAAAGAACACGAAATCATTGCGCAACTCAAACGTTGTGATCGCGACACCATTGCATCGCAGCAATCAACTTATCACTGATTGACAAAGACGCCGGCCAACAAGGTCGGCGCCTTGCTCAACATTCATAGACTTAGACTAAAACACGCGACAAGCAAGCCATACATCATCAGTTTTCTTCGATAGTTAGCACAGATTTAATCGATCACTCTCTTGCAAGAAATAAAATATAATCGAAAGGATTGGCAAACTTAAATCAAGGGAGAGCAACGATGGCGAAGTATCAATTCTTCAAACTAAAACAAACTGCAGGTGATGAATATCGCTGGCTAGATATGGCCCAAAACACGTTTTTGATGCATAAAGAACAATTACTTGGCCGTGGTTTTGAAGTGATTGGCGATGTAATTTACGCTGGCACCGAGCAAGAAGCAATCGCCAAATTTAATAGCGGCATGACTTATCCACTCGAGGAATACAATAAATCAACCCCGATTGGCGGCTTAATTTATGCGGCAAAAGGCTTGGCCGAGTCAGTATCTGACCGTCTCAGTAAAAAAACCCAAGCTTAATCAAGTGTATGTAAATGGAAAAAAGCCACTAAGCAATCCAAACGCCCCAGTCTGGCGGTGCTTGAAATTAAGCCAGCCAGCCTCAATATATGGCTGATACTGATGCCCCTGTAGGCCCGCATGCTGTTTGAATCTCCCCGCGCTTTTTTACGTGCCCTGCCCCGTTTTGCACAAGACGCACAAGATATCGAAATTTTGCCCTCGACGACTCAATTTCGCACTCACCTCTTGGAGCAAATCTCAGGTGCGAAACAGCGCATCTATATCGCAGCTCTGTATTTGCAAAACGATGAAGGCGGCGCTGAGATTTTAGCGGCGCTGTACGCCGCCAAAGCACGGCAACCCAAGCTTGAAATTGCTATTTTGGTCGACTGGCATCGCGCGCAGCGTGGTTTGATTGGCGCTGCCGCGCAATCGGGTAATGCGGGCTGGTATCAGGCGCAAGCACAAAGCCAATTGCTGGAAGTACCCATTTATGGCGTGCCAGTGCAAACGCGTGAATTACTTGGGGTATTGCACTTAAAAGGCTTTATCATCGACGACACGGTAATTTACAGCGGCGCTAGTTTAAACAATGTCTACTTACATGTCGGTGAACGCTATCGTGCAGATCGCTACCATCTGATTCGTAATCAGCCACTAGCCGATAGCATGGTGCATTTTATTCAAGAGGCTTTGCTGAGCCAAACCGCAGTACATCGCCTAGATCGCCCCAATATTCCGAGCACCAAAGACATCCGCGGCACGATCCGGCACTTCCGCCAGCAACTCAAATCAAGCCGCTATGCAGTTCCTGTAAGCAGCAAGAACGTCAGCGGTTTGGCGATTACGCCCTTGGTTGGGGTTGGTCAGCGCAATCCACTGAACCGCCTGATTGTGAAGCTCATTGCCGCAGCAGAGCGCAAGATTGTCATTTGCACACCCTATTTCAATTTGCCGCGCAGCGTGACCAAAGTCATTAAGCAGCAGCTTAAAAAAGGCGTTCAGATTGACATCATTATCGGCGACAAAACCGCCAATGATTTCTTCATCCCCGCTAGCGAGCCCTTCAAAACCATCGGCGCTCTGCCGTATTTATATGAAATGAATCTGCGTCGCTTTGCCAAAGCGCAGCAAGCCGCCATCCATGTAGGACGACTGAATTTATTGCTGTGGAATGATGTGGGCCACAGCTACCACTTGAAAGGCATTTGGATCGATGACGATTACCAATTGCTAACCGGTAACAATCTCAACCCGCGTGCGTTTAATCTGGACTTAGAAAATGCGCTACTGATTCACGATCCGCAGCAAGAACTCGCCGCCAGCGCTCAAGTTGAACAAAGCCAAATTCGCCAACACACGCAACGAATCAAACACTTTGATGAATTAGAAACATTGGACGACTACCCAGAAAAAGTTAAAAAACTGCTGCGGCGACTCTCTCGAATTCGGGCCGATCGTTTATTGTCTCGCTTTCTTTAAATCAATGTATATGCTTACATCCAATGATTTAAAATAGCTACAAGCATATACACCCTATATTTGCTTAAACTGCGCCGCATGACTGCGACTCAAAGGCAATGTGGTCGTGGCGTCTTTCAAATAAATCGTCTGCCGACCAAGCAGGTCTTTTTCAATTCGATCAATCGCCGTCAAACAAACAATATAACTACGGTGCGTTTGTAAAAAACGCTGCGGATTAAGCTGCGGCAACAGCTCTTTGAGCGAAGTACGGATTAAAAATCGACCTTGCAGCGTCACCACTTCGGTGTATTTTTCAGTCGCCTGAAAATAACGCACTTCATCAACCCGTGGTATCGCCCAAACTCGCAGTCAGCCATTGCAAATAGCTGGGTTGAATGGGGGCTGTCAATTCTCGATTTAGGCGTGGCCAATCGGCTTTGGGGGCGGTTTCACGCTGCAAGCGCGCGATGCATTGCGCTAGTCGCTCTTAGCTGACCGGCTTGAGCAAATAATCGATTGCACAAGCCGAAAACGCCGCCAGTGCGTATTCATCAAATGCCGTCATAAAAATCACCCGCGTATTTCGCACGTTTTCAGCTACTTGCAGCCCCGTCAAACCTGGCATCCGAATATCCAAAAATGCAAAATCGGGCTGTAACTCGCTCAGCAGCGACAGCGCTTCAATGCCGTTTTTGGCGCTCGCAACAATATCTAACTCGGGCCACAAAGCGCGAATACGCTCGCTTAATGCGGCCATCAACAGGGGTTCATCATCAATCGTATCAACTTAAGCGCTGCTTGTTTTTTCAATCTCCATCCGGCATGATGCAGAAACAAACATAACTCTTTGATTATTAATTACTATATGATTAAGCACCCTAACTGACTCCCTTCGTAATGTGTCCACTCTCA
>CAUOZE010000114.1:0-4066 GCA_963508915.1 uncultured Deefgea sp.
GCTTGCCCGAGGCAAGAGCAAAATGTCGGCGCTCGGTGCTTGCATGCGTAAACTGGTTCACCTGTGTTTCGGCGTGCTGAAAACGCAAAAAAAGTATCAAGCTGAATACCAAAATGCTTGACCGGCAAGACGGTATCTACAGTATTGATGTATTTAACTGTAGCCTTTTATTTATAATGCCTAGCAGGCAATACGTCCAATAAATTTCAAACCTCGTTGATATGCGCAAGATCCCTTGTGTCAAGCCGAGCGAGGAAAAGCGGGGCGGGGTTTTTGGGGTCAATGTTTGAGGCCGTAGGCCGAGTTTTGACCACAACCGCCTCGATTGTCCGCAGCGAGGGCATCCGGCGAAGCCGGACGCAGATACTAGGGCGGACTTCTTTTGCTTACTTTTCTTGGCCGTTCAAGAAAAGTAAGTGCCGCGCGGCATTAGCGCGACTCAATCTCAAAGAGCACTGCAGTTTCAAGTTATCGTGATGCCGAAATAAAAATGGCGGGTTACGCCTTCGGCTAACCCGCCCTACCCAATCGATGTATCAAGCTATAGCCATTTATTAGAAAAGCCTATAGCCCAATACCCATCAATGATCACCGACACTTCCCTCTTCTTTCGCTGCTGGCATCACCTTCACCAACACAATCCGTGGGCCGTTCATTTTTTTGACGACGATGGTGAAACCATCAAACTCGATGCGTTCGCCCTCGCTTGGCAGATTGCCGAGTTTCCATTGGATAAGGCCGCCGACAGTTTCGGCTTCGGGGTGGTCGACATCATGGCCGAGCATGCGGCCGAGCGAATACAGTGACAAACTACCTTTGCCCAATAGCGCGCCATCGTCTTGCTCTAACCAATCATTCCTAGATTGGCGAAATTCATCACGAATTTCACCCACTAAGGCCGCCATCAAATTATCCAGCGTGACAAAGCCCATCGGCTGCGACTCATCGGCGTAAGTGACAATCGCAAAGTGCGGCGCGCCTTGGCGAAAGCGGCTGAATAACTCCAATACCGGCGTATCAGGTGTAACGTGCTCAACAGGGCGAATGTAATCGGTTAAATCCGACACATCAGCCTGACGCAATTCGGCCAGAAAGAGGTTTTTCAGATGAATAATGCCGAGTACTTCGCCGTCTTCGTTCACAAAGGGATAACGGCTAAAACGCTGCGTGGCGATGATTTGCAGGTTTTGTTCCAGCGGTAAATTGCTGTGCAAGACCGCTGCCTCATGGAATGGGCGCATCAGGTCGGCGACTTTGAGTTTGCCAAAATCGAGCGATTGCTCGACCACATTCCACTCTTGCCGGCTGGCTTCATCGCCCTCATGATTGCCGCGCAAAATCAGCTTTAATTCATCGGCCGTATAGTGACTTTCATGCCCAGAATGACCATCCAAACCCAACATCCGCAACAAACTATTCGCGCTACGATTCAGCAACCAAATCGCTGGGTACATCAGCCAATAAAACAGATACAGCGGTGCAGAAGTCCACAAGGAAACCACTTCAGGACGGCGAATCGCCAAGGATTTGGGCGCTAATTCACCCACCACAATATGCAAAAAAGAAATCAGCGTGAAGGCAAAGATAAACGACACGCTGTGAATCAGCGCAGCAGATTCCACGCCCAGCATGGCAAACACGGGTTCTAATAATTTGGAGAACGCCGGCTCGCCAATCCAACCCAAGCCCAGCGAGGCCAGTGTGATGCCCAATTGGCAGGCCGAGAGGTAAGCATCGAGCTGACCGTGAACTTTGACCAAAATCCGCCCACGCCAACCATGCAATTTCGCCAAACCCTTGGCGCGGGTGGCGCGTAATTTAACTAAGCCGAATTCGGCAGCAACAAAAAAGCCATTCAATAGCACCAAGAATAGCGCTACCAAGGTCAATAAAAAATTTTCCATAATGCGGGCCGCAGCCCGTCCAGAACAATAACCCAATCATTTTAAGCGCTGATCGCCACAGCGGGGTAATTATTAGGACGGAATGGCAAAATACCCGCACTGTGCAAAAAATAGACGCCACAACACGCATTACTCGATATCTCTCGCATCAGCCCATGCGCTCACGCCCCGCGGGCTGCGAAGTCCAGCTAAAATAGGCGATTACTTCGCTTTGGAATCCAGCCCCGCACCATGAAACCCAATAAACCCAAAATGTATCCACCCAGAGCCATTATCAATAAATCGCCAGCAAGCAATACCCATGTTGCCAGCTTGGCACGGGCTTTGTCGAAACTGGGCTTTTGCTCGCGCAGTGAAGGTGAAGCACTGGTGGCGCGCGGGGAAGTGAGCGTGAATGGTAAAGTCTGTGTCGACATCAATCGCAGGGTGGATATGCAGCGCGATCAACTGAGCGTCAAGGGCCAAGCGGTCAGCGCCGAGAAAATGGTTTATCTGATGCTCAACAAACCGCGCGGCCTGATTACCAGCGCGCAAGACGAAAAGAACCGCGACACGGTGTTTAGTTGCTTTGAGGGGGCGAAACTGCCGCACATCGGCCCTGTTGGGCGGCTGGATAAAGCCAGCGAAGGCTTACTGCTGTTCACCAACGACACGAAATGGGCGGCGCGCCTCACCGATCCGGCCAGCCATTTGGACAAAATCTACCACGTACAAATCGACAGCCAAGCGACCCCCGAGCTAATCACCGCGATGCAAGCGGGTGTGATTCTGGATGATGGCACGCCACTCAAAGCAAAGCGTGTAACGCTGTTACGTAGCGGCGAAAAAAATACGTGGTTGGAAGTCGTACTCGACGAAGGAAAAAACCGCCACATCCGCCGCCTGCTAGAGGCCAATCTAATCAACACGCTACGCCTGATGCGTGTGGCGATTGGTGGCTTGGAATTGGGGGAATTGGCGAAGGGCGAATGGCGGGAGTTAACGGGGGAGGAAGTGGCTGGTTTGAAAAGCTAGTGGTTCACGAAAACCACGAAAATAAAACAAACAAAACTTAGGTCGGATAGCGCTTAGCTCATCCGACCTCCGCACTTTAAAAGCTATTGGCTATTTATTCGTTCTTGCAAATCTCGAGTTATTCCATCAAGGCCTGGATATATAAAACTATTATTTATACCAAAAAGATTTAGAGTTCTTTTCAAATCCATTCGAACGGCATAAGGAATCGTGTATTTGGTAATGCGCCCATACTTTAAAGGCTCATTATAATTTTCTTGAATTGAAAACAGTCCTGCTTGAGACGAAATCCTTGATGTCACATGATTAGAGAAAAATAAGCCCGAGCATTTATATGGATCCGCTGTTGAAGTATCCAATAAAGAATGCTTTACTCTCATAATATAAAATGCTGCGTCACCATTATATGCCGCTGACTCAAGCTGCTCCTTCTTTAACCAAAGATCATTAACTTGCTCTCCAATAGCAAAATAAATCGCAACAAGAGGATTAGTCGTCCAATCCAACAATCTCGTGGGCATACCATGGTGCTGAGCTAATGCTAACCAATCCCACTCTGTTTCAGGCTGCACTTCTAAATATGGGCGTGCGGCAGCTTTAAATCGCTTCAATATTTCAGCCTCAGTCACAATTGTTATTGGATAACGTAAATCTAATATGCCTTCTCTAGGTTTTATATTGCGACCTAATTTGGGTATTAATGAATAGTCATTTCTTCTCTCTCCTCGAAAGAAGTACCCATCATCAAGTGAAATGCCACTTAACATTTTTAAAAAATCATCAAGCGATGATAGAACGATTGTTGTCACCAAGATAACCCTTCATTTAAATAGTTATACAACACAACCAAGATTTATCCATCTACGCGGAATTGTCCAATGTTTGATCCACCCGATCCGCCGGATGATTTACGCCATCGTAGGTTTTGATATTTGGAATCAAATAGGGATTGACGCCTTCAAGACAGCCGACGTTATAGCCGTATAAATGTGGATTAGAGCGGCGTTGATGGCAATCCTATCAACTTAAGCCTTCAGACCGTTGCTTTGTAAGCAATGTAATCGTGAGGTTTGGGGTGATTGGTGCGTTCTTTCCTCGCTCTGGGATTAAAATTGATCAACGATTTCCTGATCTCAGTCAGCGCAAGC
>CAUOZE010000115.1:0-4025 GCA_963508915.1 uncultured Deefgea sp.
AGCTTGCGCTGACTGAGATCAGGAAATCGTTGATCAATTTTAATCCCAGAGCGAGGAAAGAACGCACCAATCACCCCAAACCTCACGATTACATTGCTTACAAAGCAACGGTCTGAAGGCTTAAGTTGATAGGATTGCAGCTCTACCCCAGAGAATTTTTACATCGACGATATTAATTGCCAAAATCACGCCCCTTAAATTTATCGCTATTGATTTACGGCAAAAGGCGCAACGCCAACAGCATTGCGCCCCAACCTCCATCACTCCACCGTCAACGCCACCAGCGCCGCAGCCACATCATCTGAACTCACGCCTTCAGCCAACGTCACCGGCGCATCAGCAGTCAACGCAGCAACGCCTTCTTTCTTTAATTTCCCAACCCATTGCCCAGCATCTTTACCCGAAGCAAAGCCTGAACTGGTCAAAAGCAAACGACCTGCAGCGTCGCTGAAGTTAAAGTAAAACTGGCCGTCTTCCAGACGGAATTGCTTAAACGTCGGCAACGCGACTTTGACGGCTTTTTCTTTCACTGCGGGCAGCGCATTCATTTTGCGCAGGCCGACTGATTCGCGCACTTGCTTGAGCAATGGCGCAGCAATCGCGCGGGCTTTGGCGGCGCCGATTTGGAGCAATTCTTCGATTTGCTCTGGGTGCGCCATCAAGGCTTGGTACTTGTCGCGCATCGGGCCAATGTGCGCGTCGATCAATTCAACGAGTTGCTTTTTCGCGTCGCCCCAACCTAGGCCTGCAACTAAATCAGCGCGGAATTTCACCGCTTGCTCTGGTGTGGCAAACGCCTCGTAAATCGTCACCAAATGGCATTCTGGATCTTTCGGCTCGCCCGGCAATAGGCTGTTGGTGACGATCTTAGCCACAGCGTCTTTAAGCGCTTTTGCGCCGCCTTCAAACAGTGGAATCGTGTTGTCGTACGACTTACTCATCTTACGACCATCCAAGCCCGGCAGCGTGGCGACTTGTTCTTCGATATGCGCTTCGGGCAACACAAAGAAATCCTTGCCTTGGCCAAAGAGGTGATTGAAACGCGCGGCAACGTCACGCGTCATTTCGATGTGTTGAATTTGGTCGCGGCCCACCGGCACTTTGTGCGGATTAAATAGCAAAATATCGGCGGCCATCAAAATTGGGTAGCAGAACAAGCCCATTGTGATGCCTGCGTCTGGATCTTCACCCGCGGCTTCGTTGGCGTCGGTGCTGCCTTTGTAGGCGTGGGCGCGGTTCATTTGGCCTTTGGCGGTCACACAGGTGAGCAGCCAGTTCAGCTCGGTCACTTCGGGTACGTCGGATTGGCGATAGAAGGTCACGCGTTCTGGGTCAAGCCCTGCGGCGAGCCAAGTCGCGGCAATTTCAAGGCGCGAACGCTCGATACGCGCAGGGTCGTCGCACTTAATCAGCGCGTGATAATCGGCCATAAAAAAGAAACAGTCGCTATTGGGCTGTTGGCTGGCGACAATCGCCGGGCGAATCGCGCCAACATAATTGCCCAAATGCGGTGTACCCGTCGTGGTAATGCCCGTTAAAACACGCAAACTCATCACAAATCCTTTAGAAATCACACCATACAATGGCAGCAAGTCTAACAGGCAGACCTAGTCCACGAAAGCCACGAAAAGCACGAAAATGACAAAAAACGGCTTAAGATACAGACAAGATGGCTCACAGTGAAAAAGCACCTCAGCGCAGGTACATATTAACGGCGCTTTCTATTCGTGCTTTTCGTGGCTTTCGTGGACAATAAGCCCTTCAGTCAACGGAGTTCAATTGCGATGATCAACACTATCACTCTCGAAATTTGCGCCGGTTCGGTGACTTCTTGCCTTGCGGCGCAGGAAGGTGGCGCGCAGCGGGTTGAGTTTTGCGACAACTTGCTCGAAGGCGGCACTACGCCCTCTTACGGCCAGCTCGCCGCAGCGCGTGATCGTTTGTGGATTACGCTGAACGTGATTATCCGCCCACGGGGTGGCGACTTTTTGTATAGCGATGTCGAGTTTGAAGTGATGGAACGCGATGTGATGGCGTGCAAGAAAATAGGGGTGGATGGTATTGTCATCGGGCTATTAACCAGCGATGGCCGCATCGATATACCCCGCACCAAACGTTTGATTGAATTGGCCGCGCCGCTGCCGGTGACGTTTCACCGCGCGTTTGACGTGGCTTGCGATCCAGAGCAAGCACTCGAAGACGTCATCGCCACCGGTTGCAATCGACTCTTGTCGAGCGGCCAAGCGGCAACGGCTTTAGAGGGCGCGGCTTTACTCAAAAAACTGCAAGCACAAGCGGGTGATCGACTCATCGTGATGCCGGGTGCGGGTGTACGTGGCCACAATATTGCGCAGTTGGTCGCTGAAACAGGCTGCCGTGAATTTCATAGCTCAGGCCGCGCACCGTTCCCAAGTGGTATGACGTACCGCAATCCCAACGTTAAAATGGGCGCGCCGGGGCAGGATGAATACAGCATCGTCGAAACCAGCGCGGATTTGGTGCGGGAATTAGTCGCGAATGCCAATAGCGCTGGCATTTAGCTGATTGATCTTTGTAAAAAAAGCCCTCACGGGCTTTTTTAGATCAACGCAATACGACGCCCTTCGGCATCGCTTTGCCGTGCAATATCTAAAATCCGCATCACATCTCTCGCTTGCAAGGTCGTGACCGGGCTTTGTTGCTGATTGAGCAGCGCATCACGGATTCCGGCGTAATAGGCGCCGTAATTGCATTGTGGCAAGGCATGGTTTGTTGTTGTGATTTGATCGTTGCAACTAACAAATTGCTGCGCTTGTCGATCATCGACACCCCACCCGACTGAGTCGGGTAGTAAGCCCGCCTTGAGCCAAGTCTCTTGCAGATCTAAACCCGCAACAGACCACGCGCCCTGCGTGCCTTGCACCAAGAAACGCGGCGTGCCGCCACTGACCAAGGTGCTCGCGGCCAAGACCGCGCGCATTTTGGCGTAGTGGAAAATCACATGAAAATCATCAACCGCCTGCGCGCCATGGCGGCGTAGCGCCAAATCGGCAGTGACTGCCGCCGGCATGCCAAATAATTGCAAGGTTTGATCAATCAGATGCGGACCAAGGTCGTACCACAGGCCGGCACCAGCGACATTGGCTTCCCGCCAGCGTTTTTTGACTTCAGGGCGATAGCGATCAAAACGGGACGTAAACTCAACGATTTGCCCCAACTCGCCACTGCGAACGATGTCGCACAGCGCCATATAGTCGTTGTCCCAACGGCGATTATGAAAGACCGACAGCAGTAAACCCGCTCGCTCAGCACGCACCCACAGGTCTTCGGCTTCGCGCAAATCCAAGGTGAATGGCTTGTCGATCACGACGTGTTTACCAGCGGCAATCGCAGCACGTGCGAGCGGATGATGCGTATCGTTCGGCGAGGCAATCACCACCAAATCAACACCGGGATGCGCTAGCAAACGATCGGGCTCGGTTTTCACCACGATATCCGGCCAATCGGCCAAGACATCGGCTGGGCGCGCGCTGGCAATCGCCACCAAGCTCAAACCGGGCGTTGCATTAATCAACGGGGCATGGAAAGTTTTACCCGAATAGCCATAACCAATCAGGCCAACACGTAATAATTTTTTCTTCGTCATTTAATTTAAATAGCATTCAATGAGTCAATCTTATAGCAGAAAAAAATTAAAAACTCGCTAAGTAAAAACCGTTATTTCACTGATTTGATTAAAAAACCAAAGAAAATAAGAAACCATCGAATTAACTGACGCGAAACAAGCTGATAAATAAAAAATAATTTCATAGCTTGAAAATAAGCTTTCCCGCCCCGAAAAATGACAAAGGCATTTATATTTGTATTGACCCTAATCAGTCATTTAAACCGCATCCCATAGCATATCCAATCGTATCAACTTAAGCGCTGCTTGTTTTTTCAATCTCCATCCGGCATGATGCAGAAACAAACATAACTCTTTGATTATTAATTACTATATGATTAAGCACCCTAACTGACTCCCTTCGTAATGTGTCCACTCTCAT
>CAUOZE010000116.1:0-3527 GCA_963508915.1 uncultured Deefgea sp.
ATGAGAGTGGACACATTACGAAGGGAGTCAGTTAGGGTGCTTAATCATATAGTAATTAATAATCAAAGAGTTATGTTTGTTTCTGCATCATGCCGGATGGAGATTGAAAAAACAAGCAGCGCTTAAGTTGATACGATTGCTGAATGAGGGGATAGAAACACAATCAATTGTGAAATCGACGACACATTTCACCGTCGGTGGTATTAATCATTTGATGCGATTTGAACTGATGATTTTCAATTGAGTCATTGATATAGTCGTTGAGCCCTATGTTTAAAGCCTTTTCTGTATTTGAACATCAAAAAAATTGTTGCAGTGCGGTGCTTTGGCAGGTGGCGATTGGTTTTAGTGCTTTCCCGAATGATGAATTTCCTGATTAGTCAGTGCGTTTGTTAGCACCTAAATTACGCTGGTGCAACGCAACAAGGAGACTGATATGCCACTCGTTTCATTGAATCAAATTCTCGATCACGCAGCAGAGCATGGTTACGGCGTGCCCGCATTTAATGTGAATAATCTGGAGCAAGTGCAAGCGATTTTGCAGGCGGCCGATGCAACTAAAAGCCCTGTCATTTTGCAAGCCAGTGCCGGTGCACGAAAATACGCGGGTGAATTGTTTCTGCGACAAATGATTCAAGGCGCAGTGGCCAGTTATCCACATTTACCGATTGTGATGCACCAAGATCACGGGACCAGCCCCGCGATTTGCTCAAGCGCGATTACGCATGGTTTTTCTAGCGTGATGATGGATGGCTCGTTGATGATGGATGGCAAAACGCCAGCGAGCTATGATTACAACGTCGAAGTCACCCGCGAAGTCGTCAAAATGGCGCATAGCTTTGGGGTGTCGGTGGAGGGCGAGTTGGGTTGCCTCGGTCGACTTGATACGGGTACGGGTGAAGAAGAAGACGGCGTTGGTGCCAGCCGCGTGCTCACGCATGCCGAAATGCTGACTGATCCTTGGCAAGCCAAAGCCTTTGTGGCCGCGACGGGGGTGGATGCCTTGGCGATTGCGATTGGGACCAGTCATGGCGCGTATAAATTCTCATCACCGCCCACTGGCGCGGTGCTGGATATCGAGCGCATCAAAGAAATCCACGATGCGGTACCGAATACGCATTTGGTGATGCATGGATCTTCTAGCGTGCCGCAAGATTTATTGCAGCAAGTCCGCGATTTTGGCGGTGAATTAAAGCCAACGTGGGGTGTGCCGATTGAAGAAATTCAGCGCGCTATTCGTTGGGGCGTGCGCAAAATCAATATTGATACCGATCTGCGTCTAGCGATGACGGGCGCGATTCGTCGTCATTTGATGGAAAACCCCGCCGATTTCGATCCACGGCAATATCTAAAACCAGCGATAGCCGCGATGGCCGCCGTCTGCCGCGCACGTTATATTGATTTTGGCGCAGCGGGGCAGGCCGATAAAATTAAACCGGTTGCATTAGCTAAAATGTTAGAGAAATGTAATTGATGTATTGGGCTGTAGTCATTGATTGGTAATGGCTACAGCCTAATACTTATTGTTGTCCGGCTTGGTTTAGATTACATATTGATGGTTTTAGTGCCTGCGGCACATGGTTTTACAGTCGCAATCCGCGACACGGACTCACTTTTCTTTTCGCTGCGAAAAGTAAGCAAAAGGAAGCGACCCGAGCGCGCATCGGTCCCCGATGCCCTCGATCAGTCGTGAGCCAAACGGTAAAACTGTTTGTCTCTCTCCCTCACTCGGTGCGCTTGGACGGTTTTTTAAGCCCCAGCTCAACGAGCGCGGCTCTGCATCAACACTTAATCTGAACATTGCTTACCCTGCAATACACAAATACTTCACTTCTAAGTATTCCTCAATCCCATATTTTGAACCTTCACGGCCCAAGCCCGATTGCTTGATGCCGCCAAATGGGCCGACTTCGTTCGAAATCATGTCGGTGTTGATACCGACCATGCCGCATTCGAGTGCTTCGGCAACGCGAAAACTGCGGGCGAGATTTTGCGTGTAGAAATAACTCGCCAAGCCAAATTCGGTGTCATTCGCCATTTGAATTGCGTCGGCTTCGGTTTCAAATTTAAACAGCGGCGCGACGGGGCCGAAGGTTTCTTCGCGCGCGATGTTCATTGCTGATGTAACGTTGCCTAGCAAAGTTGGCGTGAAAAATGAACCGCCGAGTTGATGTCGCGTGCCGCCAGCCAAAAGGCAAGCTCCTTTGGCGAGCGCATCGCTGATGTGTTCTTCCACTTTGGCGACCGCTTTTTCGTCGATGAGGGGTCCCGTCGTGACACCTTCGCTTGTGCCATCGCCGACTTGCAATTTGGTGATTGCTGCCGCGAGTTTGGCCGCAAACGCATCATAAACGCCAGCTTGCACCAAGATCCGATTAGCGCAGGCGCAAGTTTGCCCAGCATTTCGAAATTTACTCAGCATCGCGCCTTGTACTGCGGCATCCAAATCGGCGTCGTCAAACACAATAAACGGCGCGTTGCCACCGAGTTCGAGCGAGAGCTTTTTAATCGTTGGTGCACTAGCCGCCATCAGCTCGCTGCCGATTTCGGTTGAGCCGGTAAATGATAATTTGCGCACAATTGGGCTGGCGGTCAGCGCAGCGCCAATCTCGCGCGCGCTGCCGGTGACAATATTAATCACGCCAGCAGGAACGCCAGCCCGTTCGGCGAGTGTAACTAAGGCCAGCGCAGTTAGCGGCGTTTGCGACGCAGGTTTGATAATCATCGTGCAACCTGCCGCCAGCGCGGGGCCCGCTTTGCGGGTAATCATCGCCGCAGGGAAATTCCACGGGGTAATGGCAGCGCACACGCCAACGGGCTGTTTGAGCGTGATGATGCGCGAGCCCGCTAGCGGATGCGGCATTGTTTCGCCGTAAACGCGCTTGGCTTCTTCAGAAAACCACTCAATAAAACTGGCGGCATAGGCAATTCCACCACGCGCCTCAAACAGTGGTTTGCCTTGCTCGCTGGTCATAATCAGCGCGAGGTCTTCTTGATTTTGCATCAGCAATTCAAACCAGCGCCGCAAAATATGGCTGCGTTCTTTACCCGATTTGGCGCGCCATGCAGGTAGCGCGGCATTGGCTGCCTCAATCGCTTGGTGAGTTTCAACACTGCCAAAGCGAGGCACTTGCGCAATTTCATTACCATTGGCGGGGTTGGTGACGATCAGCTGCGGCTCGCCGCACCATTCGCCCTTAATCAAACATTGGGTTTTCAGTAGACTGAGGTCTTTGAGTTGCATTACGGTTCTCGATTTGAATATTTGATTGATATTGTAAAACTTGGAGTCCACGAAAAACACGAAAAACACGAAAGGCACGAAAAATGCTCAATGCCTTGGTTCATTTCTTGTGGCATTGGGCGGCTTTGTTGCACAAATCAGCGGCGCAATGCTGCTGGTAGAATAATGGCATGAGCAAACCTGCCCCTAACAAATACAAAACGACCAACTGGCCAACCTACAACGCAGCTTTGAAATCTCGTGGCGCACTGATGATTTGGCTCGATCCAAAGCTAACATGGGC
>CAUOZE010000117.1:0-3326 GCA_963508915.1 uncultured Deefgea sp.
GATCAGGATCTGCCGCGCGAATAGCCCATTATGGCCCGAGCAATTGCGCTCAACATTGAGGCCGGATATACGTGAGCAGTCGAACCGAAAACCAGAACTGAGAAATGCTTGCAAACCGAGAGGAGTCCATATACGGGGTTTCCAAGCGAAGCTTGATGATGTAAGGTTGAGTCCGTTCGATTGTGTAACTGTAAATTGGAATACTACAAAAATAATCAAGCAAAATGCTTGCCGCCAAACGAGCGCGTGGATGGAGGGTGAAATATGCAACAGCGACTGTCAGTGGTTATCCCGTGTTACAACGAAGAAGAAGTCATCAGTGAAACACTGAAACGATTGCGCGATTTTCGCGCAACGGTGTTGGATATGGACTGTGAGTTCATCTTTGTCGATGACGGCAGTAAAGACCGTACCCGTGAATTGTTGATTGCAGCACAAGCGGCGGATCCTGAGATTAGAATTGTTGGATTTGCCCGTAACTTTGGTCATCAAACGGCGGTGACTGCAGGGATTGATGCCGCTAGCGGTGATGCTGTGGTATTGATCGACGCTGATTTACAAGATCCACCCGAAGTGGTGAGTGAGATGATTGCGCTGTGGCGTTCGGGTTACCATGTGGTGTATGGCACTCGAGTTGACCGTCCGGGTGAGTCCGCCTTAAAACTCGTTACTGCTCGCGCTTTCTATCGTGTGCTGAACCAGCTTTCAGACGTACCTATCCCGCTGGATACCGGCGACTTCCGTTTAATGGATCGCAAAGTAGTTGATGTGCTCAAGGCGATGCCTGAGCGGGATCGTTTTGTACGTGGCATGGTGAGCTGGGTTGGCTTTAAGCAAGTTGCACTCCCATACCGCCGCGCAGAGCGTTTTGCCGGTGAAAGCAAATATCCGCTGCGCAAAATGATACGTTTTGCCACCGATGGCATTTTGTCCTTCTCAACCAAGCCATTGCAGCTGTCGATCACCATCGGTTTACTTTCCTCTTTCATTGCGCTGATCGGCATTATTAATACCTTATTCGTACGCTTAACCACACCTGATTGGGTGGCTGGATGGGCGGAAATCATGGTGGCGATTTTATTCCTTGGCGGCGTGCAATTGATGTGCATCGGTATTTTAGGTGAATACATCGGCCGGATTTACAACGAGATCAAACGTCGTCCTCTGTATGTGGTGCAAGATAAAATCGGTTTTCCGTCTAAGGAATAAGATCGAGTCGAGCACCCCGTCGTATGAATTACGAATGGGTATGGCGATGTTTTGCTGATGCCTTTGGGTTTGCAATGCCACCAATCATTAAGAAATTTCTCACTTTTGCTGCGGTAGGTTTATGCGGCACCGCGATTCAGTACATGGTGCTATGGCTGGGTGTGGAGTTTTTTGCCATCAAAGCCGCAATTGCCTCAGGTCTTGGTTATGCCTTGGGCTCGGTCGCCAATTATTTATTGAATTACTTTGTCACTTTTAAAAGCCAACATAATCAAAAGTCTCACCGTGACGCCGCAACTAAGTTTTATGTGATTTCTGGCATTGGCTGGTGCATCAATACGGCTTTGATGGCCTTGTTTGTGGGGTATTGGCATTGGGGCTATTGGTTTGCACAATTGCTAACAACGGCGATTGGTTTGATTTGGAATTTTAGTGGTAGTCACTGGTGGGCATTTCGGCACGCCACCGTCAAAGCAGTCGATACTTCATCGGCTCAATAAAATCTAGGTTTATCTATGTTTTTTGGATTGGTTTATTTCGTCTTGCATTTGCTGGCGTGGTGCTATGCCGGTCAAAAATTATTCGCCACACATCCATTGTGGGTACGGATCGTTGCTGGGTTGGTGCTGAGTGTTGTCGCTTTGATGTGGTCGCCGGTTCCGTTCGCGTTTGTGCTTGGGTTTACGCCGCTAGTGCAAGGCTTGGGCTTGGCGCTATCTTGCGGCTTGGCAGGGGCAATTTACACCAACGCTAAACCGCTCACAGTCAATCCCGATTTGGATTACACCAAATTGCATCGCACTTTATTGTGGCTCGGCATTCCACTGATGCTCTTGATGGCTTATTTGTTGCATACGCATATTATTTTGCCAACAGAAAATGGCTATGACGTTGGCCAAGCGACCTATGGCGACTTGCAAATGCATATGGGCATGGTGACTTCATTGGCGCGGCAAACGGTGTTTCCGCCGGAGTACAGCATTTTACCCGGCCATCGTTTGAGCTATCCCTTCTTGGTGAATCTTGTTTCGTCTTCCTTGTATCAGCTGGGGTTTTCCTTGCGCTGGGCGCTGCTTTTACCATCACTGTTGATGTGTAGTTTGATTGTGATGAGTTTTATTTTATTGGCGTTTGAAGTCAGTACAGACCGCCGCGCGACACAATTGGCAACCTTGCTGTTTTTTCTCAATGGCGGTCTCGGTTTTATTTATTTCTTTGGCTGGCACGAATACAACTTCGCGCAAATTTTGACCGAGTTTTATAAAACGCCAACCAACTACAATGCGATGAATGTACGCTGGAGTAATGTCATCGCCGATATGATTATTCCGCAGCGCACATCGATGGCGGGCTGGTCAGTGGCGCTGTTTTCGATGTGGGCTTTATTGCGCTTTACGCGTTGCAGCGGTAAGGAAAAGCACGGCTGGGGCTTATTGGCCGGGATTTTGGTCGGCTTGTTACCGATGATCCATACTCACTCATTTATGGCGATTGGCTTGCTGTCGCTTGGCTGGTTGGGCGTTGATTTGTATCAGCGCCGCACACAGTTACTCGGTGTTGTCGGTGACTGGTGCTGGTATGGTTTACCGGCGATTTTTGTGGCAATTGGTCAATTGTTGTATTGGACTTTTCCGCAAGCAACGGCCAATGGCGGATTTGTGCATTTTCATTTGAATTGGGTCAATGAACTCAAAATCGACCCGTATTTTTGGTTTTACATTAAAAACATGGGGGTTGTGTACATCGCTTGGCTGGCGAGCTTGCTGCTTCTGGTCCGTAGTCGTTGGCATACGGCTTTGTTAAATCGCAATTTGGCCGTATTACAATTTGGTCCTTTGGTGATTTACATCGTCGCCGAGCTGATTATTTTTCAGCCTAATCTCTATGACAATAACAAGCTGTTTTACATCTGGTATGTGTTTGCGGCGATTACAGCTTCGTGTGGAATTGTGAGTTTATTCCGCTACTGGCGTGAACGTCAATCGTATCAACTTAAGCGCTGCTTGTTTTTTCAATCTCCATCCGGCATGATGCAGAAACAAACATAACTCTTTGATTATTAATTACTATATGATTAAGCACCCTAACTGACTCCCTTCGTAATGTGTCCACTCTCA
>CAUOZE010000118.1:0-3237 GCA_963508915.1 uncultured Deefgea sp.
CATGAGAGTGGACACATTACGAAGGGAGTCAGTTAGGGCGCTTAATCATATAGTAATTAATAATCAAAGAGTTATGTTTGTTTCTGCATCATGCCGGATGGAGATTGAAAAAACAAGCAGCGCTTAAGTTGATACGATTGGGTCATAGCTAGCTCACAGAGTTGGGTAAACAAGGTCAACAACATTTTGTCCACGAAAGGCACGAAAAAACACGAAAACAGCCCAAAAACGGAATCCAATTCAGTAAAATTTTATTATCTATTCAAGTCGTTTTTCGTGCCTTTCGTGCCTTTCGTGGACTAAAGGATTTTGCGGTCAATCACGAATCGCACCGTGCTCTTTTAATAGCTCAGCCATCGCCGCAGCAAATTGCGCGTAACCCGCCGCATTGGGGTGGACTGCGTCGGATTTCAAACTGGCTTTACGCAAAATATCAAACCATTCATCCTCCGCCAGCACGACATCGGCCTGCGCGGCCAGCTCAGCAAACAAAGGATGCGGCTTGGGTGGAATGCTCATACTCGGCACCGCGAGCAAGACCACAGAAATCTGCCGCTGCTTTAGCTCGCTGAGCATCGCCGCTAAATTAGCTTTGACCTCTTCCGCTGGCAAGCGTTGCAAAAAATCATTGCCTCCCAAGCCGAGCAGCACCAGCTTGGGCTTCACCTCATCCAGCGTCTCATTTAGACGCTGCAAGCCCTGCGCCGTCATTTCGCCCGGCACGCCAGCGTTAATCACTGGGTGCGCAATCAAGCGACTCAATTGCGCTGGATAATCCTCGCCCGCAGCAGCACCCGTTCCAAAAGTCAGGCTATCACCATAGGCCAAAATCACCGCATTGGCTGGCAATGGCTCGAGCTTGGCTTGACCGCATGCGCTCAGCAATGCGATCAAAAACAGTAGCGATAAAAAGCGCATCAACTTGCCTCCAAATTTGCAAAAACACATAAATTACAACACCCGACAATAATTTCTTAACTGCAACAAATCGGTAAAAATATAATCGTATACTGTAGTCCTCTTAAGAGCAAAAAGTCGTCGCTCAGGCAGCGGCCAGCGCTCTTCAATAAGCTGTAAATTGGAGACCTCATGATAGAGCACAATTACATTCTGAAGCTTATTTCCATCCATGGCACCGAACGCGCCATTGCGACCGGCACCTACGATTCGATCCTCAACGCCTACAATATGAAACGCAAAAAACTCACCGTTGGCCAACGCGTGACGATGTCACGCCGTTGCGATACCGGTGATATCGTTCTAAAAACCTGTGCGCCGGGCGGACGAAAATATCCGGAGCAACGTGGCTATTCAATGGCGAGCTACTGCCGCTAACCAAGCCAAGTCAGCCTACCCCCTCATTCGTTTGGGGGTAAGCTGATCTTTATACATGACTTGATGCAAAGGGTATCTCGCCCTATGCATTACCTATAAATAGCTAGATAGCAATACCTATAAAAATTCTCACAAGCCATCACCATTAATCAGCAATACAGCAGAAAAAAGTGCTTTTCAAATAGAACGAACGTACAATTTTCTTTATTTGCTCGGCGAATGTCACCGTGCTGATTCAACGCAAAATCATTCATATCGATTGCGACTGCTTTTATGCAGCAGTGGAAATGCGCGACCATCCAGAATGGCGCGATGTGCCGCTCGCCGTGGGCGGCGCTAGCGACCGGCGTGGCGTGTTGTGCACCAGCAATTATCCGGCGCGCCAGCTCGGTATTCGCGCGGCGATGTCGACTTACCGTGCACAGCAACTCTGCCGCAATCTCATCATCGTGCCGCCCGACTTTCCGCGCTACAAAGCCGCGTCGATGGCGATGCGGGCGATTTTTGCCGATTACACTGATGTGATTGAACCCTTGTCGCTGGATGAAGCCTATCTTGATGTCAGTGGTCAGCCGCATTGCGAAGGCAGCGCATCACGAATGGCAACCGAAATTCGCGCACGGATTGAGCGTGAAATCGGCATCACCGCCAGCGCCGGCATAGCACCCAACAAATTACTCGCCAAGATCGCCAGCGATTGGAACAAACCGAATGGCCAGTTTGTGATTCGCCCGCAAGATATTTCAGAATTCATGCCAAACTTACCCGCCAGAAAACTATGGGGTATTGGCAAGGTAACCTCTGAGCGCCTTGCTAAGCGGGGCATACATACTTGCGCCGATATTCAAGCTCGGCCCCTCGATCAGCTAATTGCCGAATGGGGTCGGCTTGGCACCCAATTGTACGAACAAGCCCAAGGTATCGACCATCGCCCCGTGGCGATGGCTGAACGGCGTAAATCATTATCGGTTGAAAACACCTACGCGCATGACTTGAACAGCCCACAAGACTGCCAAAACGCGCTCCCTGCTTTGTATCAAGATTGGCAAGCAAGGATGCGGCGCGCCAGCGGCGAGCGCGCACATAAAGCGTTTATCAAAATCAAATTTGCCGATTTCACCCAGACCACCGTCGAATGCGTGTGCGCTGAGCCGAGTTTGAATGTGTATCTGGGTTTGCTTGAGCAAGGCCTCAAACGCAATGCTCAAGCAGTAAGGCTCCTTGGCGTTGGCGTACGTTTTAATGAATCCCCCACAACGCCTCAACAACTTTGCCTCTGGTAGCGGGCGCAATTTTTAACTTTTATTCCGCTTTAATTAATATCCCGCAAAAGCATTAATATTCGATTATTTTTAAAAAACACTTAAAGTGATTTGCATAAATAAACCGAATCAACTGCAGTGCTTTAATAAATGTTGAATTGAAAGACATAAGGCCCGACAATGATTGAAATAAAATATTCATGATTTGCTTGAACAATGCCCTATTTTACTCTTCGCCACCGTCCGCTTTACGCCGCCATCACCATGTTAGGCCCAATCGTATCAACTTAAGCGCTGCTTGTTTTTTCAATCTCCATCCGGCATGATGCAGAAACAAACATAACTCTTTGATTATTAATTACTATATGATTAAGCACCCGAACTGACTCCCTTCGTAATGTGTCCACTCTCATGCATTCTAGTGAGTTGCTTCAAGCTTGCCCATTAAAGCACTCCGCCTTCACGCGTGAACGTAAACTCACTTTCCCCGTTTTGCTCAGCACAATGCTCGCCTGCATGTCAGGTAGCGTACATGCCGAACTGATGTCCTTCTTTGCCAACCTCGATAACCGTGCCGATTTGATCAAAGAAGTGAGCAAACAAGCGTTCTCTCAGGCGCGACAACACTTCTCCGCCCAAG
>CAUOZE010000119.1:0-3095 GCA_963508915.1 uncultured Deefgea sp.
CGCCATAACGCACTCTATTGACACCATCAGCATATCCCGCGGTTTCCTCCCTGGAGGCTTGTCCGACGCCAGCCCGGCCATTGACGCTGCTTGCGTTGAGCTCTGCGTTCTTGGGCTGGCATCAGACAACCCTTAACCATAACGGACAGTCAGACCTCTTTGTCGATGGCTAAGATTGGTGTGCCACTACAGCCACTACAATTGCTTCAGCCCCTGCCGCATCGGACTATTCAGATTGGATTGAGCAAAGAGGCTGTGACACTGTACGTGAACCAATGGGTTCGCAGGATCACCGATGTGACGCCATTAGCTCATGAGGTTCATGCACTCGTGCAGGATCAGCAGTTCGAAGAAGCAAAGACAAAACTACCAACAGAACAAACCTACTCACCAAGACTTTCAGAAACAACTATCTCAAAAGCAATTCTTGGATAATAAATTTCACCGTCTTTTGCGGAGTGGAACGTATGCGTCCGACGCAGCCACCTTCTCGGACACTCTGATTTGAATTAGCCGCGCATGGCAAATCAAAGGGGGCAGACTCGATTGATTTGCTCTTCATTACACTCAGAACTGTTTATTTTTAAATCAATCGAGTCTGACCCCATTGATTTTCTGTGAGAGCGAAGGGTTAACAAACGCCATTCCCGTACAAATAACATCACTGGCAGTCACCTCCACGCCTACTAGTGTCTGCAATATGTACTTTTTTGACAAAGCCGGCCCATTGTCTATAAAAATATACCCCATGAATTCATTCGGCATTTCTTCCACAAGCAGCTTGGCTATTAGGTTTGGTTGCGTGGAAAGCATCGCATCAAGACTTAAATAGCCAGTCTCCTTGAGAAGCAATGCCCACCCTTGTAACTCTTCTTGAAATCCCTCATCTTCGGACTCTCTATCAACAAAATCCTGATAGTAACTGCCGAAACGAGAAGTCACATCCCCCAAACTGATCGTCAATGAGTAGGGAATTGCATATTCGTCAGCCAAAGCCCGGCCAAATGCATGGAAATCCACCCCAACCAATGAGAAATCAACGAAATTATTGTTGACTTTGCATGTTTTCATTTTGCATCCTTATTTCACACCAGGCGGAACGATAGTAATCGTTCCATTTGGGGGCACGGAAATATAGCCAGAAGGGCCAAATGGCTGACCTGCTCGTTCAGGCGGAAATGGCCCACGAATTCCTGAGCACTGGAAGAATTCCTGTGGACTCACAATTGGCCCACTAGGAGGGTTATTTCCACAGAATATTCTGATTCCCCTTTCTGATTTCAAAGTACCTGTACTATCGAAAGCATCAAGAATATAGTCTATTTGATGATTTTTCATTTTGGCAGCAAAACCAATATCGAGATCGCTATTAGCACGGAAAGTCCCCTCTCCAAAGAATGAACGCACCCGGCTACCACCGATTACCTCCTCAACTGGCTTATTAGGATTAAAAGCGCTTTGCAACAGTGCTCTGGCCTGAGCTTCTTCAAGACCTGGTACAATCTGCGTGAGGTCCCCAATTTGATCGTCCAAACCAGTAGTCGTAATAACAGTTCGCTCAGTGATTCGGTAATCTCCCCACCAAATAATCGTCGTATTAAGTAGAATTTTCTCCCACCAGACCGGTGGGCATTTTTAGAGCCAGATAGCATGTATTACGTATCAAGCGAAAGGCTGTCCCAATCATCATCACATATCAGCCATTCCAATGCTCTTCGACGTTCAATGACAACATATGGAACCACCTTGCTCGGCATTGCCTCTCCAGTAAGTCGTACCTGTTGAATACCCCAGTGCAAGCAATACGCTAGATCACAAGCTTCAACCACTTCAGAGAAAGATGGGCGATTAACTTTAGATCGAAGCAAGGTCGCTGGTTGTAACACTTTCAAATTAGGCAAAAGTAACGCAAATTGGTTATCGCATCCCTTAGAGAAATCGAGCCGTGGCACTAAGCCGAGGGCCCATGACAAAGCCCACATTCCCTCGACTTGAACTTTAAACTGCTCTGTATTGCCTACCCCTGTATTAACAAAAGCAGCCTCAGCAGCAGTTAAGTTCATGCCAAGGCCTTCTTGATTTATCCACTCCTTGGCTTTAATTCGATCAAAACCATACGCACATGCAGCAACAACATGCAAAATCATAAGCCTTGCAAACACGTCACTATCAGACCTAACTTTTTCCGTAGGAATTTCAAAAAATGGCAGAGATTCGTTAATCGGCAATCCGAGTTTTTCTGAAAACTTTAGCGATTTTTCGCGTATTTTTTAATATCCATAGAATGTTCCATAACCACCAATTCCTTGATGATGTAGTGGCTTACTTAATTTGGCCACCAAACAAGATTGCTCTGATGGTCTGCTTTGGCCGATCAGTTGATGCTAAGTCATCAAAAACGAACGGCCGCAAACCATCAGGTTGCGGCCATCATTTTTGTGTCGAATCGAGTTGTTTCATTTCAACAAATTCGGCATTTCATTCAACTCGTTACTTAAAGCTAATTTTTGGTATTTTCTACTTTCGGCAATAGTCCAGCCACCATACCAAGCAATGGCAAATAAGCCAGCATAAGGTAAATGCTGATAATTCCGTAGCTATCGGCTAAACGCCCAATCAGCGCTGCACCAATCCCGGCTATGCCGAAAGCCAGACCAAAAAACAGCCCCGACACCATACCAACTTTACCCGGCATAAGTTCTTGCGCATAAACCAACATTGCCGAAAACGCGGAAGACATAATCAGCCCTACGATAAAGCTCAACGCAATCGTGCCTGTTAAACCGACATAAGGTAACGCAATTGAGAACGGCGCTGCACCCAAGATAGAAAACCAGATTACCGTCTTGCGGCCGATGCGATCACCAATCGGGCCGCCGAGCACCGTGCCCAGCGCGACAGCAAACAAAAATACGAACAACAACAATTGCGCTTGCTGAGGTGCGAGCGAAAAATGCGAAATATCATTCAATTTAGCCATACAAACTCACTTCTCGCCGCCACCCCGCTTATCTGATTCATCCACTGCCGCTCAAACAATTTAGCCACCCTCAAAGTGCGAGAGTGGCTAGTTTTCTTACAGTTCGTTGGCCTTC
>CAUOZE010000120.1:0-3008 GCA_963508915.1 uncultured Deefgea sp.
CAAACTGTCTAAAGCTGGTCCTGCAAAGATTCGTGCCGTGCTCTACATGGCTGCCATCGTCGCCACCAAATACAACCCCCACGTCAAAGCTTTATTTGAGCGCTTGCTTGCCCGAGGCAAGAGCAAAATGTCGGCGCTCGGCGCTCGGTGCTTGCATGCGTAAACTGGTTCACCTGTGTTTCGGCGTGCTGAAAACGCAAAAAAAGTATCAAGCTGAATACCAAAATGCTTGACCGGCAAGACGGTATCTACGAAATCATAGGTATTTTCTTGTGGGCATTATTAATCAATGCTTGTGTAGTAATACCACGAATAAAAAGGCAATATTCAGAGTTGGTGCTGATATTGTTTCGCGCTCGTCGAGTTGGGGTTTTAAAACCCCTCATAGCAAGCCGACGAAGTCGGTGCAGATATATGGGTCGCCTTTCTTTGCTTACTTTCTTTGGCGAAGCAAAGAAAGTAAGTCCTCGTCGCGGATTGCGACTGTAAATCAACGTGCCAAAGGCACTATAACTTATCAGTACACAATCTAAGAGTTACTGGAACGAGCGAAGTATTGCTCTGTAGTCATTTTCGATATTAGCGTTAAAGGTAATACCTAGTGAGGTTCATATTATCGGTTCTGTTTGCGGTAGCACTTAGCGCGTTCAGCAATCTGGCTTTTGCCCTGCCCACATTCAAAGAAGTAAAAGCCGATTGGCGTTCATCCGATGTGATTTTGCTCGACCGTAACGGCACGCCGATTCAACGCGTTCGCGTCGATAAAACGGTGCGTAAACTCGATTGGGTGACGCTCAATCAAGTCTCGCCTGCATTTCGCCAAGCCTTGCTGATTTCCGAAGATAAACGCTTTTACCAGCACAGCGGTGTGGATTGGGCGGCAGTAGTGGCGGCTGGTTGGGGTAATGCGGTTAGTAGTAAAACACGTGGTGCGTCGACGTTGACGATGCAGTTGGTTGGCTTGCTCGATGAAGACTTGCGCCGTGGTAACGCGGGGCGCTCGGTGTGGCAAAAAACAGGGCAAACGGTTTCGGCGACTTGGTTAGAACGCAGTTGGACTAAGCCACAAATTCTCGAAAGTTATCTCAATTTAGTTAGTTTTCGCGGTGAAATCGTCGGGCTTTCTGCATTAGCGGCGACGATGTTTGGTAAAGCCCCTCGCGGTCTGGATGCCCGTGAGTCGGCGATTGCCGTGGCTTTGTTGCGCGCGCCGAATGCACCAGTGGCGAAAGTGGCTGAGCGCGCTTGCGGGATTGTGACTGCGCTGAAAGCGGGCGATTGCCGCGGTTTAGCGGGTGAAACCGCCGTCGCGCTGGCACAAACCTCGCCACGCTATTCCGCCAATGAGCAGCTTGCGCCGCATTTTGCGCGGCAATTATTGGCGCAATCGCCGCAAGCGGCGGGTAGCCAGATCAGAACGACGCTGGATGCCAATTTGCAGCGCTTTGCTACCCAAGTATTACGCCGTACCGTGGGTGAACTCAGTAATCGCAATGTCGAAGATGGCGCATTGCTGGTGCTGGATAATGCCAGCGGCGATGTGCTGGCGTGGGTGGGCTCAAGTGGCGATTGGTCGCGCGCGGGCGAGGTCGATGGCGTACTGGCTTTGCGGCAAGCCGGTTCGACGTTGAAACCGTTTTTGTATCAGCAGGCGATTGCGGGTAAATGGCTGACCGCTGCATCGCTGCTCGACGACAGCCCGCTCAATCTCAATACCGGCGCGGGGCTCTACAATCCGCAAAATTACGATAGCAGCTATAAAGGGCCCGTTTCAGTGCGTACTGCATTGGGCTCGTCGCTCAATATTCCCGCAGTCAGAACGATTCAAATGGTCACACCGCGTGCGTTTCGCGATCAGTTGTATGCACTGGGGCTGAGTAGTCTGAATCAAGACGGTGATTATTATGGTTTCAGTTTGGCGCTCGGTGGTGCGGATGTGCGTTTGCTGGAATTAACGAACGCTTATCGTGCCTTGGGAAATTTAGGGATGTATAGCCCTGTACGCAATATTCATAATGCGCCAGCAAGCAATACCAAGCAGGTCATCGATAGGGCGAGTAGCTTTGTTATTAGCGATATATTGTCAGATCGTAATGCGCGCGCGACGACGTTTGGCTTGGAAAACGTGCTCGCGACGCGCTATTGGAGCGCGGTGAAAACCGGCACCAGTAAAGACATGCGGGATAATTGGACGATTGGTTTTAGCCGCAAATATACGGTCGGCGTGTGGGTCGGCAACGCCAGCGGTGCGCCGATGTGGGATGTGTCGGGCATGCATGGTGCAGCACCAGTCTGGCAAGCGATGATGAATCGCCTGCACGAAGGCGTGCCATCCCTTAGCCCGCCGCTGATTGCGGGTGTTGAAGTGCGCCAAATTCAATTTGAGAAAAATCTAGAAGCCCCGCGCCGCGAGCTGTTTTTGGCAGGAACAGGGCGTGATCAAATTTACGCTGCGAGTCACGCTCAACCGATTGCGATTACCGCGCCGATTGACGGCGCAATTTATGCACTCGATCCCGATATTCCTCCGAACAATCAGCGCATCGTCTTTCATGCCGCAGGTACAAAGCAAGCGATTTGGTGGCTGAACAAAAAACGCATCGGCCAAGGTGAACAAATCTCTTGGTTTCCATGGCCGGGACGTTATCGACTGGAAATGCGCGACGCAGCAGGGAAAGTGCTGGCGAGTATCAAATTTGAAGTGCGTGGGGCGGGGTTGAAGTAGTTTTTATCATTGGATGAGGTTCATTTATGTGGGTTGGTCTTTTTATCTTTTGTATGTTTTTGCTGATTCCAATTGCAATCATTGTGATTCCAGCGTTGCTGACTAGGAAAGAAAATGATCTTTCCTTTGCGAGTGGGTCAATGACCAATCGTATCAACTTAAGCGCTGCTTGTTTTTTCAATCTCCATCCGGCATGATGCAGAAACAAACATAACTCTTTGATTATTAATTACTATATGATTAAGCACCCTAACTGACTCCCTTCGTAATGTGTCCACTCTCA
>CAUOZE010000121.1:0-2796 GCA_963508915.1 uncultured Deefgea sp.
AGCTTGCGCTGACTGAGATCAGGAAATCGTTGATCAATTTTAATCCCAGAGCGAGGAAAGAACGCACCAATCACCCCAAACCTCACGATTACATTGCTTACAAAGCAACGGTCTGAAGGCTTAAGTTGATAGGATTGAGTGAGCACTGGTATTGAATTGCATTAATGAGCACAACAGGCCGTATTCCATTAATTCTTTTAAGACCATCAACAGTGTTAAAATATTGTTTAATATTTTTACCCGTCTTTCCTTTAGCCCGACCAAGCTCACCTTTAAACTCGTCTATATGAGGTGATTCTAAAATGAGCAACACACCTGGTATTTTTAGTCTCGCCATAGCGGGTCTTCGGATGCCCATCAGCTTAGAAACTGTGCCAACATATTGATCGGGACAACGGTTTACACTGTAATTGGACACATTTAAATTAAGAGAAGAGACAATTGACCTAAATTTCATTTTAAAAATCACTCAATAAATTGATTTTAATTACGCAACAACCAACCCTTAATATCCACACAACCATACCCAATTATCAAGTCTCCACCACACCCGCCGTCTGTTGCTCCAGCGTTTGATGCGCGAGTGCGAGGTATTCTTTGGATTGCATCTCCGACAAACGACTGGCGGTGCGGAAGAATTCGCTGGCTTGCAAACCCGCGACGTAGACTTCTTCCACTGGCACATCAGCAGCGATGATGAGCTTGACGCGGTTGTCGTAAAATACGTCGACCAGCCACGTAAAGCGGCGTGCTAGATTACTTTGTTCGGCGCTGAGCTTTGGCAAGCCCGATAAAAATACCGTGTGATATTCCTGCGACAGGGCCAAATAATCGGCTTGGCCGCGACCATCGCCGCACAGCACGGCAAAATCAAACCAGATCGCGCCACCAGCGCAGCGCCGCGCTTTGAGTTTGCGGCCTTCAACCTCAATATTGGTGCTTTCATCGTGCGCCGTCGCCATTTTGGCAAATAGCTCGTTCAGTTCTTGCTCATTCTCGGTGTTATTCGGGTACAAGTAGGTGCGCGCAGCGGTGAGTGTACGCAGGCGGAAGTCTTGCCCACCATCGACATTCATCACATCAAGCTTTTCTTTTAGCAATGCAATAGTCGGCAAGAAACTCGCACGATGCAGTCCATTCGGGTACAAGCCATCCGGTGGGTAGTTGGAGGTGGTCACGAGCACCACGCCACGATCAAACAACTGCTCCATCAGACGCCCTAATATCATTGCATCGGCGATGTCGGACACATGAAACTCGTCAAAACACAGCACGCGAACGGCTTTAGCCCATTGATCGGCGACTTTGCCCAGCGGATCGTTCTGCCCTTGCTGCGCACGCAAATCTTTGTGAATTTGCTGCATAAAGTGGTGAAAGTGCAGGCGTTTTTTGCGTTTAAACGGCAAGCCCGCGTAAAACGCGTCCATCAAAAAACTCTTGCCACGCCCTACTCCGCCCCAAAAATACAGGCCACGGGGCAAATCAGGCATCGGTAGCAGCGATTTACCAAACAGGCGATTGCGCTTTTGCTTAAACACGACCAATTGCTGCCATAAAATTTCGAGCTGGGCGATCGCCGCTGCTTGAGATTGGTCGCTAATAAAGCCTTCTTGGCTGGCCAAGGCGCTATACCAAGTTTGTGGGCTAGTGCCAGCTTGCGGCGGGGCAATGACGTGTTGGGACATGGTGGACTCTTCATCAACGATGCAGCGATTATAAATGCATTAAATACAAAAAAGCCCCGCGTTCAATGCAGGGCTTTTAACTCACAATCTAAGCTAATTCAAATTACAAAGAAGCTGCGTTATCAGCCAAGTAGCTTGCAACACCATCAGCAGAAGCAGTCATGCCTTTTTTGCCTTTGTTCCAGCCTGCTGGGCAAACTTCACCGTGCTCTTCGGTAAATTGCAAAGCATCAACCACGCGCAACATTTCGTCGATGTCACGACCCAATGGCAAGTTATTCACCACTTGGTGTTGTACCACGCCTGCTTTGTCGATCAAGAATGAACCGCGCAATGCAACGCCTTCTTCTAATTGAACATCGTAGGCTTTGCAGATGTCGTGCTTGATGTCGGCAACGAGGGTGTAACCAACTTGGCCGATACCACCTTTTTCAACTGGGGTGTTGCGCCATGCTGCGTGGGTAAATTGGCTGTCGATTGATACACCGATTACTTCAACATTGCGTTTTTTAAACTCTTCCAAACGATGATCAAAAGCGATCAACTCTGATGGGCAAACGAATGTGAAGTCGAGTGGGTAGAAGAAAATCACTGCATATTTGCCAGCAGTTGCTGCTTTCAAATTGTAGCTATCAACGATCTCACCAGTACCAAGAACAGCTGCGGCAGTAAAATCAGGGGCTTGCTTAGCAACGAGTACAGACATGTTTGCTCCAAAGAAGGATGGGTTAAAAAGTTAGCTGCACCTTAAACATCGGGGCGCGGCCTGTCAAATCAAGAGAATTCATCTAGTCCATAGCAAGATTCTATTTTACAGCCGCAATTTTGTCCGAAATGCAGTAGATGCTTGCCATTTTCCTTACAGCTTGCGATGATAAGGTCATCTAACTACAAACTGATGAAGGCTGGCTATGCACTTTCCAAAAACCGCAAAAATCACCTTCGCAATTTCACTGGCAGCGCTCAGCATGACAATGGGATGGACTCCTCCCTCCTGATACGGCATCGATGTGCCAGACTGGAAGTGTCAACCAACAGTCACACAGCAAAAGGAGTCCACCATGAAGATTATGCGCATTGGCCTTGATCTTGCCAAACAGGTTTTTCAAAT
>CAUOZE010000122.1:0-2509 GCA_963508915.1 uncultured Deefgea sp.
TACCCGGGATATTGTTGGGCAAACCGAGCGCGTTAAAACGTCTGAAGCTTGCGCTGACTGAGATCAGGAAATCGTTGATCAATTTTAATCCCAGAGCGAGGAAAGAACGCACCAATCACCCCAAACCTCACGATTACATTACTTACAAAGCAACGGTCTGAAGGCTTAAGTTGATAGGATTGCCTTTAACCCCCCGAAATGATCGTATTTTTTATGTACTGTTAATATTACGCCACCTAATGTTTACAATAGGAGGCGCTGACAATACTTGGACTCAAGATATACGTACTTTAATTGAGCCAATTTCAGCATTTCCTCGTTGGCGAATCGCTATGGGTATGCCCGAAAATTGGCAGGCACATCCCCTTTGGAATAACTAAACCCTATTTATGAATCGGCCTTGTTTGAATAAATTCTTAAGGTAAATTTAAACTTTCTAGCCGAAATGGTAAATGCGTCGCCATTTCTTGTTGATAGTTTTCGGTGGCGGCCGCTTCGCGGGCGATGAATTGGGCGACGCTCTGCCGCATGCGTGGGTCGGCAATCCAATAACTGGTCCACGTCGTAATCGGCTCAAAGCCACGCGCTAGCTTGTGTTCGCCCTGCGCGCCGGGCTCAAACGTCTGCAAACCATGCTCAATGGCGTAGGCGATGCCTTGGTAATAGCACAGTTCAAAATGCAGGCCGGGGCATTCTAAATCCGCGCCCCAATGCCGACCAAACAGCGCGGTATCGCTGCGATAACAAATCGCCGATGCCACTAAATCATCACCTTGGTAGGCGACAAACACCACCATCGCGCGGCCGATTTCTGCGGCGAGGCTTTGGAAAAATTCCAGCGAAAATGCAGGATGATTGCCGTAGCGGCGGAAGGTATCCTGATATTGACGGTAAATTGCTTGCCAGCTGGCGGCGTCGATTTCATCGCCGTGCAAAGTCGCTAGGCGCAGCCCAGCATCACTGACCGAGCGGCGTTCGCGCTTGAGTTTTTTGCGCTTCATTGCGGTAAACGTCGTCAAAAAGTCATCAAAATCGGTGTAATTCTGATTTTTCCAATGAAATTGCACGCCGCTGCACATCAGCAATCCAGCTTCGCTCAGCGCGGCGCGGTCGGCTTCTTGCACAAATAAGCACTGCCACGATGAGACTTTTAGCTCTTGCGCCACATGAATCGCTGCCGCAATCAGTTCACTGCGCGTCGATTCATCTTGCCCTTGTGCCAACACACCGCGCGGCCCCGGTGAAGGGGTGAACGGAATCGCCGAAACTAGCTTGGGGTAATACGCCAATCCCGCCGCCTGCCATGCTTGCTCCCATTGCCAATCGCGCGAAAAATCACCAAAGGAATGTTGGCGCAAATACAGTGGCAATAAGGCTCGTGGGCGCTCGTTGTCATCTTGCAGCAGCAAATGCACCGGCTGCCATGCCAAATCAGGGCTGGCGGCACCGGTGCTTTCGGCCAAACCCAAGAATTCCCGACTCAAAAACGGATCATGGCCACGCTGTAGTAGCGACCAATCGTCGTGGCTAAGATCGTTGGCGCTATTGAGTAGGGCGATGGTCGTCATAGATCGGCGAGGAAAGTTGGATTGGCTGATGCTAGCACGTCTGATGGATAAATTTATGCAGATCAGGCCTGTGCATTAGCGCGACAGCATCTCTCATGCCGATGCACATCGCTTACAGCTTTGGCGCTTTCCGTTACACTGTCGGCTTCATTAGGAATCACAGCTCATGGCGCTTAAATCAACGGTTTTTAAAGCCGAACTCAATATCACCGATATGGATAGGGGCTATTACCAAAGCCACCATTTGACAATTGCACGGCATCCGTCGGAAACCGACGAACGCATGATGCTGCGTTTGGTCGCTTTTGCGCGTCACGCCAGCGAATCGCTCGAACTCACACGTGGCTTATCGGCCGATGACGAGCCCGATGTGTGGCAAAAAGACTTAACGGGCGCGATTGAATTGTGGCTTGAATTGGGTTTGCCCGATGAAAAACGCATCAAAAAAGGCTGCGGCCGCGCCAATGAAGTGTGGGTCTACGCCTACGGCGGCCGTGTGGTGGACATTTGGTGGGATGGCATCAAAAACCAACTCACACGTTTTGAGCATTTGAATGTGGTCAGCATTCCGGCGGATACGCTGAGCGAGTTAACCAAAATGACCGAACGCACAATGCAAATTCAGTGCACGATTCAAGACGGCCAAATGTGGATGTCGGACGCTCATCATAATATTTTGGTGGAAATGACTACGCTACAATCATCGAACGTATAGCGCGCCAAGCTATTTTTATTAATGGCTAGCGTGAAATACCCCAGATACTAAGGTTTATCTATGTTTCGAATATTGGCCGTGTTGCTTGCAATCGTATCAACTTAAGCGCTGCTTGTTTTTTCAATCTCCATCCGGCATGATGCAGAAACAAACATAACTCTTTGATTATTAATTACTATATGATTAAGCACCCTAACTGACTCCCTTCGTAATGTGTCCACTCTCA